>JAYNUQ010000092.1:0-1573 GCA_038116375.1 Candidatus Poseidoniales archaeon | reverse complement strand
AACTGGTTACCCACTGCTGTTGCAACTGGTGTGGCTGTGGTTGGTATTCCCTTGGCAGTTATTGACTTGGGTATCACCACAGCCATTGCTGCTCCTGTCACCTCAGCTGCTATGTTGAGTGGTAAAGTACAGGAAGCTCGTCGCAAGAAGGGTATTTTCATTCCTGAAGAGGCAGAAGCCAAATTGTTTGATGGACTAAGAGTCTAGGAGTACAAATGGATGAGCTCAATGATGAAATTCTAAATGATGACAATCAAATTCACAATTTCAACGATATTCGCACTGGTCACCTGCACCTATCTGATTGGGCTCTCATTGTTACTGCCCTTGAACGTCTTGTTATCGAGCTAGAGGAGAGTGGTGGCCAGATGTTTGGCAATATGGTTGACAGAGCGCATGGTTTGCGCCATAATATTAAACACGTTATTCTAGAGAGTGATGAACCAAACTGAACAAACCTTTGAACAGTTCTGGAGTGATGTTCTTGACTATTGTGACGAGGTAAACATCACCCCACAATATGCTGAGGATGAGTTTATCCTTGATGGTGAGCTTTATTGTGTGTCAGTGACGTTTGAACACCCTACCAGAGGGGACAGTTACTAAACTGGCACACAACCCCTTGCACAGTGGGTCATCCTGTGCCATTATAGTAGTATCAACAAAGGAGATCACTTGACCACTGAACGACTGACACAAGTTGAGGAACGTCATCTTATTGGACGTGCTCAAGATGGTGACCAACGTGCTATGAATCGTCTTGTGCGATTCAACACTGGATTGGTACACAAAATTGTCAACAAGTTCCCCATGAAGAACGCTAACTGTTCTTATGATGACTTGTATCAAGAGGGTGTCATTGGTTTTATGCACGCTGTGCGTAAGTTTGACCTTTCCCGTAACCTGAGACTGTCCACTTACTCTTATTATTGGATCAGTGCTCGTGTTCGTGCATACTATCACCAAAACTACCGCACTGTTCGCCTTCCTGTGCATGTTGCACTTCAGAACTCACAAGTCAATAAGACTATTGAGCGTCTGACTCGTGAGTTGGATCGTGTTCCTACTCTTGATGAGGTTTGTGACCTTATCCCTGGTGCAGATGAGACCATCTGTAACTCTCTATTCACCTATTCTCTCAATGCTATGATTGGTGAGGATGGTGAGCTACAGGATACTGTGGGCCAGTCTTATGTTGTTGACAATGACAACGAGATTGATGTACACTTTCTGTTGGACAAACTGCGTGCCACTGTGTCTGACCGTGACTATAACATGCTGATTCAGCGTTATGGTCTTGATGGTGAGGGTGAGCGCACCTTGCAGGAACTGTCACAGGTTTATGGTGTGTCTCGTGCTCGTATTCACCAAGTCCAAAACAAACTCATTTCTAAACTTCAAACACTTGCTTCCTGATTATGAAACTGTCTAAACTGTGGTCTCCTATGAGTGACCTGAACCAAGATCAACGTGACATCAGCAACACTGTTGTTGGTTTGTCATCCTGTCTGTTGGGTATTGTAATGGTGGCAGCACAGACTCTGCCAGCCCAGGCTCAGCGTATGGGTTGGGG
>JAYNUQ010000091.1:0-1594 GCA_038116375.1 Candidatus Poseidoniales archaeon | reverse complement strand
GCCACGTTCTTTCCGCGTCGCACGACGCGCCCTTCCGCCACCATGCGTTCACCGGGTCGGGCGGCCGCCAGGAAACTGGTGGAGAGTTGCGCGGTCGCACACCACTCCTCGACCTTCAGGGAAGCCACGAGCGCACTGCCGAGGGCTGAATCGAGCAGCATCATGTGAATGCCACCGTGGGCCACGCCGCCTTTGTTGAGGTGGTCTTCGGTCAGCGTGAGTTCCAAGCGGGAAGCCCCTGGCGTCCACAGGGTGCGCTCCACGCCCAAATCCGCCATGTAGCCGATCATCTCCGGCGGTGAAGAAAGCGTCACTCGCCCATCACCCCGACGACTTTCACCAGGATGCGTTTGTTGCGCTGCCCGTCAAATTCGGCGTAGTGAATCTGCTCCCACGTCCCCAAATGCAAGCGTCCGTCGCGCACCGGCATCGTGACCTGCTGGCCCAACAATTGCCGCTTGAGGTGTGCATCCCCGTTGTCCTCCCCCGTGCGGTGGTGGTGGTATTCCTCCCCCTGCCGACCGTCACTGCCGTAGAAGGGCGCCAGTTTCTCGAGCCACGTCATGATGTCGTGGTGCAAACCGTACTCCAAGTCGTTGACATAACACGAGGCGGTGATGTGCATCGGATTCACGAGCACCAGACCGTCCGCAATGCCGCTTTCAGCCACAATCCGTTCGACGTCTCGGGTGATGCAGACGATTTCGTAGCGCTTGTCGGTGTTGATGTGCAGTTCTTCCACGTAGGTGGCGGCGGTTCCGGTTACAAGGGTCCCCATGTGCACGGCTTCTCTCTGCGGTCAAAGAACGATTGGGCGAAATCAACCCTTCATAAGTCCAGCCGAATCGTTTGAACCCATGCGCACCGTCATGCTCGTCCTCCTCGTGGCGGTGTTTGCTCTTCCCATGGCCAGCGCCGAAACCTACCGCATTTCGGGCCAGGCCACCTACAGCGACAACATGCCCGTGATGCTGCGGGACGTCTACGTTGAGTGCCCTCCCGGCGAAGTGGACTGCTACCAGTATCGGGGGGCCAGCGCCATCACGGACGCCAACGGCATGTTTCTGATCGCCATCGAAGTTGAACAGGAAGACGACGGCACCGAAATCTATCTGCAGCTGCGTGGCGAAAACTTCACCCACACCATTGACCTCGACACCTTTCGCAACACCAGCGAAGGGAAAATGACGCAGAACATTCGCTTGACTCAAGACGGTTCGGGCTCGGGCTTCTTTGGTGGACTGGGGTGCTGCATGGTGCTCTTCGGGCTCGTGTTCATGTCGACGCTGCTGCGTACCGTCTCGGGTCTCGCCACGCCCCGAGGACGAGCGGCCTTCCAAGGCTACCGTGAACCCGACCGCCACAACTGCCCGGTGTGCAACGAAAGCGTAGCGCAGCACAACCTGGTGAAGCACCTCATCTTCGAGCACGATTACGACCCGATGGATGCGGGTGAAGCGGCGGGGATTGTGATGCGGAAATCGTGGTCCAAAGACCAAGAATGAACCATCAACGGGCATCCACATGGGTAGGGATGAATAGAGCAGACTGCAACCCGTTGTGAATACTTAATTTGTTTACAAGGGTGTTTAGC
>JAYNUQ010000090.1:0-1598 GCA_038116375.1 Candidatus Poseidoniales archaeon | reverse complement strand
CGAGTTTGACCTCACCGGCCAGCACGATGTGGGAGCGGTCTTCACGGCCCTTCACAAGGGTCTCAACGGCGACCTTGGCCTTGGGGTCAAGGGCGAGGCACGCGTCGACGATGGCGTCGGAAATCGCATCGCACAATTTGTCAGGATGGCCTGCTGCCACAGATTCAGAAGTGAACAACCACGCTTGTGTCATGGCCCCCCCCTCTTCACACCTCTATATCAAGAATTGCCGTGTGAAAAAACCGTCAATTGACCGAGCCAATGAAGGCCTGCGGCCGTGGCGTGAATAGGTTGAAGTGATGTGATGAAAGGCGGAGACTGAGTGTCATGGGGCTGAAGGACTCGTTTCCCTACCGTGCCGGACGCTACGCATTACGGCTTCCTGGCCGTTTGTATTCAACATACATCACCGAACCCATTGTCAAGCGTTGGCTCAAAAAATCCGAATTGACCGTGTATGTTCACGACCCCAAGCGGGGGCTCTTGCGTCCGGTCTTGGAGGGTCAGCGCCTCAAGTGGACACTCAACGAAAACTTGTCCGTCGATGCCACGTATTGGCTGGATGTGGTGGAGCCGTTGCTGACCAAAGACGACGTTGTGTTCGACGTTGGCACGAACATCGGCACCATCGCTAATTGGTTCGCAACCCGTACCCATCACGTGCACGGCTTCGAGCCTCACCCCGACAACCTCCGAATGACAAACGAGCAAATCCAACTCCGTAAAACGACGAACATCACGCTGTCAAAACTCGCCTTGGGGAGTGAACCGGGAACCCTCCAACTGCATGTGAAAAGTTTCCACGGCCACCATTCCCTCGGCGATACCTCAGCCACCCCCACGGTAGAGAAAATTGACGTTGAAGTGGATACGGTGGACCGTTATTGCACCGCCAACGACATTGAGCGTATTGATTTCCTCAAGATTGATGTTGAAGGCTTTGAAGAAGAAGTTCTCAAGGGGGCCACGACCATGCTGAAGAACCAGCAGGTCGGGCTGGTGTTGTTCGAACTGCGACAAACCATCCTGGCATCCATCGGAAAAAACGGCAAAGGCATCTTTGCTCCGTTGCTGGAACAGGGTTACACCGTCTTCACCTTGGACGGGCGAGTGTTGACGGCCGAGGAACTGGAAAACCCTGCTGACGCCGACTATCTGGCGGCGGTCAATCCAGAGGCGTACATTCCACGACTGGGCACGTCAACCGCACCAGCCATTTGAGGGTCAATACGAAGCCAAGCGAACTGACGCTGGAGCGCACAGGTGAGGGCCCGAGAAGGAATCTCATGTTCCAACGGTGTAATCGTCCAAGTAGGCGAGTTGAGCATCGGTCAACTTGTCAATGCTAAAACCGAGGGTCCCGAGTTTGGTGGTTGCCAAATCTTGGTCCTGTTCGGTCGTGATGTCGTAGACCTGCTTGCCCATGGAGCCGCCTTCCTTGGCCAAACGAACCAGGGAAAGGAACTGGTTGGCAAAGGACATGTCCATGACTTCCGAGGGGTGGCCTTCGGCCGCAGCGAGGTTGACCAGACGACCACGAGCGAGCAGGAAGATGCGGCGACCGTCGGCCATGAGGAATTCCTCGTTGTCCTGACGGA
>JAYNUQ010000089.1:0-1644 GCA_038116375.1 Candidatus Poseidoniales archaeon | reverse complement strand
TGAAACACGTAGCGGAGTCCCTGCTTGGTGAAGCCTCGGTGCAGGTCCACGGCCGCGTCCATGACGACGTTGTGATGGCGCAGCGAGGCGTGGGGGTAGCGTTCGTCCAGTCCGTGGTAAATCAGCAACGGCCGTTCATGGTGGTGGGCCATCCAACGACCCACATCAACGACGGGGTTCTCATGCACCCGAAACAGCGACTTGAGCCAGACCACGACGGGACCTTCACCAACAGGCGTTCTTGCTTCGCTGAGCCACCTGCATCGCTCACCGAGATGCTCTGGCAAATTCATGCAATTGGGTTGATGCGTTGGCTCATATAGGCCTGTTCAAGACCTGCGACGCTCAGAGATGGGGGGCCGAGGAGAGCGGGAGCGGCGTCAGTTTCTTCTCTGCTGCTTTAGCGATGGACCGTGTCGGAATCAATAAGAAGGGGCGTTTGAAGGAATCAACATGCCGATGAAGCGGATTTTGAACTTCTTCGGCAGAGGGAATATCTTCACTCGGCTGAGAAACCAAATTTTGCTTTCCACTGAAACAAAACAATCTGCCATGACCGTCTCTCACAAAAAAGCCATGAAATGGTATCAGATTCGAAAATCAGCCTTCGAAGAGTTGGTCTCAGCCATCGCCCCCTACGTCGACCAAAATGGAGTCGTTTTTGACGTCGGTGCCAACGTTGGTTTCTTCTCTCGTTTGCTGGCTGAAAAAACCGATTTCAAGGGTTCATTGTACCTGTACGAGCCTCTCCCGCACCTTGCGAAGCTTTGCGAAGAAACCTTCCACGACGCACCCTATGATGCCCATATCTTCCACTACGGATTGAGCGATAGCGATACCGAAGTCGACCTCTTCGTCGCCAGCAACGGCAACCTCGGGTGGAACACCATGGTTGAATCCAAAGCCTCGGACGACATGGAAAAGGTCCGTATTCATGTTAAAAACTTCGAAAATTGCAAACCCGATGCAGTACCGACCTTCATCAAAATCGACGTAGAAGGTTCCGAATATCTTGTTCTTCGTGGGATGCTCGACTCATTGAGAACTTGGACTCCTCGTCCCGTTATTCTTTGTGAAGTCGGTTGGGGCACATCCCACCCGAAATGGGATGAAGAGTTGAAAGTGTTCAATGAACTGAAAACAATTGGCTACTCCATCTGTGATTTGAAAGGTCAAGAGATCGATGAAACGGCCATAACAGGCACCACAGATGTCCTTTTCCTTCCCAAATAGTCTTCCGACCTCAACGTTTCATTCGGGAATCTGCGTTGCTTACGCTTCAGCAGCTTCGGCCTTTGCCTCGCGCTTCTTGCGGTTCTGGCGTTTCTTGTACCACGGGTAGATGGGCCATTTCGCCAGGCCGGTCCACATCACGAAGAAGATGAAGACGGTCGAGATGAATTTGTCCGTCTCTGCCGACCACACCGACGTCACGCCAAACATCCCTTGGTGGTAGTATGCAATACGAGCGTGGTAGGCCACGAGTACGAGGCCCAGCGTCAGATGAATGTACCTCCAAATGGTGTTCCAGTTTTTTCCCATGTTCATTCCTCGCTCTTTTGCGATTTATATTCTTCCAATTTTTTCTTGAACTCTTCGTCGGTTAGGCCGTGCCATCCTTTGCACAGACCGGTCGGCGAGCGT
>JAYNUQ010000088.1:0-1668 GCA_038116375.1 Candidatus Poseidoniales archaeon | reverse complement strand
TCCTGGCTGGTCTCGACGAGATCAACCGCACCTTCGAGCTCTCCCCCTCCTGGTACGTGGAAGCTCTGAAGTACATCAAGGCCAACCATGGCCTGAGTGGCGATGCTGCTGGCGAAGCCAACACCTACCTCGATTACGCCATCAACGCGCTGGTCTGATTCACAGCCTGCGATGCTGCAAGGCTCCCTCCGGGGAGCCTTTTTTATTGCCATGGCGATGACCCAGGAGCCCTCCGCTTCCGAAGGAATGCCCATTGATGAGGAGGAAGCCCTCAGGCGGCTGGAGCAGCGTGATGATCCTGCTGATCGCTACTACGCCGCATGGTGGCTGGGCCATGAACGCAGCCAGCACCCACGCACGCTTCCTCTGCTTCGCGCTGCGCTTCAGGAACTCCTGAGCGCAGGGGAACAGCCTGACGAGGACTGCAGAAACCTCAGCCTGAACGTTCTGCGCGCCATGGTTCATCTCGATGCCGTTGCAGCCAGAGAGGAAATCCTGAGCTGCTTGGCCCACCACGACTGCCATATCCGTGAAGAAGCCACGCGCACTGCAGCTTCCGAAGGGTTCAGGGAGACAGTCGCTTTGATCTGTTCGCAGCTGGGTGCAGATGATGCCAGCGATGACCGCTTGATCGAAGCGCAGATCGAAGCGCTGGGAGATCTCGGTGATGCCGGTGCAGCAGTGATCGACACCTTGGTTCGATTCAGCGACGACCCAAGGCCCCTGATCCGCTCCGCCTCCCTCAGAGCACTGCTTCAGCTCACAGAAGACCCCCAGTGGGCCAGGGAGTTCCCTTCGCTGCTGCAGAGCGCTTCAACGCTGGTGCGACGCGGAGTGTTGCTCGATCTTGGAGCCGTTGGCTGGGTGCCTGCTCTGGACTGGATCAGCCAAAGCCCAATCGAGAACAGCATCAAATTGATTGCTCTACGAGGCCTGGCTGAACATCCCCGCGGCCTCGAGCCCCTCAGCCTCAACACCGAGCAAGCCAGCCAAATGGTGCTCGCAGCGATGGACCAGCTCCTATGACATCCAATTCCGCACTGAGCCAAGCGATCGCTTCAGTGGATGCCGCCAGAACGAGCGCTGAGCTGATGCAGGCAACCACCGCACTCGTGCGCTGCAACGACTTGCGCTCGATTCCAAAACTGCTCGAGGTGATCGGGTTCAACAACCCCGCCCTCGCGGGTGTTGCCCTCAGCGGCCTTGTGGCCTTGGGCCCTGAAGCAGCCCCGCAAATTCTGGATCGCCTCGACCCTCAGAATTACGGAGCGCGAGCTTGGGCTGTTCGAGCCCTAGCCGAGATCGCCGACGGCTGTGCCCTCAACACCCTGGTCGAGGCCCTCGGCAACGACATCGGACCAAGCGTCAGACGGGCAGCAGCCAAGGGGCTTGGCCACCTGAAGTTGAGGGGTGGTCCGCATGAGATCAACAGTCAGCGACAACGCTGCCTCCAGGCCCTGAGTCATGGCTGTCAGGACGGCGAATGGGTCGTTCGTTATTCCTGTTGCGCGAGTTTGGAGCGGCTTCTTTCAACAGGTGAGGCCGAGCGGCAGGCCATCCAATGCCTGCGGGAACGAACCGGCACCTCAGAACGTGTCAAGGTTGTGCGCCTACGGGCCGCCCTGGCCCTCCAACGCCTCAACGCCGGATGACCCAGAAACTGTTGTT
>JAYNUQ010000087.1:0-1724 GCA_038116375.1 Candidatus Poseidoniales archaeon | reverse complement strand
ATCCTTCCGGCCTTCGGAGCCGGAGACGGGGGTTCGAATCCTCCATCGCCCGCCAATCAGCTGTCTACAAGCGCATAGCCACAAGCCTTCATGAGAATCATGAATTTCTCATGGTGTTCATGTGCTAACGGCACATCAAGAAGGAAAATGAGCACGAAACCGGTTTGGCTCAATTTTTGATATTGCACACCGCTGTCATCGGGCGCCCATACGCTGCCCACTGGCATCTTGCCAAAATGTTCGTTGCCCCATGCAACCAATGCTTCGCTCGGCTCCCATTCCATTGTCCTCACACCTGATACTTGACGAAGCGTTAGCGTTGGAAGTGGTGTTCGTTCTCTTCTGCAAACCACGGAGCATTGCCTTTGATGACGTTCAGCGCCTCATGTTGTTCATCGTCTACCATGGACGTAAGGGCGTACTCCATGAGCTCGTTCCACAACGGTCGTGCTTCATCTTCTCCAATCCAATAATCGGTGAGCTGTGCAAGCCGGTTGAGAGCACGCGTGTAGAAGAGCACAGAGCGCTCTTCTCTCGAGAGATCTGCCTTGGTTGATGCAACCAGTTCAGCGAAGAGGTTGAACTTACGGCTGAGTCCTGCTTGGTCAGAGTATCGAACGGCAAGATCCCACATGTCTTGCATCCAATCAGCATACCCTTCATCTCCTGTTCGAGCGAGAATGGTAACTCGGGCCTCGAGCAGAGAGATGACATCAAACGGGTTGACGCCATGGTTGTTGGATGCCTGTTGGGTTTCCCATTGAGCCGAAAAAAGCCTGTACAGTTCACTGCTCAAGGCGAGCAGCTCCCTTACGCTCAAATTCGCCTCGTCCAGATAGTGTTCGTATTCGTTGTGGTCAACATGCTTGGTTATCATTTGCATCATTTTTTTGGTCGGATTGTTGTTCATTGTTTTCCCCTCTTCTCTCTCTTTGCTGATTTATATGCGATTGAGACGGTCTTGGCCTTCATTCTCAAACATCTCCGTTGCGGACATCCGCTTCTAGAAGCAACAAGAATTCGACCTGCCGGGCATTGATGGCGTAAGGACTACGCTCTTCTCGAACACGTTGAATGGCATCTCGCATCGATGCCCCTCTCAGCCAAAGGTAGATGCAGACAAACGTCCCGGCCCTTGAGAGTCCGCCCATGCAATGAGCGACCGCTACCTCGCCTCCAGGAACGGCGTCAAGCAGATGGTCAAACACCGGTCGTGCTCGTTCCATCCACGCCTCGGTGGGGGCGGTCGTATCGGGAAGAGGAAGGTGGTCCCAAGCGAAGCCCAAGCGGGCCACTTCATCGGGTAAATCCGGGACGCGTAGAACCTCCATGTCCTCGTCGGTGATCAAACTGATGAGACGGGTGACGCCCGAATCGGCCAATGCTTGAAGGTCAACATCGAGTTGCCGGTCCCAGCTGCCTGTGGAAGCGACGGGTTGATGCTTTCCCGGACACAGGGTGATGCCCAGTTTGCCGTCGTCTCCCTCGAGAGGAAACCACGACACGTAGAGCGGGTGAGTGAGGCTGGTGCGCACTCAAACACCCCCGTTGCGGTGGCGCTCGCCGTAGGCCCACATCGTGCGCCAAACATCGAGACAAGCATCGTGGTACTCGAAGTCGTCAATGCTGGCTTTGAAGTTGTCATACACCATCGTTTGGAGATACTCAACGATGGCCACGTGGACCACAGTGCGGTTGAGAACCACCCTGTACGGGTAGTCGGC
>JAYNUQ010000086.1:0-1737 GCA_038116375.1 Candidatus Poseidoniales archaeon | reverse complement strand
TTCAACATCCGCTGCAACGAAACTCGCAGCAACCCCAAAGGCATCCCCAACCGTGATCACATCACGCTGAAGGAACACGGCGACTGGTTCGACATCCAGCTGCGTGAACGTGCCGAACGTCTCAAAAAAGAGATCAAGGAACAATGAACGCACACGGCTATAGCAGCGTCGGATTAGCTGCTGAACTGTTGCAACACGCGATTGCAGAATTGCAAGACACGGTTGACAGTCAGTTCGTTAAAGAGCAGTATCATCGGTGGCGAGATTCCAGCGTTAAGCTGAGTCGTCTACGGCGGATACGCCGAGAGTTAATCCAAGAACTTGAACCCGATGCGCGAACCACCGCCGCTGACCTACGAGAAGAACAAGCGGGAAAATCGGTTCCACATCCAGTCGAAACTAACTTTGGCGGAGTATGAGCCGTTCATGCGGTTCTGCAAAGACAAAGAGTTTTCAATCTCAAGCGCATTGCGCTACATCATCCAAACTCATCCTGAAACCTGATGCCCGAATTCACTCCCGCATTGCCCAAGCAAGCCACATGGTCGCTTGGTGATAACAAGTATGACGACAACGGCAAAAACCCGAAGCAGCTGACCGTCTTCATTCCGCTGGAGTCAGTGCACTCGTTTGCCAATCACCTGATGAACATGGCCGATGACCCCAACAAGGTCAAAACTGGCAAGGTCTACAACTACGACACCAAAGCCACAGAAGAAGTGGACGGTATCTACTTGAATTACAAAGGCAAGCAGGGAGAATACGGGGCGTTTGGGAACATCAATCCCGCTGCCCTTAACTCTGGCGAAACGCCTGCGTTTTAATGCTGCATCAGACAGAGGGTGGCTGCTACGACTGGTTTATGGATCAGGCAAAGCGTCACCCTTTGCTCTCTGCTGATCAAGAAATCTCACTTGCGCATCGCATTCAAGCTTGGCTGCTATTGCAGCAGGTTTTAGACGAGGAAAAACGCGAGCCTGATGCTGCCGAACGGCGGATTATCAATCGCGGCAAGCGTGCTTACGACAGGTTCTTCAATTGCAACCTGCGTCTGCTTGGCAAGCTGGCCAACAAGTGGAAGATGGCCGCCACACACCTCAGCCGTGAGGATCTTGTGCAAGAAGGTGCTTTAGGCCTTTCACGCGCGATTCTGAAGTTTGACCCAACACTCGGCTACAAGTTCTCCACGTACGCCTATTGGTGGATTCAGCAGAGTATGAGTCGTGGGTTAGATAACTCTGACCGCCTTGTACGCCTTCCAGGCGCCTGTTTAACGGCCCTTAAAAAGGTTAGGAACTGGCAGCCAGGATTTGTTGCTGAACACGGCAGGATGCCGACGCTAGAGGAGTGTGCGGCACATGCTGAGGTCACTGTGGCCAACCTCAAGGTTTACATGCGTCATATTGATGTTCCTGTCAGCCTGAACGCCGCGGCCAAGTCATCAGCAGATAAAGGCGAAGGTGCTGACAACCTTCAATTCATTGCTTCACCCCATGCCACGCCAGAGGAAACGATGGTCGAGCTAGCGGAACGTGAGGAATTTAAGGAAACACTGAAATCGCTCCCAGCCGATGAGATGAAAATCATCGACATGCTCTTCGGGCTATCGGGCGAAAAACCACTCACCATTCACATGACATGCCAACTGACAAAACTGCCCAAAACACGCATCGCCAATATCAGAGACAAGGCCATCAACAAAATGCGGGCTTACGCCTGCCGCCATGGGATCCGCCT
>JAYNUQ010000085.1:0-1784 GCA_038116375.1 Candidatus Poseidoniales archaeon | reverse complement strand
TTCTGAGCTGGCTGCGGCAGAGTTCGGGTTGGATTCTGAGGCGACTGCTGACATTGCTCGTTTGCGTCAGCAGCGGCAGCAGCGTGGCCGTCGTCAGATGGGTGCGCTTGTGACTGGGGCTGGTGCGACCGGCCTTGGTCGTGCTACTTGACACACCCTGTAAAGCGCACCTAACATGGCGAGTGAATCGGCCCTCATGCGAGGCGAGCTGTTTCATCCCATTTCCCGTCTGCATTCCACCGTTGTAGACGCGTATCGAAGGTGAGTGACATATGACAGATGAAATGCCCACCGAGGCTGAAGACTCTGTTAGCCAAGAATCGAAGCCAAACTGGCGACGTGAGCTAGAGGACCGGGCTAAGGCCGGGGACGAAGCCGTTGTTGAGTTGGCGCAGTTGCGACGCGAGTTGTCGTTCCGAGACGCAGGTGTTGACCCCGCTTCTAAGCAGGGCCAGTACTTTATTCGGGGCTATGACGGCGAAATGACTGTTGACGCTATTCGTGCAGAAGCTGCCGAACTGGGTCTCACTGGCGGGCAGCCGGTGCAGGCGCAGCAACCCCAGATTGATTATGGGGCTGAGCAGCGGATCGCGATGGCGGCTGACGATGCTGGCCCTGTTACCAATCCTGAACTCGATACGCTGATTCGCCAGACAAAGAACCCTGACGAACTGCGAGAGCTGATGGAAGCTCACGGCCACACTTGGAACGCAGCAGTCTGATGTAGCTGAGGTGGGCCTGAGGGGAAAGGACCCCACTCATGGCCTACACCCAGGCTTCTTCGGTGTCTTCGGATACCACTGCATTTGAACAGCTTGCCTACTTCGCGCTGCGTAGCCAGCCGATGTTCGAGATGGTTGCCGACGTCAAGTCGACCAACCAGTCGCACCCTGGCTCTGCTGTTCAGTTCAATATTTACAACGATCTTGCTCAGGCCACTTCGGCTCTGACCGAGACTTCGGATGTGACCGCTGTTGCTCTTGGCGACTCGACCGTTACCGTGACCCTTGCCGAGTACGGCAACGCTGTTACGACCACGGCGAAGCTTCGTGGCACCTCGTTCCTGAACGTGGATGCTGATGCTGCGAACATCATTGGTTACAACATGGGCAACTCGATCGACAAGGTCGTTCAGGATGTCCTTGTTGGCGGCAGCAATGTTGCTTATGGCGGCGATGCCACCTCGACTGCGACTGTTGACGCGACCGACAACCTTGATGCTGGCGACATCCGCAAGGCTGTTGCTGCGCTTCGTGGCGATTCGGCTCCGACGATGGACGGCGGCGTTTACGTCGGCTTTATCCATCCGGACGTGTCGTTTGACCTTCGTGCAGACACCGCTGTTACCGACGTGATCCAGTACCAGATCCGTCAGGACGGCGCTGGTGTCCGCATGGGTAGCATCGGCACCTTCGGCGGCGTGGACTTCATCGAGACTCCTCGTATCGACTTCACCGCTGACGCTGGCGCTACCACGACCGACGTGTACAACACCGTCATCTGCGGTAAGCAGGCGCTCGCTAAGGCTCACAGCCGTGGCGCTGGTTTCGGTGAGAACCCGTCCGTCGTGTTCGGTCCGGTGACCGACAGCCTCCGTCGTTTCCAGACGGTTGGCTGGTACCACCTGGTCGGTTACAGCCGTTTCCGTGAGGCTTCGCTCCAGCGGATCGAGACCTCGTCCAGCATTGGCGCTAACTGATAGGCGTTGATGGTGTAGTGTAAGGGGGGTCGGGTGCGTGGCCCGGCCCCTCTTTCACGTTGTTTGGAGTTGTTATGCCTAAGGG
>JAYNUQ010000084.1:0-1881 GCA_038116375.1 Candidatus Poseidoniales archaeon | reverse complement strand
TGAACGAGCGTGTATACGAGGGGTCCCCATGTGCTCCTATACGACATCGAGGGTAGGCATGGAGACGCAGGTGTATTCATGGGTCCCCTTGTCTACGGGCTCGTTCGTTCCAGGCAACGGCTTCAGTGAACAGATCGTAGAAGGCATCCAGTGAAGCATCGATGGGTTTGGCGTAACCTCCTCCCATGAACACAACCAACGGGATGTTTCGGGAGTGAGCAGCCTCGAACACGAGGTGATTGCGCCGGTGCATGCCTTCCCTCGACACGTTGAGTTTGCCCAAGGCGTCCGCTTCCAACCCGTCCACGCCGGCCTGATAGAGAATCAAATCGGGTCGGAAATCCATGCAGATCGTCAATGCTTCTTGCACCGTGTCGAGGTAGACCTCATCGCCCGATTCTGGAGCTACGGGAAGGTCGTGGTCGCTGGTGGATTTTCGAAACGGGAAGTTGGTGGAACAGTGGACTGAAACCGTAAGCGCACGGGGTTCATCAGCGAGAACGGTTGCCGTTCCATCGCCCTGATGGACGTCCAGGTCAAGGATGGCCACACGCTCAACACCGAGGTTCTCAAGCGCATGGAGTGCACACACCGCCAAGTCGTTGAACACGCAATATCCTGAACCAAAGTCCCGGTGAGCGTGGTGCGTCCCTCCGGCCATATTACCTGATATTCCGCCGTGATGAAGGACGTGCTCGGTCGCTTCGACGGCCCCGCCCATGAGGACCTGGGTGCGCTTGATCATCGCTGGTGTCCAAGGCGTCAGCCCAATGCGCTTTTCCTCCTTGTCCGTCAGTTCACCAGCGAGAAAACGGTCAACATACTCCGCCTCGTGAGCAAGGAGCAGAAGTTCTCTGGGAACGGGCGCGGGCTGGTTGAGGGCCAGGTGATGCTTTGCCTCGGAGGCCTGTAGGCGGTCAAGCAGCAACCGATACCTGTCTCGAGGGAATCGCGCCTCGGGATGGATGCCGTCGGTGTAGAGCGGATGGTACCACATCCCAAACAACCGAGGCGAGGCCATGGGTGGTGCTCAATCAAGGAGGGAATAAATTCCTGTATTGAATGAAAAACGGGCTGGTGATGTCAAGTTGGCGAAAAACAGGCTTACTTAGGCAGAATTGAGACATTTTGTATCATGAGCGGCGTGAGTCTTTACGATCGCGTCCTCGGTGACGCGACCGATGAACGCCTCCGAGGTTGGGCCATCAACGCTGCCATCGCCGGCTTTCTGCTCCACGTTGTGGCGTGCACGATCTACCGTTTTTCATCGCTTGATGTCCCCGAAATGAACGGGTTCATCGATTCCTATCTCGATGCGCTCTACACTCCCTTTTCCATCATCCTCGCTTACGAGGTGTACGAATTGATTCGAGCCATCCCGGAATCCTTCTCCATCTCCATTGGAAAACAATTCGAGGTGATGAGCCTGCTCGTGGTTCGTGATATGTTCAAAAATTTGGCCGACGTTGAGAAGGCCTCGGGCGGTGCGGTCGACAGCGATGTGGCGCTGATTGCGCTGGAAGCCCTCGCCTTCCTCGTGCTCTTCACCACCGCCCTGTACTTCAGACGAGTCACCCTCACGTCCAAACACGAAGAAGAGGCCGACGAAGGCATTACCCGCTTTGTTCAGCAGAAGAAGACCCTCGCCTGTGGACTCGCAGGGGTCTACGTTTTGTTGGCGGTGTATTCCTTCACGTCGTGGACGCTCAGCACGGTTGAGGGCGAGGGCGACCTCAGTCGGACGGTGTTTTTCCTTGATTTCTTCACCTTCCTGATTCTCTCTGACATCATCATTCTCCTCGTCTCGTACAAGCACATCACCGACTTTCCGCAGCTGGCGCGCAACACGGGCTTCGTGCTCTCCACCGTCACCATTCGGGT
>JAYNUQ010000083.1:0-1889 GCA_038116375.1 Candidatus Poseidoniales archaeon | reverse complement strand
TAAGGCACAGCTAGCATGGACTACAGATACTGAGAAGAGTATCCTTGCAGGTCGTGTTGATGAAGCACAGTCTGAGCTGTGGACTGGGATGACCTCAGGTAACATCGGTTCCTCAGCAGGTAACTTCCTTGAGACTATGCAGTCTTTAGGTAAGTCACCCCTAGAAGCAAAGCAAGAACTATTTAAATTTTTAGAATCAAATGAATCTACCCTATCTCGCGAAGACGTTAACGCTCTGCGTGACACTCCTATCACTGGGCATCCAGCAGGAAAGACCTTTGGGAAAGCATTTGCTCGGGAACTGGACGTTCTAGACGGTAAGGTTGCCGACAATCAAGATAAGATGGTTCAGCGTCGTGCTGAAGAACGTAAAGCAGACCAAGCAAACGTAGAGAATATCTTTGCAGAAGAATCAGCTAAGCGTCGTGCTGCAGGCAATCCCTACACTGCTGCTGAGCTGGAAGAACAACGTAAGATCATTGAAGATAAGGGACTTGATGCTTCCTTCCTTAATGATGAAGAGACTGCTGAGTCTATCCCCATTGCTACTGGTAAGCGTTACCTTGAATCTCAATTCCAGAAACAAGGTTTCATTACTGAGAATGATCTCGCTAAAGTACCTGCTGCATTGCGTCAGGACAGGGAGATCAGAGGTATGCTACAGACTAGCAACATCTTGAGTGGTCAATCTAAAGACCAGAAGGATGCTGTTGAGACTAGCGTCAAGCGTCTAGCTAACACTATTGGTGGTGTACAGTCTGGCTTTGATGTTAAGGGTGTTGAGTATGACCGTGTTGAACGTGGTATCCGTAAGGATCTCAATGCTCAGTACATGGCTAACCTACGCTCTACTAAGTACAGGAATGAGGATGGTTCACTGAACTATGATCAAGCTCTGTCTGATGCTGTAGACTCTGTACAAGCTAAAGCTAAGACACCTACCAATCCTAATGGTAAAGACTACAGTGAAGGATCAAGCGAAGTCCAACGTGCTACACGTGGTAACTCTAGGTATGAACAACGTGTTCAGATCTACAAAGGAGAGATGGGTAAGGATGCAGCATTTCCTCTCAACAATCTATTCAGTTCTAATGATGAACTGACACAAGCTCAGGAAGCTCTGGTAGGTAAAGGTCAGTACCCTGCTGTCTATCAAGACCTTGCTGCTGGTCAAGTCAATGTCACTCCTTATGATATTGCAATGGCTCAGCTTCAGAAGGCAGGTAGGAAGATTGAACCTGAACCTGTAGAGGAAGCAGTTAGGTCCCAAGACCCTGGTATCCAGCGTCTGCTTAACTACAAACCTAATGCTAACAAGACTGAACGAGCATTTACTCCTAACTATAACTCACCTGAAGTACTTAGTAGGAACCTAAAACTCAGTAGTACTGAACGAGGTGCACTAGATGCACTGGCTAGGTATGAGTCACAGAACGTTGGTAACTACAATGCTGTCAATCAGATTGGTACTAAAGGTGGTCACGGTGTCTTAGGACACTCAGGTCACTACAACCGTCTTGGTGGTAGGAACCTCACTTCTATGAGTGTAGGTGAGATCATGAACCTTCAAGCATCACGTCCTGGTATGTCTAATGCTGAATGGATTCGTCAAGGTAGACTGCACGCAGTTGGTCGTTATCAAATGATTGGACCTACCTTTGCACGAGTTGTGCAAGCTATGGGCATCAAACCTAATCAACAATTCACTCCTGAACTACAGGACCAAATGGGTCTCTGGCTCCTCCGCAATGGCGGTGGTGGTATTAATCAATGGGTTGGTCCTGCAAACTATGCTACGGCTAGTGAGCGTGCTCTAATCCGTGCTGCACAACGAGGTAACTAATGTACAAACCGGAGGACTTAGATAAAGAAGCCCTTCAACAAAGTAT
>JAYNUQ010000082.1:0-1948 GCA_038116375.1 Candidatus Poseidoniales archaeon | reverse complement strand
CAAGCTGGTCGCCCGCTGTCACGCCCTGCAGGTTGGTCCACTCGACGAGCTGCAAGTCGTTACCACCTTCAACAATCTTCTTCACCCAGTTGACGCGAGACAAAGAAGCGCCTTGAGAGTTGAAGCGGACCGTCGCATACAACGGGAAGGCTGGAGGTTGCTCAGAAGTAGAAAACTGGGCCCCATCCTTGTAGTATGCGACGACGCCAGAGGCGAGGACGGACACCTGGAACGTTTCACCGGGGTAGTACGAGCCAAAGTCTTCGTCGCGAACAACGCCGTGCTCGGAGATGCGGATCACGCCGTTGTCACACACAATGCCAAAGTCAATCTCGTTGTCAACGTCGTTCGTCGAGCCAGAGTTCAAACCAAGCATCATGGACTTGTCCGTTTGGTCGCAGTCGGCAGAGATACCAGCAACTTCGTCATCAACCTTCGTGATGGCGCGTTTGCTCGTGGCGCCGCTGTTCCAGCCAGTGCCTTCCTTCGTGCGCTCGACGTGGCCAGCAGAGGCGTCCACGCCGTCCAAGGCTTCAAACTCCATCGATTGAAGGTCGTTCGCACCCTGGACAATCTTCTGCACCCAGCGAGCGTTCGCCAACTCCGCGTTCTGGTTCTCCAGTGACGTGTCGGCGTACAGAGGGAAGGAAGGAGCCTTCGTGCTCGTGTACATGAGCTCGCCGTCGACGTAGTACGCGATGGCGCCGTCATCGTTGAGCGCGATCTGAACAGTCTCGCCAGACACAAGAGGAGCGAGCGTCGTGATCTTCGAGCCGCTCTCGTACACGTGGATCTTCGGCTGACCTCTACCGCCGTCTTGGTCGCAGTAAATAGCGAAGTCGATCGTTCTGTAATCGTGGTTCACCTCGGGACTGTGAGACAAACCAACCATCAGACGTCTGTCTTGACGCATGCAATCCGCGGAAATACCGCGAATCTCGTCATCCACCTTCGTGATGGCGCGAGCGCTGTATGCGCCTTGGTTCCAGCCAGAGCCGCCGGCAGTGCGCTTCAAGTAGCCAAGCTGGTCGCCCGCTGTCACGCCCTGCAGGTTGGTCCACTCGACGAGCTGCAAATCGAATGCACCCTTCACAATCTTTTCAACCCACTTGACATTTTCAAGCTTTCCATCACCATGCTCACCGACATATGCATCGGCGAATAAAGGGAATTTAGGCGGTTTGCTGCTGTTGTAGACACTGTCACCTTCCTTGAAGTAGTGGACGACTCCATCGTCATTAAATGCAACCTGGAATGAATCACCTTTCAGATACGAACCGACAGTTTTCACTAGCTCACCATCTTCATAGATGTTCATAATTCCAGCATCGCAACCGATTGCGTACTGAATCGCATTGTCTGAGGATGGCTCATACAAGGCACTACTCAGTCCAAAGACCATGTTTGTGTCAGTATCATTGCAATCCGCAGAAATACCTCGCACTTCATCGTACAACTTTGTCACAGCACGAGCACTGGTTGATCGGATGGCGTTCCCTTGCGGCAACGGTAACGGACGGTGAACTGTGCCGTCATACGCTTCGCACCGTTGCACAGTTTCAAACTCCATCATCTCGACCCAGTGCATGTGAGTAAGACGCGCTCCAGGCGTGATTATCTTGGCTTGGGAGTACAGAGGGAAGTTGATAGGCTTATCACTTATGTGAAGCGTATTCCCATTTTGCAAAAACTCGATTTTCCCTTGATCATTGATGATAATCGAAAACGTCTCACCTGGGCTGTATGCCGACGGTCCTTCAAATATAGGCTGAAAACCATCATTTCCGGGGTTCATAGGACCAATAGGTGTCGGACCTTGGGCAGCGTAAACGCTCTGATCGCCGTAAATCTGTTGGTCACCAATCGAAGCAGTCTGCGGTGCTGGACCTTGATCGCCGGGGACAACATTTGGTCCAGGAACATCTGGGCCGGGACCTTGCGGTGCCGG
>JAYNUQ010000081.1:0-1985 GCA_038116375.1 Candidatus Poseidoniales archaeon | reverse complement strand
GGTATGAACAAGCACCGCGTCATGACCCGAATCAAGTACATGCCCAAGCACTGGGGGATGCACGGCTTCAACCGCCATCCCTCCTTGCGAACCGTCCATGTTACTGCAAACGTTGGTCAACTCGAAGAAATGGCCAACGGTGGAGACACCGTCAACCTGACCGAGAAAGGCGTCGACAAGCTCCTGGGCAGCGGTCAAATCCGCAAGGCTCTGACCGTCATCGTCGACGAAGTCAGCGCCCGTGCCGCTGAGAAAATTGCAGCCGCTGGCGGCTCCGTTGAGTCCGGTGGCGATGACGACTGGGACGACGAGTGGGAAGAAGAGTGAACCTCACAGGTGATTCATCATGAAGCACAAGCCGATTCCATGGGCCATTGCACTGACCGGTGTTCTGTATTACGCCCTCTTGATCTACTGGCAGTCCGATGAACTGTCGGGTACAGGTCAAGCCCGTGATGCCGCCGTCTTTGGCTTGGTCTTCTCCGTGGTCTACCTTGGCTACTGCATGCTGTGTTTCCAGCGGGACCTCCCTCCCGGGCTCAAGGACATGCCGTTCGTGGGTCGCTATGGGAAATTGACCGGTTGGCTTGCCTTCCTTTCCATTGCCGTTTGGTACGTACGCCCCGGTGCGTGGGGCGGCTATGACGAGGGCGTCGGTTTCTTCCTCGTCGGGATCATTTTGCTCGGTTTTGCTGCTGCTGCCATCCTGACGTGTTTCATGTGGAGCGGCGACCAAAGCAGTCGACTCTACGCACTGAGCCGCTTCGTTGACGTCTATCCAACCATCACCAAGCCCGAGCGCCACGTTCGATTCAACGAAAAGATGTGGACCACCACCTTCGTGCTCATCATTTACTTCGCCATGACCAACGTCATGCTGTTCGGTCTCTCCGGGCAGGCGCTTGACCTGTTCAGTGGATTCCGCTCCATCATGGCCGGTGCCTCGGGTACCATCATGCACTTGGGTATCGGACCGATTGTTACGGGTTCCATTATCATGCAGTTGTTCGCTGGTGCGAAAATCATTCGTCTTGACTTGAGCAACTCCGAAGACAAGGCCATGTACCAAGGTGTCCAGAAACTGCTTGTTCTCATCATGATTCCCATTGAGTCCATTCCGCAGACCTACGGGTTCCTCGACCCCAGCGAATGGCTCATTGACGCCTACGGCCTTGGCTGGGCCAACTTTGTCATTGTCGCCCAGCTCTTCGCTGGTTCCTATCTCGTGTTCTTGCTCGACGAACTGGTCAGCAAGTGGGGTATCGGGTCAGGTATCTCGTTGTTCATTGCGGCCGGCGTGGCTCAATCCACCTTTGTGGGAACCCTCTCTCCTCTCGCCACCACCACGGGCGCTCCCTACTCCATTCAGAACCCGCCTTCGGGTACCCTGCCGATGATTTTCTACATGTTCAGGGAATCAACGAATTATGAAATGATTCAAGCCAACGGCTTCGAAGTGATGTTGCTTACGCACGTCAATCCTGTTGCTGCTCTTGTTTCGTCGATCATCGTGTTCCTGGTGGTCGCCTACGCAGAATCCAGCAAGCTGGAACTCCCGCTGACCCACGGAAAAGTTCGTGGTCACCGTGGAAAATACCCGATTCGTCTGGTTTACGCCTCGAACATTCCTGTCATTTTGATGGCTGCCCTGCTCGCCAACATCAACATGTTCACCTTGCTCTTCTGGAGCCACCCAACGTTGAGTCAAACACCGATTCTTGGCCAAAACGGATGGGCGTCAGCCTCAGCGTTCATCGGAACCTACGAGCCCGGTCAAACCACGGCCTCAGGAGGGTTTGCGTGGTATGCAAGCATGGTCAACGGCGTGAACGATTGGCTCATTCCACTGCTCAATCAGCAGGGTGACGTCTTCGGGCACTCCTTGACGCAAATCATGGTCCACGTGGTGTTCTACGTCGCCTTGATGACCGTCGGTTCGATGGTCTTCGCAAAGTTCTGGATTGACACCACCAACATGGGTACAA
>JAYNUQ010000080.1:0-2023 GCA_038116375.1 Candidatus Poseidoniales archaeon | reverse complement strand
AGGTCTGCACCTCACGGATGCGTTGGAGCCTGCGACGTGGCCCGATGCAAAAGGCGAACTTGCGAACCATTTGACTTAAGCACAAGCCAGAACTGAAAACCGATGTGCGCCCTCTCACACCCGCAGCGATTGCGGTCCTCATGCTTTCGAGCATGCTGGCCGGTTGCCTCGGTGGAAACCTCGAAAACGACTTCATCTACCCCGACGAAGTCCTGTATGCATCAACCAATGCGACCATCGTTGAGGTGTGGGAAGACGGCGCAGTGGTGGAGACCATCCACCCCGTTCTTTCGTTTGATTTCAACGAGTCCAACGCACCGTCGCCTTTTCTATCCTACACGGTAAGAGGTGCGTTCGTCGATGAGGCGGTGGACGCTTCACAAACAACCGTGGTGGACGTGGAATTCAAACACCACGGTTTTCACACGCTCGAGTTGATCGCGAACTACGAAGACACGCCCGACGAGCGCGGCAATGAATCGCGTCATGTCAACGAGATCGTTGTCCGCATCGAAAAGAGGATTGAATGGCGGGAATCGTCCACCAATGAACCCATCCCGATGACCCTCGACACCCGTCGTGAGAGCGGTGACGTGCCGGCCAGCGTCATTGTCATCGAATCAACGCTAAGCAACCCCGAACTCATCAACAACATCGGTGGAGGTCAAGACGTTGAGGTCTCATGGCAGCTTATCGACAACACCCAAGAGGCCTGTCAGTCCCAACCGGGCACGGTTGAAGAGGGTGGAACCGCCACTTGGAAAACGGTCCACTTCAACACCGATGAGGTGCACGAACTCCGGGTTAACTACGAGGAAGGTCAGGACGCCATTGACGTGGAACAAACCATCCTCATCCAGTACGAGCATCTGGAAGATGCACCGAATGCCTGAGGCTCAACAACACCCATCTTCTCGGTGCGGTGCTGCCGTGAACGTCACCTTGTCGACGTTCGCCGTGTTCTGAAGCGTCTCGATGGTGTTGCGGAATTCTTTGGCCGTGCCGATGGCATGAAGCACGTCCACGCAGGTGTGGCTGTGGGCCAGGCAACTGTGATTGTAGGAGGTGACGTTGAGGTTGTTCGAGTGTCGAATTTCCAAGAGTTTGCCTTCTGCATCGTGCTGATAGTAGACGATGAGGTGGCCCTCAACCACTTCGCTGTCATCCATCTCGACCAGTTCACCGCGCCGTTTCATGTCGGCGAAGGCCGCGGCAGCGTCTCGCAAGAACCGGCTCCGATTTTGGTACCCTGAATCGTTCATCAACGCGTCAAGGCCACCTGCAAACTCGTCGTCAACGCTGAAAGAGATAATTTTGCTCATGCCTCTCCGAGCATGCCGTCATTCATAATAATTCGCAAGAATCTAATTATTAGGTTCTGTTAAATACCTAATAGAGGAGCGGAGGCCATGAGCCGACAAGCGCAACGCGCCTTGATTGCAAGCCTGATGATGGTCCTCGCCAGCCTCGCTGGCTGCATTGGAACCGATGACGTGAACGATGACGGAGATGCTTCCTCAACGGATTCCTTGGGAACCGTCATGGTCTCGACCTACCACATTGAACAGTTGGTTTCCGCCGTTGGTGGAGACCTGGTGGACATTGAAATGATGAGCACATCCAACATCCCTGTCCACGACTACGAGCCGTCTGCTCAGGATTTGATTCGGCTTCAATCAGCCGACCTCTTCTTCTATCACGGCCTCGGCCTCGAGCCGTGGGTTGAGAGCACCCTTGACACCATGGGCAGCGATGCACCGCTGGCAACCTCAACCCATGCTCTTCCAACCGGTGAAGTTGACTTGGATTACGAATCCTTGATGATTGCCGAGCTGTGTGGCTTCCTTTCCGAGCCATCGACGACCGACGTTCACATTCTTGCCGAGCATGCCGAAGACGCCGGTGAACTCCACGGCGACGAGGGCGCCTACAACATGGCCTTCCCTGACGACCACGACGAAGAGGGTGAGCACCACGACGAAGAGGGCGAGCACCACGACGAAGAGGGCGAGCACCACGACGA
>JAYNUQ010000079.1:0-2106 GCA_038116375.1 Candidatus Poseidoniales archaeon | reverse complement strand
AATCCGTACTGCGTGGCAGTCGTGGCACCGAAAATCGCTAAGGCAAGAGCCCGTCACGCGGAATTATATGAGTGAGGTCGAGCTCAAGCCGGAGCCCTGGGCGTTCCACCTCCTGGGTCTAATCACGCCGCTGCTAGCGATCTCGGGGAACATCCTCGGAGTCCTTGAGGACCAGGTCTTCGTTGCGATGGGCGTCGTCTTCGTCTGGGGAGTGGGGCCCATCCTGGACATCGTGATGGGCGAGTCGAAGGTGGCTCGCCCACCGAGGGAGTCCGGGACTCCGTTCGAGGTCCTGCTATGGGCTCATGGGATCCTGCAGCTCGTGGTAGTGGGGACCTTCTTCTGGTTCGCTGCCAATGAGGGGCTGACCTGGTGGCTGGTCGTCGGTGGGCTCTCCTCGGGACTGAGCGCGGCATCCTCGGCGATAGTGACGGCGCACGAGCTCGGGCACAAGAAGAGGGGCAGCCCCGGATGGAGGCTCGCCCGAGTCCTCCTCTTCTCGGTCAACTACACGCACTTCACCTACGAGCACAACCACGTCCACCACAAGTGGGTGAGCACCGACAAGGACTCCGCATCCGCGAGGGCCGACCAGGGGCTGTGGTCGTTCTGGCTGAGCACCATCCCGGGGCAGTTCGCATCATCGGCGAGGGTCCACAGCAAGAGGGGGAGGACGGGGCTCAGCAACCCCACGTACCGCGGCCTGATGCTCCAAATCGCCACTCTGCTTTCGATCGCCTTTGTACCAGGTTGGATGGGGTGGTTCGACGGCATACCCGTCGCAGCGGGGTGGCTGGTCCTCTCTGCGATAAGCATCCTGACCCTGGAGTACGTGAACTACATCCGGCACTGGGGCCTCAGGAGGTCGGAGGACGAGAGGTTCGCGAAGGAGCACTCCTGGAACACCGAGGCCCGCTGGTCGAGGTGGAGCCTGCTCGAGCTGACTCGCCACTCCGACCACCACCTGCGTGCCAGCGTCCCGTTCTGGAAGCTCCGCCCGTACGAGGGGACCCCTGAGCTGAGGTGGGGCTACTACGCCTCCTGGTGGCCATGCCTGGTTCCCCCGGTCTGGAAGAGGGCGATGCGCAGCAGGCTGCCCGAAAACCAGTAGCTGACCGGGCGGTTCCACAGCAATTCTCAATAATGCCCCGATTGGGAACTCGGTCGTGGTGCCAGAATCCCCGGAGCCTGCCTCACCGAGCACGACATCCGCGCTGATTCACACCGGCCTCCTGTCCGTGGGGCTGAGCAACCTGTTCTGGAAGGGCAGCGAGATCAGCGCCAACCCTGACGACAGGGTCCTGATACTGGCGATGGGGCTGTTCTGCCTGGCGATTCCCTTCCAAGGGCTTTACATCCTCCTGTCCAGGATGATCAGGGAGTACGACTCGTCTGCGAAGCTTATCGTGCCGGACTCTATACTCAGGCTGGCATCAATTTGCGAGATGGTGAGCTACGCCTGCGGGATCACCGGTTTCTGCCTGATGCTGATGAGGACCTCGACCATCCTGGGGGTCGTGCTGCTCTCCTCCGCCGTCCTCGTTATCGTCATGGCGAGGACTGCCATGATGAAGGCCTACGAGGCCAACCAGACGGCTTACTAGAAGGATATTCAAACCGTGTTCCGTCGCCGGGCCGTGCTCGATGAGCTGACGCGCTACGGAGAGAGGGACAAGGGGCCCGACACGGCGATACTGACGCTGCTCTTCCTGATATTCTGTCTGTTGTTCATCTCCAACTCCGGCGCTCTGGAGCCATCCCAGACGCAGGCTGAGGTCGCCACCTCGGAGGTGATTCCCGATCCGGCCCTAGGTGCGTTCAGATTCGCTTGCGTCATCCTGGTGATCGTCACCCTGGGCTGGGTCGCACTGAACCCCAAGGGCAGCTCGGACTTCCCCCTGTACTTCAAGGAGAGAGAGATAAGGCCCAGGAAGGTGGTCGGGCCCACGCGATTGGCTGCGTTCACGATGTGGCACTTCGCGCTGATCGGGGTCAGCTACGGGGTCTCTGGCGCAGCCACGTGGATACACGCATCCGGGGGTGTGGTGCCGGATTGGATCCTGGTGTCATCCCCGATCCTGTTCTCCGCCTCGTACTCCTGCGCCA
>JAYNUQ010000078.1:0-2118 GCA_038116375.1 Candidatus Poseidoniales archaeon | reverse complement strand
GAAGTGCTGGCCTTGGCGGTCAACATGCTCCACGCCAGCGGCCTCGAAGGCTGGGAGATTCGTATTGGCCACGTCGGCGTCCTCAAAGACGCCTTGACGGGCCTCGGACTGTCCAGCGACGTGGACGCCACGACGGGCGAGCCGCCCATCGCCAGCGCCATGCGCCTGCTCGACAAGGGCGACGACGCCGGTTTGGCTGAACTCTTCACCGCCCACGGTCTTGATGCGGCCAACGCCGAGCCCTTGCGGGCCCTCGCTTCGCTTGAGGGCGGCATGGAAACCCTCGGTCCAGCCCGTGAACTCCTCTCGAGCATGGACGGGGTCGCTCTGGACGCGCTTGACGAATTGGAATTGACGCTCACAGCCCTCGCAGCCCTCGCTCCCGCACCGCCTGCGCTGGCCGTGGACCTGACGGTTGCACGAGGTCTCGATTACTACACCGGCATGGTGTTTGAAGTCAAGGTGGAGGAACTCGGTGGCGAAGGCCAAGTGCTCGGTGGTGGCTCGTACAAATTGCTCCACCTGTTTGGCCTGCCTGACCTTGACCCGTGCTGCGGGTTCGGCCTCGGCTTTGATCGTGTCCTCCTCGCCCTTGAAGCCCAGGCCGAAGCGGCGGGTCGGGAGGAAGCCGTTCCCGGCGAGGCAGATGGCCGACCCCACATCGCCATCGCTCCCAACAAGGCCGACCACATGGCGCTCTTGCCGCTGGTCGCTTCCCTACGTGAAGCCGGCGCTCGGGTTGAATTGTTGCTCACGAAGAAGAACTACGGCCGCATCATCAAATGGACCGAAGGCATCGGTGCGAGCCATCTGTTGATCGTGAAGCCCGAGGATTTGGAGGCAGGCACCGGCCGCATCATCAATTTCAAGACGGGCGATCGAGCTGATGTCGAACTCAACGCTTCCTCAGTGCTGGATGCGTTGTGAGCATCCCAGAGCGAGCGTGAATCACGCTTCGTCTACGTTTTCTCGTCGCTGGTTGACAAACAGCGCCATCCCGAGGGCAGCACCGGCCATCACGAGGGTGAAGCCTGGGGTGTCTTCCATGTCGTCCATCATGTCGTCATCAACGATTTCGAAGCCCTCTTCCCAGGTTATGGGGTCGATGGGCATCTCAAAGCGGCTCTCGGTGCCAAGTTTGATGGCAAACCATGCAGGATCACCAGTAACTGTTCCTGGCAATATTCCGTTTTGTCGGTCACCTTTGACCTTCATGGTGACTTCGATGATGGGGCTGTCGTCCCGTCCGTCCCATTCGTTGTGATCTTCGGTGACGGCGAAGGCGAAGGGCACGTTTTGCTCGCCTTGCTGGATGCCGGTGAACTCGTTGCTCCACACCTCTGCACCGCCTCTAAAGATGGTGATGGTGAGATTTTCACAGTCGTTGTTGCACGGTCCGTTGTTGTCGCCGTTGGTCCAATCACCGCCCACGTCAATCTTGAAGTTTCCACGGAATTCACCGTTTTCTTCCATGAGCAATTGCTTGTTGAGGTCTGGCTTCATGCGGAATCGCAAGTCAATGTTGATGACGCCGTTGTCCTTTTCCTCTCGAAATTCACCTTCTGCGTTGGAGTTCTCATCGCTGGGGTTGAAGTGGGACCATGCATCAGCGTATCCGTCGTGGAAGAGGTACATCGTGGTGTTGTTGGCGTTGGGCTGGCGCGGGTCTTCTTGCTGTTCTTGTTGAACGGTTACATCGCCAGCCTGCACGGGAACGAGCAGCATGGCCACGAGGAACAACGCAATGACGGCGGTGCGACGCATGGTAAATCCACTCAAGGGCTTGCATTTGAAGCCTTCTTCATCGGGTGTGGAGACGCATCAATCGTCCCAACGCTGGAAGTCCATGTTGTTGGGGCGTTCCCCCTGCTGTTGTCGGGTGAGTCGCAGTGCCTCACCCAAAGCATCGGGTTTCATCCGTGCGGTGTTGAGGTCCGTACCGCCCACACCGGTGATGATGGCCATGACCTTGATGGTATCACCAAAACCAGCGTCCTGGCGGGCGCCCCAAATCACGTTGGCGTTCTCGCTGACCTTTGCGGTCAGCAGGTCAACGACTTGGTTGGCCGATTCGAGGGTCATGTAGGGTCCGCCCGTGACGTGAATCAGCACGCCGGT
>JAYNUQ010000077.1:0-2167 GCA_038116375.1 Candidatus Poseidoniales archaeon | reverse complement strand
CTGAATGGTAAAATTGTCGCAGATGATTCAGATGCTGACACTGTAGAAGTGGATCTGACTGATCTAGTGGGCATTGTTGGAGCAACTGTCCCTGACCTGCGTGGTGAGTTTATCAGAGGTTGGTCTGATGATAAGGTAGGTGTGGATTCTGGAAGAGCAATTAGATCCTTCCAGGGTGATCAATTTGCAGAGCACGTGCATAGCGCTCCAGCTGGTCCTGCAGCCACAACAGGTGGACTTTCGGGTGGAGGCAATAGAGTGAATGACGAAAGTCTGGCTACCACAAACAATTCAGGAAGTGGAACTGAGACCAGACCCAGAAACGTTGCCCTCCTTTATTGCATCAAGTACTAATAAATAAAAATAAAGGGTGACGATGACAAATCTAAACTTCCCATCTCCACCAATTGAAGGTATGCCCTTTATGGGTGAGAATGGTGTCGCCTATGTGTATGATGGCACAAAGTGGGTTGTAGATACATCTGAAAATAATACTATTCAGTATTGGTCTCGTAATGATCCTCTTCAGGAACTATCTCCTCGTTATTTCCAGGATACAGTATTGTTCAGTGCACTGGGAGTTGATCGTCTAGAGGACCTTCCATAATGGCTGCACAGTATCAGGTTAACCTTTCCATTCAGGCAGGGACAGATTTTGGCCAAGTCTTTTATCTGGCGAACCCAGATAAGAGTTCTATGGATATTACTGGGTGTAGCTTTTCAGCTGTACTCCAGAAACATCATGGTGCTTACGATGCCACACTGACAACAAGTGAGGAAGTCGTATACAAGTATATCAAATTTAATACACACGTCGTTGACGGTGTGGGTGGTGCTTACCAGATTACTTTGGACTCAAGTCAGACCAAACTTCTTGAAGAAGGTAAGTATATGTTTAATGTTGTTATGACAGATATCAATGGACAGAAGAACGAAGTAGTCTCAGGGCTTGCGTTTGTCCAGATATCACTTGCTGCTGTATTATAAATAAAAGAAAAGGTAGATTCCATGGCAGACATCCTCATTAGTCAACTACCCAGAACTACGGTAGCTGACGGTGAAGACCTTCTTATCATTGACTCAAACCAGAATTCTGGTACAATCGTAACACACGCGATTGCTGTAAAGCATCTTATTAGGGATATTCAGTTTGAAGATGGTACTGCAGTAGCACCTAGTATCACTTTCATTAATGATACCAACACTGGTTTCTACAGACCAGGTGATGATACCATTGGTTTCACTACTGCTGGTATCAACAGAATGGTCATTGGACCTACAGGTAATGTAGGTATTGGTACACAGACACCCACTGAGAAACTTACTGTATCCAATGGTAAGATTTCTCTGCAGAATGGTGGCAATAATGAATTGGTTCTGGAAGCCAGAGATGGTGGTGCTGGTGTAACCCAAAAAGGTCCCCTGCCACTGGTTTTTGCAACTGATGATGTAAAGAGAGTTGCTATTAATGAAACTGGTGTTGTCCTTGTTAACACTGAGCAGGTGTTGGCTGATGTCCAGATGCACATTGGTGGTGGATCTCTTGTAGTCAATGGTGGTGATTTCACTGGCACAGCAAGTGGCGAAGTTGTTATTGGTTATAGAACCACTGGGTACAAACAACTCCTGAAACTGAACCTTCAGGGTGCCCTGGCAAACACACTAGATGAGTATGGAACTGCTGGTCAGGTACTGACATCTGGCGGAGAAGGTGCTCCCTTCACCTGGTCTGATGGTGGTACTGGTGGTGGGGCTAGTGAGCCCTTCACAAACCCAGGTCCCACTCCTCCTTCTCCAGAAATCTATGGTCAGTTCTGGTTCAATTCTGATGAGGATTCACTTTACATTTGGGATGGCCAACACTGGCAAGAAGTAGGTAGCGGTAATATGACCCACTCGGGTCCTAATCCCCCAGCTGATCCAGATGAAGGCGAACTCTGGTGGGATTCAACCAACAATCTTCTGTATGGTTGGGACAATACCACAGACGACTGGATTCTGATTGGACCCCAGGACATTACTGATGGTGTTACTCCTGTAATCACCATTGGTACTACTACAACTGGCGATGCAGGAACAGACGCCATTGTAACTGATACTGGCACTGCTCCTGACGTTGAACTTAACTTTACCATTCCTCGTGGTGATGCTGGTGAGGATGGCGAAT
>JAYNUQ010000076.1:0-2223 GCA_038116375.1 Candidatus Poseidoniales archaeon | reverse complement strand
GCCGCTGCCGAGAAGGAAGCCAAGGAAGCCGAGAAGAAGGCCAAGGCCGAGGCTGACAAGAAGGCCAAGGAAGAAGCCGCTGCTGCTGAGAAGGAAGCCAAGGAAGCCGAGAAGAAAGCAAAGGCCGAGGCTGACAAGAAGGCCAAGGAAGAAGCCGCCGCCAAGAAGAAGGCTGAGGAAGAGGCCAAGAAGGCCGCTGCCGCCAAGCCTGCCAGCAAGGAAGAGAAGAAGAAGGCTGAACTGAAGCGTGTGAAGGAGCGCTCCAAGTCCATCGACTTCAAGGTCCTCGGTAAGGCCAAGGCCAGCGAGAAGGACGACCTTCAGGTCATCAAGGGCATCGGACCGTTCATCGAAGAGAAGTTGAACGCCTTGGGCATCTACACCTACCTGCAAATCAGCAAGATGACCGGCGAGTTGGAAGACCAGGTCAACGAAGCCATCGAGTTCTTCCCGGGCCGTGTCAAGCGCGACCAGTGGGTGAACCAAGCGAAGATCCTGCTCGGTGAAGACGTCAAGTTGGACGAGAAGGCGCTCAAGCAGGCCGAGGAATTGGCTCGTGTGGCCGCCAAGGCCGAATCGATTGACTTCGCTACCCTCGGTGTGGCTTCTGCCTCAGAGAAGGACGACCTGAAGGTCATCAAGGGCATCGGGCCGTTCATCGAAGAGAAGTTGAACGCCCTGGGCATCTACACCTTTGAGCAGGTCAGCAAGATGACGGCGAAGATCGAAGAAGAGGTCAACGTCGCCATCGAGTTCTTCCCCGGTCGTGTCAAGCGAGACGAGTGGGCCAAGCAGGCCAAGAAGTTGCACAAGGACAAGAAGTGAGGCGTTTGGGCGCCCACAACCTTGGTGTCCGTACATTGAGCGTGAGCCAGATACCCTTGGTGTGTGACGGTGTTTCTTTGGCCCCGGGTGATGTGAGCCCCTAAGGAGAAGCGATATATGCACAAGGAGGGAGGCGAGAGCATGGGGGACAATGAAGAACTCATCCGCCGTATGAATGAAATCAAGTGGTTTCATTCCATTCCGTTGCGAGACGGTATCGTCACGCCAGGTCAGGACAACTCCATGGACAAATTGGGTCAAGTTTGCCTTCCTGAGGACCTCACGGGCAAGACCGTGCTCGACATCGGGGCGTGGGACGGCTTCTTCTCATTCCAAGCTGAACGCAACGGCGCCAAGCGTGTGCTGGCCACCGACCACTTCTGCTGGAGCGGGCCCGGTTGGGGAACCAAAGCCGGTTTTGACCTCGTCCATGAGGCCTTGAATTCCAAGGTCGAGAGCCTGGACATTGACGCCATGGCCATCACGCCCGAAAAGGTCGGGAAGTTCGATGTCGTCCTCTTCTTGGGCGTGCTCTACCACCTTCAAGACCCGATGGGCGGGCTTCGGGTCGCTTCCGAGGTGTGCGACGAGTTGCTCATCATCGAAACGCACGTGGACGACCTTCACCGCTGGAAGCCCTCAATGGTCTACTTCCCAGGCGATTCCCTCAACAACGACGATACCAACTATTGGGCACCCAACGTGGCCGCCATGAAAGGGATGCTGAAGGACCTCGGCTTCTCTCGTGTCGAGGTCGTCTACCCCAAGCGCCCTTGGCTTCGCTACGCTTGGCCCGTCCGCTTCCTCTCGTCCATCAAGGGCATGATTCAGCGACGAGAATCCTTCCGTCAAACCATCAATCAAGGACGCATGTCCTTCCACGCCTACCGTTGAGTCCTTCGTTTTTTGAGCCTGAGAAGGTGAGAGGCCGCCGAAAATTTCAGTGATGGACGAGCGATAGACTTCAAGAGGGGCGGGCAAGTCGCCGCATCATGGACGACTTGGACAAGGGTGAGAACTACACCGTTCGCGATATGGGACTTGCAGAAAACGGGGCTTTGCTCGTTGATTGGGCCCGAGCTCGAATGCCGGTGCTCGCCAAACTCAAGGAAGAAGCCGAGCAAACCAAGCCACTTGCAGGGATGCGCGTGGCCGGCTGTCTTCACGTGACCAAGGAAACGGCGGTACTCATCGAGGCCATCAGAGCCGCCGGTGCTGAAATCTCCTGGTCGGGCTGCAACCCGCTCTCGACCCAAGACGAAGTCGCTGCCTGGCTGGCCAGCGAGGGCTACTCCGTCCACGCCTGGCACGGTCAATCCACCGAAGATTTCTACTGGTGCATTGACAAGACGCTCGAGTTCAAGCCCACGCTCACCCTCGACGACGGTGCCGACCTCA
>JAYNUQ010000075.1:0-2407 GCA_038116375.1 Candidatus Poseidoniales archaeon | reverse complement strand
GCCAATTGGACGAAGGCTTTGGCGGCCGGGTGTTTGACAAGAAGTTCGGCGACGATCTTTGCACCGTCGTTGGTCACGGCCGTTTCTCCGTTTGTTTTGTAGAGCATTTTGTCGAGGCCTTGGGGGCCAAAGGTCCCTTGCATAAGGTCGCCAAAAGCGACCGCCGCGGTGACCAGTTTCTGGGTGACGCCCACGCCACTTGTGACGGTGGTGGTTGGCCGAACAATCGCAACGGGAGCACGCCCGCTACCGTCGTTACCGTTCGCCATGAACGGAGAGGCGGGGCCTCTTGTTCTTCAATCCTTATTCAGGATGAACTCACTTCTTCTTGGCCGTGGACTTCTTTGCCGCTGGCTTCTTGGCATGCTTGCCGAGCTTGTGCTCTTTCTGCGCCTCGTTGTTGGACCAGTGGTAAGCCAGTTTGAGCAGGTTGAGGTAGTGTTCGTTGCCGTCCTTCTTCATCTTGTCGTGAAGCACTTCGTTGGTCATGAACACGTCGCCCCAAAGTTGAGCTGCGGTGCCTTTGTCGCCCTTGGGCATGTCAAAGACTTCCTTGGTGGTTGGCTCAAGGTAGGAGCGCCACACGCGACCGGGGTTAACGGCCATGGTCACTTCGACCACGATTTCGTTCTCGTTGATTCCGGTACCGGTTTGCCAGGTGTCCTCGCCGAGGTCGGCCAAGAACGGCAGACAGAGGTCTTGGATGGACAGGCTGGTCATGGGGTCGGCTGCGGTAAGAGAGGCGTAGGCTTCTCGCATGCGGCCACGGTCAGCACCACGAGCAGCGGTCTGGAAGCGCAGCTTGTCGATGGAGGTGGGCACGAGGAAGCGGACGTCCGTGTAGTAGACCAGCGGGTTGTCGTCTGGCGAGTTGAAGATGTGCTCAAACGGAGCTGGTCCTGCAGATTCACCGAGAATGTCAACCGGGTAAACCGTCTTCAAAGCGTTGGTGGCCACGGTCTGAATGATGCGGCGCATCAAGCGTTCAGGGGCTGCAGAAACGTCGTTGAAGGTGTTGAGGTATTCTTGCATGTTGAGGATGTCGTAACCACGGACGGACAGGATGGAGTGGACGTTGGGTCCAATCATCTTCTCTCCGTCAACATCGGCTTGGCTGATCCAGCGAGCGCCGCGGGCTACGTCGGAAGCAGCGACCAAATCGGCGTAGGCCTTGAAGCGTCGAGTGACGCGGTTCATGAAGTCGGCCTGGTCGAGCTTGGTGAACACGGTTGAGTCGTAATTGGACTTCAGGGCGTGGTCGGCGACTTGACTGGCGTTGGCGCAGGTCAACAGGTTGCCCTGGTCGGCCGGGTACATGATGAGACGACGGCGCTTTGCGGCACCGCCGAGCGTACCGATGTGAGGGTCGGTGAGCACGTAGCCGAGCGTGGCGCAAACTTCGAACAGGCGACTGTACTTGTCTTCGTCGCTGGAACCGCTGATCCACTCGTCAAGTCCAGGCTCAATGCAGTGGAATTCCAACGGCACCATTTCTGAGCCAGCGCCAAAGGCTTGGCGGACGGTGGACGATTGCATCATCCCCATCATGGTATAGAGGGAGGTCTTTCCAGTGGTCATGAAGACGTCGGAAATTCCTTCTTCGCCGAACGAGGAGCTTCGGTCGGGAAGGTTCACGAGGAGGTTGAAGGCGGTGGCTGTCTCACGGTTTCCGTTCACAGCTGGCCAAATCCAAGTGTTTGGTCGGGTCATCAGATAGCCCGAGGCGTCCTTTCCGAAACCGGCAGGGGAGTATCGCGTCCAACCCAGTCGGTTGTTGAAGGACACGTTGCGGTGCATCAACGACGGGTAGTAAACACGGTCGAGCGGGTCGGAGTCTGGAACAACACCACGGTGGCCCAAGCCCCAGAGGATGACTTCCCATTCGGGGAACTCTTTGCCTTCGGTTCCGAGGAACAGGTGGTCGTCGTTTCGGGTGTCGCCTTCGAGAATGGCCCCGCCCATACGTTCTTCATCGCCAGTGGAACAAAAGAAGAACGTCTGCGTGGTGAACAATTGCTTGGGCGTCCACATGTTGGCGTTGATGATCGTCTTTTGCTTTAGGTAGTCCGAAAGGTTGGTGATTCGTCGTTCAAACTTGAATCGGTCGGAATCAATCCACGACGAACCCAGTACCAGGTTCGTGTTCAGCAGTTTGGCAGTGGCCGGCCCGATGTATCGGGTGCGTGCATCGGCACGGGAGTGGTCTGATGCTGGGATTTCTTCCCAAGGTCCCCGTCGAGGGATGTACGTCATGAAGGTCTCGGCATCGAACTTGTCGTCCTGTGCTCGTGTGACCACGGCTTCCACTTCGTCCATCAGCTTGACGTACGTCTCGCTGGGCAAAATTCGGCCTGTTTCCTTGAATGATTTGTCTGATACGCTGCGATGTTCCCACATTTTTCTTCAC
>JAYNUQ010000074.1:0-2556 GCA_038116375.1 Candidatus Poseidoniales archaeon | reverse complement strand
CCTTCGCCCACGGGACGAGGCACCCAGAGCGTTTGCCGGCGGGGCAGTCGCCCGTCACCTTGCTCGACCATCGCCCGAACTTCCGGACGCTCGCAGGCCACGATGAGGTCGGCCGTGGTGCCGTTTCGAAGGAACTCGGCCAGCAGCCGTACGTGGGCAGGATGGTCCAGAACCCAGCAGGTGCGCATGGTCTGCGGGAGAAGGTGGCCACCCTCAAGGCATCGCATGGAGAAGTTGATGGGCGAGTTCGGAGGGTGGGTGTGCATGAGCAAAATCGGCATCACCCCGCCCGGAAGCAAAACCTACGCCCCCTACACGCCCGCCGTGGTGGTTGGCAATCACGTTTGGCTCTCGGGACAAATCAACATCGATGCGGGCGACGACATCGTCTCCCAAACGCAAGGCACACTCAACAAAATTGACGCTTTGCTGGCCGAGGCGGGCGTTTCCAAGCACGACTTGGTGTTCGTCCAAGTGCTGCTCAAAACGATGGATTTCTACGCTCCGATGAACGAGGTCTACGGTGCGTGGCTCGAAGGCGTGGACATCAAACCCACCCGAGCCGCCTTTGCCGTTGATGCGCTGCCCGCCGATGCGCTCGTGGAGATCGTCGTTCAAGCCGTGAAGCAGGATTGAGATGCCCGGCTCGCCCTACCTTGACCAGCCGCCCAAGGGCCTGTGGACGTGGCCGAGGTTGTTGCGCGTGGTCGGTCTGCCCGCTTCGGCCTTTCTCGCTGCGTGTGCGTACTACGGCGTCCTGTTGGAAGCGCTGGTGATCATCACGGTGACGATGTTCGTGGTCAACTGGATGGTACGATGAACCGCGAGGATTGAAAGCCCCGAGCCCCTGCGTCACCTCATGGAAACGTGGCCCGAAGCCTGTTTCAAGGCCTACGACATTCGTGGACTCGCCAACGGCGACGGTACGGGAGAACTGACCCCTGACTTCGCCTACCGCTTGGGCCGCGCCCTGGCCACCTACCTTGAATGCGATTCGTTCGCCGTTGGGCGTGATATCCGCGATTCATCGCCTGCGCTCGCCGCGCAACTCATGGCCGGTCTGGCCGACGGTGGCGTCGAAGTGTGGGACCTCGGCATCGTGTCGACCGGGTGCGTCTACCACGCCTGCTGGACGCTGCCCGTGAACGGTGGCGTGATGGTCACCGCCAGTCATTTGCCCATGCCCACGCACAACGGCTTCAAGATGTGCCGCGGCACGCTGCCGCTGGCCGGTGAAGAAATCCAGGAACTGAAGGACGTCTTCCTCAAGGGCGACTTCCGAGAAGGGACGGGCGAGGTCGTTGACCACCCGCACATGGACGCCTACCTCGACGCCATCATCGCCTCCACCGGACCGCTGGCCCGCACCGTCAAGGTGGCCGTTGACTGCGGCAACGCCGTGCCCGGACCGTTCATGAGCGAGCTGCTCGACAAGATGGGCGTGGAGCACGTGGACCTGTACTGCGACTGGGACGCCACCGAACCCAACCACGGCGCCGACCCCACCCGACCGAAGAACATGGTCGACCTGGGCAAGGCGGTGGTCGAGCACGGATGCGAATTCGGCATGGGAGCGGACGGCGACGGCGACCGCATTGGCGCCGTTGATGAAGAAGGTCGTTTCATCTACCCCGACCGGCTCATCGCCCTGCTCGCTGAGGACCTGTTGCGGGACGAGGACGAGATTCCCGAAGATGCGGCCGACGACGAGCACCTGCGCATCGTCTACGACGTGAAGTGTTCCATGAACGTGGAACAAGCCATCCTCGAAGCCGGTGGACGACCCGTGATGGCTCGCACCGGCCACTCGTTCATGAAGCGGGTCTTGGCCAGCATGCCTGAATGCAAGATGGCCGCCGAGATGAGCGGCCACATCTTCCTCGCCGACCGTGGATGGTACGGCTTTGATTGCTCGCTCTACAACGCCGCTCGTTTGATTGAACTGTGGTCCCGTCATGCACCTTCAAGCGAAGGCGGCCCGACCTTCTCAAGCGAACTCGACCGCCTTGCTCCGCCCTTGCCCACCACGGGGGAGGTCAAGGTGCCGTGCCCTGAGGAGGACAAGTTGGAGGTCGTGGCGGCCATCACCGAGGCCTTTGAGGACATGGAATGCTCCACCGTGGACGGAGTGCGTGTGCGCTTCAACAACGAGGACGACGAATACGTTGGCTGGTACCTGGCTCGCAAGTCCAACACCGAGCCCGTGCTCGTGATGCGGATGGAAGCGACCACGGAAGAACAACTCGCCACCATGAAAGCCTTGGCCGACGAGCGGGTCAGCGGGATCATCAACATCGAGAAGCTGCTCAATGCCTGAGGAATGAACATGAGTGAACCTTTGCACACCGCCTTTTTGCGAAACATCGTGAACCACGAGGATGCCCGAAGTGAAATCACCGGGCGGATTGGGAAAGTCAAAACCATCAAACAAACCGTCTCAACCGGTGTCTCGATGATTTATGTGGTCCGCAAGACCACCGCTCGGGTTGAAATGTGGATTTATCGCGGTCCAAAACCGCATCAGGTTGACGAAGCAAAATCCATTCACCAGCATTT
>JAYNUQ010000073.1:0-2761 GCA_038116375.1 Candidatus Poseidoniales archaeon | reverse complement strand
CGACCCGTTCAATACCCGCGTGGTGAATCAGTTTTGCACACATCATGCAGGGCTCGCCCGTGACGATGAGCCAGGCGTTGTTGGTGGGCACGCCGTTGGCCGCAGCGTTGCAAATGAGGTTCATCTCAGCGTGATGGCAACCGATTTCAACACGGGTTCCCGACTCGATGTTCATGGTGTCTCGAAGGCATTCCTCGCCACCGCACAAGCGGCCTCCTCCCCGGGGTCCACCGTTGTAACCGTCCATCAGCACCACGTTTCGCTGAGGGTCAACCAACAGGGCACCAAAGGTGCGGCGCGGGCAGTTGGAGGCTTCGGCCAAGGCCAAGCACTGCTGGATTCGGATTTTCAGATGCTTGTCCTTCATGCGCTCACCGTGTTCCATGAATCGGCCTTGGTGTTTCAGTCCTTCGCCACGATGGCCAGCCCTTCATCGGTGTCGGCCCCGAGGGCGGCGAGCACGTTGCCTTGCAAGTAGAGCGAACCGATGGAAAGGACCGTTTTGGCTCCGTGAGCCTCCGTTTCCAGCCATGCTACCGCCGCCTCGGGCAACGAAAATCCCCTTGTGGTTTCCAATCCGTCCTCACGCAACACGGCGGCCATGTCCTCGCACGGTACGCCAGGATAGCGGCCAAACTGCGGCTCGGTGAGGACGATGGCGAGTGGAGGATGTGCTTTGCAGAGGTCCACCAGCGGTTTGAGCATGGACTTCATGTCCGTCTGTGGAGTACAGCCCAACAGCAGTGCCCAGGGCTCGACCCACCGTTCCTGTGCTCGTAATTGGGCGCACGAGGCCTTCATGCCGCTCGGATTGTGAGCCCCCTCGAGCAGGTAGGTCATGCCGGGTCGAGCAAGGCTCGGTACGTTCTGCATCCGCCCAGGCCATCGTAATCCGCGGATTTTAGGATAAGGGCTCTTTTCCGCGCATTTCAGATGCGGCCAAACGGCCGCAGCCAATGCGTCTGCTTCCTCGAAATAGGTTGCGTCCTCGTCGATGTCAACCCAGGTGAGCAACGCAGGTCCAACCGCACCGTCAACATCGATTGAACCGGCGCGAGCGGCGCACTGCGTGATTCGCTTCCTTGCGGCGGCATGCTCCACCGCTCGCACGAGAATGGGGCACCCGGGTCGGGCAATGGCTGCCTTTTCACCTGCGATCTCCGCCAGGGTGGACCCCAACACATCGGTGTGCTCGAGGCTCAATGCGGTGATCAGCGCCACATCAGCAGGAGCGACGCGTGTCGCGTCGAGTCGCCCGCCCAAGCCTGTTTCCAACACCAACACCTCAATTGGCTCCTTTGCGGCCACGACCATGGCGATGAGAAACGTCGTTTCGAAAAAGGTGAGCGTGATGCCGGTGCGCTCAACCATGTCGTAAACGTTGACCAGCGCCTCGTCAAATCGCTCGCTGGACACAGGATGGCCGTTGAGCCGAATGCGCTCTTCTACCCGTACCAAGTGCGGCGAGGTGAAGGTGAGGTGGGGAATGTTTTCAGCAGAGAGGGCAGCACTGAGCGTGGCCAGCACGGTGCCTTTTCCATTGCTTCCAGCGACGTGAATGGTTTCGTAACTGCGGGAGGGCAAGACGAGTTCACGAAGCGCTCGTTGGGTGTTGAGAAGGCCGAGCGCCATCCCGTTCGATTTGGTGTGTTCCAGCCACGCTCGTGCGCTGTTGACGTCCACCATGCGCCGTCCTGTTCATCGGCCATCATAGGCTCTTTCCTTTGCTTTTCACGCTTTTTTCAAACGCGAGGCTGATATGGAAGGGGAGATTGGCACGACCATGAGCGATGCTGACGCAACCGAAGGGGAGCGCCAAGTCTCTCAGCGGTTCTCGCAAATCGAGGACGAACTTCGCGAAGGCGATAGCCTTGGTTCGTTGATGGCTGAACAGTGGAGAGGCATGGCCGGGATGGCCGGGATGTTCGTCGCCACCATCGCCCTTGCCATGTACATCCGACCGTATTACGACGTCGGCGAGCTCCATGCATTCGGCGCCTCAGGGGCCACCCAAGTTCGATACGTGGCCATTGAATTGTTGGCAATCTTTGCCTTCACGGCGCTCATCATCTTCCTTGCTCGTTGGGGCAAGGAGTACATCATCAAATACGGCATGTACGCCGTTCTTTCCATCGCCCTGATGTACACGATGGTTCCGCTTGCTCACATGTTGGTGCTCGATTTTGAGACCGACCCCTTCGTGATGGAATCCGATGAACTCCTCACCGGCACAATGCTGGGCACGTGGGGAGACGACGGTTTCATCCTGGCCAACATCAGTGAAGGATTCACCAACACCAGCGTTGACATCACTGCATGGGACGCAACGAACGACTACAGTGAACCTGTTTGGCGCATGACCCACGCCCATCAACTCTACGACGTGAGTTCATCCGTCTCCATGACCTCTTCTGCCGAGCACCTGACCTTTGCGACCGGTGCGTATGCGTGGTCGGTCGTGTCTGCAACCGGCGAACTGACCGAAAGTTATGCCTGCTACAAATGGGTGGATGACGAGGCCGTGCCGCTCGATAACATGTTCGGAGGGTGTGCCATCGCCGTTTCGACCGAGGATGCCATGTATTTGACCAACCCGTTCGATGAACTCTTGCGCTTCAAGACCTTTGACACCGACCCCGGCCTTCTCGTACCTGAGGGACGCTGGCGCATTCCAAATTTTGTGACCAGCGACGGTCCAATTATGAGCCATCTTCTGAGCGACGACGAATGGCTCCTCGTCACCAAAAGCCAAGCCGCTTCG
>JAYNUQ010000072.1:0-2899 GCA_038116375.1 Candidatus Poseidoniales archaeon | reverse complement strand
CTCCACGTTGAATGATTCGATGTATCATAGGCCCACATCTCAATGCCTGTGCTACCATCAGCAGCCGAGAAGTACAGCGTATCACCGAGGACCTCAAACATGTGTTTTCCAGGGTGGCTGTCGCCCGATGGGTGGATGTCCGTCACGAGCCACGTCGTCTCGTTGGACGTGTTGTAGGCCCACAATTCGTAGCCGCCTGCATTGGAGCCTCCCGTTGCACAGAAGTAGGCCACATCACCGACGACGAGCGGTTGGCCACAATTGGTACTCGACGTGGTCACGTGGTCGTCGCCAAGGGTCGAATCAGCAGATTGCAATTCCCAGGCCGTTGCATTGGCGGGGTTGTACGCCCAGATGCTTCGCGGGTCATTGGTAACGCCACTCCACGCATCGAACAGCAAGATGTCGTTGACCACGGTGTGAAGGTATTCACCCGCCTCTGAACCTGAACTTGCACTTCCTGAGTAAATGTCCTCGATCATCCAAGCGGTGGCGTTCACTGCAGAATACGCATACACTTCAGCATGGCCGTTTCCAACCGTTCCTCTCATGTAGAGGATATCTCCAATTACCTCTGAAAAGGCCCCACTTGCACTCCAACCCTGGTTGAGTTCCGTCAGCGTCCCGTTGCTGTGATTGTAGGTGTACCAATATCGTTGACTATTCGTCGGTTTCGCCTTGAAGAACAGGACGTCTCCATCCTGTGCGGGATAAGGTTGGTTTTGGCCAGGATTACCGTTATTGGAACCGGAAAGGATGTCAGAAACGAGCCACATCGTTTGGTTGGTCGTGTTGTAGGCGTAGAATTCTCTTCCTGTTGATCCTATGTGACCCGAGAAGTAGATGGTATCCTCAACGGCGTACGCCATGTGCTCACCCACCCAAGTCACGGTATTGTTCACCTTCCAAGTGGTGTTGGTTGTAGGGTTGTAAGCCCACAATTTCTCATTGCTTCCGGCGTTATGATACACGGTACCGTTGATGTTGAAGGCGAAGTTCGAACCGGGGCCGGTGTCCGAGGTTCCCACCTGCCACGTGGTGCCGCTGCCCGTGGTGATGTTGACGAAGGACGGTGCGAGTTGGGCGTAGGTGGTGTTGAAGAGCACGTTGTCTTCAGGGATGTATTCAAAGTCGCCCGGTGCCATTGGACCAACGGTGATGTTGATCGATCCCGACGAGGAGCCGCCAGAATTGTTGGCCCACACCGTGTACGTCGTGGAAGCTTGTTCAACCGTTGGTGTGCCCCAAATGCTACCGTTGGTGGACCCAAACGAAAGACCGCTTGGCAAGGCTGGGCTGATGGCCCACGAGGTAACTGGGCCTCCGCTTGCCGTCGGTGTGTTGGTGGTGATGGCCGAGTTGTTGGTGAACGACATGTTTTCGGGCGAATAGACGACCGTATTCGGAGCAACATCGTTGATGGTGATGTTGAGCGAGGTGTTGACCGACCCCGCCGTGTTGTTGGCCCATACGGTGTAGGTGACCGCTGAAGTCTGCAAGACGGTTGGTGTGCCCGAGATGTCACCGGTGGTTGAGGAGAAGAAAAGACCGCTTGGAAGCGATGGGCTGATCGCCCACGAGGTTGGTGTTCCACCGCCGACCGTCGCCGTGTTGGTCGTCATCGCAAGGCCCTTGGTCAGCGTCATGTTTTCTGTATCATAGGAGAGTGACGTTGGTGTCGTTTCGACCTTGATGGAGATCGTTGTGGACGACGAACCAGCGCTGTTGTTGCCCCAAACCGTGTACGAGGTGAGCGCTGAAGCAACCGTCGGTGTTCCCCAAATCGTGCCGTTGGTTGAACCAATCGAGAGACCGTTGGGCAGCGCTGGGCTGATCTCGAACCCGCTGATTTCTCCGCCCGTGTTGATGGGTTGCACCTCGGTGATGGCGGTGCCGTTCACGAACAGGTAGGACGTGGGTGAATAGGAGAGAATCGGGACGTTCAGGCCGACCTCAAGCCACACTTGACCGCTGAAGGACTGACCGGAGATGTTGGCCCAAACCGTGTAGGTGGTGTTGAAGGCCGTGACGGTTGGTGTGCCCGTGATGGCACAGGTGCCACTGGTCAGGCTCATGCCGGTGGGCAACGCAGGGCTGATACCACACGTCGCTCCGGTGACCGCTGCGGAAGGGAAGACGCCCGTGTCGGCGTAGGTGTTTCCGCCGTAGTTGTTGTTGCTGACCGTTGAAGGGCTTGTTCGGTCCGATGGGCTGTTGAATCCGCCGTTATCACCTACTTGGCCGTCGCCACGGTTGCCCCAGCACTTGAGTTGACCGTTGTCAAGTTGAGCGCATGTGTGTTGTCCACCTGCAGAAACCGAAATCGCGGTCCGTCCAGAACCAAGCGAGATGACCGATGTGGAAAGCGAGGAAACGTCGCTTGAGGACCCTGCGCCGTTGCCGAGTTGTCCTTTGGCATCTGAACCCCAGCACGTCAAGTCGCCGTTGTCAAGGATCGCACAGGTGTGGTCGTAACCAGCATCGAGGTAGACGGCGTATCGACCTGAGGCGAACGAACCGCTGACGGCTGTTGGTGTTGAACGGTCGGAGGTCGAACCGGTGCCCAATTTTCCATTCAATCCATCGCCCCAACACGTGATGGAATCGTCGTCGAGGATGGCGCAGAAGTGGTATTCACCGGCCGTGATGGTTTTCGCTGTCCGTCCACTTCCAAGATTGATGGCCGAGGAAGGTGGACTGTTGATGTCCACGTTCGAACCGCCGTTGCCCAATTGTCCTTGAGAATCATCACCCCAACACTTGACCGAACCGTCGTCAAGCAAGGCACAAACGGAGTGCATGGCCATGGCAAGCGACACCGCTGTTCGCCCTGAACCGAGTGAGCCAATCGTGGTTGGTGTGTTGGTGTTGCTTGTTGAGCCAATACCGAGTTGTCCGT
>JAYNUQ010000071.1:0-3033 GCA_038116375.1 Candidatus Poseidoniales archaeon | reverse complement strand
TGGAACTCAAATCCACCACGAAGCATGGCCACCAGCAAGGCTTGACGGTCGCAATCTGGATGAGCGACGATGAAGTCCTTCCCACCGGTCTCGCCGACGATGCGAGGATAGGATTTCAGGTTCTCGAGGTTGTTGGCCACGTCTCGCCACATCTGACGGAACACGCGGGTTGAACCCGTAAAGTGAATACCTGCTAACTCGCGGTGCGCCAAGCAAATGTCGCCGACAACAGCCGCTCGTCCTGGAATGAAGTTGATGACTCCCCCGGGCAGTCCTGCATCCATCATGAGGCGCATCAGGCGGTAGTTTGAGACGTAGGAATTTCGAGAGGGCTTCCAGACACCGACGTTGCCCATGATGGCGGCGCAGGAGGGGAGGTTGGCGGCGATGCTCGAGAAGTTGAAGGGTGTGACCGAGAACACGAATCCCTCCAGTGGACGCACTTCACTCGAGTTCCACATGGAGGAGGGCGAGATGGGGGGCTGCATGTCTTCGTAGATCTGGCGGGCATAGTCGGAATTGAAACGCCAAAAATCGATGAGTTCGCAAGCAGAGTCAATTTCGGCTTGATGGCAGGTTTTCGACTGGTTGAGCATGGTTGAAGCGTTGATTTCAGCTCGGCGTGGTCCCTTGAGCAATTCACTGGCCTTGAGGAAAACAGCGGCACGGGCCTGCCATGGCATGGTGGACCACATTTCATGTGCACCAAGAGCGGCGTTGATGGCGGCGTTGACTTCCTTCTCGCCCGCCATGTGAACACGAGCGATGACGTGGCCGTGGTTGTGCGGCATGACCTGTTCGACCACATCGCCCGTGAACACTTCTTCTCCGTTGATGATGCAGGGGATTTCGAGGACCTCGGCTGACTGACGCTTGAGTTCAGCCTCAAGGTCGGCACGTTCCTTGCTGCCCGGCAGGTAGCCAAGGACGGGTTCGTTGACGGGGGTTGGTGGCTTGGGAATGCTGTTGGGCATGGTGGAATGGCTTCATCGGCGATTCTTGAACCTCACCCATGCAGCGAATGGCGGCGTCGATGGCGGCCTGGCCGAGGTGGAGGTTTTGCGATGTCTCAGCGGTAGAGGTGAGCGTGCTTGGCACGAACCTTGGCAATTTTCGGTCCCACGACGGCTGCGCAGTAGCCCTGGTAGGGGTTTCGTGCGTAGTAGTCGTGGTGCTTCTTTTCGGCAATGAGGAAGTGAATCGGTTCCTCGAGCGTGGTCACGATGGGGTCGTCGTAGACGTTGCCCATGTCGGCGATCATGGCCTCAGCCGTGGCTCGCTGCTGCTCTGAGAGCGGCATGATGCAGGAGCGGTACTGCGTTCCGATGTCGTTACCTTGGCGGTTGAGTTGGGTTGGGTCGTGGACGGTGAAGAAGACTTCGAGCAGGGTTTCGTAGGAAATGACGGTTGGGTCAAACTGGACTTCAACCACCTCGGCGTGACCGGTGGTGCCGCTGCAGACCGCCTGATAGGTGGGATGGGGGTCGTGTCCGCCCGCATATGCGGGAAGAGCAGACTCAACACCGTGAATTTGTTTGTAGGCGCCCTCGACGCACCAAAAGCATCCACCACCCACAATCATGCGTTCCATGGGTTCCAATCAGAGGGCCTTCCATTTGAAGGTTTGATTCTGGCTTTGAGGCAATGGCGGACATTGCTGGCAAACCACCATAAGCATCTCTGCACTTACAAGGAGCATGGGACGCGACGCTCTTTGGCTGGTTTTGGTGATGATTCTTGGCGCCAGCCTGCTCGTGGTGTTGGTGCCCGAAGACGAGCCCGTTTCGGTGAACGAGGGCGAGACTGAAGGCGACACCGAAGAAGAGGTTGTCGAAGAAGACACGTGCCTTGTCGGTACAGAAAAAGTGCTCAATGCCTCAGCGGAGAACGGCTATGATTGTGTGCCCTTGGACCCCCATTCCATGTTCCACACGCACCCCGCTCCGGTGTTATCGGTCAGCAACGTGATTGACGACGGTTCCACCATCGCCATCTTGGGTGATGTTGATCACCTTCATCCCGATGAGATCACCGTCAGGTTGAGTCTTGACGAGGACGTCACCATCGCTACGCAGCCCAACACGGACGGCGCCTGGTCGCTGACGGTGCAAAGCAGTGCTCAACAGATTTACCTCAACATCACGGCTACGCACGACGAAGAAGCGACCACATCGAACACCACGTTGATTGAAATCAACCGAACAACCTCCGAGGGTGAAACGAACCAAACCGACGACGGTAGCGATGACGGGACAGACGACACAACCGGCAATGAAACGAACAGCGGTACCGATAACGGCACGGGAAACACCACCGGCAACCAAACGGGAAACAACACGGGAAACCAAACCGATAACGGCACCGATGACCCGACAGACCCCACCCAACCGACCTACGACCCATCCGACATGGGCCAGTTCTGGCTTGATGTCTTCCGTTGCCAATCAGGACAGAACATCACGCAGGTGGACGACCTCTCCACTTCAGCGGTCGAAACCCACGAATGCTCGGTCAGTATTACGATGAACGCCACACACATCACCATCACGACCAATGGACTGCCCGACCATGATTTTGAATCCACGCTGGCGTGCACCCAAGCCAACGACTGCACCCGTGCGCAAAATTACGAATGGACCATCCCTCGTTCCCCGGTCAACGACACCACCGGTGGCCATGATTCAACCAACTGCCCCGAAGCGAACGGTGATTACGAATGCGCAGCGGCTCTTGGTGAAGTAGCGATTGCCATCAACGGCGTGCCGTTCTACGGTCCTGAAGACGGCCCTGGCGGCGACGCCGTAGCGAGTCAGCACGGGGCTTACGAGGAAGACCGACAACCGATTGAACTCGGTGTGTGCCACGCTCACAACGGTCAAGGCGGGACCTTCCACTACCACGCTGACGCCAATTGCCTTCACTGGCACCCTGCCGAAGGCGAGGACATGTTCGATTACGACATCAGCACGCCTGCTGCGGTGGCCCAGAACACGGCCAACGGGTCACATTCTGCCGTGATTGGCGTGTCCATGG
>JAYNUQ010000070.1:0-4246 GCA_038116375.1 Candidatus Poseidoniales archaeon | reverse complement strand
AGCACGTACTTCGGGTTGGCTCGGCGCATCCCGTCTCGGTCGGGCTGGCCGTCAACACGTTCCCACCAGCGCTTGAGCCAACGGTTCCATGCGCTGGTGTCGGGCTCGCTGCCTTCGTAGAAAGCGTCGGCCACGTGGGCGACATCGGGCTCGCTGATGGAGCAGAGGTGGCGGAAGAAGAGCGTCATGTCCACCTCGGTGGCGCCCAGCAGGTCGAGCAGGTCGTTGACGAGTGGCTCGTCGGCTTCCTGCAGCGTTCCGAGGCCCAACTTTTCGGCCCACGTTTCGCTTTGAGCGTTCATGGCGAATTCCATGCAGTGGTCCAACACCGGTTGAAGTCGGCTCACGTCGTCCATCAGCGGAGCCATGGCTTCGAGCAGGCGAGCGACGTTCCAAGCCCCGATGTGTTGCTGCTGACCGTAGCGGTAGCGGCGGCGACCGGCGTCGGTGGTGTTGGGCGTCCAGTCCACATCGTAGGGCTCCAACCAGCCGTAGGGGCCGTAGTCAATCGTGAGGCCGTGAATCGACATGTTGTCCGTGTTCATGACGCCGTGAACGAAGCCGACTCGCATCCAATGGGCGATCATCGTCGCCGTGGATTCGGCCACCTCGGTCAGCCACGCGATGAGGCCGTCGTCGGTGCTGGCGTCGTGGTGCGGGAAGTGGTGGCGAACGGTGTGGTCGACGAGGGTGCGAAGCGTTTCGTGATGGCCGTCGGAGACGTGGATTTGGAAGCTGCCGAAACGGATGAAACTGGGCGCGACGCGGCAGACCACGGCTCCAGGCTCCGGGGCAGGGTTGCCGTTGTAGAGGACGTCTCGCACGACCGCTTCGCCCGTGGTCACCAGCGACAGGGCGCGGGTGGTGGGCACGCCGAGATGATGCATCGCTTCGCTGCAGAGGAATTCCCGGATGGAGGAGCGAAGGACGGCTTTGCCGTCGGCGGTACGCGAATACGGCGTCAGACCGGCGCCTTTGAGTTGCAGTTCAAGGAAGCCGTCTTCGGTCTCGACTTCACCCAGCGTGATGGCTCGACCGTCGCCCAACTGGCCGGCCCAGTTGCCGAACTGGTGGCCACCGTAGCGTTGGGCGTAGGGTTGCATCCCGGATACCGGCGTGCCGCCACCGAGCACGACGCCGGCATCGTCCGTCCGTTCAAGACCCAACGTTTCGGCCATTTCGTTCGACCACAGAGCGAGTTGTGGTTCGGGGGCGGGCGTGGGCGTCACCTTTGACCAGCACTTGCCGGGAACTTGGCGTGGGCGACCGCCTTCAGTATCATCGCCGGGCGTCTCGCCCAAGAAGCGGGCGTGCCACGACAGGGCCTCCAGCGACGGGTTGCTCACACCCCTTGCTGAGGGAGGGCCTTCTTCAACCTCGTGGGGGGTTCAACCTTGCCACTTGGTCCAGTCATCGCTCTTCTGGGCCCGCATGTAGTGAATGCCGCTTCCTTCGGGATGCTCCAACCATTCGTAGCCGTCCGCCGGGTTGATTTGGCCGTTCATGTCCTTGGAAGGTCCCTCGGTGAGGGCGTCCGCTCCATCCGATTCCCTCATCGCCAATTGTTCATTGAGAAGTTCTGTTCGCTCCGTCGCCCCGACCGTAGCCCTCAGGCCAAAGTAGGCGTCGTTGTGAGCGATGTGAACCAAGTCCTCTTCGCTGCTGGTCAGCAGGTCGTTGATGAGCACCGTGATTTTCTCCCGCGTGTCGTTCTTGATCTCGTTGTTCGTGAAGCGAGCCGTCAAGTCGGCCTTGAGGGAACGGAGTTCTTCATGCAAGGCTTCAGGTTCTTGGAAATAGGCCTGAACGAGGGATTGCAGGTAGGTCAACTCGTTTTCTTCCTCTCGGGTCAACTTGGTGTTTCGGCGGAAGACTTGCATCCATCGGAAGGCATCGGGCAAGATGGCAGCCGCTGCGTTCGTTTGGAGAAGGGTGAGTAGGGCGAGGACGATGGCGCCCCAACCCACCGTTTGGACCAATTCATCGGAGAAGAACGAGTCTTCGGGCAGGTCAACGGTCCCGTCGTCGTTGATGGTCAGTTCGCACCCCTTGAGGTCGATGAGCGTCCCCATTGGCGTATTTGGGCATTCATCGAATTCGTCAGGGATGCCGTCACCGTCCGAGTCAACGGGAATTTCAACGATTTCAAACATGTTTGCAATACCGTCGCCGTCGTCATCGATGCATCCAAAGAACCCAGCCACCGTTGAGTTTCCGGGGACTTCCGGGCAGAAATCGGCCATCACGGCGCCTTCCACATACTCGCCAAGGCTCGTCGGGCCTCGCAGGTCGTTCCACGAGGCGTTCCCCCAGTTGTCGCCGTACCCGTCCCCGTCGATGTCCGACCATTGGCTGGCCACGTTCACGAAGGCATCGGGCGAGAGACCGCTGGCGTTGTCACCGTACCCATCCCCATCGCTGTCCATCCACTGGGTGATGTCGTTGGGAAAGGCGTCTTGGAGGTCGGGCGTGCCATCTCCGTCGCTGTCGAGGAAGTTGTTGATGTACGGATAGGGGTCGCTGTTGTCACCGATACCGTCGCCGTCGGAGTCCATCGTTTCGCTCGCATCGTTGGGAAAAGCATCGGCGTTATCGCCCACGCCATCGCCGTCAGAATCCATGGTTTCGTTGGCGTCAAAGGGGAAGGCATCGCTGTTGTCGCCAACGCCGTCGCCGTCGCTGTCGAGGTATTCGAAGGCGTTGTTGGGGAACATGTCAGCGTTATCGCCGACCCCATCGTTGTCGGAATCCATCGTTTCGTTGCCGTCATTGGGGAAGGCGTCACCGTTGTCGCCCACGCCATCGCCGTCAGAATCCATCCATTCGCCGCTGTCGTTGGGGAACAGGTCGCTGTTATCGCCCACGCCATCACCGTCGGTGTCCAACCACTCGGAGGGGTTGTTGGGGAAGTCATCGTTCTCGTCGCTGTAGCCGTCGTTGTCAGCGTCCGGGCAACCATCACGGTCGATGGTGCTGGTTCCTGCGACGTTGGGACAGTCATCGTCGGGGTTGAGGACGCCGTCCATGTCAACATCGTCAGGCGCAATGAACAGGAAACTCACGCCGAGCGGGCGCTCGTTGCCGTCAGCCCCCCAAAGGCTGAGGTTGACCGATTCTGCCACGCTCCCGGCTGCAGGCGTGTCCACCAGGATGGTGGTGTCGTCAACCACCGTGCCCGTCACCATGCCGTAGGCACCGAAGTCAACGGTGATCTCCTTCTTGAGGTACATCCCGCTTGATTTGTTGGCGTACTTTAGCCGTTGATTGCTGGAATCGTAGTACGCGATGTGAATCATGTTGCTGTCGTCAACGAAAATGTCGTTCTCCAAACCGACATCACCACCGGTGTCCACCGCCGAAAAACTCCACGGGTTCCCTGAATCGGGAGTCAGCATGCCGTACACCAAATCATCGGAACCGGAATCGTACATGGAGGCGTGAACGTTGCCAAGCGCATCGGTTTGAAGGCGGAAGCCGTTGTACCCGCCGGACGAGGCCGTGTTACTCCACGCTGAGCCGGACAGACCCGTGGCGTGCTTGTACTGGCCACCGCCGGCGTCCGTGCGGTAGAGCATCTGGAGGTTGTTGTTGTGGTCCACGACCATGTCGCTGTAGTAGCCCACGCCGCTGCCGCCGTCAACGGTGTAGCGTTGCCAGGTCCCGCTGATGTTTGAGCCGATCATCTGGTCCCTGTTGCTGTGGTGACGGTAGGTCACGTGTACGTGGCCGTTGTGGTCAATGGCGATGGACGAATCGCACCCAACGTAGGTGGTCGTCGTGTCGATGGCTTGAGTAACCCAATTTGAGCCATCGTGGTACTTGAGCATGGCACCGTTGCAGATGTAGCCGGCCTTGGCGTACGCGATGTGGGGGCGGTCGTGAGCGTCCAACACGATTCGAATTTGGTTGTTGTAGACGTTGTTTTGCAGGGATTGCGTGGTCCATTCAGTGCCGTTGTAGACCCCGTAGTAGAGGTAGCCCGTGGTTCCGTCTTGCTTGAGGTAAAAGGCGATGTGGAGATTGTCGTGGTCGTCGATGGTCATGTCCGTTTCACGGCATCCGTAACAATCCATGATCTTGGTGTGGCTCCACGTCGTGCTTCCGACCGTCAGCTTGGAATGCCATAATTCGTCGTCGCTCCAAATGACGTGAACGATGTGAATCGTTCCGTTTGAATCCACGACCACGCTGGGCGAGTAGCCTGCGCCCGTGACGTAATTGATGGTGTTCGTGGTCCAGGTGTAGG
>JAYNUQ010000069.1:0-4344 GCA_038116375.1 Candidatus Poseidoniales archaeon | reverse complement strand
AGATTTCGGGAACGCCTACTGAGTTGTCGACCAACACAACCTACACGATTACGGCCCGCAACTCTGGTGGTACCAACACAACGACGATCACCATCGAAGTGATTGATACCGTTCCAACCGTTTCCTACTCGCCTGAAAATCTGACGTTGACAAATAACACAGCAAATTCCAACTTACCGCTTGCGCCTACCATAACAGGCTCAGGCGCCATTACTTCTTGGGCTCTGAACAATACTTCTCTGCCATCTGGAATCTCATTCAGTACGAGCACTGGTACATTTTCAGGAACCCCAACTGAATTGTGGCCTACTCAAGCCTACATGGTTTGGGCGAACAACAGCGGTGGCTCAACCGTGGCGTACCTCAACATGACCGTCAACGACCAACTTCCAACCCTCTCGTATTCACCGAGCACACTCGTGCTGACCATCAACAATCAAAGCAGTGACTTACCACTGAATGCGACCTTGACCGGTCCGGGTGAGATCATCACGTGGGAAATCAATGCGACTTTGCCAGCTGGACTCAACTTTGGAACGAGCAACGGAACGATTTGGGGTATTCCAACGGTCTTGCAAACAACGGCCACAACCTACACGATTTGGGCGAACAACTCAGGCGGTTCGACCTCAGCCACCATCACAATTACGATCAACGATGAGGCACCCGGTCCGTTCGAATACATCCCAGAGAACAACACGTGGACCAACAATTCCTACGTGAACATCGGACCGTCGTTCATCAACCAAACGAGCGGAAACGGCTCAACATGGTCCTTATCTCTCCCACAAACAGACTATGCGGTAGTGGTTGGTGATGTTGTGTACCTCACTGGAGCCTATATTCCATTCAGTGGTGATGAGTTCTACGCATTCAACACCTCCAACGGAACAGCTTGGGACCCCAATCCAACATGGTACCTCGAAAATGGGTCGACCTTCGGACATAGAACCTTTAACCACGGACGGTCCATGTCCTACTTGATTGGCGATGTCATCTATTTTGATGCTGAATGTAACATTTCGTGGTGCGATCAATTTGGTGTGGAATTGTGGGCGTACAACACCTCCAACAACAGCGGTTGGTTGGTAAAGGAAATCAATACCGTCAACATCAACAACCTCAATTTCAACAGCAATCCTGGAGAACGCTTCTCGACCTTGATCGGTGATACGATTTACTTCTCTGCCAATTCGGGCAATGCAAGCCTGGGCGTTGAATTGTGGGCGCACGACACCTCCAACGGAACGACGTGGCGAGTGGGTCATACGAACACGACGGGTTTGCCATCAACATCTGCGTGGCCTCTAGGACGAAACTTGGGCGTGATAGACGACACCTTCTACTTCCAAGCATGGGGAAGCGGTGGTAATGGGTTGTGGGCTTACAACACCTCAAACACAACCATGTGGAGAACCGACATCAGCAGCGGTGTTACATCGAGCAATCCTGGAAAATGCATGGCGCTGGTTGTTGGAGACACCCTCTATTTCGATGCAGATGGTGGCTACACTGGAAGGGAACTGTGGGCACACAACCATGTGAACCAAACCTCGTGGCTGGCCAAGGATTTCAGAACCACCAATTACAATTCTCAACTCAGAGATGGAAATCCAGGATGTTCCCAAACTACTCGATCCACAGCAGTGCTCTACGAGGATACGATTTACCTAGTCGCAATGGATCAAAGCATAGGCCTTCACCTGTTCGCCTACGATACGTCGAATCATTCGAGCTGGCCTGTTGTTGGCACGAACAACTACTATGCAGGACAGAATCTATTGACGGTCATCGGCGATACCATCTATTTTGATGCACCAAAAAGCGGTTTACCTTACGTGAACAGACAACTTTGGGCTCATGATACCTCGAACAAGACCTCGTGGATCGTGCACGATTTCAGTCCGTCAGGAGGCCAAGGCATTAGCAAGCAACTCATGGTGGTTGGTGATACCATCTACTTCCGAGCGTGCGGATATGCCAACTGCGTCCCTGCTGGGTTGTGGGCACACGACACCTCGAACCAATCCACTTGGTTGGTAGAAAATGGTTCATCTGGGGATGGAACAAATTTCTTTGTCGATGGCACCTTGTACACCCATACCGGAAATTGCAATGGGTATTCTCCGGGTTGTACTCTAGGATACAATTTGCTCTCCATCAACTACCAAACCAATACGGGCGGTAATGTGACCACATGGGCCATCAACGGAAGCCTGCCGAGCGGTCTCTCCTTTGGCACCAACAACGGTACAATCTATGGAACGCCGACCGAATTGTGGACGCAAACGTCCTACATGGTTTGGGCCAACAACAGCGGTGGCTCCAGCGTGGCCTACCTCAACATCACCATCGTGGACGACCTTCCCACCCTCTCCTATGCACCGAGCACGCTGGTGTTGACCATCAACAACCAGAGCAGCGACTTGCCGCTCAATGCAAGCCTAGCAGGTGCGGGTATCATCACCTCGTGGGAAATCAACGCAACCCTGCCAGCTGGACTCAACTTCGGTACGAGCAACGGAACGATTTGGGGTATTCCGACCGTTCTCCAGACCACGGCGACAACCTACACGATTTGGGCCAACAACTCGGGCGGTTCGTCCTCGGCCACCATTACGATTACCATCAATGATGAGGCACCCGGTCCGTTCGAATACATCCCAGAGAACAACACGTGGACCAACAATTCCTACGTGAACATCGGACCGTCGTTCATCAACCAAACGAGCGGAAACGGCTCAAGGTGGTCTGTTTCTCTTCCAAACACCGAGTTCGCCGTTGTGGTGGGGGATGTTGTCTACCTCACTGGTGAATACCTTATCTACAGCGGCGATAAGTTCTACGCGTTCAACACCTCCAACGGAACAGGTTGGGATCCGAACCCAACTTGGTACCTCGAAAACGGGTCGACTTCCGTATACGCTACCTACAATCACGGCCGGTACATGTCCTATCTCATTGGCGATGTCATTTATTTTGACGCCAATTGGGCAGGTGGCGCTGTTGATTTGTGGGCTTACAACACCTCCAACAACAGCGGTTGGTTGGTCAAGGATATTAACACCGTCAACACCAACCAAAACTACAACAGTAATCCAGGGGAGCTCTTTTCGACCCTGATGGGTGATACGATTTACTTCTCCGCTGATTCGGGCAATGCTAGCCTGGGCGTTGAATTGTGGGCGCACGATACTTCCAACGGAACGACGTGGCGAGTGGGTCACACGAACACGACGGGCACGCTGCCGAGTACAAACTACCTCACCTCTTATGGACGTGATTTGGGTGTCATCGACGATACCATCTACTTCCAAGCTTGGGGAAGTGGCGGTGACGGAATGTGGGCTTACAATCTCTCAAACACAACCATGTGGAGAATCGACATCAGCAGCGGTGTTACATCGAGCAGTCCCGGAGAATGCATGGCGCTGGTTGTTGGCGACACCCTCTATTTCGATGCGGATGGTGGCTACACTGGAAGGGAACTGTGGGCGCACAACCATGCGAATCAAACCTCATGGCTGGTCAAGGATTTCAAAACCAGCAACTACCACGCTCAATTCAGACACGGTAATCCAGGATGTAACATCGCCCTCCTCATCGGGGATACGATTTACTTGACCGCAAGTACCAACAACGATGGCAATGACATCTTCGCTTACAATACGTCCAATCATTCGGTGTGGGTTGCGGTCGATATCCCGATCATCTGCCCTTCCTGTTCATTTAACAGCGGCAACCCAGGACAAGAAATGGCCGTGGTTGTGGGCGATACCATCTATTTTGATGCCATGGACGAATATGTCCAGGTCAGTCAAAACGGATGGTCGTCAACGGGAAGAAAACTCTACGCCCACGACACGTCGAATGGAAGCACGTGGAAAGTTTACGATTTCTCTCCATTTGGAACCCAAGGCGTCGCCGATCTGGTCATGGCCGTTGGCGATACCATTTACTTTGCAGCGGATGACACAGGCCCTGGCGTGCAGGGGTTATGGGCCCACGACACCTCGAACCAGTCCACGTGGATGGTGGAAAACGGTTCGTCCGGTCTGTCATGGGGCCACCCCGGATCTGGAACGAACTTCTTCATCAATGGCACCTTGTACACCAGCCTTGGCAATTGCAATTCGTATTCGCCAGGTTGCAATGCAGGATACAACTTGCTCTCCATCAACTACCAAACCAATACGGGTGGCAATGTTACTTCGTGGGCCATCAACGGAAGCCTGCCAAGCGGCGTGACCTTCAACACCCAGACCGGTGTGCTTTCAGGCACACCGACGGAATTGTGGCCACAAACGTCCTACATGGTTTGGGCGAACAACAGCGGTGGCTCAA
>JAYNUQ010000068.1:0-4395 GCA_038116375.1 Candidatus Poseidoniales archaeon | reverse complement strand
CCAGCAGCGAGCGTGGCGAAGGGGAGCATGTACACCTTCCAAAAATGGTTGATGATCGGTGCAGCCCTGCTGGTGTTTGCCACCGTTTTTGCTCAATTTCCGCTCTCGTCTTCAGAGCCCAACATCACGGATTACGACCTTGCTGACGAGAAAGAGGCTCAGCAATACCTCGACGATGTGGACGGCTATGAGGGGCAAGTGGCCCTCTTTGGCGCCATGGCCACGATTCTTCAGACGGGCGCGCTGACCTTGCTCGCCTACGCTTTCTTCCGCGAGGCTCAGGAAGACGAAGGGCAGCACGTGGCGGTTCGCATCACCATGATTCTCGCAGGCATCGTGCTGGTCACCAGCATCGTCGGTCGGAGCTTCTCCCTCTTCTGAGGTCAACGCTTCGCCTCTTCACGAATGCGTTTCTTCGTGGCCGCCCACGAGCAGATGGGGCATGCCGTCAAATCGTGGAATCGTGCAGGGCAGTATTCTCGCCCAAAAAAGATGATTTGCAAGTGAAGGTCGTTCCATTTGTCCCTCGGAAAGACCGCCTTGAGGTCTTTTTCCGTCTTTTCAACGGTGGTGCCGTTGGAAAGGCCCCAGCGAGCAGCAAGCCGGTGGATGTGGGTGTCCACAGGGAAGGCTGGCACGTCAAAGGCTTGGGCCATGACCACGGAAGCGGTCTTGTGGCCCACGCCCGGTAGTGCTTCGAGCGCCTCAAACGAGGCAGGAACCTCTCCCTCATGCTGTTCAACCAACATTTCGGAGAGTCGTTTGATGTTTTTCGCCTTGGTTGGGGCAAGCCCAACCTGACGAATGTCGGCAAGAATGGTCTCCACGTCCAAAGCGGCCATCGCTTCGGCTGAACTGGCTTTGGCAAAGAGGGCTGGCGTGACCTGGTTGACTTTGAGGTCGGTGGTTTGGGCACTCATCAGAACGGCAACAAGTAACTCGAAGGCGTTGCTGTGGTCAAGCGGGATGGGGATTTCGGGATAGAGCGTTTCCAGTTGTTCGGCGATGATGTCGGCCTTTTCCTGGCGCTTCACGACACCACTCACCCTTCGTAGGTCGCACTGTATTCTTCACCGGTTTGCCATCCAAAGTAGAGCCCGAGACCGATGGAGACCAGCGGTATGCCGTTGCAGATGAGGGTTTCAAGCGGTTCGCTTTCAGGGCGGCCGGTAAGGTACCAAACGAGCAGACCCAGCACCAAGCCAGGGATGATCATCATGCTGCCCATAATGATGGTTCGCAAGGTGCGCATGAACGCTGGATTCATCGGTGAGTCAAGAAGGTGTGCTTTGCCCTCAACGACCCAACCGCTGTGTAAGTTCGGCTCCCGTCATCGCATTCAGCGTGTCGTGTGGCTCAATCCATCCTTTGCGGGCGGTCATCACGCCATAGGCGATGTCGCTGAGTCCTCTGACCGAATGTGCATCAGGATTGATGGCCACAGGAACACCAAGCCCCTTGGCATGCTTGCACAGGCGCCAGTCAAGGTCCAACCTGTAGGGGCTCGCGTTGAGTTCCACGGCCTTGAGTCGGCCCTCTTCGTTGTGTTCCGCCATGTGTTCAAGGACGGCAAACAGATCAATTTCGTAGCCTTCCCTGCCTTGGAGAATGCGTCCCGTTGGGTGGCCCAGAACGGTCGTAGCGGGGTGGTCGATAACGCGCAGCATCTCTTCCGTGTTCTCGTGTTCATCTCGGCCCCGCCACTTTGTCATGGCGTGGACGCTGGCAACCACGTAGTCCAATTCGGCCAGAACGTCATCAGGGTGGTCGAGTTTCCCACCTTCGAGGATGTCAGATTCTACACCGTGGAAGAGACGGAAATCCACGTCGTTTTCGGCCCACTCTGCGTTGTACTGTTTGATGGTGCGGCCTTGTTCGAGCAGGTCCTCTGCGCTCGCACCGTTGGCGATTTTGAGGGTGGGTGAATGGTCAGCGATGCCCAGCCAGTTCCATCCCATCTTTCGAGCCGTATCGGCCATGACCTCGAGGCTGGCTTCACCGTCAGAGAGCGTCGTGTGGTTGTGAAGCGACCCTTTGACGTGGCTTGTTTCGATGAGGCTCGGCAGCGTACCCGTTTCGGCTGCGACGACCTCTCCCATGTCTTCTCGCAGTTCTGGAGGAACATAGGCGAGGTCGAGATGCGCATAGATGGCCGCTTCGTCGGCGGCCGTGAGGGAGTGAACCGCTGCCTCCATGCCCTTCAGGTCACCTGCTTTTGCCTCGGGAATCAAACCGAATTCATTGAGCCGTAGCCCGCGGTCGATGGCCCGTTGGCGCATGGCGATGTTGTGTTCCTTGCTGCCCGTGAAGTAGGCCAGCGTGAACGGTTCGACGTGGGGTGGAACCAGTCGGACCTGGGCATCGATGGTACCGCCCGCTTCCAACTGCTCGTAGTCATCACCCCCAATAGCGTCCAGCACGTTGGGGTCGATGTGGCCCACTGCGAAGGATTCATCGAAGATGGTGGTGTCCAAAATGAGGCTGATCTTGGAGTCGCCAGCCCCTTTGACATCGGCGATTCCGGCAAGGTTGAGGATGGCGTTGGCCACGTCTTCGTGGTCGGTTTCGTCCACCGATACCACGACGTCAAGGTCGCCGATGGTGTCTTTTCGTCGGCGTGCACTTCCTGCCAATGTGGCACGATGCACGCCGTCAAGCGCTGCAATTTTTCGCTGGAAGGCCTCACCGTAGCGCAAACCGATGTCAAGACGTCGGCGGGCGCGGAATCGAGACAGGAGTTCAATGCCGTCGAGCATGCGTTGCTGAGACTTGGCGCCAAAGCCTTTCATCGGGGCAATTTCGTTGTTGAGGGCGGCCTCTTTGAGGGCGGCCACGGAGTCCACACCGAGTTCGTCGGCCATGAGTTTGATACGTTTTGGGCCAAGTCCGGGAATGCCCAGCATCTCGATGAGGCCCGGTGGTGTGCTGGTGTGGAGGTCAACCCAATCATCAGGCCAGCGTCCTTCCGTGATGGCTTGGGTGAGGGCGCTGCCGAGGCCCTTGCCTATGCCTTTCATGTTGTAGATCTCTCCACTGGCCACGAGTTCGCCAAGGTCTTCGCTCAAACTGCCAAGCATGCGACTGGCGTTTTGGTAGGACCGGACGCGGAAGACGTTGGCCCCTTGAAGTTCAAGCAGCACGGCCACTTGATGCAGCACATTGGCGACTTGATTGCGCGAAAAATAAGGCGGTCCGGACGGACGAGGCTTGGGAAGGGCAAAGGAACCGCCTGCCATACAAAGAAGAGGCTGACGACCCTACACAAAGGTTCGCTCTGGCCCCCATGTTCAAGAACGCAGGAGGTTTGGCAACGGCATGGTGGATGCGGCTCTGGTCGAGGTGCTGGCCGAAGTGTTGTGTGCAACCTCTGCTGTTTTGTTCACCTTCATCGCCACCTTCTCCCGCTCACCAACGGCTGAAAACATCGTTCAAAACATCATTTTCGTCCTTTTGTTGTCAGCCGCCGCCGTTCTTTGGTGGCTCCCGAGCCTGGGCGGTGAGTTGTGGGGCTCCGACTACCTCCCTCGCCCTCTGGCCTTGTTCTGTGTGATTCTCGCCATCTCGGCCCGAATGAACATCAAAGGCGAGAACGTATCGTTTGGTGCGAATCCTCACAGCATTGGGCGCATGCGTGAAGAGGAATGATCAGACGATTTCCCCTTGAGGCTCGCCACCGTCATCGTCTTGTCCGCCTTCAGCGGCTTCTTTTGCCATCTTTTGGTCAATGAAGGTCCGCATGTATTCAGGCAGTTCTCCGTTCACGAAGATAACGTCGTTGACGGGTTCCAATTTTTTGAGTGAATAGTAAATTTGCATGGCGGTCATCGGCGTGGATGAACATCCCGTGCAACCGCCGTCCAGCGACAGCATGATGTTTCCGTCGGACGTATCGATGACGGTGACGACGCCGTCGTGCTCATCGAGGATCTCTTGAACGGGACCGATCTCAGCGAGGATTTCCTCGGCTGTGATGCTCATGTATCAGCGACAGGTTCCTCCCCTTTCAACGATTGCCTCAAATTCCCGTTTGCGTTGCTTCGGTTTTACTGCTGGCGTGCTCAAACCCCGACAGAGGGACTTTTTCCGTGGGAACGGCTTATGAAGGGTTCCTAAGTGGCCGAGGCAACAGGTGATATTGATGATGGAAAACATTGCCATGATTTCAGCAGGCGCAGGTGCCCTTGGTTTGGTGATTGCGTTCGTGCTCTACCAGCAAGTGAACAAAGTGAACATCGACAACAAAGTTGTCGCTGACATCACGGACGAAATTCAGAAGGGTGCCATGGCGTTCCTCTTTGCAGAGTACCGTGTCCTCGCCATCTTCTGTGTGGCCGTCGGCGGACTGCTGTTCGTCATCAACGACGCCAACACGGCCATCGCCTTCTTCCTCGGTGC
>JAYNUQ010000067.1:0-4462 GCA_038116375.1 Candidatus Poseidoniales archaeon | reverse complement strand
TGGTCGAGGAAGTAGCGGTCGTGGGAGACGATGAGTTGGGCGCCTTTGAACTCCGTGAGGAAGGTTTCGAGCCACTCGGTGGTGTGAATGTCCAGGTGGTTGGTCGGCTCGTCGAGGAAGATGACGTCAATCCCGTTGAGACCCACCAGTTGGCGTGCCAGAGCAAGTTTGGCCTGTTCGCCACCCGAGAGCTTGTTGACGGCCATGTCCATGGGGTGCTGGTCGAGGCCAAGGCGTTCGAGAATCCCCTTGGCGATGCCGGCGACGTTGCCCCCACCGCTTGAGGCGAGCGTTTGCTGCAATTCGGTGTAGTGCTCCATGACGGGTTCCCAATCGCCCTCGTAGAAAGCAGGGTCCACCATTTGGGCTTCAATCGCAGCGATTTCGTCCTCCAGTTCTTGGAATTGACGGCCTTTGCGACCGAGTTCTTCCTCGATGGTTGAGTCCGATTCAAGGTCCCGAATTTGGGTCAAGTAGGCGAGGCGAATGCCCGGAGCAAACTCCACGTCGCCCGTGTCTTGCTTCTGCTCGCTGATGGTGTTGAGGAGCGTGGTTTTGCCCGCACCGTTGTGACCGACGATGCCGATTCGGTCGCCGTCGTTCACCTTGATGTTGATGTCCTGAAGCACATCGACGGCACCAAAGGAGCGGTCGACCGCTTCCACGTTGATGAGTTCCCGAGCCACGGCTTTCCCTCCCTGTTCAACGGCCGCCGTCCACGCTTCATAACTGCTCCCATGAAGGAGCAAACGGGACCTTCATTCCTAAAACGCCCTGAAAGAGAGTGTTTATTGAGGGAGAACACGGTAGTGAGAACATGGCTGGGAAGGGACGAACGGCATGGTTCATGATGGCCATGCTGCTCATCACGGTCCTACCTCAACCTCCCGCACTGCTGAATGAAGAAGCGTCGCCGAGCCATGTTGCCTACGCTTCGGACATGGTGGCGGACTTTTCTCAGACGGTTTCGGGCGGAGCAGAAGTGGTCAGCATCGGACACGACGGAGACCACTATTTCGTGGCCGTCTCCCACAACGGTGCGGGGTCGCTTGGAAGCTACACCTGGGTGGGTTCGACTCCCGGTGGCTTGCTGCTCAAAGTTGCCCATAACGGCACGGTGATGGGGAGTGCAAACCAGCCTTACGCGCCCCTTGACATGGCGATTTCATCGGATTTCATCACCCTGATCGGACTTCACCCCTCCGAGGGCTTGTTCATGGAGGCCTACAACGACCGCATGAGTCTGATCTTCCAGCGCCACATCTACTCCACGACGACAGCAGGAGACCGAGACAACCTCGTCTTCTACGACCTTGACATCGATGGAACCGAAGCCTACGTCCTGGTCGGTTGCCCGGCAACGGGTGTTGAACTGAGGTACGACGGAAACACGTGTGTCACCAGCACGGGTCGGATGAGCCTCTCCACCCTGCAGTGGGACTTGACGGCCAACATCGTCGTCAACTTCGCCACCTCGAAATGGTTCACGCCCGAATCCACGTACATGATTCACTATCCAGGGCAAAACGGCGGCGGGGCCACCACCGTGGGACCAAACCCCGTTTGTTCGCAATCCATCTACGCTCACAACGCCACCGTCGAAGGCATCGCCAGCGCACACTGCAGCGGACGCAAGCAGGCAGGAGCAAACCACGCCTCGTCGCTGTTTGGTTCAACCTCAACGTGGTCGGTCAACCCGAACGCCTTTGAAATCTCCATGGGCCTGACCTTCGCCTCGTACGATGTTCCCACCAGCACCGAAACCTTTGGTGGTGAACTCATCGGGTTCGTGGGCTGCCAGTCCGGGATTGACGTTGAGGTCGACATGCTCCATCACGGCAGTCATTCGGCCTTGTTCATCAGCGGATGGACGGGCGGTGGAAACGGTGACTGCTCCCTGATTGAACACGCTGCGGCCGATGCTGGCGATACCAGCCAGGAGATCACGACCTTCAAGGGGCGTGACTCCAACATGGGGCTCCTTGGAACCACGGATTTCTCGAACGGCATCGCCATCAAATCCAGTCGAGACCTGCTGGGGATGGCGGCTACATCAGCCGACGGTGTCGGCTATGTTGGTGTGTGCCACACCGGCAGCCTTGCCAGTGATACTTCTGCGCTCGTCATCGGCGGTCAAATCGAGCAAATCTCGCTTCTTGCGTGGCAGGGTTCCGTGGTCCTGAACGCCACGCCGCACAACATCAACGCCGGGTGTCCTGAGGCGCTTGCGGCTGGCAAAGGTGAAGTCCTCATGCTGCAAAACGACGGTGTCATTCAAACCCTCACCTTCTTCGGAAGAGATGCCGATGGTGATGGCTACGGTGCATCAAACGATGCCTTCCCGTCCGATGCCGACCAGTGGTCCGATGCTGACGGCGACGGATACGGCGACAACCCTGGCTTCTCCAGCAGCGATGATTGTCCGTTCGCTTTTGGTAACTCGAGTTTGGGCAGCCGTGGGTGTGCGGACGTTGACGGCGACGGGTGGTCCGACGACACCGATGCCTTCCCGCACGACCAAACACAGTGGGCGGACGAAGACGGCGACGGATACGGCGACAACGCCACGGGGAGTCGGGCGGACGAATGCCCAGCAACGGCTGGAGCATCAACGCGAGACCGTTTCGGGTGCTTGGACGTAGACTTCGACGGCTTTAGCGATGAGAACGACCGTTATCCAGCCGACCCCACGCAGTGGGCCGACAGCGACAACGACGGATACGGCGACAATCCGCTCGGTGCCAACGGCGACAGTTGCCCTTCGGTCACCGGCAACAGCACGTTGGGACTGCTGGGGTGCCCGGACCAAGACGGTGACGGGTATGCGGACCAAACCGACGACCTCCCGCTCGAACCCACCCAGTGGGACGACCTTGACGGGGACGGCTACGGCGACAGCATGCTCGGTGTGGACTATGACGAATTCAAGTTCGACCCGACCCAGCAAACCGACAGGGACGGTGACGGGTACGGAGACAACATCGGAGGCACCCGGGGCGATGCCTGTCCCGATACCTTCGGAACGTCAACGGTCGACCGATACGGTTGTCTGGATTCAGACGGGGACGGATGGTCGGACGCTGGGGACGGGTTTGTTGACGACCCGCTGCGTTGGAAGGACACGGATGGCGACGAGGTCGAGGATTCTGACGATGCCTTCCCGTTCGACCCAACGCAATGGAACGATACCGATGACGACGGTTTCGGCGACAATCAGTTCGGCTCCAATGCGGACAAATTCCCGCTCGACCCTACCCAGTGGTACGACATTGATGGTGACGGTTATGGCGACAATCCAGAGGGCCAAAACTACGATGCGTTTCTGGCCGAACCAAGCCAATGGTCGGACATGGACGGCGACGCATGCGGGGACAACCCAAACGGACGAAACCCCGACCTCTTCCCCAGCGACCCAACGCAGTGCGTTGACCTCGACGGGGATGGCTACGGCGACAACCTCTCGGGAAACAATCCCGACCCCTTCCTCTACGACTTTGACAACGACGGCTACAACGACAGCATTGACGTGCTGCCCAAACTTCCTTCGCCGGGTGACCTCGACAACGATGGCGTGCCCGACACCGAGGACCGCTTTCCCGACAACCCGATGGAGGCGTACGACAACGACGATGATGGCATCGGGGACCGTACGGATCCTGACGACGATAACGACGGGGTGTTGGACGATGCAGAAATTGAAGCGGGAACCGACCCCTACGATGCGAAATCCAGACCGGTTGACAGCTTTGAGGTCATTCTGCCCGGCACGTCCATTGGATTGGGTGCGTGGGATCTCATCGGGGTGTTTGTTGGTATTCCCTTCACCGTTTGGATTCTCATCGGCATCCTCACCCGCGGTGCCCGTCAGCGCCGTTTTGAAGACCAGTTGCGAGGAGCGCAGCGCCGAGAGGACCTCGAAGACATCGCCTCTGCCTACGAGCGAGCCGTGATGATGCGGATGCTGGGCCCCCACCAAGCCATCCGTTTGGAACGCTTGCGAACCGAACTTGACGACGAGTTGGAACAGGCCATGCACGCCGCGTACAGCGGTAATACGGGCCAATCCAACGAAGAAGAATGGGCCGAATATTACCGCCAACAAGCGGCCTACGAAGCCCGTCAACAACAGGCCCAGACTGCGGAACCCCAAGCCTACGGGAAGGACGTTCCAGACGTACCGTTGCAGGACCAACCCGACGGTCAGTCATGAAACGGCAAGGGTGAGCCGCCACCCTTGAATTGATGAACCAAAGGGTGCTGGAAGGAGCATGGCCGAGGACGAGGAGGTCGTGTTCACGACGAGCACCGGGCCGGTTCGTGTCATCACGGCAGCGTCCCTGTTCGACGGCCACGACGCCGCCATCAACGTCATGCGGCGCCTCATCCAATCCTCTGGGGCTGAGGTCATTCACCTCGGCCACGACCAGTCGGCCAAAGCGGTGGTCGACTGCGCCATTCAGGA
>JAYNUQ010000066.1:0-4468 GCA_038116375.1 Candidatus Poseidoniales archaeon | reverse complement strand
GCATGGGCGGCATCTCGGGAGGAGCAGGAGGCGCTTCAGGCATCGGAGGCATGGGTGGCATCTCTGGAGGAGCGGGAGGGGCCTCGGGCATGGGAGGCATGGGTGGCATACCGGGTGGTGCAGGAGGTGCCTCACCAGGTGGCATGGGCGGCATGGGTGGCATGCCAGGAGGAGCAGGGGGTGCATCGCCGGGTGGCATGGGTGGCATGGGTGGTAGACCAGGAGGCATGGGTGGTTTCTCATCGCTCATCGTTAATTCCTCAGCATCGCTCGGGTGCGACGAGTTCTTGGACACATGGTGAGCACATAACCATTCTCCAATGATGATTTGACCGTGGCGGGCAGGACCGTTTGTTGGAACGTCGATGGAAAGGAGGTTTCTTGTAGGGTTGGCAGAACGGGACTTCATGGTCGGTATGGACAACAGTTCTCCACCTGTTCTCTTCGTGGTCGGCACGGCTGGAGCAGGAAAATCATCCCTTGTGACGTCATTCCAGCGCTGGTCGCGCTTTCTTGAGACCGAAGTCATCGCTGTCAACCTCGACCCTGGCGCAGAACGTGTGCATTACGATGCTGAATTTGATGTCCGAGATCTCATCTCCCTCACCGAGGTGATGGACGAATACGACCTCGGCCCGAACGGCGCTCAAATTCTGGCTGCCGACCTTCTGGCTGCACAGGCCGGCGAAGTGGCCGACCAACTTCACAGCCTCTCGGGTGAGATCATGATTGTGGACACGCCCGGCCAAGTCGAACTGTTTGCCTTCCGTGAAGCGAGCAACCACCTCATCGAGACGTTGGGGCGTGAACAGTCCGCCATCATTTACCTCTTCGACCCCATGCTGTCGAGGTCCCCCTCAGGCTTTGTCTCTCAGATGTTGCTTTCGTCCATCGTGGAATTTCGTCTCGGACTTCCCACCAAGAACTTCCTTTCAAAGTCCGACCTGCTCGACCCGGACGATTTGGAGCAAATTCTGGAATGGTCTGAACGCTTGGAAATCTTGGAACTCGCCTTGTACGACGAGGCAGGTGGGCAGCGCACGGAATTTGCCATCAATCAACTTCGCATGATGCAGGAATTTTCCCAAGCCCCTGGGCTCACACCGCTCTCCTCCGAACTTGAGGAAGGACTGGCCGACATTCTGACCTTTGCTCAGGCGCTTTTCGGCGGCATGAGCGATGCTCGTGATGGCTTTGCGGCCGACATTGAGCACGAAAAGAACTGAGCGCACAACGCTTAGAAGCCGCCTTGAGTTGGTGTTGCCATGGTTGAACACCTGCTGGCCATCGATGACGTTGACGAAGATTTTGAAGGCATCCTGAAGTGGGCCATTGAATTCAAGCGGCTCTGGAAACAGGGAGACGACGTGGCGCTGAATTTCCTCCCCCTTGACACGCTGGCCATCGGTTCCATTTACGAAAAGCCGTCGACACGAACCCGAGTTTCCTTTGAGGTGGGCATCCAACGCCTTGGAGGGAGCGCTCTGACGCTTCTGAAAAACGACATCCAACTCGGCAAGTCCGAGACCGTCGGAGACACGTCCCAAGTCCTCTCTCGATTCTTGGGCGGCATGACCTACCGCTGCTTTGCCCACGCCGATGTGGAAGAATTGGCAAAACACGCCACGGTTCCCGTCATCAACGCCCTTTCTGCAAAACACCACCCGTGCCAAGCCGCTGCCGATTTGATGACGGTCATGGAACACCACGACGAAACCGAAGGACTCACCGTGGCGTGGGTGGGCGACGGAAACAACGTCCTGCACGACTTGATGTTGGCCTGCGCCATGCTCGGCATCGACATTCGGTATGCCTGTCCAGAAGGATATGAACCTGCTGAAGACGTTGTAGGGCGCACCAAGGCCCATGCTGAGAAAAACGGGAGCAGCGTGGTGCACACCACCGACCCCGTTGAGGCTGTTTCCGGCGCTCATGTGGTGTACACGGACGTGTTCATCTCCATGGGTGAAGAACATCTGAAAGACAAAATGGAAGCGTTTGACGGTTACCAGGTCAACGAAGCCATGATCGCACACATGGACGAGGCATGGTCGTTCATGCACTGTTTACCTGCCCATCGTGGTGATGAGGTAACGGACTGGGTGATGGACCACGAGCAGAGCATCGTGTTCGACCAAGCTGAGAACCGTATGTGGGCCCAAATGTCGCTCATGACCTACCTCATCAACCGTGGCGCATGGGACGCCATGGGCGAATTCATGGGTCTGATTTAATCAAAGAACACCAGCGAGGACGAAGCCGACAAGGCCGAGCAACATGGCCACCCGGATTCGACCAGCCACCAGTGCGTCCTCGCCCTTGTAAAGCGGTCCGTTGAGGGTGATCAGCGTGAGAATGGCAGGCGTTTGAAGCACCAACTGTCCGAAGGCGAAGGGACCCTGCCAAAAAGGAACATAGAGACAAACCAGAGCCCCCATCAAAACAACGTAGGCCGCCATTCGAACCTTGGCCTTCCCGTAAACCATCGGCAAGGTCTGACGGCTCCCCTTATCGGATTCCATGTCCATGCAATCCTTGACCATTTCACGAGCGAGGTTGGTCAGGAACACCACACCGAAGACCCACCAAATCACGCCTGAACGGATACCGCCAACCGCCGCTGCCCCGTAGAGAACGACAGCAGCGACCAGCAAGGAGATGACGATGTTTCCCGACAAGCCTCGGTTTTTTGTTGCGGGCCCATGGTCGTACGTGACCATCAAGACAACGGCAAGAAGGTAAATCAACACCGTAGGTACGTAGATACTCACTTCAGCGTCAACCGCCAGTAATCCGCCAATATGTGTTGCCAGGCTCAGTCCCCAGAGCAGGGCAGTAAAGCCTCGGGCTTGTTTCAGAGTCAAGCGTTCAGAGGGAAGCGGACGTTGCGGGTGCGCAGTGCGGTCGATGTCTGCGTCCTTGATGTCGTTCATGGCGTTGCCAGCACCGGTGAAGAACATCACGGCCAAGGCGTGGAGCGACACGGCCATGATGGGGTAAGGTTCGGCATCGCTCATCAATGCGAAGTAGGCGCCAAGAGGAACGGTTGCTCCTGCGAGTACCAGATTCTTTGGTCGCATCAATTCCACATAGGCGCCGATGCTACCTGCCATGGTTGGCGCAAGGCCATCCAATTCTTGATTGCTTGGCCTCAAGCGCTCGCCATGGACCACACACAGACACGCATGCGGAACCCGCCGATGTCGGTGCCTTCATCGAATCCAACTTTGATGAAACGGCGGTCTCGCGCCAAGACGTTGCCGAGCTGGTTCATCGTAGCGCCCCAACGAAACCGCTGATTCACGTGGTCGAGGATGGTCGTGGTGTTGGCTTCACCAACTTCGGTGAGGAACGAGAGGATCTCGGTTCTCAGGCGTTGTGTGCGACTCATCAGGCCTCACCTCGCACCACACGGCGACGAAGCGAACGCATGCTGGTCGACATGGGTCGAACCGATGGCGCTGCACCCGGCCCCGCAAACGGTTGCCATGCGATGTGTTGGGCTCGCTCTGGCAAGCGTCCGTTCGCATGAGCGAGCGTTGTTCGGCTGTTCTTGGCCCACACGGGCGTCGTTCGTCCAGGAGCCGAAGCGACCATGTCAGCAAATCGTTGGTTTGTTGGAAGGTTTGGTTGTTCCATGGTCAGCATTCATTGGCGGTGGTATATGAAGCGACGAAAGAGGGGTCGGGTTGAAGAAAATCCCAAGACAGGGAGCAGTCGTCCGTTTTTCAGTTTTCATTTTTAGTTAAAGTGAAACGAAACCTGCTTCGTTCGTCCGTAAGGGTGGATGGCGAGATGGCTAAATAGGAAAGGCAAGTCGGGAAAATTACCACGCTCGTATAGTGTAGTGGCCCATCATGAAGGACTCTCATTCCTTCGACCCGGGTTCAAATCCCGGTACCAGCACTTCAAGACTTCTTTCTATAGAATTAGTTCGAGACCGGCTTGGGCTCGTGAACCGAACCATCCCCCATCTGAGCAAAGCGTCCTTGTTGCCGCGGGTGAACCACATCGCTTGCGCCCCAAGGCCACCCACCGAACTCCGTCCGTTGGTAATCCGCAAAGGCCTGGTAGATCTCTTCCCTCGTGTTCATGACAAACGGGCCGTGCTGAACAACGGGTTCATCGATGGGACGGCCCTGAAGCACCAAGACACGAACGGCCTCATCGTGTGCTGTCAACACCATCCAACTCCATGCCGTAACGGGGCTTGAGCTGATGGCCCTCAACCTCTCCGGTACCACCGTCAATGTGGTACATCATCCGGTTGGTTCCTTTGGAAGCCGTTGGAAGTTGAACTGAAGCGTTCGGCTTCACGGTGAGAATGTACAGCGCCACTTCGTTCACGGGGTCGTTGGCCCATGAAGCAGCAGGTGCAGCAGGAGCCGCCACGTCACCCCACGTCCCGCTGATAATGCGCACGTCGCCTCCATCCAGTTGGAGGTGCGGTACTTGGTCGGCCCAAATC
>JAYNUQ010000065.1:0-4691 GCA_038116375.1 Candidatus Poseidoniales archaeon | reverse complement strand
TCTCTGACCTGTACAACGCGCCTCCGGCGGCCAAGGCCGCCGGGGGGGCCTTTTCTTCAAACTTCAACATCCAACATACGCTCACGTACGTCGGTGTGCTGCTCCCATTGGTGCAACGAGCGCCCTCGTGCCGTGATGACCAACGAGCGACCGAGGATTTCCATACTCGCGAACCACTGGCCAACGAGCGAAAGCGGCCCCGATGAGTTTCCTTGTCGACTTCGCCACCACAACGCAGCGCTGATGAGTTCCAGCGCGGTAAAACCGAGGTGAAGGCTGTTGGCCAGGGTGAACGTCGCTGGCCAGCCGTAGAGCGCAATGAATCCCCACCGCAGGACAGCGCAGGCCGTGGCAACGGTCAGGGCCAACGGTGCGACGATGTGGAAATGGTGTTGGCGACGGAAAATTCGGCCGAAGAGACCTTGGCTTTTGGTCGTGGCTTGCTTGCGTTGACGGATGAGCAAGCGCTGCAAACCTTGTGCTCGGCGTATTTTTTGACGCCGCTGTCCCTTCACCGTTGAAGGGGCTGCGTCAACAAAGTGGGCCATCGGGTCGGCCACCGTTCGCCAGCCGCGACAGCGAATGGACGTGGCGATCTGAGCATCATCAGCGTTGGCGCTCGCATTGAGGTCGTCAATGGCCAGGCATGTGGCTCGCCACATGAGGCAAGAACCTTCGAGAAACGGCGTACTGTCGACCATGGATTCGGCCAGTCGCATCGCTTCCCACGCCGAACGGTGCATCTTTTCGTCATGCCCTCCGCCCACACGCTTTGGAACAGCACCCACAGCGCCGATCATCGGATCGGCGAACCACTGCACCATGCGATGCAAGCATCCACGCTTGAGCAGGGCATCAGCATCGGTCATGCAAACGAGCCCTTCGGCGTGCTGGCCGAGGTGATTGAGGGCCTGAATGACCGCAGCGGTCTTTCCCTTCCGTTCCTCCATCTCAATCAATTCAACCGAGGTGAACACGCCCTGATTGGCCGACGTCCACGCCTTGAACGTCTCAACCGTTGCGTCCGTTGACGCGGAATCGATGACGAGGAGCCTCATGGGAAGGTGCTGCTGTGCAAGGTTGTCCAGTTTCTTTGCGATGACGCTGGCTTCGTTCCATACGGGCAGCAGAACCGTCAGCGCTTCGGCGTGCGTACGGCCTTTGGGTGCATGCTGGCTTCGGTGGTCTCGGTCCCAGCGGTACATGTCCCATCGATGGAGCACAAAAGGTGCAAGGGCTACGGAAAGCGCCGCGCCTTCGATGATGGCAGGAACGACGACCATGGCGTTTCATGGCCCCGTTCTGCTCTTATGTTCTCTTGCACTCTGGAGCCTTTAGGTGTTGATTTTGCCAACCCTTTCATGTTCTCGGAGGACGTGGACCGTCCATGCGCAAGGTGTTACACGTCGGGCCTTGCGATACGCCGGGGGGCATGGCCACGGTCATGCGAACCCTCGCTGAATTCCCGCCCGAAGGCTGGGAAGCGGAATTGCTCGCCTCGCATGCACCCGGCGGGTTATGGGCCAAATGGCGTGCCTATCGACGGGCACGACGTGAACTCAAGCGGCGATGCAGCGACCCCGCCCTTCGCCCCGATGTGGTTCACGTTCACACGGCGGCTGATTGGTCGTGGCGGCGCAAAGCACGTTTGATTGGATGCCTATCGAGAGAAACGGGCGTCATTGTTCATGTTCATTCAGGGAAATTTGACACATGGCTTGGAACGCCTGAATCAAGGCAATGTATGTCGTTCAGGAACACCGTTCAGCAATCAAAATCCACGGTGGTTGTGCTATCCGAGGCATGGAAAGAGACCTTTGCACCGCTCCTGGGTGAGACGCTCGCCATCTCAAATCCGATACCGCTGCACATGGTTCCATCAACCAAACCCAGAGAACGCAATCATTTGCTTCTTCTTGGACGACCCGACCCAACAAAAGGACACGATTTTGCCATCAAGGTTGCCCAAGCGCTTCACCAAGAACGCCCTTCGCTTCGTCTTTCCGTCACCGGGGTTGAGCACGCTCAGGACGAGGTTGTCGATGCTCTGGGGTGGGTGAGTGAAGAAGAGAAACTGCGTTTGCTCCAAACCGCCAGCCTTCTCCTCCTTCCGTCTGCCTTTGAAGGCCAGCCGATGGTTGCCCTCGAAGCAAGTGCATGCGGCTTACCAATCGTTGCTTCCGAGCACCTCACATCGTTACCGGATTCAGCCAGCAGCGCCGGTCCTAAAATTGAAGATTGGGTGTCTGTCGTTGGCAAACTCCTCGATAACCCTCCGAGGCCGACCCCCGTGGATCCTCACGAGCATCTTGTCAACGTTCAACGTCAATGGGGGGACTGTTATCGCTCCAAACTGGTTGAATGAAGCACTTTAACGAGGGTTTCGATACTCGTTTCCCACGAACAATGAGATTCTGCATAGGCGCGCGCCAAACGAGAACGTTCTCGGAGCGCGTCTTCCGTCAGGTTGGACAGTTCTTCCAACCATGCTCCTGCCTCTTCGTGAAAATCCTCCTGAGGAGCCAAACGAAACCATGAATTCTGTTTTCCATCAATACGATGTCCGCTGTGGTCAATTCCATACACCAGTAAGCCTGCAGCGAGGTATTCACTCCGTTTTAGCGGACTTGCGAGCGACCATACGCGTGACTCAGGCATCGGGAGAAGGCCAATATGTTGGTGGCTGAGATGGCTTGGTATGGACGACCTCGGCACTTGTGGAACAACCGAAAGGAGCGGGTCGTCTTCAGCCATTTCTTGAAGCAGGGCGAATACATCACCATCCCCAATAAGGGTGAGGTGAACGTTGAATCCTTTGTTGGCCAGAATGCGCATCAACATTGGAAGAGCGAGCACGCCTCGGTGCTTGTCCAATCGTCCGTGATAGACGAATTTCCAAGGCCCTTCTTGCCTCAAGGGTGCGATTTGAAAATCCTCGGTGTTGACTCCAGCAGGAATGGATTGAATCTTCTTGACGTCCACGCGTGTGTGCTCAACAACATAGTTTCGGTGGGCCGTTGATACGACCAAACCATCTGAAAAAACACCTTTCTTCAACATCGTCCAGGCCTTTGACCAACTTCTCCATTGAAACCTTGCCAGGAAGGTTGCATCGGCGGGGGGTGACCGATCCATCAACACCAATCTTTGATTTTTATCGAGGAAATTTCGAGCGAAGACGGGAGCCAGTGGCCAATCGACGATGATGACATCGAAATTCGCATCCGTATTTTCTCTCCACCAAGATCGAGCATTTCGGGCGAGCGTTGCCGCCTTTCTTCCCGGCCATGTGGATTGTTGAAGGGCGACATGGTTCCAAGGAAAGGCGTCATGGGTGCCGGATGCATCAGCATTCAGAATCGTAACCTCATGTCCATGATTGACCAAACCACGTACGAGGGCATCGGTGGTTGTGGTGCACATGTCGTCCCAGCGACGTACCGTGACCCAAGCGATGTTCACGTTCATCGCCTCTGTTCCTTTTTCTCAAGCAGCGAACCGATCCCTTGCTCAAAGCTGATGCTGGCTTTCCAATCGATCATCGAACGCAATCGCTTGGTGGAGCCGCAAGAGTGCATCACGTCTCCCTTTCTTGCCTCACCATGGTGGGGAACAATCGCCTTCTGATTGGTGCGTTCGCTCATACCTTGATTGATGCACTGAACAACATCAAGCACGCTGATTTGTGTTTCCGAGGCAACATTGGCAACCGGATGCTCGTAGGGTTTTGTTCTCTCCACCATTTTGTAGACGGCCGTTGCAAGGTCGTGAACATGCACGAAATCTCGGGTCTGTTCACCGCTTCCGTGAATCGTTGGGCGCTTTCCGTTTTTCATTGTGTGAACAAAAATCGGTATCAATGAAGCGTAGGAAGAATCAGGCCGCTGTCCCGGGCCGTAGACATTGAAAAATCGAAGCGCAATCGCATTCAATCCCTTCTTTCGAAACTCCATCACGTCCTCTTCGTTGGTGGCTTTGCTTTGGGCATAGGGAGAAAGACATTCAACAGGGGCTGATTCCTCCAACGGCATCTCAGTGCAGGACCCGTAAACAGCTGCAGAAGAGGCCACGACGACGCTGCTCACGCCAACGTCGAGAGCATACTTCAGCACATTTCGCGTACCGTCCACGTTGACCGCCAGCGTTTTTTCTGGCTCTTGAATGGATTGCGGAACGGAGACCACAGCGGCCAGATGAACAACGGCATCGCAAGCGTGCATCGCTTCACGAAGGCTTTCTGTTGAATTGATGTCGTCTCGAAAGCTCTCAACGCTCCCTGAGTCTCCAGATTCTGGCTCGTCGAATTCTTGAAGATCAAAAACGACAACCTGCCACCCTTGCTTCAAAAATTGGCGAACAACATGGCGACCAATGAATCCAGCGCCTCCGGTGATGAGCACTTTCGCCATGCTTTGTCCTCAGCCCTTTCCCGTCTTAGGTTTTCCAGAGCGACCACACCAAGACAGGCGAAATTGATAATCAATGCTGGACACCGTCTTGAAGACGAAGGGTGGACCATGATTGCTAGCCCGCTCCGACGATGGCGCATCCGGCGTCTGTACAACCGACAACAATTTGCGCAAGCCCGTCGCTTAAGTGAGGATGAATTGGGAGGCAAGAATCACGCCTTCGCCTTGGACATCATCGTGCGTTCCCTCTACAACGAAGGTCGTTGGCAGGAATTGCTCAAT
>JAYNUQ010000064.1:0-4741 GCA_038116375.1 Candidatus Poseidoniales archaeon | reverse complement strand
GAGCACCACGACGAAGAGGGCGAGCACCACGACGAGCACGACCACGGCGAAGAAGGCCTGCTTCGTGCTGAGGAAACCATCGAGGACGCAGAAGGTTGTCCAGTTGGAACCGTGATCTCAGTCTATCACTTTGAAGAAGGCTCCTACATGCTGGAGTTTGAATCCGAAGAGGACATGGAAACGTTCCAGATGGCCATGGCCGCCATGGCCGGTGCACACGACCATGCCCACGACCACGACGACCACGAAGATGGCGAGCACGAGGACGGCCACCATCATGAGGATGGATTTTGCTACGATGAAGAAGAAGACACCGAATGGTCTGGATGGGACTCAGAAACGATGAACGAATCTGATTGTTCAGGACCAGGCTTGGTATGGATTGTAGATGATGGTCATGGAGATGAGGATCACGACGAGCACGGTGTGTGCCACGACATGGACACTCACGAGAACCACGACGAATACGAGGACCAGGAATCCTGCGAGGCCGCTGGCTACCTTTGGATGGAAGACGACCATGACGACCATGAGGGCGTTTGCCACGATGAGGACACGCACGAGAACCATGACGAGTACGAAGATGAGGAATCCTGCGAGGCCGCTGGATACCACTGGATGGAAGGCGACCATGGCGACCATGACGACGACATCACGCCCGAGGAAGCCCTCTCAGAATTTGACACGAACGGCGATGGCAACCTCTCCTGGGACGAGTTCTGGGTGGCTTGGAACACGGACGACGATCACGACGACGACCATGATGACCACCACGACGATGAGCATCATGACGAGAACAGCACCGATGAGGGCGACGAAACGGATGATGACCACAGCGAGCACGACCACGATGAGGAGCATTCACCTCTCGAGGAGGTCATGGAAGACTACATGATGGATCTGCTGATGCCGATGTTCAACGAATCCGACGCTGATAACAGCGGCGGGCTTTCCCTCGAGGAATTGGAACATTTCATCGAGGACATTGAGGCCATGGAAGACGATGGCGCAGACATGCCAACCGGCGACTACATCGTTGCTGCCTTTGACGAGGATGGCGACAGCATGCTTTCCTACGAGGAATTCTCTGAAATGATGGGCATGGAGCACGACGAGCACCACGACGAGAACGAAACGCATGACGAGAACGCATCGTCAGAAGAAGAATTCATGGAAGCCATGATGGAGATGATGTTTGAGATGTACGACGCCAACAGCGACGGGTCTCTCGATGCAACTGAACTCGACATGATGTTTGAAATGATGGACGAAGAAGAAGACCACCACGAGGAAGGCGTTGCGTTCATCAAACTCCACGTTGAAACCGAAGGGGAATACGGCATCGCCCTCCCCGCAGGTGTCTCACTCCACGTTTTGATGGACGGAGACCACGAAGGCCACGATCACGGTCATGATGACCACGACGAAGAGGGCCATGACGAGGATGAAGAAGGACATGACGAAGACGAAGAGGGTCATGACGAAGACGAAGAAGGTCATGACGAAGAAGGAGACCACGACGATCACAGCGACGAAGAAGCGCTTGCCTACGACCCACACAGCTGGCTTGACCCGCTGGCCTTCAAGGAACAAATCGAGGTTGTCGTCGGTGTCATGAGCACGGCCTTCCCCGAGGGAGCCGATGCCTTCCGTGCCAACGCTGATGCATACTTGGAAGACCTCGATGCCTTGGATGAGGGCTTTGAAGCCGCCTTTGGCGAAAATGGCACCTGCTCAAACAACACCGTTGCCAGCAACCACAATGCATACGCCTATCTCGCTCAGCGCTACGACCTAGAGTTCCTGAACGTTCACGGCCTCGACCCCGAAGGCGAACCGTCTGCAGAGGACATCGCAGAAGTGGTTGAGCGCATCGCTGAAGACGGCTTGACCGTCTTCTTTGTCGAAGAATACACCAACGCCGATGCTGTGGCCAGCCTGGTCCAGCAAACGGTTTCGGACGACTTGCCAAACGGTGTAACGGTGCTCACGCTCTACACCATGGAAACGGCACCGATGGACGACAGCGACGACTACCTGTCCTTGATGAACAAGAACCTCGAGAACCTCAAGTCTGGCCTCGGTTGCTAAATGCTTTCCAATAAACCACCAAGAAAGGAGCTGAGTGTACGTGCATACCGCAGACCTCATCCCTGCCATTATCATCGGTGGCGTGTTCCTTCTCTTGGTTGGAAGGCTCGTTTCGGCGTTCGTCAAAGCGAAGTTGGCTTAAACAACCCATCTTGCTCCTAGCATGAGGGGGAACGGTAGTGGTGACGGTAGATGCCGATACGATTCTCGACGTTAGGGATGTATCCGTACATCGCGGCGGTACCCAGGTCCTGTACGACATCAACCTCAGTGTAGAACGAGGCGAATTCGTTGGCATCGTTGGACCCAACGGAAGCGGAAAATCCACCCTCCTCCTCACCATTCTGGGAGAGTTGATGACGCGAAAGGGCACGGTGGACTTGTACGGCCATGCTCCCGCAACGAGGAAACTCTACGGGAAAATTGGGTGGGTGTCCCAAGCAGCATCACATCTCCCCAAAGGCATCCGCTTGACGGTACGTGAACTGGTTCGTCTGGGGACCGTGAACGCCAGCAACATGTTCAGTTTCTTTGACCAGCGAAGAGAAGAACGGGTGGCCAACGCCATCAGGCTGGTTGGACTTGAGGCTGTTGGAAACACGGATGTCAGCAAGCTTTCGGGTGGTCAACGCCAGCGTGCGGTTATCGCTCGGGCGCTTGCTTCGGATGCTGAATTCATCCTTTTGGATGAACCGCTGGTGGGTATTGACCGCAACGCCCGTAACGCGTTGCTCAAATTGCTTGACCAACTCTGTCATGATGAAGGCAAAACCATTCTGATGGTGTCGCATGATTTGGCGGCCATTCGCCAAACAGCACACAGGATGATCTACCTCGAAGAAACCATCCGCTACGATGGCGACACTGCACAATTTCCCGGCCTTGAGGAGTTGGCCGCATTGCGCGGTATCCGCCCGGTTCACGACCACGACCACGGGCATCATCACGACGACCACGACCACGACCACAGCCACACGCCAAAGGAGGACGAGTGAATGGGGCTCGGTGTCGTGGTGTTGGACCTTATTGCGCCGGGCTTTGAGTTGATGGCTCCGTTGATGCCGGGTGAGGTGTTTCCCTATTTCTTCACGATGGAGTTGTTCCAGCGAGCGCTTCTCGCAGCGCTCATGGTCACCGTTGTGGCCGGCATTCTGGGAACCTATCTCTTGATTCAGAACCTCGCACTCATTGGGGACGGACTTGCCCACGTGTCGTTTGGCGGCGTGGCCGTCGGTGTGGTGCTGGGTGCAACCTCGCCGTTGTGGTATGCGCTGGTCTTCAGCGTCATCGCCGCCATTTTGATTCATGAAATGCAAGCGAGGGGGATGTTGAGTGGCGACACCTCAATTGCCATTTTCTTGACGGGCATGCTTGCGCTCGGTTTGGTGGTGCTTCGCATCGGAGGCGGAGGCATCACGACCGACATCGAAGGCTACCTCTTTGGAAACTTGCTGCTCATCGACGAAGACAGCCTTGACCTCATCACGGTGATTTGCCTGACTTCGGTGGTTCTCATGGCGATGATTCGCAACGCCTTGCTCGCCATCACCGTCGACCCGGTAGCCGCTCGCATCCAGGGCCTTCCAGTTCGTAATATCGGATTGCTCTTCAGCGTCATTACGGCTGCGGTGGTGGTCAGCATGGTGCAGGTGGTTGGAACGTTACTCGTCACGGCCTTGCTGGTCACACCTGCCGCCACGGCCAAACTCGTCGGGACAAGTTTCCGCTCCTCGATGATATGGACACAGGTGTTTGGATTGAGCTCGGTGATTCTCGGCCTCTATTTCTCGGCGGAGTACGATACGGGAAGTGGAACGATGATTGCCCTGGTGGCCGCCACCATCTTTGCCGTTGTCGCCATCGCTCAAACGGTCTATCGGGGCATCATTCAACCGGATGACAACCTGAATTGAGGTCGGTTCCAGCCAAGAATTAAGATAGACTCGCCCTGCAAGAACTTCTCCATGGCGATGCAAGAGTGTGCGGAGGAAGACTGCGAGAACAAGGTCTCATCAGCCTTCTCGTGCAGCGTTTGTGATGAATTCAAGTGCATGGATTGCATGACGGAAAGCAGCATGTCAATTTGCCTCCGTTGCGATGCGCAAGAAGTTGAACATGGGCTTCCTTCCTTTGGTGAATGGGATGGTGGAAGTTTCCGTTCCTGGTTTTATGCCGGATTTATCTCCACGTTTTTGGAGCGGTGCCGTCAAGGGCAATCATTCACCATCTACGTTCCGTTTGCCACAACGGAAACGGGTTTCCTCCTTACGTTGCCCAAGGCGCCTTGGGGGGAACTTGAAGACCACATTGAGGAAGCACGATCCTCTCGGGAAGCCGCACGACAACTCCTCGACAACCGCTTTATGAGGTTCGAATTTCCAACATCGTCAACGGTAGAGGCGGCCTTTGAGGCCCTGCGACAGAGCGTTCTTGGTGACGACCCTTGGTGGCAGGGGATGACCATTGAAACCCAGTGGTTTGAGGACGGCAACGGTCCACTGCCGTGGCCGGACCACGGACGGGTGGTCATCACCATGAAAATGGACGAGCACGCACAATAGGTGGGATTGCCCCGCCGGTTTTACCGATCAAGGTTTGAGCCAGTTGGTGAGAATTTGCAGGTGGTCGCCCGCCAGCGTTAATTCACCGC
>JAYNUQ010000063.1:0-4759 GCA_038116375.1 Candidatus Poseidoniales archaeon | reverse complement strand
AACGTCCGCCAGCCATGTTCTGTGCCGCGAGAGAACTGGTGACTGAGCCGCCGCCTGAGCCGCTCGCCGCACTGGCATTGTACTGGAAGGTGATGTTGGTCATTGGAACATCGATGGTGAGATCCGCACCTTCGACGCTCGGCGTGAGTTGACGGTTGAGGCTGGAGAGCCATACCGTTGTTTGGTAGGTCACACCGCTGATGACCGCCGTGACCGTGTAGGTCGTGTTGCTTGAGGCCACCGTTGGCGTACCGCTGATGGTGCACGTGCTGCCGTTGATGGACAGGCCGGTTGGCAGAGAAGGCGAGATACTGCAGGTTGCCCCGGCGACGTTCGTGATGCTGCTGGCCAAGCCGGTAATGTTGGCTGGGTCGAGGGCCCATACATGATGGATACGTTGGCCGGTTGAGTTGGTACCTCCGTCCCACGCCGTGAAATAGAGGGTCGTTCCAATGACTGTGAATTGCGCAGGGTGACTGTCACCGGCATTACCGCTTCCGGTGTTAATATCCGTGACCCGTACCGTGCCTGACGACGTTCCATCGGTTTTCCAAACTTCCCTCCCGTAAACACCAGGATTGCTTGCAGTAGTACCGTCATCGACAACAAAATAGAACATGTTTCCAATCACAGCTTGGAGATCTGGATTGTTGCCCGAAGAAATAACCCCCTCACCTGAAGTAAAATCTTTGATCTTTACAGTCCCAGAAGCCGTCCCGTCAGTCTTCCATAAGTCATGTCCACCTCCATCATCTGCCCAGAAATAAAGTCTGTCGCCTACGCCTGTAAACCATGCGAGCTCGGTAGAATCACTACCTGTTGATCCAATTCGAATATTTTTGACCATCACCGTTCCGGAAGCGGTTCCATCGCTCTTCCACAATTCCATTCCGTTGGTTCCGTCGTTGGCTTGGAAATAGAGAGTGTTGTTGAATAATGTCATTTGTCGTTGTATTATATTTCCTTCAACACTGCTGCTACTTCCGCTACGAATATCCTTGACCATGACCGTTCCAGTAGCGGTCCCATCGGTCTTCCACAATTCGCGTCCGTTGGAGTTTGTATGCGCCTGAAAATACAGAGTACCATTCATAACAACGAAATCTGAAGGTCTACTATCCTCTGTGCCCCATCCATAATACGGATTGATATCTTTCACCATCACCGTACCGGATGCGGTTCCATCACTCTTCCACAATTCTATTCCGTTCGTTCCGTCATCGGCAGCGAAATAGAGCGTATTATTGAACACGACCATGTGATGGGGACCGCCGGAGCTGTAGGAGTATTGGGTGGCAATATCTTTGACCATCACCGTTCCGGATGCGGTTCCATCACTCTTCCACAATTCTGTTCCATTGGTTGCGTTGGTGGCCGAGAAATAGAATTCATTGTTCATTTCTATACAGTGCCTCCTCCCGGGCTCAGGGCAAACATCGTGTGTAGTCGGGTTCAAGGAATCTTGACTGTATGGATAGACACTTCCGTCGTTGATATTTTTGACCATTACGGTCCCAGAAGCGGTTCCATCGGTCTTCCACAATTCATTTCCATTGGTTCCGTCAGTAGCAGCGAAATAAACCTCGTTTCCAACACCGACGGGTGTGAATCGGGAGGTCCAGTGCATACCCCAACCTTGTCCGCTGTTGATGTCCTTGACCATCTCCGTGCCTGAGTCAGTTCCATCGCTCTTCCATAATTCCCATCCGTTCGTTCCGTCATTCCCCCTGAAATAGAGGGTGTTTCCAACTTTACCTAGTCCTGCGGTGTGAACCGTACTGACCTTCCATGCGGTCCCATTGCCGTTGTAGGTTCCATTGCTTGGGATACCGTTGCTCGTACCGTTTGCCGCACCGGTATCGTACTCGAACGTGATGTTGCTCATGGCCTGGCCAACGAGGAGTTCGGCACCTTCAACACTTGGCGTGAGCGCGTAATTTGATGAAGAACCGCCGCTGTTGGAGCCGTTTGACGTGCTCCAAGTGAAACCACCAGAAATGATTCCGGGGGATGATGAATCGCTTGCACCTGCTCCGTTTCCAAGGGCACCGCTGTAATCTGAACCCCAGCAAGATATGGAACCGTTGTCAAGGGTAGCGCACGTGTGTGTCGTTCCCGTCGAGACGGCCACGGCTGTTCTGCCAACACCGAGGTCGACCCATTGCGGCGTGTAGGGAGTGCCGCCTGTGGTGCCGATGCCAACTTCCCCGTAGCTGTTCGTTCCCCAACAATACAGTGAGCCGTTGTCAACAATAGCACAGGTGATTGCACTTCCAGCAGAAACAGCGACTGCTGTACGGCCTGTTCCGAGGTCAACCCAACTCGGCGTGCCAGTTGAAGGGTTCGAGGACCCTCCCGAACCATTGCCGAGTTGACCGTAGATATTACGTCCCCAACAGTAAAGGGAACCGTTGTCAACAATGGCGCACAAGTGCTGACTTCCGACATCTACTTCTGAAACCGTTACGCCTGTTCCGAAGTCAACGTACAACGGGTCCCACGAATCGGATCCAGTCACACTTCCTCGGGCGAGTTGGCCGTAGGAATCGTCGCCCCAGCAGTACAGCGAACCGTTGTTAAGAATCGTACAGACATTCATGTTACCTACGCTGATTGACGATGGAGTGTGACCGCCGAGGTCTATCCAACGTGGCGTGAATTGCCTTGACAGTAGGATTGGATTTTTGTTCAGCATACCATTGCTGTTGGTACCCCAACAATAGAGCGAGCCGTTGTCGACGATAGCGCAGGTATTGTCATTACTAGCGTCAATTCTTGTCGCCGTCCTACCCGCTCCTAAATCGACCCAAAGCGGGGTTGTTTGCGTACTGTATGATTGGCCGTTACCCAGTTGGCCGTTTGAATTCTCTCCCCAGCACATAAGTGAGCCGTTTTCCAGCATCGCACACGTATGACGGTATCCATTGGCGACTTGAGTAACGTTTGTGCCACTGCCAAGGTCAACCCATTGCGGCGTATGGGCGTTCGTGGTGGTGCCGATGCCGATCTGTCCGCGATTGTTCAGACCCCAACACATGAGTGAACCGTTGTCGAGAATCGAGCAAGAGTGAAGACCTTTTGCGCTAAGTTGGTAGCCATTGAGAATGTTCGTGGTGGACGAACCACTTGACAATGAAGCAGCACGTTCATCGGGCATGTTGGAGGTTTGGTCCAGCGTTTCTTCGTCGCCCGACCAGGCGTTCATGAGGTCAAGATAACCGACCTGGGTCATCAGCACCATGAGGATGGAGAGAATGAGGGGGGTTCGTACTTCAGCAAAGCGTCCGCTGGACATGCAAGCGAATCATCGCTGACGGCCCATAGAGTCCCCCCCTATCATGAACGGAAAAGTCCGAATTTCAGCCTCAGTGGTCGTTGACAAAGGCGTGGATGATGGCCGATTCGGCCGACTGAAGGTGCTCGCTCACGGTGGCCTGTTTGATATCCAACGCTTCGGCGATGGCGCGTTGCGTGCAACGACGTGGACGGTCGTAATAGCCCATCTTGATGGCCTGGTCAAGCACCGTTCGCTGTTTTTCGGGGAGGAGGTCGAGGAAGTGCGCATTGTGGGCTGATTCGGCGCCCAACTTCATCTTGTAGCGTTCGCCCAGCAAGGTGGAAAGTCCTGTACGTGAGGCTCGCAGGGCCTGAGCCGTACCGCGTATGGTCACCACAAACCCCTCTTTTGTCAGGTAGGTGGGCGAGACCCACCACACGTGCTCCAGCGCTGCGAAAACACGGGGCAGTGGACCGGTGGCTATGGCCTCCACCAAGGCAGCAGTCGAGCTCTTTTCAATGACCTCGAGGATGTCCAGGGAGACAAAAGAACCGGCAAGAGCAGATTCATGTTCGTATTCCAATCGGAGCAAACAGCGCATGTTGCCATCCACCGTGCTGATGTGAGAAAGGAATTCAATGCAAGAAAACGAATCGGTGAGAGCCAATCCTGGAAGGTGACCTCCTGCTTCGGCCGTGATGCTGATTTGCATGTAGCGGAGGTCAGCACTGCCCATACCTATCATGAACGGGTTTCCGTGTATAAACCGTTTGCTTGGTCACAATCGTGATACTGAGCGGCTGGTGAGCGGGAAAAATTCCTGACACGACGGGAAGGTCAATCTCAACTGTCGCCGGCCTCGAACATGCTCAACACACGGTTGAGTTCTCGCAAAGAATCCTCCAGACCTTCGCGCTCGCTGCGGCCCAATTCGGGGTCCTTGAGTTTCTCCGTGATGGCCTCGATTTCCCACTTGGCCTCGGCACGCTCTCGCTCGAGGGCCTTGTCCTCCTTGATCATCTGCAGGCGAGCACGGCGCACGTTGGTGGCCTTGCGCTGCTTGTTGTAGGACTCCTTGTGCGTGGCACCGATTTCAACAGCGGTCGGGAACGGGATGCCGATGCCTTCCGCCTCAAAGCGCTCGGCGACGTTCTTGAACAGCCAGTCCTTCGCCACGAATTCGTCAGAATAGTCCTCGACCCAGGCGTACATGCGGAAAATCTTGGCGTATTCGCCCAGTTCGTTGAGCAGCACTCGAGGTTCTGGTGAATCGATGATGTAGGGGCACTCTCGAAGCAGTTGAAGCGTGGTGTACTTGACGTGGGAGATGTCCTCGTCGTATTCCACGCCGATGTCGAGCACGAGCGAGATACGGCGGCCTTGTCCGTCGCCACCACCACGGGCGTGGTTGATGACGGTCGAGTTCACGAGGTTGTTGTTGGGGATGACCACGAGGTTTTCGCCGATGGTCAGCACCTTGGT
>JAYNUQ010000062.1:0-4882 GCA_038116375.1 Candidatus Poseidoniales archaeon | reverse complement strand
TGAACAAACCCAGCCAGCACGTGTTTCGATGGCGAACCAACGACAACCGCTGGCTCACGGCCAAGCGACGTGTCCGTGACCACGCATCCTTCCTGAAGGCGATTGGGAAAAGCGCACCTCGCGACGTCTACGTCTCAACGGCCTCATGGCTTAACCCGATTGACCTCCCCCGCCTGAGAGACAATCCCGACCATTACCCCGTTCTGCTGGATCATTTTGTTGTCTTTGACATTGACGTTGCACCCTTTTCTATAGAGAACTTGACAAAGGCCCAATCGATTGCCCGCGATTTGATGGAATGGCTTAAAGAGCATGAAAACCTCATCCTTCGAAGCGTTTCGTTCTCGGGCTCTAAGGGCTTCCACCTCATCTACGACGACCCTGACCGTGAGGCCTTCGCCCTGCCCGATCTCAAAGAACGTGAGATGGCGGTGAAGGCGCAGCGCAAGGTGTTATTGGACCGTGTGGTAAAGGCCGGGTTTGAGGTCGACACCAAGGTGACCGCCGATACACGCCGCATCCTCCGTCTTCCCGGGAGCTTGCACGGGAGCACAGGATATGCATGTACTCGCCTCTCGGTAGAGGCGCTGAACGGCCCGCTGGAGGGGGTGTTGAGCACGCTGTACCGGCACCCTTCGGCTCAAGACATCCCAGAACGGGTCGATCCTCCACCTGTTGAGACGAGCACGAAACCGAAGCCAGCCCCCGCAACCCAACCTACAGAACCGTGGCTCAAGCTACGCGTCAACACCCACGTGCAGGGGACGAAGAACCGTCATGTGTTGATGATGTGGCTGCCGAAATCGTGGGGCACCCCGCTCGAGGTCATGGAGCGTGCCCTCGAATGGATCGAACACGACAACCTCGGCCCCTGCAGTTTTTGGCGCCACAACGAGCGGGTGTTGATGCTCTGCCCGTTGGCGATTCCGAGGCCAAAACTCGTGAAGATGTACAAGCGTCGTGGCCTGCCGCTGTCACAATCAAAGCTGAAGCAACGTGAACATCAGTGGACGTCTCTAACACCACCGGACGTGAACGGCCTTGAGGACACCGAGCCTGAATTGATGGGCATCTTCGGCGTAGCGTATGAGGGCGTGCCGCTGTATTCTCGCCAGCATTTGGAACTCGAACGGCGGCTCGGCGTTCATCGAGAATTCTCGCCCCACGAACTGTGTGGCCAGGCCGAACCGACCTTTGACGTCGTGTCCATGTCGTGAACCTTTATTGACTGGCCATCAAACCTAAAACCGTCCTCAATGGAGTCTTCGGACAATGACACCTGCTTGGAGCACTGAGCCATGACATGCTCGGCCATGGCGCCTGAGGACGGCGCCATGGCCACTTATTTTTGGTGAAAAGAATGGAAGATGGAAGGTTCTCATTCCCTGTTGTCATGGTGTTGTTCTTTGGAAGTCTGTACGCCACCAGCGGCTTCCTCGGAGGCGATGTTGGAAACATCTGCTGCGGATTAGCATTGGTTATCCCCTGCATTGTTATTCTGCTGTCAAAGCAAAAGAGCGGCCTGCAACACACTTTGGCTCCTGGATCATCAGCACTTCCACCGGCGTACAGTGGGGCGTCGATGCCCGTGCAAATGGCCGGCCGAGGGGCAAGGCTTGACCGCTACGAGTCCGTCATGTTCAGATTGCGACTCGCACCGTCCCAAGGTCAAACCGTGGCGTCCCTCATGGCGCAGCACAAGCGTTGGTTCAACGGCGGGGAAAAAGCCGCAAGGGCGTTCTTCAACCACCCACAAGTGGTGAAGGCTCTGGATTTGGGAGGTGCTGACCCCGCAGCATCCGCACAGACCATGGTTTTCCCATCGACGAACAACAAAGGCGCCTTAACGTCCGATTTGCGCAACGATTCCTTTTGGGGAGGTCTTGAACAAAAGGCCGCCAAATCCGTACCCGCAGCCGATGGCGTGTGCGGCATGGTCCACTGTTCCAACGAAATCAACGCCTTCAGTTTCCAGTGCTTCCAGTGCCGCCGTCGGATTTGCGGTTCCTGCGGAAACACCGGGGTCCTGTGCCGCACCTGCGCCTCATAGGTAGAGACTCTTCCGTTGAACGTTCGTTTGAGGCGTCATGCCGCTGGATTGAACCTGTTCAAGGCGGAACCGTCCTTCCTTGCTGTGGACATAGAAGAGTTCACTTTCGCCAAATTTCGCATCCCAATGTTGTTTGAACAAGGCGGCGTTCCGTTTCGTGTTCGCAAGCGCCGAGGGAACATTGTGAAACATCACCAGATGATGGCGATGAGGACGGAGGTACTTCGCCAACACCTCGGGGAGCAAACGCGTGAGCCACGTGTCGTGGGGGAACACCGCGGCCCGAGAAATCACGTACCTCGGTTTCTCCAGGGGCGAGAGGACCTCCTCAAGGCACTTGGAAAAGAGGGTGGCCTCCTCGGGCGAGCAGTTCGCAAGGTGCATGCGAATCCAACCTCCACCTCGATCTCCACCGGCTGCTACGGCGGCGGGAGGCAGTTGTTTTGTTTGAATCAATGCACCGACGATGGCTTCACTCATCGCCGCTGTGAGCGACGCATCGCTCCATGGAATGCCCGGTTCGGAAAAACCAAACCCCGAACCGTTCGCCTTTTGCTTGGATTCCACGGCGTCTTTTGGTTCGGCATTGAATGGCTGTCCGATGCCCCAAAGGTCGCGTGTTCGCGCCCGCATTTTAGAACGCTTCAACATCTCGTCGTTGAACATCGCCATGCCTTCGTGAATGCCCATCGGTTCGGCGTCCATGAAGGCTGGATGGACATGACCGGGGCCTTTCTCGATGGCTCCATCGTCGCCAACACCGTAGAGTTGCTTGTGCTTGCGAATGAACCGCTTGTAGTCGCTGAAGCCGGTCTGGAATTCATCGGCGAGACAAATCACATCCCAGTTGTTGGCGACCTTCTCGGGCCAGTGCTTGTCCAAACGAATGCTCCGGCCTCGGAGTTGGTTGATGCTCATGTTGGTGGTCACGGACGTCAGATCGATCAGTACGTTGATACGCGAAGCATCCCATCCTTCGCCCATGAGGCCACGCGTCCCAATCAGGCATCGAGTGAACCCCTCTTGGAAGAATTCGGTGATCATGGTGGAATAATAGCGAGGCACCCAGTCCTCGCCGGAACCTGAGATTTCGTGGTAGCGACCCATCACTTCATCTCGAAGCACGATCTTAAGATGACGCTCTGCAATCCATGCTCGCGCTTTTTCAAGAAAAGCCTCGGAGAGGTCGTCGTCAACCAACACGGTGCTGCCCGTCATCAAGATGGGGTCAAGCATATCGCCGGCAGGGCATGCCACCAAATGACGGAAGGCGGCGACAGCACCCCCGGCCTCATCGTCGAGCACATCGTCAATGAGTAACGTCGAGGAGGTTTTCTCAAAGTCGGTGATGACCACGGCCCGTATGGTGTTGCCAAGGTTTTGCATTTCTTCCTGGAGGATGTTGCTCAACGCCTCGCATTTGCTGTTGCTGTAGGCAAGAATGCGATTAATGGGCGATGCACAAGGTTGACTCCCAGTTTCCGTGATTTGGGTGCCGAGCAACCGGTACTGCTTGGCGGCACGCTCGGCCTTCTCTTGGTCGTTGGTGTTGGAAGATCGGCGCAGGCCAAGACGTACATATCGGGAAACGACGCTCCTTAACATCTCATTACGATGTTCTCTGGTGAACGCCAAAGCCCCCCTCTCGGCTTCCGGAGCGTCTGCTGGAACACCTGCTGGCATGGGCCGATGTTCAAGGGCGAGATACATTCGACCCTGATAGGAAAAATCAGGAAGCGCACGTGCATATTCATCCCAAGAAAGATTACCACCCGAAGGCCCCTTTCGGGCTCTGAGTTCCTCCTCAACCCAATCCGTGAGCGGAGGAATGGCCTTCTCCCCCTCTGAAGGTTCGTTCAGCTGTTGGAGGATCCCATCAAAGGTCTCGTTCACGTCGCGGATGAAGTCCATTTCCTTCTGCGCCGGACGAACGAAGTAACACAGGTCCTGATAGGGCGCAAGGTTGGCGTCCCTCACCAAAGCAGGCACCGGCACTTCGTAGTCAATATCTCCGAGGAAGTCAGCATAACGTAGGGCGTCTTCGTCATCCGCCTTTTCGGCGTCAGGCGGGGTGGCTGTGAGGCCGAGGACCACCGGGTCATCGAAGAAGTCTTTCAGTTGATGAAGCACACGCCCCCAATGGTGGAGCAAGTGATGGCACTCGTCAAGGATAATCAGCCCGATACCGGCCTCTTTGAGTCGAAGCAGCGTTGAGCGTGAGGATTCGTGCAGCGTCCAAAGGGCGTTGCCGTTTTTTGCGTAATCGTCCCGGACCGCTTTTCGGTACACCTTCACCCGTTTGGCGTAATAGGTTGGATTCTTCTCCTCCAAATCGGCGATCCAGGCCTCGGCTGAGGTGATGTCCACCGCCTCGCCCTTCTCCACTAATTTCTCCGCCCACAGCATCATGGCGGATTCATCCAACCCCTCACCTCCACGTTTGGGCATGGTCACCGATTGATAGGTCAGTGAAGTCAACAAACCCGGTCGCTCCGGGTCAATGCTGACTTGGTCTTCCTTCCCGTCAAGGTCGAACAAGTCGGTTCGTGCAGCCCATTGCGCCTGAATGGCAGAGTTGGGCGAGAGGACCAGAGCAGGTTTGCGGACCATGTCCGCCCAAACGTAGAGCCCAAGCACGGTTTTTCCTGAGCCAGGTGGTGCGACGATGTGAAGTCGTTTTTCACCAGCATCAAGTTGGGGTTTGATGACCGAGACGGCAGCAACCTGCGATGGGCGAAGTGTACCACCAAATCGAATGTTTCCAAAGTCGGGGGCGTCGCTCACGACGTCATCACCTCAACGGCCGGGGGGACCGCGTTTTGGACCGCCGGG
>JAYNUQ010000061.1:0-4889 GCA_038116375.1 Candidatus Poseidoniales archaeon | reverse complement strand
TGCACGGCGACGAGGCTGAACCGTTCTCCGTCCGCATCATGCACCGCATGAACATCGAAGGAACCTTGATTCTTGACGGCCTGAGCCCCATCTACTACTACGACTCCACGGTCAACAACGGCGACGGCACTTTCGGTGACTGGTCGACACTCTTCCACCAACCCGCCCTTACCAACGCCGGCGTGAATTACAACGACGTTGCAGCGTTTAAGCCGTATCCAAAATCATGGGACGGCACGCCAGAGGGCCTCACTGGACAAGCCGCTGCGCTCCGACCGTTCCTTTCAGGAAACGGCACGCACTGGTTCATCGCACTGGTGAACGGTGGAGACAGCAATCTGCCGCCGTGTGGACCCGTGGACCGAACGGACCCCAACAGCCCGATTCGCTGCGAAATCGTTCCTGAAATGAACACCGGCGAATCGCTCCAAGTCATCGGTAAGGTCACCAACCGAACCAACGACCCGTGGGACCAAGACCCGATTGCTCTGCAGGTTGACGTTGACAAGAACGGACAGTTCCTCGGTGCAGGTGAGACCGCTTACACGCAGCGACCGATCATGAAGGACGGCGACGCAACCTACGACTACAACTGGTCGTGGTTCAGCCAATACGGTGCGGGCACCTACGGGCTCCGTGTCGATTTCACCAACTCGGCCTACTACTTCACTGGAAACTCGTCGACGCTGGCTCCAACGGGCGCCTACATCAACGTCACCGTTGTGGGTACCACCGACTTCCAAACCACATCGCTCCCCCGTTTGTACCGAAACACGAACACGACCATTCAAGCCAAACTCGTTGACAACTCGCTTCAACCCGTTCGCAACGCTCCGGTGAATTACACGTGGTCCTTTGACGGACGAACAGGTGTGAATTTCACCGACAGCAACGGGTTCTTCGAAATTCCGTTCAACGTCTCCGCTTCGGACGCACTGGGTAACTTCAGTCTGCAGTTCGAGTATGCTGGCACACCGTTGCTCAAGGGCACCTCGGTTTCGCAATCGGTTTGGGTGGTTTCCAGAACCTACATGCAGGTGATTCAAACCGAAGACAATCTGCGGCGCTCGGGCGATAAGTGGGACTTTACGGCTCAATTATCGGACGACAACAAGACGAGCATACGCGATGCTGGAGGAACCGCACTCTCAGGTCCGGAAACTCCGTACGGAGGGCTCGTTGACGTGATCTTCGAAGGCACGGACTTCCAAGGAACCCTTCATCGTCAAGTGGTGGCCACCCTCGCTCCAAACGCCGGTGTGATTTCGCTACCTGAGGTGGAGCCTGACGGGTCCCATCTGTGCTTCTATGACGGGAATGGCGACAACATCCCCGACCGTGACCTTGACGGTGATGGATTGGAGGTTGAGGAGACCATTGGATGTTTGAAGTCCAACATTTCTCCACTCAACCCCTCTCTGCTTCGCGCCGACCCAGAATCCTTCCTCCCCGACGGATTCGGGCCTGTGAACGTGATTTTGCGATTCCAAGAAACGCTTCCAAACGAAGGATGCCAACCGCTTGATGTCAGCTACCTCGGTATTCAGGGAGCATGGGACCCGTGTACGCAAGTGCCCGGCAACGACCACTTCCGATTGACCATGACCAACAACGCCAACGGGTTCAACCTGATTGGTCGCACCGTCATGTCGGTTGACGACCAGATCGTCTACACGAGCGAGGTGAACCCCTTGACCGGTGAAGTCGTTCCCAAGCCGATGATCGTCACCGGCCAACTCAGCGATGAACTCGGCGTCAACTTGACCAACCGAATCATCCGCGTCAACTACGAGATGGTGAACGGCCAAACCGGTCCAGTGGCCTGCCAGTCTGGAACCACCAACGCTGACGGCTTCTTTGCCATCACGTGTCCGCTATCGGACGTTATGGCGGGTAAGGCGAAGGTCACCGTGGCCTATTCGGCTTACGATAACAACGACGCTTATCGATACGAGAACAAGACGGTGCAGACCGAGTTTGACGTGTTCTCCAACTCCACCTTGCAAATCACAGAGGTTGGTCCGTTCAAGTCGAGCGTCGACCAGTGGGTGGCACCCAACGGCTCGAGGTACCCTGTGTTGTACCTCAAGGAATCCTTCCACATCGACGCCTTCTTGGCGCAATCAAACGGCCAAGCCGTCGGTGGAAAGTGCCTCAACATCTACCTCGACCCTGACGAGAACGTTCGTCCGCTCGCCACCGTTCGCACCAGCGACATCGACGGCTCCGTCGAGTGGTTCAGCGGCGACCCGCTCCAGAACCCAACCCTCCGTGGTGTTGAAACAACGGGTGGCAAACTCGAAGGCTTCCGAACCCTCAGAGTGGCGTTTGAACCGGACCGGAACATTCCCGGCGGTTGTGATAAGGACAGCAGTAACGCCCTGAACGGCTCAGCGATGGACATTGATGTTCTGGTCCGTTCCCGTGTCGACCTCCAGGTCAAGCAGACATGGAGCAACAGCGGCGCCAACGGCGCTCCTGAAGGCAAGCTGATCGTCGGACAAATCGCTCTGTTGCGAGACCGTCTCGACCTCGCTGTGGAAAACGAAGAAGTCATCTTCGCCTACGAGTTCTTTGACGACGAGACCGGCGAATGGGTCGTTTCTGACTTGAACAACAAGACCCGAACCAACGAGCAGGGTGTGGCCGGCTTCGAGTGGAGCTTCATCGGTCAGAGTTGCGACGGAAACCCGTGTTCAGGCGTTTGGCGCATCACGGCCTACTATCCAGGTTCAACGTACTTCGCACCCTCACAGGACAACATCACGCACGAAATTACCTACCGAGAAGCAGAAGCCTTGGGCGATGCAAACGGCTTGTTCACGCCGGGCAACCTCATCGGATTTGCCATCATCTTGATGGCGCTCTTGATTGCAGGTGCCATCTACTATCAGCGTGTGCAACAACAGCGTCAGGTCCAAGCCCTCCGCGGTATTTTGACCGATGCCATGATGCAACTGGAAGCGAGCAACGAATACATTGCCGCGATCTTTGACTGCTACAAGAGCCTGGTGAAGCACTTCAAGAAGTACGGTTTCATGAAGAAGGTGTACGAGACTGCCCGTGAATTCGAGGCGGCCGTGCGCTCTGCGTTCAACATGGTGCCCGCCGATCAACTCGATGACTTCTTGTCCATCTTTGAAGAGGCTCGATACTCCGAGCACACCATCGATGCGACGCACCGAGACCGCGCCCTTCAGACCCTCGGGGCCATCACCAACTCGTTGACGATGGCACTCGGCGAAGAGTCCGTGGTCAAGCGTGTGGACGTTTCCAGCATCTACGACAACCTCACCAAGGCCGGTGAGTTTGTTGCAGCAGACGGTTCCGTCCGCCAAGCAGGCATCGTTGAAGGCGAAGACACGGACTTCAAGATTTGAAGCCGATGATGGCGTCCATGACGCACCTCACCTTGAGCGAAAGCACGGCCAACGGTAGCCTTAACCTTCAAAGGCTGGAGGCCTGTGTCTCCGTCCATGGACGACTGGAAGTCACTCATCGACCAAGCCATGCAAATTGAAACAACCGACACCATTGGAGCTCACGGCCTGTACGAACATGCCGTACGTGCTGCGCTTGCTCAGTCGCAAATGTTGCTGGGCGACTTGGAGGCGGCTCAAATCATTGAAGCCATCTACGGGGCACTGGTTGCCTATTCTCAAACGGTCATGCTCCGCATGAAGGCAGAAGACCCTGAAGTGGGCGGTCCAGACCACGCCTTCCGCGCCGGTCAAGCCTACGGCGTGAGTTGCATCCTCAACCATCTTATCGACCGATTGACCGATGTCGCTGGTATTACGGCCCTGGGCGCACTTGACGACTTTTCAGACACGCTTCACGAGGAGATCATCGTCCAAGCACGGGCTGCTGGTTTGACGGTTGAGCTGCTCGATGCCAAGGGCGAAATCCTTCTCGAGTGAAGAAGAAATTTCAGCCCCAAATCGTGGCGCTGTGGCGCGACAAGGGTTGATTCCGCGTCGGTGCCTTCATAACGGGATGGACGGTCGGCAGGTTGCTTCAAAGCATCGAGGGAGTCAAATGAGCAACCCAGAACGCAAGACAAACGCCCAGTTGGTTGATACCATCAACCAGCTGAAAGCCCAGTCTCGCGACACCGGAGCAGCTGTTTGGCGAGATGTGGCCTTGCGACTCTCGAAGAGTCGCAAGAATTGGGCCCAACCCAACCTGAGCCGTGTGAGCCGCTATGCCCCCGAGGGCGCAACCGTCCTCGTTCCAGGCAAGTTGCTCGGCTCTGGCGAGTTGACCAACGGCCATACCATCGCCGCCTACAGTGTCAGCAACGGTGCCCGTGAGAAAATCGAAGCCGCTGGAGGTCGAATCATGACCTACAGCGAGCTGATGAACGAAAACCCAACCGGAACGGGGGTTGTTATCCTTGGCTGATGCAACCACCTACGTGTTTGATGCAGACGGCCTCATCATGGGCCGCCTCGCCTCAGCATCCGCAGACATTCTGCTGAAAGCCGCCCGTGAAGACCGTGATGACAAGGTCATCATCATCAACGCGGAGAAGGCCATCATCTCCGGTCGTCCACGAGCTGTGCTTGACAACTATCACAAGAAGTACGAATTGAACCATGCTCGAAAGGGTCCGTTCTTCCCTCGTATGCCCGATATGATTCTCAAGCGAGCCGTCCGAGGCATGCTGCCCTATCAAAAGAAGAGCAGCGGCCGTCGAGCCCTTCGCAACCTCCGTGTTGAAATCGGCTGCCCCAGCCACCTCTCAGGCGACCTGCCAGAAGGCCACCAGCACGGCGACGACAGCAAATTCCGCCGTGATTTGCCTGACCGCTACATCCGCTTGGGTGATGTCAGTGCAGATTTGGGAGCACCTGCTCACCGATGGACGGGAGGTGACCAGTGATGGC
>JAYNUQ010000060.1:0-4909 GCA_038116375.1 Candidatus Poseidoniales archaeon | reverse complement strand
CCGCTCGTGTCCGCCAACGGCTGGTCCGGCCCCGGTACGAGCAAACTCAACACCGTCGGCAAAGTCGCCAACGGCGTGAAGGTCACCATCGACACCGATGCTTGGGACGACCCCGAGCGCCCCGACGAAGGTGAAATCGTGGTCACCGGTCCTAACGTCATGATGGGCTACTGGAACAACGAGGAAGCCACCAAAGAAGTCATCATCGAACCCGGCACCTTCCGAACGGGAGACCTCGGTAAACTCTCCAAGGACGGCTACCTCTCCATCACCGGTCGTGTGAAGTCTCAGTTCAAGTTGGAGAACGGCAAGTACGTCTCGCCTTCTGGCCTTGAGGAAACCATCACGCTCAACCCGCTGGTTGAACAGTGCGTGCTTGACGGCCGAAACATGCTGAACACCTTCCTCATTGCTCACCCGAACATGGAAACGCTCCGTGTTGCGCTCAAGGGCGCCGGCATCGACACCTCTGGCGACGATGCTGCACTTTGCGCCAGTGCAGAAGTGCGTTCCTTCGTCCTTGCCGACCTCAAGAAGAACAACATGGTCGCTCCCGACTGGAAGGGCTACGAAGTGGCTCGCACCCTCATCCTCGACCCCGAGGAATGGACCACCGACAACGAGATGCTCACGCCCTCGTTCAAGGTGAAGCTACGAAACCTTCTGGCCAAGCACGACGAAGAGATTCAGGCCATTGCTTGAGGCGTTTATATCCCCTCAAACGCTCATGATTCCATGAGCAACAACAGCGATGAAAGCAGGACACCAGAAGCACTTCGAGCACGGTTTGAGCCCCACCTCATGGAGACCTTTCACGACCAGCGCGTGCTGTTTGAGGAAGGGCGCATCCGACTCCATGCCACCGCCCATTTGGAATGCGATGCATGGGGCGTGAGCGTTCGCCTTGAGCCGGAAACCGAGCGAGACCCCTTCACCGTCTCGGGTGCATGGGAAATCCTCTCGGTGTGGAGAAATCGAGTGGGCGCCGCCTACGTGAACTGGGGTATTTCGGTCCCTGCTCAAGAAGAAGTACCTTGAGGTGGGCTGATTGAACATCAGCGGTTGTTGAGGTAATCCTCGCCGTACCATGCCCACTGTTCCATGGTCCACCCAGCAGGGAGTCCTTCGGGGGGAAGCGGCGGTGCGGTTGGTGCCACCGCCACGGGAGGTTGAGGCACTGCGGGCAGGGAGGCGAGGTCAGGAGATGGCCCACGACGCCGTCCAACACGCATCAGCAGAACGACGACGACCAGAAGAACGGCAAGGCCAACGTAGAGCACCGGCCCAGACGTGAGCACACTGGCTTCGTGTTTGGTCGCATCTTCAGGATAGGCATCGGCCGAATTTGACCAGCCGTCGCCGTCGGTATCGAGACAACCGAGCCTGTCTTCGCTCGAGGTGCCGTAAACCTCGGGGCAATCGTCCGACAGATCCGTATCTTGCTGGTCGGCGTAGCCGTCCTCGTCGCCATCGGACCACAGGAGAACATCCGCTGGATAGGCGTCCATGCTGTCCGCCCAGCCATCACCATCACCGTCAACGCAGCCGTAGAGCATTTCGCTGGACGTGCCCGCTGTCTCGGGGCAAGCATCGGGCTGGAAACCGTTTGCATCATCGCCAAAACCGTCGGCATCGGCGTCGCTGTGCTGTGTCGGCTCCTCAGGGAAGGCATCGTTCACGTCCGACCAACCGTCGTCATCGGCGTCCACACAACCGAAGCGATCCTGCGTTGAGGTGCCTGCTGTTGCGGGGCAGGCGTCGGGCTGGAAGCCAATCGATGAATCGCCGTAGCCGTCGGCGTCCGTGTCGAGGTGTTGGGAACTGATGGTGGGGAATGCGTCGTTTGCGTTTGACCACCCGTCGCTGTCGGTGTCAGCGCATCCGAATCGGTCGTTGGTGGAGGTGCCCGGACTTCCCGGACACGCATCGCCTTGGAAGCCGTCGGGGTTGTCGCCGTAGCCGTCTTCGTCGACATCGGACCATTGGGTGCCGTCAACGGGGAATGCGTCCGTTGTGTCGCTGTAGCCGTCCTCGTCGCCGTCTGCACAGCCGAGCACGCCCCCAAGGGAACTGGTTCCGGCGACCTGAGGGCAGTTGTCCTCGCCGTCATTGAATCCGTCGTTATCGTCGTCCGTGTCCTCGCCCGAATCCTCGCATCCGTCCCGGTCGGCATCGTTACTGCTCGACGAGGTGAATCCGAGCGTGCTCGTGGGGCAGAGGTCTTCCTCTGCAGAAGAAACGGTGCACGCCCAGAGCACATCGGTGGCGGTGCCGTCGCAGATGCGGTCGTTGTCGTCGTCGATGTCCTCGTCTGCATCCTGACAACCGTCGCCGTCGTAATCGCTCAAGGCATTGGAAGTCCAGGACACGGCACCCGTTGGGCACGCATCGGCAAAGTCGAACACCCCGTCGTTATCGTCGTCGCTGTCTTCGATGGCATCTCTGCAACCGTCGCCGTCGTGGTCCGTTTGAAGCGTGGAGGCCCATCCAAGATCGCCTCGTACGCAGGTGTCATCGGCGTCAAGCACGCCGTCGTTATCGTCGTCTCCGTCGCAGGCATCGCCGAGCCCGTCCGTATCGAAGTCAAGTTGCGAGGCGTTGGGCACCATGGGGCAGTTGTCGTCATCGTCACCCACACCGTCGCCGTCCTCGTCGGTGAACGGGTCGATGCGAACGACCTCATCCTGGCCGTTGTCCACGTAGTAGAGGTGGCCGTTCGGGCCGAATTCAAGGCCCATGATGGCGGTAGCGGAGGTTTGAATTTCATCGACGTAGGTGCCGCCCTTGCCGTCAGAAGGGAGGTCATAGGCGACGATGTTACCGTTGCTGTATTCCGACACGAACAGCTGGTCCTCGTGAAGGGCGATGCCGGTGGGGCGGTCAAGACCGGTGGCGAGGACACCCCACTCAATGCCGTTGAACCTCGAATATTCAGCCAGAGGCTCAAGACGAGAAGGGTCGTTCATGAGGTCGGTGGTGGCGTAGGTGCTGTCGTCGGTGTTGACCCACAGCACGCGATTGGCGGCCGGGTCAGCGATGTAGAGGATGCCCGTGTCGTGGTCGAGTTCCATGTGGCCGGGAACACCGAGCACGTGGCCGAGTTGGACGTCGGAGTAGCGGTTCACGATGGCGTCGGAGTGGTCGTCGTAGCCCGTATCGTGGTCTTCGGCAAAGTCGTAGCGGACCAGTTCGCCGTAATGGCCATCGTTGTACCAGTACACGTTGTCATGGTCATGTGCGATGCCCACGCCGTAGGGCGATTCGTGGTTCATGTCAATGTGGCTGCCCAGCAGGTTGTTGTTCTGGTTTTCAACGGCGTAGTGGTCGAGGGAGGACGGCCAGAGCGTTGGTCCCATGAAATTGTTCGCCGATGCCTGACCGCAGTAGGTGTTGGCCGTTTCTTGAGCCGAGCCCCACTGCCAGTCAAATTCGGGATGGTAGGCACCGAAGGCGATGGCGCTGACCTCTTCGAGGAAGTGGTTGCTGTAAGCGTCCTCTCGGTTTTCCGAGGTCTGGTTCTCAAGGCCCGTGTTGTGGACGATCGTGATGCTGTCCGTAGCCCGGTTGGCGATCCACAACTCGCCCGCCCGGCCGGGATGGAATTCCATGTCGGTTGGCTCATCGAGGTCGTCGGTGGCATCAGCGATGACCACCTCAACAAAGCCGTCGCCAAAGGCGTCCACGAGAACGGTTTCTTCTGCTTGTGCCGTAAAGGAGGGGAAGGAGAAAAGAAGCATCAGCACCAAGAAAAGAGCGACGTTCTTCTTCATCATAACGAAAACCAACCACCTTTCGCATTTGATATCTTGCTTTTTGTGGATGCCAGTGCATCACAAATCGGGGTTGAGTTCCCCTGTTGAGCCTCAAACTTCGGAAATTTCCCCTTCGGCCAGCGGAGGGAGCCCCTTCTTGGCTCGGACATAGTCGGTGTAGTTGCCGTAATACACGGTGACCACGCCGTCCTGCAACTCCCAAATGCGGTTGACGACCTGGTCGAGGAACCAGCGGTCGTGGGAGACGGTGATGAGGGAGCCCGTGTAGTTGATGAGCGCCTCTTCGAGGGTGGCTTTGGAATCCATGTCAAGGTGGTTGGTCGGTTCGTCCATCAGCAGGAGGTTGTTCTCTTCGAGGAGGAGTTTGAGCAGGGCCACACGCGCCCGTTCGCCACCCGAAAGTTGGGAGAGTTTGGTCGAGACCTGCTCGTTGGAAAATTGGAAACGTCCCAGAGCCGCACGTATGTCGCCGTATTGGAAGTCGGGGCGCAGTTTAGCGATTTGCTCCACCGGGTTGAGGTTGAAGTCGAGCGTGGCGTGGTCTTGGTGGAAGTAGCCAATTTCACACCCGGGAGCCAAATCCATCTTCCCGCTGGTCAACCTCTCATCGCCGTTGATGAGTTTCAGGAGCGTCGTCTTCCCTTGCCCGTTGCCGCCCACGATGCCGATGCGGTCACCCTTACGAACTTCCAGCGACTGGTTGTCGAGGATTTTTCGGTCAAGTCCTTCAAAGACCTTTGAGCCGTCTTCCACCGTCAAGACGTCCATGCTGCCTTTGTCGGTGGCTTCGAGGGAGAGGATGAGCGGTTTGCGCTTTTTGGGAACACGGGCCTTGAGGGCCTTCAATTCCTGCTGCATGCGTTCGATCATCTTGTGCTTGGCCGAGATGGACTTGTCGTACTTGTTCGCGCGCTTCATCTGCGCCATGGCGCCCATGGTGGACTGGATTTTCTTCTCGATGTTGCCGATGGCTTCACCGAGGGCCGCCTCGCTGGCCGTTTTTTGCACGAGGAACTGGCTGTAGTTGCCCTTCCACGGCCACGCACGGAGGTTGTCGATTTCCACAATGCGGTTGCAGACCTGGTCGAGGAAGTAGCGGTCGTGGGAGACGATGAGTTGGGCGCCTTTGAACTCCG
>JAYNUQ010000059.1:0-4972 GCA_038116375.1 Candidatus Poseidoniales archaeon | reverse complement strand
TGTCAAAGAACCGTCTCTGACGGGTACAACAGGTGCTTCGGGGCCACGGCCCCGGAGCGTCTCCTTTCCACACCCTCTTCTTTCTGAAGCAGAAAATCCGCTCACGGATGCTCCTTCCGCCGATGATACCCTGATACGCTGGTGATACGGAACCGCACAATCGCGCCACGCCCTTGAAATAGGGTATTTCGGTGGAGAGCCGTTTACGAGGTGCTTGCATGCTGTCACGACAACACACACAGAAAATCGAAGAACGACAACGACTCTCCATGGCCATCACCATCGTGTTTTTGATGCTGGCCAGCAGCTTGCTCGCCATCGTTCAAACCGTTCACGATGGACCAGAGTCTCCCAAGGCCACCCGTCTGGTCGACGGTGGCAGTCTCGGCATGACGCCCGTTCAGTCAACTGAACAAGGAGGGCAAGGCAGCTGGGACGGTGTCCACGACGGTGGATTGGACATGGCTCACGAGGCCCTGACCAACCTCATGTGGTCCGACCCCGGTGTTTCAGCAGGTATCATCGTCGATCTGTCGGTTCTGGAGGCCGCCATTCCCTCGTACTCGACGTTCCTTGAAGAAACCCGAGCAGGCGACCACGACAACGACGGCATTGACGATCTGGCAGACCTTGATGACGACAACGACGGCATTTACGACTTGCTTGAACGTTTTGACGGCTGTTACGGAACCGACCCGTACGACCACGACAACGACGGCATTCTCGATGTTGACGACTGGGACGACGACAACGACGGCATTCTCGAAGGGCCTATCGATTACGATGCTCTTGAGGCACAGGGATTGGATCCACGAAACGTGTCGACCGACCGGTATCTCGACCCAACCATTGACCACCCTCACCCCGACATCGGTGCAATCGGTAATTTCTACCTTGCCGACCAGAACCCCATGGACCACGACAACGACGGCGTGACCGACGAAGACAACGACGGTGCTGGCCCGGGACGCTACGACGAGGACGATGACAACGACGGACGTATCGACCAGTTCACCTGGCCTTGCGACTTGGACTCTGACGGCACCCCCGATTACTTCGACACCGACGACGACAACGACGGTGTACCCGATGTGGAAGACACACACCCCTACGATGCCAGCATTACGACGCAAATGTCAACCACAGCTACCCTTTACGACGCTTCTCGCCTCTGGACGTTCAACGAATACCGCCAATACTCCGGCGGCGTTGATTATGTTGACTGGGAGCGCAACCGTGTGAACGCTCCCGGAGCGAGTGCTTCTGGATTCCAAGCCCTTGGCGCCCAAGGCACCCCGTCGTTCACCACCATCATTGACGGTGACCTTGATGGCGACGGCTCACCCAATTTCCTCGACCCCGACAACGACAACGACGGTACACCGGACTCCGCCGATACCGACGATGACAACGACGGCATTCTCGACATGGTTGACCCTGACGACGACAACGATGGCATCCCTGACACCTGCATTCAAATCGACACCAATGGCGACCAAACCAGCGACTACACCGGCCTTCAAAACGGCGGCGTGACCAGCGTGAGTCTGACAAGCGGCGGCACAAGCTACGTCGACGGCACCAACATCGCTACGTCGTCCTCAACCAGTGCGGGCACCGGTATGACCCTTGACATCACCACTTCAAGCGGCGTGGTTACGAGCGTGGTCATCAACAAGGCAGGCTCAGGCTACAGCAACGGGGATGTCTTGGCCATTACGGGTGGCAACTCGGGTGCTGAAGTGTCCGTTGGCAGCGTGTCCAGCGTGAACTTTGAAGTTCCAGGCTCGGACGGCAATCAGGACGGTGCAACCGATTGTGAAATCGATTACGACAGCGACCTTGACGACGACTTGCGACGACCGTTTGACCAAAACTACAACGGCATTTACGACTGGCTTGACACCGACATGGGCGGAACCGCCTCGCCAGACAACCTCGGTAACTTTGCCGTCGGTGGCGCAGACCTCCCCTATGACTTGGACAACGACAACATCGAGAACGAAAACGATTCGTTCCCGCTCGATGCTGCTTCAGACGTTTCCACCTGGAATTGTCCAACCCAAGCCAACCCCAACCCTGTCAATCCCGACCCACGATGCCAGACCCGTCGTGCCTCATTCTCTCAGTTCAACGACTGGGACGGTGACGGCATCAGCAACTGGGACGACGTCGACGACGACAACGACGGCATCATTGACGTTTTGGACATCGATTGGGATTGCGACCTTGACAACGATAACGACCTTCACCAAATCAACGGTGGCCTGTATCGAGATGACGGTCCGAACGACGTCGATTCCGACGTTGACGGCGACGGCCTCGAGAACAGCATTGACTGGGACGACGACAACGACGGCATCTCTGATTTGTACGACCCCGACGACGGGAACTGCGGTATTGTTGACTACGATGCCACCGATGCCTTCTCCACGCCGTACTACCCCGTGAACGACGGTGGCGCTCTCGACGGTTCGGCCGACAGCCAACTCTACGGCACAAACGCTACCGACCACTGGAACATGGTGTTCCAGCACTATCCGTTCGCTGATGTTGTCCTCAACTACAACGGCTACGATTCCACAACCAACCCGGTCACGCCAGGTGTTGTTCCCGAATTCTACTGGTTCCTCTTCGCTCGATGGTCTCCGTACAACGGAGGCAACGATTGGGATATTGATTCGGACGGTGATTCACTCATCAACGGACTGGACATTGACCAGGACGCCGACGGCATGCCGGATTGGTGGGATCAAGACGAAGGTAACGACGGTATACTCGACATCAACGACATCAAGATGGGCGGTTCATACAACCTCTCTGTTTGCGGCTGGACCGCTGGTAATCTCGGACAAGGATTCGTCTGCGGCTACTCCTATGCCCTTGCCTACAAGATGCCATTGAACGGCGTCAACGCACAATTTGGTGCGCCGTACTCGACACGCCCGGACGCCGCCTTCGACCAAGGCGCAACCGCTGGTGGCCCCTCTGGAAACTGGAGCTGTACGCCCGTTCAGGGCATCGGATGCTGGCACTACGACTTTGGTGGCGACGGCACCATCGACTCTGCCGTGACCTACACGCAAATGACGGACAACCGAGACGCCTACATCACGTGGATCGGTCTTGCGACCGGCATTTGGCAGTGGAACAGCGATAACGGACCAGAAGCTGACTTCCCTGATGAACTCGGGGCAGACTTGCTCAAGAACGATGTCGACGGCGATGTTGACGGCGACTTCACGAATTCAACCATTGACTTGGACGACGATTACGATTCCATCTTTGACTGGTTTGACGTCGATGACGACAACGACGGCATATGGGATTTCTTTGAAGTGGACAGCAACTTCGACCTCGACGACGATACGGGACAGAACAACGGGAATTTCTTCACCGGCGATAACTGCGCCGACAACGACGATGACGGCAACGACGCCGATGCGGATGACGACGGCTTCTACCAAGCGGTCTGGGACCGTGGAATCATGTCCCAAGGCCTCCGCCAACCCACCCTTTACGACGTTGACAACGACAACGATGCCATCCCCGACGGTGAAGACCCCGACGACGATAACGACGGACGCTTGGACGTCGACCAAGAGCTTCTCCCGGGCTGTTTCTGGGGTGAAGAACAATCCACGTGGGACAACGACAACGACGGCATTGTCAACTGGGCTGATGACGACTGGGACGGCGATGGATTGACCAACGCGGTAGAACTTCTTGAGAGCATCACAGCGCCGTTTGACCACGACAACGACGGCGTCCGAGACGACATCGACGAAGACGACGATGAAGACGGCATGCATGACGAGGATGAGGTTCTTCTTTGGCCAACCCGCTTTGACCGGAACTCAACCAACCCGTGGGACCACGATGACTTTGGCGACGGAGAAGGTCTCGCTAACCCAAGCGACTCATCCACTGGCCCCGACGCCATCGACGATGACGACGACAACGACACGCGGACCGATCTTGACTTTGACCACACCGAAGACTCAGACCTCACCTCTGACTGGGACCACGACAACGACGGTATTCTCGACGCAGATGACAAAGCACCGACCTACATCACGCTCAACCTCCCCGATAACCTCTGGCTCGACGCTCAGAGTCCAGCCATCTTTGCTGGGCACGTGGACTGGTTGAACCCCATCACCGGTGTGGTAGAAGCAGCACCGCAACTCCCTGTTCAGGTGCACATTGAATGGACCGCCAACAACACAACGGCCATCGAAACCATCGACGTTCTGACCAATGCGGCTGGAAACTTCAGCGTAGGGCAATTCCTCTATCCTGAAGATTTGACCGTGGGAGACAACACCACCTATCGCGTGTATGCTGAGGTCACGGAGATGTTCATGTTCAACGGCAATCAATCCCAATCCTACTACGTTGGTGCAGAAGCCAACATGACCGTTGACTATTCTGCTTGGACCTACTTCCGCAGCGACGAACAACCGTTCTGGCTTGACTTCAAGGCGCACTATTCATCCGATTGGGACCGCGGATTGTTCGACAACCGAATCAAGAATTCACCGATCACCTTCTCCATCTTCGGAGGACTGTTTGGCAACCTCACCTCTCCGACCAACTTTACCGGTCTGGGTAACAACGGCTACCGAACCGACGCCTCTGGATGGGCATCGTTGACCTTTGTTCAGGACTTGGGCATTGCCGGTACGTGGAAACAGGTGCAATGGAATTCAACCGCTGACAACGGCGTTGGCCAAATTCCAGGCGGCTATGAAGAAATCACGTGGAACGACCTGACCAAGCAGCACGACGTTGTCTTGGACGGCAACGGCGATATCGTGCGCTACAATTACACCAACACAAGTTTACCTGCAGGCGACATTGAGATCATCGCTCGCGTCTCGCCTGAACTGGCGACCGAGTGGCCCTTCCCGTACTTGCACGGCGACGAGGCTGAACCGTTCTCCGTCCGCATCATGCACCGCATGAACAT
>JAYNUQ010000058.1:0-5497 GCA_038116375.1 Candidatus Poseidoniales archaeon | reverse complement strand
GCCTGGGTGGTGTTCATGTCTTGAAGGACCATTTGAACGGCGAAACCAACCTTGGTCAGGTCCATGATGCCCTCCATCGCCATGCCAGTTGCACCGATGACTTGGGTCTGGAAGGCGATGTTGAGTTGGCTGACCTCGGTATCACAAGGGACAGCGGTATCAGCGGCACACTCGAAGGACTTGACGGAGTTGTAGGTCAACTCGCCAGCGGCGGCGTCGTAGCCGGTGATGGTGCGGGTGGTGGTGATGTCGTAGGTGACCGGGCCGATCTTTTCGTAAGTCGGCGCAGCACCTGTGGCCATCACGTCAGCCACGTTGGTGATGGAATAGCCGTAGAAATCACGGGAGGCCGTGGACACGGCCCAATCTTCCTCGGCTTCCGTACAGTCCGCATCGGCGCAGGCACTGTCCTTGGAGAAGGACTCAAAGTTGTCTTCTACGGCGCCTTCAACGGCACCGGTGGCCATTGGGGCGAGGGCAGCAACGTTCAGCAGAACCAAGACGATTCCAGCAATCAGCATGTTTCGGGGTGACATTCCAGTTGTCATGGACAAACCTCGTGCCGTTGAGGTTATAATGATGCACCCTTCGTCATGCGTTACAAGCGATTTTGGACACGTTTCTCAGGAACCAGCCGTGAAACATTTCCCCAACATGAATCCTTCTTGAAACCATTGTATATCACCTGTGTGGCAAAGTTTTATATATGCGATGTACCTTCTACAGTACATCCGAGGAGGGTCGAGCATGAGAAACAGAACCAAGTCTGTGCGAAATGTAGCCAAGCGGCCCTTCCGTAAACGCCGTTGATTTCACGATCCACGGCACAGGCGAACCGGCGTTTGACACCTTGAGTGCAACCGCTGTTTCGCTGGGAACTGCAAGGAGGCATGGTGTAGCGGAGAGCATCAGGGGCTTCGGATCCCTGGACCCCGGTTCGAATCCGGGTGCCTCTGCCAGTTCCCAACCATTGGGGCATGGTGTAGTGGAGAGCATATTGGTTTGCGAGACCTTTGACCCGGGTTCGAATCCCGGTGCCCCAGCCACTTCGACGCACGGCGGTGCAAAAACGCAACACAGGAGCGAGACCTATGAACAACGAACATGAAAAGAAAAACGAAACGAAACACCACGCCAAGCCCGACACGTTCGTGATTGGCAGAGAAGGCGAGTGGTTTGTGGCCAACGGCTACACCCACCCCGACGAACTGATTGACCACGACGCCAACTTGAACGAGCCCGCAGCCTTTTTTGGCATCTTTGCGGCCTACAACCAGCACAACATTGCTGGCGGTACCAGATGGGACACATGGCCCAGTTGGGAGCTGTGTTTGACGGAGATGGACATCGGACTCCATTTCTTGATGACCGATATCGACACGCACAACGATTGGGTGCAAAGAGAGCACTGGCTTGCCTTAGCGGAGATGATTCACGAGCATCCGTCCATTTCCATGGACGGTTACACCATCACGATACAGGGTCAGCACGGTCATACCTTCGGGTTTGACTTCAGCGTTGAACTTGAGGCGTGGGGTGCGCCGGGGACGTACGCTCAGCACAAAGCCGCGATGGTGGCCTTTGCCAAGAAACCCAAAGCGTGGATGTGGGCGGTACCGAGTTGGTCCTACACGGGCACCGTCAACCAATCCCTTGGTCCCTACTGGACCTGCCCCGACTACATTCCCGAGCACGGTGGCGAGACCACAGCCTACACCCACGACCACTACTTCTGCATCGACCATCTCGCAGGGACCTTTCCCTCCAACGTGTTTTCGCTTGTGCACCTTTGCTTGGAGGATCATCACATCTGGGTGATGCAGTACGAGGAGGCGCAGAACGTGCAGGCCTACGTTGAGGAAATGGAGAGGGAATGGCCAGGTGGAAGACCTGAAGATTACGAATACCAATGAAAAAGGAGAGAAGAACATGAAGAAGACGAAGAATGAATGGATGAAGCTGATGATGCTGGTGATGGAGTATTTCCAACTCCAAAACGAGTTGACCAAATTGAAAATTGAAGAGTTCAGTGAATGGGCCCCGCCCTCGCTGGAGTGCGACGAGTGTTTTGCCAAAGCGGTTGAAGAGGCTGCTCAGGGCGAACATGAATTTGACGACGACTTCCAGGGGGACTGGGCATGATGGCGAATTGGAAACCCAACCCGTCCGCACCCCTGTGGTACAGCGAAAGACACGGCGAGCCGCAAGGCCCCTTCTTTGGCGACCTGGCCATTGAGCACGTGAAGCAGGTCGGACCATCGTGTGTCGCCACGACGCTTTCGATGGTGGCCAACGCCACGGGTGCGAACACCACGCCAGAGGACTTCAAGGCGGTGACCAATTCACAGGCACCCCATACGTGGTCGGAGGCGCTCAAGCCCTACGGAATGCAGTTGGCCTATTGCAACAACGACGTGAGGAGACTGGACTATTTCGTGGACGAACTGGTCACCTACGACGACCTGTTTTTCCTCTGCTTCTATTCGGAAGACCCGCCGTCCGACCCGCAACCCTCGGGAAAGTTGTGCACGGCCCACATCATCACGCTGCACGGCGATACCATCTACGACACGGCCAAGTGGCCCGCGTCGGGCGGTGTGTGCAAAGCTCACGATTACAGCAGACTGGAAAGGCAGACCAAGAGAATCTTCAGGGTCGTGCCGCTCTACCATCCGAGGTGCATCTGATGAGCATGGCGACGCAAAGAAACAACCTCCTCAGATGGGGCGGCTGCGTTGCTTACGGCCCGCCCGCTGACTTCGGCTTACCCATTGAGGTGCCCCAAGGCAGGCCGCTGGTCATCGCCCATCCTGCCGCAGCCATGCACCATCACGCCAGTTTTGGTTTGGTCAGCGATGCAGGCCATCCCTTCATCCACGTGATGGTGGACAGAGGCGATTATTCGCCAACGGGGTGGGGCGTCAACGCCAACGAGGCGGGGATGGCGACCTGGCAGAGAATCGCCGACACAACCCAAGGCCACACCGTGTGCAGAAAAGCAGGATTGGCCACGCCGCACTGGCAGGTTCACATCGCTGGCGAAGCCTACGGGACGCTGACGAATTTACCTCCGCTCGATGTCCTTTACGTGGACTGGTTGGAGTGGCTGGAGGCGCACGCTCCGCAACCGTGCAGGGCCTTTAGCAACGCCATCTCCTCGTTTGTCCACAAGGTCAGAGAGGGTGGCTTGGTCGTGCTCGACCACAAGCACAAGGCCATGATTGAACACGGTCATCCGTGGTACGCCAGCGTCAACGAGCCCTTCGTCCACCTGCCCGGTGGCTCGCTGCTCGCCAACAAGGGCGTGGTGGAATGGATGTCACCCGACCTGTACGGCGAATACCACAGCCACATGGCCACCGTGTACGAGGTGCACCACGGCATTGATGGAGCCCTTGCACAGAAGGACTGGGAACAAGCCATGCAGGCCTGGACCTGGACGGTCATGCCTGAGGTGTCGATGTCGCCTGCCTCGGTCCAAGCGATGCTCAAGAGCGACCCGATACCGTCCATCCACCCCAAGGCCATGACCCAGCATCAATGGATGAAAGCGTGGCTGAGACATCAAGACGAACACGAGTCGGGGACGTTCTCGCTCGGCCCCACGCCTCCGCTTCATGCGTGGCCACAAGGGGCTTACGCGGCGTACCTGCAGTGGCTTCTCGACCATCCCTCGCTCTTGCTCGGTGGCTTTCCTAAGACAACGTACAGGCTGCTGGGTGAGGCGTTCAAACTGCACGTCGTTCACGGCGATCTCATCAGGCTCGCCCCTGCCCTTCACGACACCCATGCCGTGCTGGCGGTCAGGGAAGGTCTGAGACAGAAGGTGGTCGCCAGATGCCCAAGGTGGCTCGGTCAAACGCTGGAACTGCAGGCGCCTGAACCGTGGATGAGCAACCCCGTGAAGAGGCTGAAATGGTCAGGCGAGGACGCCACGCCGCAGCTCGCAAAAACGATGCTCGAATTGGCCAAATCACAACCCTACAACAACGCTCATCCGAGCATCAAACCGATGCAGGTGAACCACATCGTGACCGTTTCCCACGGCACGGCGTCGCTGGGCGAAGTGATGAGGGCCGTGATGGCGTATTACGACAGCCTGCCACCGATGATGGGCAGAGCGCCGATGGAGTTGACCGTCGTGTGCTTGGACGAGGACGACTACACGGACGTTGCGACGATGCCTCATCAATTCCAATTCCTCCCTGACGACGGCTCGTGCGCCGACTGAGGTCGGTGTTCGCACACGGGCAAGCGAACGCAGGTGTCTCGGGTAGAAGGAATGGTGGAGGAGCTACGGCCCGCCCTTGGTGTACGGTGCACGCTGCGCGAGCAGAGGAGCCGGTTCGATTCCGGCGAGGGCAACCAACGTCCATCAGCGTAAGCCGCGATGACGGTCGGCGTGGATGGACAAGAACACTCCAAAGCCCGATGAAGGGACCAGCATTATACAGGCCCCACCCGAGGGAAAACCATGGTCGAAGAGGGCAAAACCACCAACCTTGACGAAAATGCGTCCTCCTCCCTCGAGGAAGCCCCGCCCGCCATCGAAATAAAAGCGGCGCCTTTGGCCGAGGTCGAGGCACCGGTCGAACCCGAGAAACAGGCGCCAGAAAGCAGCAGTCCCAAATTTTTGATCGGTCTTTTGCTTCCGATTCTGGTGCTCCTTTTCCTTACCAGCAGCAACCTGCTCTCGGTTGGAGCATGGGAGTTCAACCGACGGGTGGAAGTGACGATTCAAAGCGACGACGACGGCATCTTCCGGTTTGATGCAGACCCCAAGGTTTCTCACGGCGTCAAAGAATCCGTCTACATCATCTTCATCGATCCCGCTTATACCGGTGGCGCCATGGCTTACCGCCCAGAAATCCACATTGGTGTGACCTGGGAGTATGAACGCGAACCCTACAACGAACATTGTGAGGTTGAATCCGTGAACACTGTTTGCATGTACCATCTCAAACAAGATGGAAACGGCGATTTGGAGTTTACAAAACTCGGTGAATACGACCAGCTCAACCACACCGCCGAATTTGTGCTGAACGGCGAGGCCAACGAATCGATCGGTCTTCGCATTGACTATTACGACCATGGTGCTGAAGAGCACTACTACGAAGTGGAACAGCCCCGCAATCGAACCATTGTTTCCGTGTTGCTTGGTGCTGCGTTCATTGGCGTGCTCGTTTATTCAGCCCTGAAAAACGACGGGTCGCTTCTTGGGGGAGTTGGAATCTCGGTGGTGGTGATCGTAGGTCTGGCGGTTCTGGCCTTTGTCTCGGCCCTCTTGGAAGCCTTATCAGGTTGACTGGGCGCACACCCACGATGTCTTTGGTTGAGCCGAGGCCATCAGAAGAGCCCGTACTTCGTGCTCATGCGTAAGCAGGGTCGAACCCTTCCTTGCCCTTGTTGCGGTCTTTGCGTTTCTTGCGGTCTTCATTGTGTTTGGCAAGGGCCTCGAAGAGGGCTTCAAAATCGCCGCTGGTCTTGACCTTCCAGT
>JAYNUQ010000057.1:0-5600 GCA_038116375.1 Candidatus Poseidoniales archaeon | reverse complement strand
GTTGTCGTACTCGTAGTAGTGGATGTTGACGTGGAGGTCGTCGGCGGAATCGTCGTCGTCGGCGGCAATGACGTAGTGGTCGTGGTAGGCGGCAGCGTCGTCGTCGTAGTCGTAGTCGGAGGAACGGTCGTTGTTGTCGTTGTCGTCGTGGGCGGCAGCGTCGTGGTCGTTGTAGTAGGCGGGACCGTCGTAGTCGTCGTCGTTGTTGGCGGCGGGGGCGGCAGGGTTGTAGTCGTTGAGGTCGTCGTCGTAGTGGTAGATGGCGGAGCCTCCGTCGTCGTGGTCACCGGGACCGTCGTAGTTGTCGGCGCAACCGTAGTCGTTGTCGTCGCCGTCGGTGCTGCGGCAGTAGTCGTAGTCGTCGTTGTAGTCGTCGTCGTAGTAGTCGATGTCGTCGTAGTCGAGGTGGTCGTTGTGGTCGTTGGAGGGGAGTATCCCTCGTCGGACCAGGCAACGGTTCCTGAGCCTTCTGGAACATCCATTCCAGACTGCTCTTGGTACGTTCGGAATCTGAGTACATAGTCACCAGCAGACGGCGTCACATGCAGCTTCGAGCTGAAACAGTTGTCTTGCTCGTTGTGGTTGCCGTCGTCATCGTCGGCAACGATATTGCCGTCGTCGTCCAGCAACCTCAACCAAGGGTCAATCGTGGTGTCAAAGTCCATCGCAGAGCACGACACATTCGAATCGAACGTGACATGCAGCAACGTCTCGCCGTCAAGGGTCAGGGCGTGGTCGTAATACGTTTCTTCGGGGCTGAGGTCGACAATCGTGAAAGCCTGCGCTCCAGGCGCAAACCACGCTGTAATGTAGAAAAACACCAACAAGACTTTGCTGGTTCGCCGCCACGCCCGCACGGAGGGACACTACCAAACATGAGCAAAGCCAAACAGAAAGGGACCACAGGCGAGAACGAGATCCTCGCACTCCTGCAAGACGCAGGGTTCCCTGACGCCCACCGCACCGAAGCATCCCGAGAATCGCACGACATCTGGTGCGGCCCGTTCACCGTCGAAGTCAAATTCCGCAAAACCTGGGCGCTATTCGACTGGATCCCCAAGCTCCGCAAAGTCGCAGGTGACCAGCCGTGGGTGCTGTTCGCAATCCACGGCGACCGCCGCACCGACAAAGGCCGACAGGTCGGGCGGGTAGCGGTACTCGACGCCGACTTCGCAGCCGAACTCATGCAGGTCTGGTGTGCTACAGTTTCATCCCGTGGACGCGGCGACCGGACTATTAGCGATACTGACGGTCCTGCTGCTGCCGTGGATGGCGTGGGTCAGCAAGGTTCTGATTAGCATTCAGATTCGTCTGGCCCGTGGCGAGGAGAACTTTGATCGGGTTCGGGACACGCTAGACGACCACGAAGCCAGGTTGCGAGCACTAGAAGCGCGTTAGACATAATCAGGTCGAGCAGTAGGCTCAGCCACGCGAGACTTGACCCAAGTGCCGCAAGCCATGCACTGAAACCTGCGGTACGTCATCGACTTCGTAGCACGCACACCATTCGACACCAGCGGCCCGCTACCGCACTGCGGACATGCGTCAGGCTTGTTCATCGCCAACGCCACGTTCGGGTGTCCAGGGATCCAAGGCAGCAACCGGTCGTAAAGCTCTTCGGTCAGCCGCACGTCTTGGATGTTGTACTTCTTCATCAACGCCCAAGCCTTATCGTCACCCATCATGCAGTCACGCCACAAATCGAAACCCGTGTGCGGCGTCTTCTTACCGATCCCCAACGCCTCAGAAACGTGGGTCAGTTTGTTGGACGGGAACCTGAACTGGGACCGCACCGTCTTCAACAGATCAATGTCGACGTGCGGGGCAGCAGGCGGCAGGTCAGCCAGCAGAAACTCACGCTGAAGATGCTTCACATCAAACGCTTTGCCGTTGTAATGAATCAAAGCGTCGGCTGCGGACAGTAGCTCGTGTGCCGCTGCGACCATTTCGTCGTGGCCGTCGTGATGATCCGAATAGAACATCACCTTCTTCGCCCCGTGCCACTTCGCAGCGAAACAAATGACCGAACCAGTCTTCTCGATCTGGTTCAGACCGACGTTCTGATTCCACAACCCCCAGATGTAACCAAGGTTCGGACTCGTCTCGATGTCGATCACGAGTTTCTTCATATCCACAACCTCCCTGTCGTGTTGTGCATAAGTCTACGGCAAAGTCAACAGCCGGACCGTCATGGTGCCTTCCCACCAGTCAGCATCATCAGCCAACCGGTCAGCACTGAACTGCACCTGATCGACAATCACGTCGTCCGAATAGCTCCCTTCCTTGTACGGAACCACCGTCTTCGCAATCATCAACGTGCGAATAGCTTCGTAAAGCGCCCGAGGGTCCTGCGTCAACGCAGCACCATGCCCCCGAGAAGTAGCGACACGCTGCCGCAACACCAACGGCAACACGATCTCGTCAATACGAGTCGGAGCCGGGAACGCCTGCAACTGCCACGACTCCAACACCGGACCAACCGTGTTGTTCGCAGCGTCACGTTCCAACGTAAAGATCACGTCGTACTTGTCCGACAACGAGTAATCAATGTTGGCAGCAGCCCGGTCGTTCAACGTCAACGTCGTCAACCCGACACCAGCACCGGTCACAAACCTGACTTTCAACGTGCCAGAAACCGCCGACAACAAACCGTTGTAAATGTAATCAGAGTCGTCATAGGTAGTCCCAGACTGGTCATACGACGTAGCACCAGTCGTCGCCAACGTCGCCCGCAAATCGGCCTTGATCGTCTGCAACACCTTGTCAAACAAAGAGTTCCAACGCACCGACCCGACATTCAACGTGCCAGACTCAACCCGCTCACCGTCATGCCGTTCACCCTGCACACCATTCGCAGCGTCAACAAAATACGTTTTGCCATCGACACGAGCCACCCACGTCACGTTCCCAGGCGACGCCTCAACAGACACCACATCCGTCGCCCACGCAGGCACCAACGTGTCCGTAAACACCGACAAGTCAGCCCGATACACCTGGCCGCTAGCCGTGCCAAACCACACAAACCGGTCATCGGTAGCCAACGAGTGCGCTGCGCCGCCGTTATCAACAACAGGGCCGTAGCTGACGCTGCCGTCCTGGTTCATCACAGCAACCCGCAAACCCTTGCTCGTCGCCATAATCAACAACCCGCCGTACGACTCGATCGCGTTGATCGTTTCGCCACGAGGCAAATCAGCAACCTGAGCAGGCTGATTCAACAAACCATCCGTGCCAGTGCTGCAAAAGAAGATCGATCCGATGTCGTCAGTGTTTGCAGCCGCATACACGCCAGTCGGACCGGCACACATATCGACCCACGACAACGCATGCTCGATGCCTTCGAAGTCGAGCGACCCGCTGATCGGCTGACCATTAGCAGCCAGCTCGGCAATGTGGTTGGCGTCTGCTTCGATCAACCGGCCTGACACAAACCGCAACACGTCAGGGCGCGCCGAATGGCCCGTCAACGGCGAAGGCTGCGTCGTCGTACCGATCGCAGTGGTGTGCGGTTTCGCTGCTGCACCATACGCGATAAACACGGTTGATCCGTCCGACGTGAAATCAACAATCGTCAAAGGGCTAGCAAGCGCCGTAACAGCCGTCCACGTAGGCGACGCCGCATCGAAATCAGTCGAGTAGTACAGGTCAGTGCCCGACGCCACATACATGTAATTGACGTCGTTCGAGACGAACACCTTCATAATCACGTCGTCGCCAGTGTTGCCCTTGTCCACCGTCTTCGGCAGCAAAGACACCTCGCCCTTCGTCCAAACATCAACCCCAGACGACGTGTAAAACCTGCGACGATCCGAATCCGCATTGTCCAGGAACGGTTGACCAGCACCGTACGACCAGTCCGTCTGCGACCTGATCCACATCTGCGTGTTCAACTGCTGCTCGCCAGCCTCATCCGACGTGTCACGCTGCTCACGCAACACAGGAATCGTCGTGCGACTGTAGCCCTCGACATCAACCATGAACGACGTGCCGTCAATCGATACCGGCAAGTACTCGGCAGTGCTCATGGCTTACACCCCTCGGTAAATCGAAGTTTGTGTCCTGCCTCCAGAACGAGTCCAAACAGCCGGGTACTGGCCGTCCAATCGGGTCGCTTCAGCGTTCATACGGTCAAGACGCAAAGCCCGCAGGTCCCGCATCGACGCCGACACGGCACCAGGCGGCACCTCATCGGCCATACGCGACGAACCTTGCTCGTCCAGGAACTCGCGTCGGATAGGACGCGACGACATCAGACGCAACGCTGCACCCAGCACCGGCAGGTCGTACGCTTCAGAATGCAGCCCGGTCGTAGACAGCGCCGTAGTAGCGGCAGCCAACGTGCTGAACCCGGTCTTGTACAAGACACGCACCGTTTCGCCAGGCCACGCATCCGAATGCAGAATCAGGCCGTACCCCGACGGAAACGCTGACGTGTTCCGGTCACGCCGCAACGCATACTCGGTAATCGCAGGCTCTGACGCCTCCGACCCAGGATCCGAATAGGTCACCTGATAGATCGACAGGACGTCGTCGGTGACGCCGGTCAGGTCGTAGCCGTCCTGCGCTGCGTTAAACGTCACCTCAACCGTCTTGATCTGGAACAGGCCGTTCTGCGGCGACGACAGATCCCGCAGCTCGTGGTTCAACGCGTCAAGGATCTGGTAGGTCGGGAACTTCGGGTTGATCGTAACCAAAGCACCCAAAGCGTGCGTTGTTGCCTCGGACCCCTTGTAGCCCCGAAGCACAGTCGCAGCACCCGACGTGACGCTAAACACGTACATCAACTCTGCGCCGACCTCGATCGTCGCACCAGCCACAACCCCAGCAGGAGAAGTAGACGGCAACGCAAACGACACCACAGTCTCCGTAGCGTTCAGCGCAGCACCAAGCGTCGCCTGCTCTTCTACATAGTCCGTGAGCAACAAGTCACGGGTTTCGTCAATCCAAGTCTGAGCAGTCATTATTCACCCAACGCATCCCGCACAAGCCCCATGCCACGCTTGCGACTAGTAGCAGTCGAAAACGTCTTGCCGGAGTTTACCTCATGCTTTTCTTCCGCTTTAGCTTCTAGCCGTGCGGCACCATTGATCGACGGCGGCTGCACACCGTTCTGACGCAGACGCTTGTACGCGTCCATGTCAGCCACCTTGTCCTTCTCAGCCTGCTTCGTCGCAGCAAGATCAATCACGTTGTTACGAGACGGCACAGCAGACGGCGACACATACGGCATCCCCATCATGCGGCCCATCACCGCCCCACACTCCAAACAATGCATCTCAGGATCATCGTTAAACCCGTGCACCGTTTCCTCAACCGCACCGCACACCTTGCACCGGTAGTCATACCTCGGCATCAGTTCACCTCTACTGAATATCCAGCCGCGATCAACGCGGTCAACTCTGTCGATGTTAGATCATCCGGCGATTCGTGCCCGCCGAACAACGTGCGACTAACCGAAGCCGGATCGGCAGGCTGACGGGTCGTTACCGAACCAGTCGTCAAAATAAACACGTTGCGGCCCCGAGCACCCGGCGTACGGAACCGGGCCAGACGGCGTGCCGGGTCGTTGACGTGATACGGCACCACATCAACCTGCGGCA
>JAYNUQ010000056.1:0-5810 GCA_038116375.1 Candidatus Poseidoniales archaeon | reverse complement strand
AGTGCAGATTTGGGAGCACCTGCTCACCGATGGACGGGAGGTGACCAGTGATGGCGCGCAAGAAGAAGTCCGTTGAATCCTCAGGAAAGCGAAAGACCGCCGTTGCCCGAGCCTCGGTAAAGGCCGGAAAGGGACGCGTTCGAGTCAACTCCGAACCGATTGAAATCATGCAACCATCCCTGGCCCGTCGCAAGTCGATGGAACCGTTGGTTATCGCCGACGCCATGAACCGATTGAGCAAGGTTGACATCTCCATCACCACCAACGGTGGAGGGATCATGGGGCAAACCGATGCCATTCGCACCGCCATTGCCCGTGGCCTCGTTCACTACAACGGTGGCGCTGAAGGCATCGATGAAGAACTCCGAGACGAGTATCTTCGATTCGACCGCAGCCTCCTCGTCAACGACCCGCGTCGTAAAGAGCCAAAGCACCAACTTGGACGTGGTGCTCGCCGCAAGAAGCAGAAGTCCTATCGATGAGGTGAGATGATGATTATTCCAGTACGATGTTTCAGTTGTGGCGGCGTTGTCGCTCACAAGTGGGAAGAATTCAAGCAATTGCTGGCAGACGGTAAAAGCGATGCTGACGCACTTGATGAAGTCGGTTTGAAGCGCTACTGCTGCCGACGCATGTACGTCGGACACCTTGACCTCATTGAAGAGGTCGCACCGTTCAGTGCAGCACGCAACTGAGGAACTCCTCGGGCCCGTGGGTTAGCTTGGCCTATACTTGGCGGCTGGGGGCCGTCAGACCCCGGTTCAAATCCGGGCGGGCCCACCACTTTACGTCCCGTGTGTGTACACCTTTCTGTCCCGAAGCCTCGGGGTTGATATGGCGCCACTCCAACGCAAGTTCATGCGACAAGGACGTGCATTGAGCATCGCATCCCTCCTTTTGACCGTTCTCTTGCTCCCCATGGTGAGCGGAGCAGACAGCACCGTCTCGGTCAACACCACCTGGTCGGGCAACACGGTGCTGACTGGAAACGTCACCGTGGCCAGTGGAGCAACCTTGACCGTTTCTCCGGGAGCAAGCATCGACGCCAAGGACTACAGCATCGTGGTGGAGGGTACGATGGTGGCCGATCAGGCTCACTTCTATTCATCGAGCATCCCGGAAACTCAGGGGTCCCACGGACAAGGTCTCTGGTCCGGTATTGAGGTGGCAGCGGGAGCGACGGCGACGTTTACTTCCGTTGCGGTGTCAAACGCCTCCGCTGGCGTTTTGGTTCAAGGAACCTTTTCGGGTGAAGACGTGGTGTTCAGCGACGCATATCGAGGGCTTTCGGTCATGGGCGGTACTGCAGTGGTTGACGGGTTTGAGGCGTATCGGATCGATTACGAGGCCGTGTACGTTGAGAGCGGTTCGTTGAACCTGTCCGATGCCACGGCAGAGGAAGTGGCGGTTGGTCTTGCAAATCACGGTCAAGCAAACGTGTCCGACCTCATTGTCTCCGAAGCCGGCGTGGGCGTCCAATCTCAAGCAGGGGTTCTCACCCTCACGGGTTTGGCAGTGTTCAACGCCAGCGTGGGCATCGCCACCGTTTCAGGCGCCTCAACACACCTCTCCTCGGTTACGGGAAGCGGTATGGCCTTGGTGGTCGATGCAGGTGATGCAGACGATTTCGCCATCGACACAGCAAGCGTTCACGGGGAACGGATGCTGGTCGGCCAAGACGTTTCGGCCTTTGTGTTGAACGAGATTGGCTTTACTTCAACGCTCTCGTCCGAACTGCGCCCCGTTTTTGATGTCCGTTGCGAGGGGACATGCCACCTCAAGAACAGCACGTTTGACAGCGCCCCCGTCGGCCTTGCATGGTCCGGCTCAGGCACCTCCGTCATGGAACACGTGGACGTTGGCGCTACGGGACAGGCCGTCCAGGCGACCGGTGCAGGTCATGCCGTGTGGTCCAACATTACGGCCAGTACGTCAACCACGGGTCTTTCCGTTCAAACGCCGACCAGTTCCCTGACCGATGTCGACATCACCCTCACCTCAAGCGACGCTGTAGGCGTGGACCTGCTGGGCGGCCAGCACGTTCTCTCTGACGTTGACGTCCACAAACCGTTTGCTTCCTCCGACCGAACCTCGGTTGGGTTGCATGGATGGTATGCCGACCTGACCGTCGACCGTTTCACCTCCAAGAACATCTCAACGGGGATGTTCCTTGAGGACAGCACCGCCGTTGTTGATTCACTTGAAGCCAACATTGGGAGCGAAGCGGGTTTGCGAATTCTTGACTCGTCCTATGTTGGAGACGATCTCACGACCATCGCCCAGGACCTGGGCGTTTCCATGGAGGGCGATTCATCGCTTCATCTCTCATCGTGGACGGCTCAATTGCACGACACGCCCCTGATGATGTCAAGTGAGAACACGGCCATCATCCGCAGTTTCTCCCCACTCAACACCGCTCCATCGTCAGCCGATGCTCTCGGCGATGGGACGCTCTACTACGGCTCCACGTCCAACCCGACCGTCAGCACCTCCACATCGTATCGGTTCATCGAGACCGACGTGACCTTCACCGACCTCTCGGGCCAACCCGTGGAAGCCCACATCGCCGTTCACGGCTTTGAGTTGATGAGCAACAGCAACGGAGCGCTCACGCTTCCTCTGGTCGGCAGCGGTTCGGTCGTGGACGTCACCCTCGAAGGCGCAGGCACACGCGTGACCCTGTACGGGGGGCAAGCCGGACAATCGGTTCAGGTGCCGGTTATTCCCGAAGGGGATTGGACGATTTCTTCAGGACAAGACGTGGTTCTCGGGCCGCGTCCTGACGGTCAACCGCACCAACTCAACGGTGATTTGACGGTAGCGAACAACGCTGTTTTGACCCTCGTCTCCACCGATGTGGTTCTCTCGCAAGGCCACACGGTGACCCTTCAGGGCACAGGCCAACTCATTGGCGAAGAAGCAACGATGGTGGCCGACGCCGTCCAAGCCAGCGGGCAGAGCGTTTTGACCGGTACCGAAACGGCTTCCCTCACGCTTGAGTCGAGCGTCCAGTGGGGATGCATCAACGCACGTTCGGTTCAACATCTGAACATCGTTGGCGGCTTGACCGTTCAGCCTGGATGCGAAATCGACATCACGGGCGGAACCGTTGAAGGACCCGTTCAAGCCATGACGGGTGCCGTCTTCACGGTCTCGTCCATGCTTGACTTGCTGGTTCTTGACAAAGGTGAGCCGGTTGAAGGCGCCCTTATTTCCATCGAGGGGTCGGTCGCCATGACCGATGAAAACGGTCAGCTGACAACGGAAACCGAAGCTCGACGCGTAACCGATACCGGAGAGACATGGGGCGGCATCAAAACCGTCACGCTCCAACGCAACAACTTCTCAGATTTCGTGACCTGGGACACCAACCGTTCGCTCTCTCACACCTTCATGGCCTCAACGGTCCCCAGCGGAGACGTCTCTGGGTGGCTTGTGCTTGAACGCCAGTGGAGTCCCTACACCTTGGACAACTCCCTCGTCTTGCAGTCCGCCTCCACCATGTCCGTTCAAGACGGGGTGTCTCTGCGAATTTCTGAAGGTGCGACCATCACCGTCAACGGCGTCTTCGATGCCGGTGAGGCCACCCTCTCCTCAACGGGATACGGTGCGAGATGGGGCGGACTGACCCTTGGTGCGTCAACCGCGGCCGTCATCGAACTTTCCGGCACGCAACTGATTGAATCAGCACCAGCGCTCACGGTCGCAGGACTCGGCTCTGTTCATGCCGATGAAGTCTTCATGGCACGTTCGGCCAGCGACCCCCTGGTGGTGGTTGAATCGGGTAACGCTGCTGAACTGGTCCTCCGCAACAGTCACCTGCAGAACGGCAGCGGCTGCGCACACCTTTACCCGTCCAGCGCCCTCATCACCTTCAGCAACGTCAGTTTTGCAGACTGTGAAGACCAAGCCATCTGGGCGCAACAGGCTCCCTTGCAGTTCAGCGACCTCACCTTGGGAGAGGGAACGAATTGGGGAATGGAACTCACCGGTGTTTCCGGTTCCATCAACGGCGTCGACGCAACGGCGTTCACGGGGAGCGGGGCCATCGTGTCGCTGAACAGTTTGGCGTCTGGCTTTGTTCTGAGTAACCTCGTCGGACAGGTCACTGGTCAAGGCGGTGTTGTCGGCGAGAACAACGAGGACATCACCCTTGAACGGATCGTATTGGACGGTGCTCCGGGCATTGATGTTGACCGCACATCCGGTTTGTTCTCCGACATCACCCTCAACGGGGCCGGTGCAGGCACCGCTTTCATCTCCCATCACGGGCGCTCATCGGACAGTCTTGTGGTCGAGCAACTGAACATTTCAGGATACAGCGTTGGCGTCTCACTCCACTCGGATCCAGGCGAAATCAGTGCGCCCCTTATTCTTCGGGATGCTCGTATTCTCGTCTCAAGTGCGCTTGCGACGGAGCATTTCCCGGCACGGCTGGAATCCAGTCAGCTCGTCGGAGCCATCGATGTCGCACACACCACCGTCGACTCTGTTGACGGTCAGGTTGGAACGATTTCGGTCGGTGAATCAGGTGAATACTCGGCCTACAAAACCGTTGCATTGGATGCACGTCGAGGAGGCGTGCCTGTTGAAGCGACCTTCCTCGTGCGTTATGGTGATGACCTCCTTGATCCGTTCACCGTGCAAGGCACAACCGTCGACGTTGAATTGTTGCTACGAACCATCACGGAAACAACCGAGGGCGTTGCTGACCGGTGGGACATTGAGGCCACGGTCACCGGTTCACCCGTCGCTGTGTTGACCGTCGACTCCCCAGCCGCTGCGCCTACAGTCCTCACCATCAATGTCCTCATCAATCAAGCCCCCGATGTTCAATTGACCGAACCCTTTGCTGGCCAGCGTGTTATGGAAGGCGATTCCATACGGGCCTCAGCCTCGTTTACCGATGACATGGACGGAACCGATGCACTCGTCGTATCGTGGCGCGTGTACGACATGCAAGGCAATGCTGTGTTGCAAGGTGGGAACGAACCTGTGTTCAACATCACGGACCTCACCGCAGGTTTCTACATCGTTGAAGTCAAGGTAACCGATACCTTTGGCGAGGAGGCAACGGCCTCCATGGATTTCGAATACACCCTCCTTGATACGGACAACGACTGGTCGTCGTCCTGTTCATCCGACACGTGGTTTGATCCCAACACCGGAAAGTCCTGCGGGCCAAACATCTACGACCAAGACGACGACAACGACGGGTTCAGCGACGAGAAGGATGCGTTCCCGCTTGACCCGTGCGCTCAAATCGACACCGACGGCGACACCCAACCGGACGAACTTGATTGTCCAGAAGGCTACACCAGTTGGTTGACCGAGGACATGGACGACGACGGAGACGGTACGCCCGATGTCCTTGAAGGAACAGAGCCTCAGGATGCCGATGTCAACGTCAACGCTCTTTTGGTCGTCGTCGCCCTCTTCGTCGTCGTTGCGCTTCTCTTCTTTGCTCGCCTGCGACGAGGCGGTCCTGGCGATCTGACAGGGCTTGACCAGCAACATCTCTGAGGTGAGCCCGTGGTTGAACTTCCATCGGCAGAACATGTCGCCTTAGCGGCTGTTTCTGTACTCGCCGCTATCGTGGCATGGGACGCCTACTGGCTGACCAAGCAACGTCGAGATGTACCCGAGTTGGGCTCCCTCAAAGGCGGAGGGTTTGCGTGGGCCAGTGAAGGCGTCCATGAAATGGTCCGTCAGTGGGGAAACCTCGGTTCGATGGCCGCCATGATGGTCTTGCCGTGGGCTCTGTTGGAAGCGAGCAACACGCCGATGATCTACGCCATTCTCTGGGATGT
>JAYNUQ010000055.1:0-5813 GCA_038116375.1 Candidatus Poseidoniales archaeon | reverse complement strand
TCCATCACCGGTGTCGAGGTGGGGCTGGACCCGCTGACCGTCACGGAAAAGCAACTGGAAGCGATTCCCGGCATCGGCAAGAAATCAGCGTGGTCGCTGGTTTCTTCACGCGTCCTTGCTCAGCGCAAGTCGAAAGACAAGCCTCCCTTTCCCACAAACGAAGGATGGTTCATCAAAGCAGGCGTGAAATGGAGCCCAACTTACGAGGAACTGTTCACAAACCTTTCATGAACGGGTCACTTTTGCAGGTTAGGGGGACACTTTTGGGAAAGTGATTTCCTAAATTGATAAAAACTCCTTTCCGGTCGGAGGCTCCATGAACACCAAGCACGTTTGGATGATAGCCCTGCTCTTCGCATTGAACGCTGTGGCTGCAGGCCTCCATACCCTCCCAAGCCAACAACTCGAGGAAAGCGAATGGCAAGGTCCGTTGATGGAGACCGGCGCTCGCTCCAACAATTCATCATCCGGCTGTGGTTATGACGTGAATCACACAACGCTCATGGCCTACGCTGGCATGTACATTTACGACAACGACCCGTTCGCCTCTTGGATCAGCACCTACTGCGACCTCATCGGCACGCCCATGCTCATCACGGTGGACATCACCAATGCCTCGGGTACCGTGGCCTCAACCAACTTCACCTACAACGGCTCAACCACGGGCTTCAACGGAAACTACAACCTGTCCGCTGGCACCTTGAGTGCAGGCAACTACTCCTTTGCAGCCTCCCTGTACTACTACGACAACAGCTCGGGCTGGACACATGTCGAAACCGACAGCACCAACGTCACGGTGATGGCCTACACCTCCACCCCCTGCGGATTCCAAGCCTCCTCGGCCATGGTCTACACCTATTCGAACTACTCCGGCTACGACGTCGGTGAAGACTTCGAGGGCGTCATCAGCACCTACTGTGCCATCTACAACGCCACCATGATGCTCGACTGGGTGCTTCATGATGACGACAACAACCAGTCCATTGACTCGGGCTCCTACAATTGGACGGCCATGCAAACCCAAGAAGTGCACTATGTCACCTCCACCGCGCTCTCAACCGCTTCAGTTGGCAACTATTCCTTCCACGTTGAGTATTCTTGGTACAACAACTCCTCGTTGAGCGTTGAGGTGTTGGACACGGACAGCGACAGCTTCTGGGTCTACAACTACAGCAGCGGTGGCGGCAACCAATCCAGCGGTTGTGGCAGCGACCCCATGTATGCAACTGTCTACGCGTACTCCGACTTCTACGCCTACGACCTCGGCGAGGATTTTGACGGAACCATCTCCACGTACTGTGCCATGACGAATGAAAGCATGATGCTCGATTGGGTGCTTCACGACGACGATAACAACCAATCCATCGACTCGGGTTCGTTTAACTGGACGGCTCAGCAGACCAGTGAGCAGCACAACGTCACGTCCACTTCGCTTGCCACGGCTGCGGAAGGAAACTACTCCCTCACGGTTGAATTTTCCTGGTACAACACCACCTCAATGGCATGGGAGGTGCTCGATAGCGACACCGACGGCTTCTTTGTGATGAACATGAGCAGCGGTGGTGGCAACCAAAGCAGTGGACCGTCCTGCTCCGTTTACGCATGGTCCGACCACTATGCGTACTATGTGGGCGACAACTTCACCGGCGAGGTTGATTCCTACTGTTCGTTGACCAACGAAACCATGACCGTTTACTGGTTCATCACCAACACCGACACCAACACGACGGTTGATTCGGGCAACATCACATGGACGAACACCCAGTTCTCTACAACCCACAACGTGACCTCCACGGCACTGGCAACCCAGTCCCCAGGAAACTATTCCTTTGATGTGACGATGGGCTGGGTCAACGCTTCTTATTGGGAAACACTCGACACCGACGATGACCCCTTCTTCATCTGGAACGGCAGCACCGGTGGTGGCGGTAACCAATCCGGCAACCAAACCGACATTGACGGTGTGGTGATGGCCAGCACGACGGAATCGAACTACGCCAGTGGCGACACCGTTTCGTGGTTCATCGAAAGTTCTGAACTCGTGATGGGCGAAGACTACCACATCGAGTGGGCCGTCGTTGAGGTCATGACCAACACCACCATGGCAACAGGCAACGCTTCGTGGACGGCCTACAACAACATGAGCGGTGAACAGGGCAACCTTTCCGGCCTGTCCGACGGCACGTACTGTCTCGATGCCTCCCTGTACCAGCAGGTGGACACCTACGCCTATTGGGTGGATTACGACTACGCTTGCTTCAACGTGGGCAACAACAGCTCAGGCAATCACAGCGACGCCTTCTACGACCTTGACTTTGACTACGACATTACGCAAATTGACAACGATACCATCGGCCTGTCCTACACCGTGAACAACTCCGGCAACTGGTCAGGGAACTTCTACTACCAGGCTTACCTCCTTCCGGGTAACCTCTTGATCAATCAAGTCTATGGCAACGTGAGCATCAACGGCATGGGCGTGTACAGCGACAGCACGACCTTCGACATCATGGGCTTGACCGACGGTGCTGAAGTCTGCGTCGAGATGATGTTTGTGGACACCAACGGCAACACCGAGGCTGAAGGCGAGGACTGTCTTGTCATCAGCATTGATGATGATACCAACGGAACCGAGACAACTCAGCTCAACTGTTCAGAACTTGACCAGAGCGGTATTGATGGCGACATCCTCATTTTCAATGTCTCAACCTACTATGACGAGGAAGATACCGTCCTAGCGTACATTGATGTGTGTTGGACGCCGACAAACGTCTCAATGTGGTACACTGTTAGTCTCAACCATAGCCTAACTGGAACGGTCGTTGAAGAATGGTCTGCGCAAGGGGCTGGGAACTTCCCCTCCTGGTGGTACGCCACCGAGCATGACGAAGGGCACGTAACCTTCCCGATGGATCAACACTACGGCGTGGCGGGTGCTTGGGACCTCCAAGTGAGCTCGTTGCCCTATTCGGGAGAGTATTGTTTCAACGCTGAACTGAAGGTGTTCGACACCACCTACGGCGCATTCTTCTTCGTTAACGAAGACGGGCCCGTATGTTTCGATGTGGTCTTGAACACTGGAGGAAACACCACGGTGGACACCGACGGCGACGGTGTGTTCGACCAGGACGACCTCTGCCCCAACACCACAGCTGGCGTCGTGGTTGATGAGGACGGATGCGAAGTCACCACGGCTCCAACCGACAGCGATGGCGACGGCGTCCTGGACGCTGATGACCTCTGCCCCAACACGCCTGCCGGCACCACGGTGGACGCTACGGGTTGCGAAGAGAGCGACCCCGTTGACCCCGTCAACACCGCTCCAGAGGTTGACAATGTTTCCATCACCCCGCTGCTCCCTGAAATCGGCGATGTGCTCACCTGCAGCTACAGCGCTTCGGACGCAGAAAACGATGCGCTCACAGCGACCATCGTTTGGATGGTGAACGAGACCGTCATCCAGGCCGGTTCAAACACGCTCAGTATCGGCTTTGCAGTTGGCGACACGGTGAGTTGTGTGGTTACCGTCAACGACGGTTCGGTTTCCAGCAGCCCATCGACGGCAACGACGGTCATCCTGCCAGAAGGCACGAACGACGTCATCGAAGACGCCACAGAGGGCGGTCTTTTGCCGTCGGTTGGTACGCTTGGTACGCTCGTGGCCATCGCCTTCGGTGTGGGCTTGACCCGCCGCCAAGACGACTGAGCAAGCACTATCAGGCCCCTCCGCAAGGAACGGGTGTGAACACGGTGGACCAACTCAAGCAGGCGGCACGCCGCTTATCGAGGGCGTGCGACGAAGCCATCGCTGGCCTCGAAGCCTCGGGTGCGGTCGCCCACGCCACCAATCCCTTGGACTATGCTTGGGCCCACCACGAACAATTTCTTGACCGGTGGGGCGGGCTGGGCGCTACGACCCTTCTGCTCGGCATGAACCCGGGCCCGTGGGGCATGGCGCAGACGGGCGTGCCCTTTGGTGCAACCGAGGTGGCGAAGAATTTCCTCCGAATTGAAGCCAGACAACTCAGCACCCCGAACAACGCCCATCCCAAACGGCCCATCGTCGGACTGGACCTTGAGCGTCAAGAAGTCTCAGGCACACGGCTGTGGAACCTCATGGAGGAAATGTACGGCTCACCCGAGGCGACCTTTGCCAAGCTGTTCGTGGTGAACCACTGCCCGCTCCTGTTGTTGGGCGAGCGAGGACAGAACATCACGCCGGACAACCTTCCCAAAGCGCTGATTGAGCCGGTGTTGGAGGCCTGCGACGAACACTTGCGTGAGGTCGTCGAGGTGATGGGCATCACCCGGATTGTTGGGGTTGGCAAGTACGCCGAAAAACGGGCACGGTTGGCGTTCAACGCTGGGAAGAAAGGGCCTGGAACGACCAGCAGCGGGCGGGAAATCGAGATCACCACCTGCTGGCACCCAAGTCCTGCAAGCCCGCTGGCGAACCGCAACGAAGGTGCAGATTGGCGTGAAAACGTGCGAAACGTGCTCATCGGCTAACGGGGTGATGTTCAAATGCTCAACGCCACACTGGCGAAGCATGGAACCCTTTGAACTTGCATGGGAACGCCAGCCTGACGACCGACAGTGGGAGAAGCCCGAAGGCGACGACCCCCGAACTTTGTACCAGATGTTGATGACCAGCGTGGACCGCTTCGGCGACCTCAATTGCTTTGGCTTCATCCAAGCACCGGGCATGCCGCGGACCCACATGTCCTACAATCAATTCGGCAGTCTTGCCACCGCCGTTGGCAAACAACTCGCCGCTGTTGGCGTCGAGGCGGGCGACCGCGTGGCCCTTATTCTCAACAACTCCGTTGAATGGGCGGCCCTCTCTTACGGGGCCAACGGCATTGGTGCAGCCTACACCGCCATGTACACGCATCAGCACGGCACGGAATGGGCCTACATCCTCAACGATTCAACCCCTGCACTTCTCGCAGTGGCTGACACCGGCGTACTCGACAAGTTGGTTGAGCACATGCCAAAGGAAGCGAGCGGATGGCCCTCATGCGGTATCCTGCTGCTGGGCGACGAACCCGCCAACGAACTTCCACCCGAAGGTGTCGCCGTTCACGCATGGGCTGAATTCGTCGCTGCAGGCCGCCAAGCCGACATGTTCGAAGTGGCCGACGACCCGTTCGCACTTAACACGCTGATATACACCTCCGGTACCACGGGCAACCCCAAAGGTGTCATGCTCTCCAACTGGAACACGCTCTCGAACATCCTCTGCGTGCAGTCGGCTTTCACCATCTACGTGGGTGACAAAAACGCCGCCTTCCTGCCATGGGCGCACTCCTTTGGTTCCACCTTTGACCTGCACTGGATGATTCGCTGCGGCGTTCACATCAACCTGATTTCGGATTTGACCAAGATCGCCGACGAGTGCATCGAAATCAAACCCGCCGTTCTCTTGGCTGTGCCCCGTGTGTGGAACAAGTTCTACGACCGCGTCAACGCTCAATTCGAAGCTGCGACCGGTTTGAAGAAGGTCTTCGTTGGCAAGGCTCAGAAATCCGCCGCCAAGCGCATCGCCAAGGCCGGTGTCGAGTGTGACGCCGTGCCTCCAAGCGGCTTCTTTGACAAATTGTGGGACAAGCTCGTCTGGTCCAAGGTTCGTGCCCGCTTCGGTGGCAACATCCGCTTCTGCATGTCCGGTGCCGCTGCGCTTTCCCCCGACGTAGCGGCGTTCATCCAAATGGTCGGCTTCAACTGCTACGAAGGCTACGGGCTGACCGAAACGTCTCCGCTCGTGTCCGCCAACGGCTGGTCCGGCCCCGGTACGAGCAAACTCAACACCG
>JAYNUQ010000054.1:0-5873 GCA_038116375.1 Candidatus Poseidoniales archaeon | reverse complement strand
CCTGGACATACAGGGCGACGACGGCAACTGGACCTCCTACGAGGACTGGCAGGGCTACGACTACCACCTCGTGCCCGGCACCACCAGCATGGCCTGGAACTTCACGGATCTCATCGAGGGATACGAGTACGAGTTCCACTGGTACGTCAACAGCGAGTACTACTGCGAGTCGCAGACCAGGAGCCACACCTCCTGCACGCCGACCACCGAGGACCACTCCTACGACTACTTCACGGCCGGCGCCAACGGGACGTGGTCCCTGCCGTTCGACCTGACGATCGACCAGTACCTGTGCGACATGGACTTCTACGCCTACCTCAGGCCGATGTCCGAGTACACCAACAGCTACGAGGAAGTCGACTCCTTCTACTTCTACCCTCAGGAGCCTTGCTACCCGCCGTTCAACCTGGCGGCGGCAGACGACGAGGGCAACCTAACCGTCGACGCGCTCGCGCCGGGCTTCGCTCTGGAGGCGGGCGACAACCACCTGTTCTTCGACTTCGGCCACATGGACGACGGCTCGGAGTACAGGCTGGAGTGGTACTACTCGGACAGCACCGGCTGGTACGGGTGGTACTACGACGACATCGAGGTCAACACGACCGACGACGTGCCCGACGGCATCCACTTCAACATGACCATGGACTCGTACGCCTGCTCGGCGTACTTCTACGCCCAGGTCTACAACACGACCGACGGCCAGTACACTAGCATGTACAGCAGGACGCGGTACATCGACGGCCCGTGCAGCCTCCCAATAGCGCTCGGGACCGGAGACAGCGAGGAACTGCCAACCGGGAATAACGAGATGACATGGGTTCTCGACCACCTGGACTCAGGGAGCAACTACACCTTGGAGTACTACTACTCGATGACCTCGGGATGGTACGGATGGTTCTACGAGGACTTCACCTTCAACGGGACCGAGGAGATCGGGTTCTCGATAAACGTGACCGATTGGGATTGCAGCGTCAACGTCTACGCCTCCCTGTACAACACCACAAACGGAAGCTACGACTACGTCTACAGTGACAGCTGGTGGTTCTACAACCCAGAATGCTATGACGTATGGATAGACGTAACCGACGACCAAGGGGACTACATTTCGTACGACAGCATCGACTCCGGAACCACAGAGGTCCTTTGGACGGTCCACTTCGACGAGGACAACGTCCCCGAGGGCCTCGAGTTCGAATTGAGCTGGTACTACATCATCGACTGGGAATGGAGCAACCAGGTCTCCGGATATCACTCGTGGACCAATGGAAACGAGAGCTATCTAGAGGTCCCATGGAACATCACGGTAACGGACTTCGGATGCGACGTCTACGCCTATGCTGACTTGAGGGTCAACACCTCCAGTGGCTGGCAGTCCGTGAGAGGGTACAGCTTCAATGTGTACCCCCCCTGCGAAGACTTCGCAACGGGATGGTTCGAGTTCCAGATGGATCACAATGGGACATGGGTGGACTTCAACGAAGGATGGAACCACATGATAGAGGATGCCGGTGCCTACGACGTCCGATTCAACGCGACCATGCTGGAAGTAGGTGTGACATACGAGATGACCTACACAGCTTCCGCCTATGGCAATGCGATCGCATCCGAAACCGTCACATGGAACGCGACCAACGAATCCGCGAGCATCGAGATGACAATGCTAGTTCCCCACTGGTACTGCGGAATGGAACTCCACTCGGCACTGTCCTTCGAACACGAGGGGGCCATGTACGAGATCGTGCAGAGGTACTACTACGAGGAAGGGCCATGCGACAACGGGATAGAGGACTTCGCGACGTCCTTCGACGTCGGCATGGAACTCGTGGTCGATGGGTACCGAGACTACAGCCTCGTAATGCCGTTCCAATGGTCCCTGGGAGACGAGTTCAAGCTCTTCCTGGACGCTGCCTACGGTGACGGAGACGGAACACTGAACGAGAGCGAGGCTTCCTACGCGGGCAGCGAGATGAACTACAGCGCCCAGGAGTGGTCCGCCTTGGACGAAGAGCCACCATACCACCTGAACGGCAACGCTCCATCCTCATGGTCATGGGACAGCGTCACCTTCACCGGCCTGACGAGCGACCCCGTCGCATCGGGAGAGTGGGTAGCCCACTACCAAGGGGTGTTCGGAGTGGAGATAACCCTCTCAATGCCGATAGAGGTGGACGAAGGGGGCCCAGGGTACCACGTCACGTTGTCCGCGGGAGACGGGCTTCACCTCCTCTCGGGAGAGCTCATCCACACTAACTCCACGGAAAACCTAGTGGCGTCAGACAACGGCACGATCTCGACGTATCTGCAGCCAGGGCATGAGTCAGGGCTCGCAGCTACATGGGTCCTCTCCGAGATACCCGTTCCGGAAATCGCTTTGAACGGAACCGAGGAGCCTCAGGAGGGATGGCACGATATCGAGATATTCCTAGGTGGGCTATCCGACCAGAACTACACGATGGCAATCCACGTGTACCTAGATGGGATGCTATACGGAAGCGGTACCGATGTCCAAATACCTGAAACAGCGGACGAATACCATCATTCAGACCAAATCTGGATCGACAGATTCGCCTGCGAGATCGAGGTGTTCGTATCCGTCCACGACAGGAACGGATTCGAGTCCAACAACAGTACTCTCGCCATGGAAGGGCTATGCGCGCAGCCAGAGATAGTGCTTGAGCAGCTCTTCCCGGGGTGGGAGACGCCTGACTTCGTCTGCCACGAGGTAGCCGGAGACCCAACGAGCCCGCTGCAGTACGTCAACTTCAGCCTCGTAAACGATGGAAACGAGGACTGCGGGGACGGATCCGACGAGCCGTTCGACATGGACCTCTCGAACGACACGGATGGAGACGGGGACCCGACCAACGACCAGGACAGCTGGTTCGACTGCCACGACGGGTCCACAGTCAACATGAGCATGGTCAACGACGGGAACCACGACTGCCCCATGGGCGAGGACGAGTACCAGTACATGGAGGAAATGTGGGGCCCCTTATACGACGGATCCGCCACTGGGATTTCCGACGGTACGGACTACGCGGTCGAACTCAGGATTCTGACCTACAACATGAGCACAGACAGAAACTGGTCTCTACAATGGGAATGGTACGCCGACCTCTACAACGAGATCGGAGGGGAAGCTGACCCCGTGAGCGAGGAGATATACCTCGATATACCGCTATCAATCACCAACTGCGAGGTCTGGATCTATGTCAGCCTAGGGGAGTCATACGGGGGCAACAACACCTCGGGAGGCGGCCACGAATCCTACGCCGAGGTATTGAGCCTGGAGGCCTCAATGTTCACCGAGTGCGTCCAGGACTCTGACGACGACGGCTACCTCGACTGGTTCGATGCGTTCCCCTACGACTCCGGGGAGTGGAACGACACCGACGGGGACGGAACAGGGGACAACGCGGACGATTTCCCCAATGACCCGAGCGAGTACACCGACTCAGACAACGACGGGATAGGGGACAACGCGGACGAATTCCCGTGGGACAGCACAGAGTGGCTGGACACGGACGGGGACGGATACGGGGACAACATAGACGAGTTCCCAGAAGACAGCACAGAGTGGCTGGACACGGACGGCGACGGCACCGGGGACAACGCGGACACCGATGCGGATGGCGATGGGACCAACGACGACGAGGACGACAGCGACGGGGACGGCGTAACCGATGACCAGGACGACTTCCCATTCGACTCGAACGAGACGACCGACTCGGACGGAGATGGGGTCGGGGACAACTCCGACGACTTCCCCGACGACGCCAACGAGACCACGGACACCGACGGGGACGGAATCGGCGACAACTCGGACGACGATGCGGACGGCGACGGCACCCCGAACGACCTCGATGACTTCCCGCTCGACAGCGGGGAGTCCTCTGACTCCGACGGGGACGGAATAGGAGATTCTGAGGATGCCTTCCCATTCGACGAAAGCGAGTCGATAGACTCAGACGGCGACGGCATCGGGGACAATGCCGACCCAGACGACGACAACGACGGCACTCCAGACACCTCGGACTCATTCCCGACGAACCCCAACGAGAGCACCGACACGGACGGAGATGGATACGGGGACAACTCGGACGCCTTCCCGAACGACGTAGGCGAGTGGAATGACTACGACGGCGATGGGGTCGGGGACAACTCGGACGCCTTCATCACCGACCCGTACGAGAGCAGGGACACCGACGGCGACGGCACCGGGGACAACTCGGACGCGTTCCCGACGGACCCCGATGAGCACGTGGACTCAGACGGCGATGGGGTTGGCAACAACGCCGACGCATTCCCACTGAACCCCGATGAGACGACCGACACCGACGGCGATGGTATCGGCGACAACGCCGACGATGACGCAGACGGCGATGGCATTCCAGATGATCAGGTCGGTCCCGTCGATAGCGGTGGTGACAGCGGTGGAATCCTCCCAGGATTCACAGCCCTCACTGGCATAGCATCTGTGCTAGGAGCAGCGATACTAGTCGCTGGAAGACGCAAGGACTGAGCGGTCCTCGCCAATAGGCGAGGGCCCTCAGGGCCAACCGAGATGCTGCGGGCTAGTTCCCAAGGTCGGCGTGCAGCCATCGCGAAACGCCATCCAGCAAACCCTTCCTGAACGTGAGGAGCTTGAGGCTGGGGCCGTTGAGCCCCACTGTCAGAGTCGCCCCCCTCGTGAAGTGGGTCTCGTCCCACCCATCGCTGACGACGTAACCCCTGTGCATGTCGCTGGTAATCACAGTGGGCTCGCTCACCCACTCCCAGTAGGAGCCGTCGTCCGCCCTGTCCGAGCGCGGGAGGTCCCTGGCCACGTACAGGTAGTGGTCGTCTATCTCGCTGGGGTCGAACCTGGTCCCCTCGATGTCGGCCACGTGCCTGAACCAGGCACCCTGTCCGAGGAAGGTCGAGAACAGGCATCCCGAGGAGTGCTGCATGGAGTCTATCCCTCCCCTCTGGATCCTGTACTTGGATGGCTGGTACTGGTGGGTGTTGGCCACCAGCAGGTCGTTGAGCGCGGGGTCGCATCGTATCACGTTCCCGCTGGTGGTCTCTATCTCCGCCTGCAGCCTTGGGAGGACGTTCACTATCGCATTGCCGTCTATAGCCGCCCTGACGTCATCGGCGAAGGTGCTGGGGTCGCTTCCCATGTAGAAGCCGTAGGAGCCGTCTTCGTCACCGACCCTGGGGTGGCTGTTTACTCCCATGACGGGAGTATTCCCGTCCACCGAGTGCGCGATCGATGTCAGAGTGCCATCGCCCCCAAGCACGATAACCAGGTCCGGCTCCATGAAATCGGTTCTTCTCACCGTCTCCCTTGCGGTGTATCCCACGTTCAGTCCCCTTTCGGACACTAGCGAGTCCAGGACCGAGCGGACCTCCTCTAGCGACCTGTCATGGACCTCCTCGAAGTTCTTCTTGTACACCACCAGAACGTTGCTAACCATTACCGGCCCTCCTGTAGCCTCGGCTCGATGTGCGTCCCATATATGGGCAACGCAAACCCACTGACCATGACAATGGCATCAGGAACGCATATTTGGGCGCCCTTCCGGGGCCGAACGTGTGTAGAGCATCGACTTTGGCTCTGATAGTTCTGGCATCTGCTCTGCCAGGGTGCATGGAGATGGAGAGGCCATGCCCGGAGGACACCTGCTTCCCGCTAACGAGCAGCGCATTCAACTCGTTTCTCGAGGAAGTCGGGGAGATCGACGCCCTTGAGCTGGCATCCCAGTTCGACACGTTAGCAGTATCAACCATCACCAGGTTCACGGAATCCGATGTCGATGGCGAGATGGTCTGGAGAATCGAGAAGGACGACTCCCTGAAGATTAGGCAGGTGGCAAACAGTCTGACCCTGG
>JAYNUQ010000053.1:1025-5920 GCA_038116375.1 Candidatus Poseidoniales archaeon | reverse complement strand
CAAATCGGCCTCCTTGCCGACAGCACGGGACCGATATCAACGTACTATGACGGGTTCATCTCAGGGGCGGAAATAGCGATCCAGCTCCTGAACGACGAGTGGGCGGGAATCTACTCGTTCGAGCTGGTTACGGGCGACACCGGCTGCGACTCGATAACCGCGGCCTCATCGGCCCAGTCGCTCCTCGACTCGAACGTCACCGGTGTGGTGGGCGCCTACTGCTCGGGCGCCTCGATGGGCGCCAACCCGGTCCTCTCGGCCGCGTCGGTGCCGATGATCTCACCGGCCAGCACCAGCCCTGCCCTATCCGACTCCAGCGCGTACCCCGACTTCTTCAGGATGGTCCCCGGCGACCAGGCGCAGGGTATCGCCCTCGCCGAGTGGGCCTCGAACGCAACCAGCGTCGGCCTGGTCTACGAAATCAGCCTCCAGAGCATGGCTGACGGGTTCCTAGACACGTTCGAGGGAATCAATGGCGATGGTAGCGTATGCGCCAGCGCCTCCTTTGATTGGGATCCTAGCTACGCAATCCAGGAGATGGGCGACGAAGGGTGCGAGAACCTAACGATCCTGACCTATGATTCGTCCGCACTGGCCTGGGCGATCGAGGAATCATATGGATTGGGCCTCGAGCCCGGGTGGGTGCTGGCACCTACCTACGTAGTCTACTCGGACTTCTGCGACTCTTCTCTTACCGAACCCAGCCTCTGCGAGGGACTGGTCTACCTCAGCGAGCCGAGCTACTCATCGGACCTCTCCGAGCAGTTCCACGAGGCCTGCGACGACGACACCGACTGCTCGGGGGGCATATACACCGCCCACACCTTCGACGCTGTCTACCTGATGGGGTCCGCTATGGGGTACCAGGACTACCAGGGGTACGGCAACCTCTCGGAGTGGATACCGTCCATGGTCGAGGGCGGGTGGGAGGCCGCCAGCGGCTACGTCTCGTTCATGGCCAACGGTGACCCGTTGGCGTCGTACGACTTCTGCCGCTTCGAGGACGGTGGGAACGACACTTACTACGAGGACTGCTACCAGACCTGGACACAGTCCGAGACTCAAAGCGAGGTGTCCCACTGGAACCCTATCAACATCACATGGGACGTGATCGGTTACAACAACACTACCGGGAATCCAGAGATATGGCTGATTAACATCTCCAACTCCAACATCATGGGCACGAACGTAAGCCTAGACTTGACCGAGGAAAACGGTTGTTTCGGATGGATATATGAGCTCAATAATAGCTATTTCTACCTGCACGGATCCACTGTTGAGAGTCTAACCCTGACCCTGAGCCCTGGGTCCATAGGATACGGAGATTGCGATCTATCGGTCAACGCTACCGCGCATGACCTCACGGAGAATTGGAGCGCCTCGACACTCATCACCGCAACGGGCCCCAACGAGCTGGTTGGGATAGTCCTGGACCTGTACCTGATACAGGAGGAGCACGCATGGGCCTCAGGGGAGACAGTAATCGGGGATCTCGAGACGGATGTCCCCTCATTCGGCACTCTGAATGACAGCTTCTCGTTGGGCGTGGGAGATCTCGCCTGGATAAGCTACGAGACGGACGCATACTCCCTGTACGAGAACTCTCTCGTTTTGTATTGCGACTACTGCCCAGAGCTGCAGTACACGGGGGACAACGAATCCGCAGCGTGGAACCACTCAAACCAGCAGTTCATCTGGGAGGTCTTTACTTTCGAAAACAACAGCAGTGGCTCACTCGGGCCCTTCTCAGGAGAGGGCAACTGGACACTGGTGATGAACGACTACTATGGGGACGGGGGGATGATCGCAGGGCTCGAGATATGGGACTACGACCCAGATTACCTCCCGGAGGGGAACAACTCGATGTGGATCTCCGCATCCAACCTGACAGTGGGAATGGAGTACGACATGCTGTGGATCACCCATGTAGACGGGGTACTGACCAACTCTAGCTGGTCCGGTTCGAACCATAGCTACCCAAACCCTATCTGGACCGCTTACTCAGATTTCAGCGGCGAGTTCTGGAACCTATGGATTTCTTTCGAGGACTGTTACATCGAGGTGTACGTCGACATCTACGAGGCCGACTCAAACTCAACCAACTGGTCCTTCGCCGGCGAGGAGCTTTTTGGCATGACAGGCCCAAGCTGCACCGGCCTGACTAATCCCTACTCCACGCTCTACGGATGGAGCGAGGACCTGGGTTACTACATCGAGGAACCGGAGGCTCTGGCCAATGGCACCAACCAGATGGGCTGGGTGGTCGATGACCTCCAACCAGGAATCGATTACAACCTGACCTGGGAATACCGAGTAGACGACGGAGACTGGCAACAGGGCGAGATCCTGCTCAACAGCAACGGATCCTCTGAGACCGTATGGTGGAACCTGACGATAGACCAGTACGCCTGTACGATAGAAATCTGGAACTCGCTGGAAGCAGAATTCGCAGTGTACGAGGATTCCCTATGGAGGACGATGCAAGGGCCATGCCAAGACCCCCCGACCGCATACGAGGATCTCTACCTTTACAGCGAGGAGGTCGGCTGGATATATGAGCCAACAGAACTACCTGGGGGAACCAACGAGATGGCCTGGATTTTCCAGGACCTAATGCCTGGCGAGACTTATGAGATTCAATACAACTACTACAGGAGGTTACCGTATCAGGATGGTTCGTATCAGGATGATTTCATAGGCTCGGGAAGCTGGGAATTCACTGCAACGAGTGACTACGAGATAATTTACTGGAACCTTACGGTGGATGAATATCACTGCAACCTTGTCTTGAATACCTACATCCAATTGCAAGGAGAATCCTCCGCTCCGGTCTCACCGAGGTACTTCGCAGGACCATGCTACGAAGATCCCATACCCTATGTCGATTATCTGGTATACGACAATATTCTGGAGGAATGGATACACGTCCCTGATTACCTGGCAGCAGGGGCATACTCGATGGCAGTGGTAATCGGCGATGTGGAAGGGGAGGAGATCTACCTGGAGTTGGGCTCTTCCTCCGTGACCAGTAACGGAAGCCAGTACAACAACACAGTCTTCTCATCGGAGGAGTCATCAGCTGGAGGCTGTGACGAGGATGGCGATGGGGAGATAGACAGCATCAACATGTCCCAGGAAGGAGATTGCACATGGGACGGTAGCTTCACCGGAGGAGAGAACGCCACAGTCCTTTACTGGCAGACGGAGATATCCGAGGAGATTTGCACCATTTCTCTGAACGGGTCGCTAATGTACCAATCCAACGACACCCAACTAGCCACAACGGACTCACTTGACGACCTAGTGCTGGGCCCTTGCCAGGACGAATCATCCACCACGACACCAGAGTTCCATCTGTACTCATTCGTGAACGAAGGGGGCTACTACGAACTCGAACCGACCGAGCTCCCAGAGGGAACCACCCTGATGGCATGGCTTGTGACCAACCTAACAGGAAACGACTACTCGGGATTCACATTGGAATACTCAGTAACGGTCGACGGGTCTTCATCCGACTACAACCACACAACCAACGATAATTACGACGGGGATGGCGACGGCGAGGCTGAGAACGAGGCTGCCTTCTTCTGGTACATTACCATCCAGCCGGAGACCTGCGACATCACGATATCGGCCACCCTGATAGCAGACAATTCCACCCACTCGGACGAAGTTCAGCACCAGGAATTCGAGATCGACGGGCCATGTGAGGAGGTCCCAGTACCTTACGTCGGCCTGTACTCCTACGATGACTTCTCCGGCAGCTACTCCGAGATACCGACAAACCTTGATGCGGGTACGAACCCGATGGCATGGTCGATGGGCAACCTCACGATCGGCACGGGGTACTTCTTGTCCTACAACGTCACGGTGGACGGGAACCTATCTGTCACCGGGTGGAACGGGTTCACGGCCAATGAGACCACAGAGACGCTACCGTGGACCGTTTACATCGACCAGCACGACTGTCTGGTGGAGGCCTCCTACGAGCTCTACGACAGCGCCGATTGGAGCCTTTTGGCCTCAGACTCCGTGAGCTTGAGCGCCCCTTGCGTGAACGAGTCTACCCCATTCGTGACGGTCACGTCGTACGACGACTCGGTAGGCAGCTTCACTCCGCTCGGAGACTCCATAGAGGCCGGTACCCATCTCATGTCTTTAACCGCGGCGAACCTAACCGCAGAGACATCATACTGGATGGTCCTAGTAGTCTTCATCGATGGTGGGACTACCCATTCTAACTCAACCGGCTTCAGCGTGCAATCGGCCGGCGAGACCCACTCGTTCAACTGGAATATGACAATCTCGGATTATGACTGCGATGTGGTGATCTCGCATTCGCTATACGAGGATAGCGTCCTAGTGGCTGCTGGCAACGAGGCCGTCGACGGCCCGTGCGAGGACCCGCCCGAGCTGGGCCTCGAGGCGGTCTGGCTAGCGCAGGTCAACAACGTGTACTGCAACGGCTCGATCTACGTCGACCTCCTGAGCGAGGAGGGACCCGACTCCCTGGAGTCCTCCTACGACTGCGAGGGGGAGGCGGACGTCTACAACGACGGCTTCTCGGTCAACGTCGAGACGGCCAACCTGACCGAGGACGTCGACAGGACCTACGTGATCCTGGTGGCCGAGGTCGTCGCGACCGGTGCCTACGGCAACGACACTCTGGTCGACGAGTGGCTGGTCATCCGGGACGACGCGCAGGGCGTATCGATACCATCGCACTGGATAGAGTCATGGGAGGTCAACTCGACCCACTGCCAGGTCGACCTGTTCGTGGGCGTCTACACCAACTGGACTGACGAAGGGGCCTACCCGGTGGACTCCATGTCCGCGTCCTTCGACGGCCCGTGCGAGGACCCGCCCGAGCTGGGCCTCGAGGCGGTCTGGCTAGC
>JAYNUQ010000053.1:0-925 GCA_038116375.1 Candidatus Poseidoniales archaeon | reverse complement strand
GAAGGGGCCTACCCGGTGGACTCCATGTCCGCGTCCTTCGACGGCCCGTGCGAGGCTCCCAGCTACACGGTCTCGAACCTGACCCTCAACGGACTCGGACTAAACTCCTCAGCATTGTCAGACGGTGACAACATGTACGAACTCACGGTAGTGAACCTTAACAATGATACATCATACACGGTGACTCTCAATTTATCGCTGGATGGCAATGACGCCACAACGCAGTCATACTCATCCTATCCATACTGGTCGGAGGACAACAACACTAACCAGATCACCGCTGGTTTCGACTTCTGGGTGACGCCTTACAACTGCTCAATCGACATATCTGTTTCGATATCCGATGGCCACGGAAACTCAGCCACAATCGGAAATCACAGCCTGACGCACACCTGCCAGCCAATTCCGGTGCTCGAGTTCTCCACCTACCTCAGGGACACAATGGGACTCTGGTCCACCATGTACGGTACCGAGGTGCACAACCTGTCCGAAGGGTGGGATGGCCCGCTAAACGGGACGCCCGACCCCGCCGATGGGGGGTACGTCTACGTCCACTCCCCGTACTCGATATACGGAGGGGTGTTCAACGCCACCGCGCCATGGGTCGAGGACTGGCCCGAGGCGTACAACATGTCCGCCACGGTCACGGTAGACGGGGAGGTCGTGATGAACCAGAGCTACGAGTTCCAGGCAAGTGGGGACAGCCAGTGGTTGAGGTTTGGGACCCACAACAACATGTACGGGAGGTGGAACTACTTCGCCCTCTCCCCATTCGCCTGCGAGGTCGTGATCGACGTCGAGGTGACCGACGGCGAGAACGGGTCGCTCTACTCGGACTCGTTCGAGATCCCGGGGGAGTGCCTCGACGAGCCGGTGCTCGAGTTCTCCACCTACCTCAGGGACACAATGGGACTCTGGTCCACCA
>JAYNUQ010000052.1:0-6092 GCA_038116375.1 Candidatus Poseidoniales archaeon | reverse complement strand
GTGCCATCCTTTGCACAGACCGGTCGGCGAGCGTCCACATCCACATTTTGCCATGTGTTTCATTCCTCCTTGACCGCCCCATCGCTCGCCTGTATTAAGGGTGGAAAGTTTCGGGCCAGCAACCTTGGTTTTCTGTTTGAGACTATGTTGTTGATATATGGAAGCAACTTGGTCGCTTCATGCAACCACACCACGGCCACCATCCAATTTGTCTGCAAACGCAGGGTCGCGATTTTGTCCAACTCTTGGGCAAATCTCACGTGCTCGACATGCTCTACTTTCTGTTCAATCACCACGAAGCGGTTCGATTTAACGAACTCAAACGTTCCATTGGCATCACGGCCACGACGCTCAGTCGCCGTTTGGATGCGTTCATTCAGCAAGGCCTCGTCCAACGTGAAGTCTACGCCGAGGTGCCTGCCCGCGTGGAATACGAACTCACGCCTCGCGGCCGCACCTTGGGTCCCGTGTTGGAATCGGTGTTTGGCTGGGTCGAAGACCGCTTTGCGTGAACTGGCAACTCAATCTTGCTTGACAACGCCCCATGCGCTGGCCGTGGCGGCCGTTTGTTCGTCCATGGCCTCGATTTCAGCCGATTGAGGCGTGCTCATGCGGCGCACGAGGTCCGTAAAGCGATTGATGAGGGGCGCAGGACCCATGTTGTCAAGATTGAATTCTGAGGTGTCGACGACCTTTTCGCCGTCCCGTTCGGTGAGTGTCATGATGTCGTCTCCGTGCTCGTTGTGGATTCGAAAAACCAGGTGAAGGCCTTCGGTTCTGTGTTGGCTGGAGGAGAGGATGCACGTGCCGTGTTCGACCGCTTCAAACACGTGGTTGTTGATGTCGTGTGTGGTTTTGATGCCAACCGTTCGGTCAACGCCTTCCACGTTGAGCACAAACTCCCGCGTTTCCCCGCCAAACAGGTCGTTGTTCATCTCTGACGCCATTTTTGTGAATTCAACGATCTGCCTCAACTCGCCTGAGGTCAACGATTTCCAAACGCCATAACCGATGGCTAGGCCGACGAGCACAACCAAAATGATGACGTCCCACATGGACTGGACTCACCTTGCTTGGCATTGAATCTATTGGTCTGCATTGTCCAAGGCTGCCTGAGCAATGCCACGAACGTCGGTCTCCCACTGAGGGAAGGCAGGTGCGTCTTTTGGTTCAACACCGTGGACGGCGTGCAGCCATATCAGCGTCCCCGTATCCACGGTGATATCTCCAGCATGACCTTTTTCATCGGTGAATACGGAGTTTCGAGAAGGCCCCGTGAGCTGCTTCACATCACCCTCAAGTTCGCCGGCCTCATAGGCCGCTCGAAGGTCGTAAACAACCTCCGCGTGGTGGAAGGTAAAGATGTCCGCATCGGGGTAGTCTTCGTTCAGGTCGTTGGACAGGTTCACCCACATGCTGTATGCCTCATCGGCCCCGTCTCGGTGCGCTTCAGCGTTGTCGTAATCTTGCGGGAAGTCCTTCCAGGGCATGGCCAGACCGATGCGAGTGTCGGGGTTCTTGTCCAGTGCATACGAACTGAAATTCCAAACCGCTTCGTCAGATTCACCCTCCGTTTCAACAAATTCAATGGAGCAACAAATCATGATGAAGACGTCGATTTCACCCGTGTCCAAGTACGCCTTGATGTTCTCACGGTGGCCGTCGTCGGCCCATAGCGCATCGGGGGCGCCCGAGGCGCCGCCGCTCATTTCGATGTACTGGGCGTGGTCTTCAAAACCGCTGGCGTGAGCCACATCTTGGAGCGTTATTGCGAAGGTCCGACCGAAACTGTGGCCGACATAGAGGACGTTGTATTCGTCGGCCTTCACCTCCTCAGGCGAGCCCATGTTGCCGCTGTTGCCGTCACCTTTGCCACGGCCTCCACCCAAACAGCCGGAAAGGGAAACGGACAGCATCAAGAGGACGGTAAACAAGGCGACTTTTTTCATGTCACAGGCACTGTTTGGGTCCTTTATTGTCGTTCTGTAACACCAGCGGTACTTCAGGCCTCAATCCTTTTTGCCCAACTGCACATAACGGAATTGGTGCATTGTTCGGTAAGGGAACGAGCGCGATTGCTCAAAGGCTCTGCCAGTCCGTTCCGTTCCACCAGCGATGGCTTCCATCGCTCATCTCCGCCCAGGTGTAACCGTTTTCGTCGTTCCACTGCCGCATGACGCTGAGTTCGGCGGTCAGGGATGGCTGACCGTGGTGAGCAGGGGAGGCCGGCGTTGCGCTTTCCTGGTTGGTCATCGCGAGTTTTTCGTTCAAGAGGCGGGTTCGGTCTTCGGCGTCAAGCGTACCTGCGAGTCCGAAGTAGGCGTCGTTGTGGGCGATTCTGTGCAACTGGTCGGGTGTGGACGCCAGCAATTCGTCGATGAGCGTGAACAGTTTTTCTCGGGTCTGCTTCTTGATGTCGTTGTTGGTGTAGCGAGCCGTGAGGTCACCACGCAGCTGTTCGAGTTCCTCGGCGAGTTCCCGTGGATTTCCATAATAGGCTTGAGTGATGGATTGCAAATAGGTCAACTCGTTGAGCTCTTCCTTGGTCAACTTGGAATTCTTTCGCATGACCTGCACCCATCGGAAGGCGTCGGGCAAGACCGCCGCAACGGCGTTGGTTTGGAGCAGGGTGAACAACGCCAGCAAGATGGCACCAACACCGACGGTGGTGGTCACGGGGTCGCTGTCTCCGGAGAAGAAGGAGGACAACAGCGAGGTGGAAGTTTCGTCATCGCTCGCTTCGGCCAAAGCACATCCCGTGGCGTCCACGCTCGTGGCGGCAGGGGTTTCAGGACACAGGTCCTCGGCGTTTGAGACGCCGTCACCGTCGGTGTCCAAGAGGCTCAACTGAACATCGCTGCATCCGGTTTGGGAAACGTTCTCGCCCGAGGCCGTGGAAGGACAAACGTCCTCAGAATCGATCACGCCGTCTGCGTCCTCGTCGTCCAAACATCCGTCGCTGTCGGTGTCGAGGGCGGATGCGTTTTCGCTGGGACACGAATCGAGCCGGTCTGCGATGCCATCGCCGTCTGAATCGGTGTTGTCCAAGCATCCGTTGTTCTCAACCGAAGCGCCCTGTTCACTGTCCGGGCACTCGTCTTGGTTGTCGCCAACGCCGTCGCCGTCGCTGTCGGCCGTTTCGTTGGCATTGTTGGGGAAGGCATCGGCGTTATCCCCGACGCCGTCCCCGTCCGAATCCAGCGTTTCCGAAGCGTCGTTGGGGAACGCATCGGCGTTGTCGCCGACTCCGTCACCGTCGAGGTCGTGCGTTTCCGAGGCGTCGTTGGGGAAGGCATCGGTGTTGTCGCCGACCCCGTCGCCGTCCGAATCCAACGTCTCAAAGGCGTTCATGGGGAAGGCGTCGGCGTTGTCGCCGACTCCATCACCGTCGCTGTCCAACCATTCGCTGCTGTCGTTGGGGAAGGCATCGCCGTTGTCGCCGACCCCGTCACCGTCGGAATCGTGCTGCTCAAATCCGTTGGTCGGGAAGGCATCGGCGTTATCACCGACGCCGTCGCCGTCCGAATCCATCGTTTCCGAAGCGTCGTTGGGGAAGGCATCAGCATTGTCGCCGACGCCGTCGCCGTCGCTGTCCAACCATTCGCTGCTGTCGTTGGGAAAGGCGTCGGCCGTGTTGCTGAAACCATCACCGTCGTCGTCGGGGCATCCGTTTTGGTCTTGGTGCGAGGTTCCTGCATCGTTGGGGCAGTCATCGTTGGTGTTGGGGATGCCGTCGCCGTCCAGGTCGTTCTGGTCAATGAACTCAAACGTCGCCGAGAGTGCATGGTCAACGCCGTCCTTGTCGATGATGGAGACGGTGACCACACTCGGTGAGGCGACGGCTGGTGTCGTGAGTTGGACGGTCTCGTCGTCCAACACCTCGCCAGTGACCGCACCCAGCTGACCAAATTGAACCGTGAGTTCGTCGGTGACGACAACGCCCGTCAATTTTGTTGTATACTTCAAGTTGTCAGCCGTATCGTCGTTGAAAGCAACATGCATCCTGCCATGTTCATCGATCACGATTGAATTTCCTTCTCCGACATCGGCGTTCGTAGCGATGGTGTTGACGTTCCAATTTGAGGTCGAAGGGTCGATGGTTGCGTATTTCAAATTTTGACCAGTCCACGTGTGGTAGACGATGTGCGGTTGATTCGCAGCGTCCACGGCGATGGAGGGGTCGCGGCCCGTGTGTCCCGATGCCTCAACAATCTCGGTCGTCCACCCGGTGTTCGGTGTTCCCGTTGAGTACCTCAAATCATCCTCTTTGTCATCGAAGTGAGCGATGTGAAATTGCCCTTCACCGTCCATGGCCATTGACGTCATGTAGCCCGGGTACAGCTGGGATGGACTGGTTCCCGTATCGACCAGATAGGTGTCCCAAGACCCGCTTTTGTCCGTTGCAATTTTCAATTTTGAAGCGCTACGGTCTTGGTATGCAATGTAGATGTTATCGCTTTCATCGATAACGATAGCAGATTCACAACCCCGGTTACTTCCTGAATCAACGTTGCTGTGGGACCATCCGGTTCCAGTATACGAGGCAATGCGAAGTCCATTGCCGCACTGGTCTGCTCCATTCAGAGCGTAGGAGATGTGTGGATGGTTGTTTGAGTCAACGGCGATGCCAATCGGACCAAAATGTGCAGAACTCGAGAGGGTGTTCTCTGTCCACGTGGTTCCGTCGTAGTTCATGTAGACCAGCGTTTCAGCCCAACTCGTGTAGGTCGTGTAGGCAAGGTGAATGTGATCATTGTCATCGATGACCATGTGAATGTCCCAACAGTAAGTGTTGCCACAATCGTTGATTTTCACTGAATTCCAACCGGTTCCATCGTTGACACTGTGTCGAATTTCGTAATTACCATCTTTGATCTGGACGACATGGAGGTGCCCGTTTGAGTCAATGTCGATGGCGTTCCATCGACCTGCTTGGTCGCTCATGTCCAAGTTTGAAGCTGCCCACTGGTGATTCATGCCGTCGTAACTGACGTTCCTATCGGCCATTTCCTGGAAACCCGTCCCGGTGATCGTCAGGTCCTCGCCACCGCTCGTCCAACCGCTTGATGAGGACAAGGTCACTTGAAGCGGGCTCGATGAGGCCGAGGGCGGTACGTGCTCCAACTCGGTGGTTGAGACGAGCACGGGCGAGAGCGCGACGCACAGCAACACCAGGGTAACAAACCACGCACGCATGAACCAACGAAAAGAACCGCTTCAAAAAATCCTTTTGTCACGATGGCGTTACCCCAAGTCAACTGAGGAGCGAGTGATTCGCCGCACGGCGCATCCAGGGACGGGACAAAACGAATCAGTGGGTTTGTGCATTTGTCCTATGATAGGTTGGATAAAGCGCAGGGTAGGCTATGACAAAGCCCACTGCAAGCCCTCTGATTGTGTCAAAACGAATCAGTGGGTTTGTGCATTGACCCTTTGATTCGTTAGAATAACGGTTGAATCAACAGAGGGGTTAACAAACTAGAAGATATTATACAGGCATATGAGAAAAATCCAGATTTTTGTTTTGATTTTGATTGTTGGATTGCCCTTGTCGGGCTGTATCGATGGTGCAGACACGGATGAAGAGTCCGAAAACCAAACAATATCATCGACGAATCATCATCCTGTGATATATGGTTTTGTAGAGTTTTCCGATTATCAGCATTATCCAAACTCAACAAGTCCCGTTGATGCTCTTGTCTCGGTAAATTACGCACATGCAATTGATTTTGATGGAAATATTACCCAATTTGGCGTAGACACAAATCAAGATGGTGAAATCGATTTGGAAATAAATCAATCCAGGGATGGACCTGGAACCAAACTCGTAAACGGAAGTGAGTCAGATAGCTGGAAGAATCCAACTGAATATTTCTTTTCCGGAACCTCCGATGTATTCGCTTGTTACCAGTGGTTATCCATTATTGCCGTGGATGATGATGGTGATATTACCGTTAAACCATTCATTATTTCCTTTGATTACGATACCCAAAACAATGAATGTTTAATGAGTAATGGATGGTTGCTCCTATCTTGAGAAACATATTCAGAGAACAATCAGTCGTCACCCAATCAAAGCGCCCCCTCTGATT
>JAYNUQ010000051.1:0-6695 GCA_038116375.1 Candidatus Poseidoniales archaeon | reverse complement strand
AAAAACCGCGCATGAACGCATCCGTTCATGCTTGCGTTTGTGCTAAGTTCATAAGCCGTCGCGGGGGGCTTTTGATGCAGAGAGGGATGAACTCATGTTGAACGTCACGGCCCGACAGGACTTGATGAACAAGATTGTAGAAACTTTGGGCGTGGTCGTCGAGGACGCACGCTTTGAGTTCAAGGAAAACCAAATGCAGGCAACGGTCGTTGACGCATCGCACGTTGCGATGATTGACATGAAGGTCGACGCCGCCGCATTTGACACCTGGGAGGTCGAAGAAAACGACCTCGCTCTTGAACTCCGCAAGGTGAAGGAACTCATCAGCCTCGGCGGTGCCGACGACATGATCGAAATGGCCTACACCAAGGATTCCGGCGTCTTGACGCTGAACCTCGGAAAGATTGACCGAAACATCCGCCCCCTCGACCCGAGCACGGTGAACTCCCCTAACCTGCCAAACATCGACATTCCGTCCTCGATTGAAATCAACGGCGCCTCCCTTGCTCAAGCCCTGCGCGCTGCCAAGCAGGTCGGCGATTTGGTGAACTTCAGCATCGACGGGAACACCTTCACCGTTCACGTTCAGGGACAAACCGACTCCGTGACGGTCAGTTTCTCCAAGGACGAACTGGAATCCCTCAACTGCTCCAAGCCGGCCCGAAGTCAATACTCCTTGACCTACCTCGTACCGTTGTCCAAGGTGTTCGGTTCCCTCGGTACCGTGAAGTTGGGCTTTGGTGAGAGCTTCCCGCTCAGCCTTGAGTTTTCGTTCAACGACGGTGCTGCAGAAGTGCTGTACTTCTTGGCTCCACGTGTGGAATCCGACTACTGAGTTCAGTATTCACGCCAGCCGTTGCCGCAGTCTTTGCAGGTCAGCATACGCGTTTCGGGCTCGTCAGAGGAACGGGTTTGCTCGAGGTAGGCAAACACCTCAACGCAATCGCATTTGGGGCACATGTAATCGCCCGTGGTGAGGATGCCTTGCATGTTATCTGAATCTTTGATGATCTCAAAATCACGGGATTCCACCTTGGTGCTGGAGGTCGCTTTGGAAAGGTCAACTTCCTTGCCTCCAATCTTGGTTTTGAGGTTCGCTGGACCGTTGTACCCGCACTTGTAGTTGGTGCAAGAGATGTCTCCTGACGGAGTAGGGAACGATAGTGTTCCACATTGTGGGCAAAACATGGGTATTCCTGCAAATTCGCATATATATAGGTTTGATTAAGTGAACCACAGCCCCGAGGGTTCTTTCAAGCCCACCTTGTGAAGGGGAAGGGTCAAAATCAACCGCTTCGAGGGCCGGTTATGTGGTTGTGGTACGATTGGCGGGCTGCGGCCGTCGCTGACGAACACGGCAACATCGTCGATGCCATGGAATGGGACGGTCACATGACCGAGCATGCCGTCGTTGAGCGCCTCCGTCTCATCGCATCAGGTCAGCCCGTTCGTGAAGCCATCGAACTGAAGGAACGCTTCCCCGAAGCCGTTGTGTGTGTTCACGGCGACCCACAACTTCCCGAAGCATCCTGGCCCGCACCATCACCCGAACAACAGGCCGTGGCCGATGCAGCAGCCTTGCGCTTGGCCGTGGAAGGGGTGCAGGCTGCCGCTAACGACCCCGACCGCCGATTGGAACACCTGGTCCGAGGAAGCGACGAATTGCGAGCCAGCCACCTGACCATGGAATCCCGACTCATTGAATGGGCGGGCCTCTTCTTTCCCATGACCACCGTCACCGACCGAGCGGCCTACGTTCGCACCGTCGCTGCAAACCCCTCTCCCGCCGACTTTGCCAAAGCCATGGACGTCGATGTGCCTTCTGAATTGCCTTCGCAGAAGGAGTGGGCTTCGCTCGTGGAATGGGCTGCAGACGCAGCACAAGCCAACAGTCGTCTTGACCGAATGGAGAACGCCTTGCGCTGGCTGGCCGAGGAGCATCTCCCCTCCGTCTCCGCCCTCCTCGGGCCGCTTTTGGCCGCTCGTCTTTGCGTTGAGGCGCACGGACGGGCAAGACTGGCTCGTTTACCCTCGGGGACGGTGCAGATTCTTGGAGCGGAGAAAGCCTTCTTTCACCACTTGAAAACAGGGGCTCCTTCGCCCAAACACGGCCACATCTTCATGCATCCGTGGATCAGCCGTTCACCCCGCTGGGTGCGCGGAAAGATTGCACGCATGCTGGCAGGAAAAATCAGCATCGCCGCCAAAATCGACGCCTTCGAAGGCGAACCTTGGGGCGAAGCCGAGGTCGCCAAGGTTGAGGCCCGCGTGGAGGCGCTTCGTGAAGCCAACAAGCAACCACCGTCTCGACGTTGAGGGGTTGAGGTCATGGGTGGAGGAAAGCAGCGCCGTCAACGTGGCCCGCAGCATCTCTCTCCTGCCGTTCGTCTGGAGCGCCGAACATTGTGGACGCTGAACGCCGTTCCTGGAAAAGCGGTCTACGGTGAATCGCTTCGCCGATTCTCTGGACAAGAACATCGACGGTGGGACCCGAACCGTTCCAAGTTGGGCGCCGGTATGCTTCGCACCCAAGGCGACCCCGCCGAGTTGTTGCCTGCTCAGGGCGATACCGTGCTCTACTTGGGTGCTGGCCACGGCACCTCCGTGAGTCATCTCTACGACCATCTCTGCGGGAAGGAGAACCGGTACGGAGGACGGCTTGTGTGCGTTGACCTGGCCCCACGCTGTTTGAGGGACTTGACCTTCATGGCTGCAAAGAGACCTGGATTGGTACCGGTGCTGGGCGATGCGAGAAAGCACGGGGCATGGGGGGTCCTCCTTCCAACCAAGGTCCCCTGGTTGTTTCAGGACGTGGCTCAGGCTGGCCAGGTCGACATTTTCCTTTCGGCTTGCGAGCGTTTTCTTCAGGCCGGTGGGAAGGGATTGCTCTCCCTCAAAGCCGCCAGTGAACGATGGACGGGGGACGGTGAAACGGCCCTCTTCCAAAGCGTCAAGGAACGTTTGAACCACGAAGGCTACCATGTTGAGGAGGTCGTGGAACTCACCGGCTACGAAGACAATCATCGCTTGTTTGTGGTGCGAAAACCGGAGGCATGACCGTGCCTGAGTTGCCCGAGGTGGAGACCGTTCGTCAGGGCCTGATGCAGGGCATGCTCAACAAGACTTTCGAGGACGTGCTCGTTCGCCGAGAGGGATTGCGCTACCCGTTTCCTGACGACCTGCCAACCTTAGCAGGTACCACGGTCGTCAACATTCGTCGTCGTGCAAAATACCTTCTGATCGACCTCGACGATGGCCGGGTCCTGCTTTCGCACCTGGGTATGAGCGGCCGCTACACCCTCTTTGACAGCGACGAAGCTTCGGCAGCGAAACCCCTGCTTCAAACCGTAAACGGCGGTGTTCCTGTGTCCAGTTTTGGCGACCAAACCGGTCACGGAGGAAAGCACGACCACCTTGAATTCGTTTTCACCGACGGCTCACGCGCGGTCTACACCGACCCGAGGCGCTTCGGCATCGTTGATTTGTTTTCCACCGAGGAGGAGGCCACGCACAAGCTTCTGGCCTCGCTCGGGCCCGAACCCTTTGACCCGTGGGGTGCCTCCGACCTCGCCACCCGCCTGCGGGGCCGAAAAACCGCCATCAAACTCGCACTGCTCGACCAAAAAACGGTGGTTGGCGTGGGCAACATCTACGTTTGCGAATCCTTGCACAGAGCGGGGATCTCGCCCCGAAGGGACGCCGGTGGCTTGGTGCGAAAAAACGGGACGCCCACCAAACGATTGGAGACCCTCACGGGCCACATCAAGGACGTCATCGCTGAAGCGATTGATGCAGGCGGTTCAACCCTGAACGATTTTGCCAGCGTGGACGGCACGCTGGGGTATTTTGCCCACCAATTTGCCGTGTACGGGCGTGAGGGACAACCGTGTCAAAAAGCAGGTTGCGGAGGTGTTGTGCGGCGGATTGTTCAAAGCAATCGGTCCACGTTTTTTTGCCCGACCTGCCAACGCTGATTCACAGCGTGGTCAGGACGCTGAGCGCAAAGCCCCACAGCACCAAAGCGGTCAAGCGGTGAATCAAGGCCGCCCGGTGCTTTAGGCGGTCCAACCAAGGCGTGCCCGTCAGGACGAGGGCGACCAGAAGGTACCAGAGGGTGTCGATGGTCATGCCCAGCAAGCCCACGGCGGTCTTGCTCAGGAGGTTCATGTCCGGTTGGAGCACTTGAGCCAAGACGGCCACAAGAAAGAGTGCGATTTTTGGGTTGAAAAAGGCGATGGCGAACCCTTCGGCGAACCCCTGAGCGTTCGAGGCGGCCTCGTCGTGAAAGAGCGCCTCGTGGTTGGCGTTCCACATGGACCAGCCGTACCACGCCAGCAAACCGCATCCGACCAGTTGGAGGGCGGTGAAGACGGCGGGGGCTTCTTCGAGAAGCACGATCAGGCCAAAAACGGCCAGTCCAGCATAGAGCCCGAATCCGAGTCCGTGACCCAGAGCGCACATCACGCCCTGGCGCCGTCCACCGATCATGGTGTTGCGAAGGACGACCATGAGGCTGGGGCCGGGTGAGATGGCACCGAGAAAGAACACGGCGCCGGCTGCCAAGAGCACATCCCAGGCGACGGGGTCCATGGCCGACCCAAGCGGTTCACGCCATCAATCTTGGCTGACGGAGCCTCACAGGAGGTACAAGGTGACGCCTTTACCCGCCGTTCCTTGTTTTTCGGCCTCGGCAAAATCAAGACTCCATCGGAGCATGGACGCATTGGCGGCTCGTTGCGATACGACGTGGAGGTAGGCTGCTTGCAGTGCACGAAGCGAGGAGGTGTTCTGTGGTTGGTTCTCCATGAAAGAACCAACGAAGTTCACCCTCTTTAATGTTGTTTTCCATGCATCATAGGCGCATCAATGAGAATAAACATCATAAAAAGACCAAATAACGCCGAAATACGACCGTTCGGTGTTTAACTTACACCTGTGAGCGGCTTGGATGCGGCCATGACCCCATCGTCCTTCGAGCGTGTCTTTTGATAGACTCGGAACGAGGTTGGACCCCGCGGAAGCATGCGTTCCTTCGCTTGTTGTTTGGCCCGTTTGAAAATCCTGTAACCGCCAATCGTCCGGTCGAGGTTGTGCTCGGGGGGAAAGACCACACCGACCTCCTCCAAGGCTCGCTGGGCTCGTAGGGTTGACTTCCGTGCTGTCCGTGCTCTGCCTGCCAAGGCCTTCAACCCAAAGCTGACGGCCACTTCCGCCTCTCGAAGGTCCTCCTTTCCTTTCCAAACGGCCTTCTTTTTCTTTCCTTTTCGGGTGTTGATGCGTTCAAACCAACGATCGCATCGCAACGTGGGTTGTTTGACCACCCTGAAGGTTCTGACGTCCATCGCTACCAGCCCAGGCGACACGTGGTTGTAGGCGCCAACATCAACGCCAATCCACGCAGGGCGACCGTCTTGAAGGACGGTTTCAGAGGTTGCAACCTCGCCTGCGCCGCCCAACTTGGTGGTCGTGGTGTGGCCAAAGAAGACGGTGCGCGCCGGGTCGACCGCCTCCTCGTGCTGGAACCATTGTTTTCGGATCCAAAGGAGTTCTTTCTCGCCTTGCATGTCCAACGGCATGCGAGGGTCATAGCCGGCGTGGACGAGGCGGATGTGGTCGAGAACAATTTGCGTCGGCAGCGCATCGAGCCACATGAAATCGTCAACCATCGTGCGCTTGGCCTGCCATAAGTCACCCTCGGCTTGAACGATGTAGGAGCCGTAGGTGGACCTTCCTCCCCGTTGCATCCACGGTTGCCACGCCTGAAACGACCCGTCCAGTTGAACCGATTGGACCGCCATGTGTTCGTGGTTGCCTTTGATGCAGATGAGTTGCGGATGCGTGCGTAAGAGATGGACCAGGCCTGCCGAGTTTGGTCCACGGTCGATCATGTCGCCCAAACAGACCACGCGGTCTTCAGGCCCCAGGTTCAGCCGATGCAGCAGGGCCCTGAAGGTGGCCAGGTGGCCGTGAACGTCGCCCACGACATAGAGGCGGTGGCCGTCGTCCATACGTGCCTGTAAATCCGCCTCAAGCGAGGGGTCGCGCAGCGAAGGGCCAAGGGGGAGATTCAACTTGCAACTCAAGCTGTTCACCGAAGAGGTGTTCTCTTCGTGCTACCGTTGTTTGAATCCCTATATGTTCTTCCCCCTATAGCCGGGGGAAAAAGGGCGTTTTTGCGACCTTTTGCATCGCATTCGGTAGGCGAACTCACTCGGCGTCTTCGCCGCCTTCGTCCTCAGAGGCTTCCTCGTCGGAGGGGGCGTCGTCTGCCTTGGATTCTTCCTCAGCAGCGGCCGTGGCCAGCGAATCGTCCTCGGATGAGGCGTTGGCAGCACCGACCATGCCCATGCCGACCATGGCGATACCGGCCACCCAGAAGAAGAGGGTGACAAAGTCAATCCAGGAGTCGAAGTTCGTCCAGTAGGTCATCTTGTCTTGGTTCTGCACGATGGCACTCTCCATCTCATCGGCATCGTCGTCCTCGATCATCGAAGAAGACTTGATTTCGAACACGGGAACCAGGTCACTCATGCTTGGTGCGGTGGCTTGGCTGCCGTGTGCACGGGTGTCGAGGTAAAACGTCGATTCGGAAGAACCGGCGATGATGAGGCCGGACAGTTGCTCCGCTTGCATGCTGATTTCGCTGCCGAAGTACACGGGGAGCGCACCGGGCGTGGCGTCGAGCAGGCTGTAGG
>JAYNUQ010000050.1:0-6979 GCA_038116375.1 Candidatus Poseidoniales archaeon | reverse complement strand
CCACAAAGTCTGAAGCAACAGTGAGGAACCAAATTCCGATACCAATGGCTCCAGCAAGAAAGAGGATACTCGTCGTTGATGTTTCTCCTTTCCCGTCCTCTGCCATATCCTCTCTTCGTGCACCTTCTAATTGACCATTCCTCCGACACGTCAATCAGAGGGGCCCCTTTGCTTAGACGGGTAATCAGACCGTACCCTCTGCTTACCCGCATGAGCAAAGGGGGACCCATGCGACTTTTCGAAAACCCAGCAGGTTAGTCGACAATTCCATGTCCGATAATCAATAGAACAATTGCAATAATCGATAATGTTCGTTGCATGTGGAGGAGGCGTGCTCCTTTTCGCACTTCTTTGGGCGGCCAACGCCACTGCATCATCGATCCACTGAAAACAAGAATCCAAACACATAACATTCCAACCCACAATGTCCAATGCCATTCAAGGACAATTCCATGGACGGTTCCGATGATTGCAGCAGCAAAACCAACCCAGATGTGTACTTTCATGAATTTCCTATTGAATACACCCAATTTCCGTTTGAATTCCCTAGGTTCTTGCTGAAAACGGTCTGGGCCATGTTTTCTAAGCCACATAAAGGTAGGTTTCCAGACAACAATAAGCAATGTAGCAACCATGAGGTAAAGAGCAATATCCCCTAAATCTTCGCCCTCGATTCCGAGGATTTTTTGCTCATCATCATCACCATCTGCAAATGCAGTTGGTGTCATCAATAAAAGTGAGAGAGATATAACAAACCCCCATCTAAATCCCATCATTCCCACCTCATGGTCTTCGGTAATATTTGTATCCTTATCCCTATCAATTGATTCGGATAGATTGCAAGGGGTTGTCCGAAACCCCTTTGCATTTTTTTTCTGATACAAAGGGGTTGCAGTCGGTCGGTGCAAACGCTACCGTTCCGTGTCCAGAACCTTGGGCTCCGTGATGACGTCCCACGTTGTTCAGACCTTTTGCCAGTCCGTTCCGTTCCACCAGCGGTTGGTGCCGTCGCTCATCACGCGCCACGTGTGGCCGCTTTCGTCGGTCCACTGGTTCGCCACGGTGGGTTCTGCTGACGCAGCAACAGGCGCTGCCACCGGTTCGGGTTGGGCTACAGCAGGTGCGGCGACGGGTTCGGGCTCGACCAGCGCATTCAGGGCGCTGTCATCCACCGGCTGGGTGGCGGCGGGCTCAGCAACAGCAGGAGCATAGGCTTGCACGGGCTGCGTCTGGTAGGTCGTTGCTGCCGGTTGTGCGCTCATGTCGGGCATGGCTGTCGTTGGTTGTGCGCTCATGTCGGGCATGCTGAAGTCCTTGGCGCCCTCGTCGTCTTCCGCCATTCGCTTGCGCAAGATGACGACCACGGCAGCCGTGATGATGATCATGACGATGCCGATACCGACGAGCATGCGTTGCTGAGCAGCAGCGGCTTCTTCCTCCTCTTTCGCCAGTTTGGCTTCGAGTTCCGCTTGCTCGTTGTCGCCCATGCCGTCGCCGTCGGAATCCATGGTTTCTGAGGCGTCGTCAGGGAAAGCGTCGGCGTTGTTGCCTACGCCATCGCCGTCGTTGTCAGCCCATTCCGTGCTGTCGTCGGGGAAGAGGTCGGCATTGGCCCCGTCGGGGTTGTCACCGTAGCCGTCGTTGTCGGCGTCAGCCCACTGGGTCGCTTCGGTGATGAAGCGGTCGGGCGTGGTGCCCTGCGGGTTATCGCCGTAGCCATCACCGTCGGTGTCCGCCCACTGCGAGGCGTCGGAGGCGAAAGCATCGCCGTTGTCACCGTAGCCATCACCGTCGGTGTCAACCCACTCCGTCCCGTCTTCAGGGAAGGCATCGGGGTTGGTGCCGTCGGGGTTATCGCCGTAGCCATCGCCGTCCTGGTCGGTCGTTTGAGTGGCGTCTTCGGGGAAGGCGTCAGCGTTGTCGCCCACGTCATCACCGTCGGTGTCTTGTGTTTCTGAAGCGTCTTCGGGGAAGGCGTCGCCGTTATCCCCTACGCCGTCACCGTCGGTATCGGCCCATTCGGTCTCGTCGTCAGGGAAGGCGTCGGCGTTGGTGCCGGAGGGGTTGTCCCCGTAGCCATCACCGTCTCGGTCAGCGGTTTGAGTGCCGTCGAACGGGAATTGGTCGGCGTTGTCGCCCACGTTGTCGCCGTCCGTGTCGGCCGTTTCCGAGGCGTTGGTGGGGAAGGCGTCGGCGTTGTCGCCCACACCATCACCGTCGGTGTCCAATGTCTCTGAACCGTCGTTGGGGAAGGCGTCGGCGTTGTTGCCCACACCATCACCGTCGGTGTCCAATGTCTCTGAACCGTCGTTGGGGAAGGCGTCGGCGTTGTCGCCCACACCATCACCGTCGGTGTCCAGTGTCTCCGAGCCGTCGTTGGGGAAGGCGTCGGCGTTGTCGCCCACACCATCACCGTCGGTATCGGTGGTCTCGGAGCCATCGTTGGGGAAGGCGTCCTGACCGTCCAGCACGCCGTCGCCGTCGGAGTCGATGTCCTGAATGGCGACTTCGTTGCTCATGACGGGACTACCGTAATCCAAACCGTCGTGTGGGGCGACCTCGACCTTCCACTTCTGTCCTGCCTGTGTTGAGGAGGCCTGAACGGTCGTTTGACCGTCGTAAGCGCTGTTGTGCGTGCCGTCCACGTACCAGTGGATTTCGGTTTGGGTGGACTCGGGATCGCCGTCGTTGTCCGTGTAATCGTAGGTCAGCGTCAGGTCCTCGCTGGTCAGAGGGGAAGGCGACGGGGCGACCTGAACGTTTGAAGCGACGGGAGCGTCGTTGGGAGGACCACCTTCAGGGATGGTCACGGTGACCCGGTCCCAGGCATCGCCGTTGTAATTGCCGCTGGCGTCGGATTGGAGCACGGCCACGTTGACGGTTGCTGCGCCGCTGCCGCCGACGGGTGCCATCCAGTCAAAGCTCCATCCGAGTTGACCCTGGCTGGTGTGGGTTGCGCTGCGCATGGTGCTGTCGATGTTCACGCCGTTTCCAGCGTTCATCAGGTTGCCCTTATCCACCATGACGTTGAAGCCGCCGGTGAAGGCCTGGGTACCTCCAGTGTGTCCAATGTTGATGGTGTACATCGTCCCCGCCATGTAGGTGGTTGGGAAGTTGTGGGTCGCAGAGACGCCGCCGCCGTTGCTGTGGCAGGTGCAGCCCTGATTGGCTTGACTGTGTTTCCCCGAGGAGCTGCCTTCAATGGGAGGGACGGCGAGGATGAGCAAGGCGATAAGGCCCAAGGCAATTCGGCGAGCGAGCAGGTTCATGGCAGCGGGATTGTTACATTACACATAAGAAAACTGGTATATCGTCAAGACAATGCTCATCCCGAACGCCTCCAAAACCAGCGCGGCGCGATTAAATAGGGGTGTTTGGTCGGAGGCCTGCCTACGTTCGTATGGAAGGAGTTGACACAATGCCAAAGCCATGGACTTCCAAGCTGATTATCAAAGCCTTGGGTGTACAGAAGTGCAACGGCAGTCTCGACGCCGCAACCGAGGACCTGCCCCTCGAAAAGGCCATGGAAGTGGCCCGTGAGAAAGCAGGCCTTGGACACTTGACCGGAGCCGACTTGAAGGCGCAAACCCGCGAGGTCATTGGGACCTGCGTGTCCATGCGTGTGAAGGTCGACGGTCATTGGGCAGTTGACGCCCTCGAGATCATTGCAAAAGGAGAATGGGACGAGCGCTTTAATTGAACACTCACGAACCGCGGAAGAGGTTTCGGCCTCGCCGACCGCAGAGGTGAAACAAAATGGAAGAAAAAATCAGTGAAGCAATCAAGGCGGCCATTGAAGCGGCCCCTGAGCGAAAATTTGTCGAATCCGTGGACATCTCGTTCACCATTAAGGACGTTGACTTGAAGAATCCAACCAACCGTATCAAGGAAGAAATTCGTCTTCCTTCGGGTCGCGGCCGTGAACTCAAGGTCGCCATGTTCGCCGCAGGCGAAGCAGCAACCAAGGCCAAGGCCGCCGGTCTGGCGGTGTTCTCCCCTCAAGACATCGAAGATTTCGGTGGTAAGAAGGGACAGGCCAAGAAGGTCGCCAACCAGTACGACTTCTTCCTCTCCGAAGTTCCACACATGGGACTCATCGGTCGATACTTGGGTGTCGTGCTCGGTCCTCGAGGTAAGATGCCCCGTCCCGTTCCACCCACCCTCGACCCCGCCGTCCTCGCTGCTGGACTTGCCAGCACCGTCGTGGTTAAGTCGGGCGACAAGATGACCTTCCACGCTTCGTTTGGAACCGTCAAGCAATCTCACGATGAACTTCTGGCCAACGCCATGGAAGTTTACAATCGTGTTATCAGCAGACTGGAGCGTGGCATTGGCAACATTCGTTCCCTGTTCATCAAGACCTCCATGGGTCCAGCACAGCGCATCGAGGTGGTCAATTGATTCCAAAGGTCATGTCCTGGAAGAAGGACACCGTCAACGATCTCCATGCTCTGTTGACCAGCGGTCAAACCCTTGCCGTCATCGACATCCACGGCGTCCCAGCCTCCGCTATGTTCGGTATGCGTGCTGAACTGCGTGGCAACATGAAAATCCAAGTGGCGAAGAAGCGTTTGATGAAAATCGCTTGGGAGCGAGCTGGCTTTGATTTCGCCGACCTCGAGAAACTCTACGACTCTGCTGTCCAGCCCGCTTTGGTCTCGACGTCGTCGTTTAACTCCTTCCAGTTGTTCACCGAACTCAAGAAGACCGAAGCCGGTCGAGCTGCCAAGGAAGGCGACATTGCGCCCTACCAAATCGTGGTCGAGAAGCAGGACACCGGCATGCCTCCTGGCCCCATTGTTGGTGACCTGAACTCGGTGGGCATTCCTGCTAAGATCATGGGCGGCAGCGTCCAGATTCAGAAGCGAACCGTTGTTCTTGAAGAGGGCGAAGTCTTCGAAGGCGAACTCGGTATGATGCTCTCCAAGATTGGCATCAACCCCATGGTCACCGGTCTCCGCCTCTGCGGAACCCTCGAAGACGGTACGCTCTTTGAGCCAGCCACCCTCGACATCGACTACGAACAATTCGAGCAAGACTTGATCGGCATGGCCGCAGGTGCCTTCAACCTCGCCTGCAACATCACGTGGTTCACGCCAACCACCATGCCAACCCTTCTTGCCAAGGCCAGCGGAGAAGCGCTGGCTGTTGCTTTGGAAGCAGCGGTCGCTACGGCCGAAACGCTTCCCCACCTGGTGGCTCGAGCCCACGCCAGCGCCCTCGGCGTTGCTGGCACGCTGAGCCCCGACGCACTCGACGACGAATTGGCTGCCATGATGGGCGCTGCTGCTGATGCAGCCGCCTCCGCTGCAGCCGCTGTCGACACGAGCGCTTCTGAAGCCCCAGCCGAGGCTGAAGAAGAGGAAGAAGAGGAAGAAGAGGCCGGCTTTGACGGCCTTGGGAGCCTGTTCGGCTGAACAAACAAAACACATTGAGGTGAAAAAACATGGAATACGTATACGCTGCTATGCTGTTGCACGCTGCTGAAAAAGAGATTGATGAGAAGTCGGTAAAGGCTGTCCTGAAGGGCGCTGGCGTCGACGCAGACGACGCTCGAGTGAAGGCCCTCGTGGCCTCCCTCGCCGGAGTCGACATCGCTGAAGCCATGACCCAAGCTGTTGCTGCTCCTGCAGCAGCCGCTGCCGCTGCCCCTGCCGCTGCCGCTTCCGAAGCCCCTGCTGAGGAAGAGGAAGAAGAGGAAGAAGAGGAAGCTGGCTTCGACGGTCTTGGCTCGCTCTTTGGTTGAGCAAGGTCCGATCGCTGCCGATTCGCACACCGGTTGATGCCGGTCTTCGTGTGAGCGCGGCCTGTCCATCGGTCCTTGTCCACGGGAACACCTCGCCCTTTCGGGGCGACGACCGTGAAAGCGCCGCAATCGCACGCACGATATCCTCGCCCAAACGGTTGAGCGAAAGCCAGACGACGAAAGGGTTCATGCCTTCCTGTCTGCTCGAACGTTTATGGTGAAGAAAGCCACGCTCGACCTTGAGGTCAGCGTGTCAAGCATTCAGGCCATCCGATTGTTTCGGGAACTCGCTGAAGAGGCAGGTTGGTCGCTCGAACGTCATGAAGGCTCACGCCTCGTTGACCGGTTCGCCATCATCATGCCCATGGCCCAGTCGGCACGCACCCTCGGACTCAAGGTGCTGAACGGGCCCATGCGCGGCATGGAACTGACGTGCTGGTCGGAAACGCGAGGCTCGTCGGGCGCCGTTAACATCGCTTCGTGGTTGGTTCCAGGTGGGCCCGAGGAGCCGATGTTTCGAAATCTCGTACATCACTGGGTCGTTCGCATGGATCGCTGCCCCTGGCGCTGGACCTTTGGCGAACGTTCCAAAGTCGGCTACCTGTTGCCCGTTTGGCGACAATCTCGTCGTCGATTTTCCGACCTCGGATTCAACACCAAAAAAGGCGGTTGGCCGGTCGCTGCCAAGGGCGATTGGCCCGGTGAATATCGCCTCGATAAGTCGGAGAACACGGATTCAGTATCCGAAGAAGAATGAGTCAATCCGCCTCCCCCTTTAGGGGGAGGCGCTGAGGATAATGGGTAGGGGCTTAAATGCACCAATGGCTTGGGAAATGTTGCGAGGTGGCGTTATGCTGAACAATCCCCAACAACGGAAGGCGCTCGTCCTCTCGTTGTTGATGGTCATGTTGGCGCAAACCGCCTACATCGAGGTCTATCGTGGGTGGAAGCCCGCCGTCGAACTCCAAGAAGAAGAAACCGATGTGCTGCGGGTCGGTTCTCCGGCTATTTGTTCCGCTGCTTCACGCACCAGCGGCACCGAAATTCACGTTGACGTGTCTCAAGGTGACGACACCTACCCGGGCACCAGCAACTGTCCCAAAGCCAGCCTTGGTGCTGCGGTGACCTTGGCGGCGAGCGAGTCGGCCTCCAATCCTGAAATCGTGCTTCACGCCGGCCTGTACCACGAAAACGTGAGCGTCAACAACCTCGACAACCTGCTCATTCGAGCGG
>JAYNUQ010000049.1:0-7020 GCA_038116375.1 Candidatus Poseidoniales archaeon | reverse complement strand
AATGGTGCAGGGGGTGGGATACGAACCCACGAACCCATACGGGACCGGATCTTAAGCCCGGCGCCTTTGACCACCTCAGCCACCCCTGCGTTGGCAAAGCACGCTTGGGCGTAGCACTTGAATGAATCTCATCATTCGTTCAGCGTCCATCCGCCATCAACGTGCAGAACGTTTCCCGTGATGGTCCCGTTGGTCAAGAGGAAGTGGATGCCCCCCGCGATGTCCTCGCCTTGGCCAGAACGCCCAAGCGGGACCTTTTCGAGAACTTTTGCGAAGTGTTCTGCCTCCCAGTCAGCCGCCATGATGGCTCCAGGAGCAAGGCAATTGATGCGAACCCGGCCTGCAAGTTCCCCCGCCAAGTTGAGCATCAACTGGCGCAGACCTGCTTTGCTCGATGTGTAGTGGGCCAGGCCCTCCCAAGCCCTACCCCAAGAAGTGTCCACAACGGCAACGACGGAACCTCCGCCATGCTCGAGCGCACCCAACAACGATTGTGTCAGATGATACGGCGCTTCCATGTGAAGACGGTTGAGAGAACGGTAGGTGTCAAGCGTGATGTTCTCGAACGAACCTTGGCTATAGAACGAGGCGTTGTGAACCAGGCCATAGAGTCCATGCGTTTTGACAAGAGGGTGAGATTGGACCTCCGCAATCAGATGATTGAGCGCCTCGTCCGAGGTCAAGTCTGCCACGAGCACCGACCCTCTGGATTCACCGTGTTCACGCTCAGCTTCTTCCAGCAAGGCCTTGGCTTGGTCAACCGAAGAGCGGACATGGATCAGCACGTGCCAACCCTCGCTCATGAGACGCTTCGCCATGGCTGCGCCGAGGCGTTGACCCGCCCCTGTGATGAGCACGACCTTGTCTTGCACGCTTTTCTCATACCCGCCCAATTCATGAAGGCTCGTATCGGACTGTTGGGCGAAACCTCGAATTGGCTGACCCGCACACCTTTTTTGCTGACCGCATGGTCGGAGCGTTCACAGGGGGCACAAGATGGAAGGAAAATCGCTCCCAATGGCCGACTCCAACCCGCCAAAATCACCCTCGCGGCGCCTCCCTGATTGGTTCCGGACCAGCCTTCCGAGCGGGGAGCAACAAGCCACCTTCAACGCCACCAAGTCGGCTGTTAAGGACAACAAACTTCACACCGTCTGCGAAGAAGCCCGGTGCCCGAACATCCACGAATGTTGGGCCAGCGGAGACGCCACCTTCATGATCGCCGGACAAGAATGCACTCGTGGATGTCGGTTTTGTGCCGTTGGCACCATCAAACGCCCCCCGCCTCTTGACCCAGAAGAACCCCAACACCTGGCTCAGGCCGTGGCCTCGATGAAACTACGCCACGCCGTCATCACCGTCGTGAACAGAGATGACCTTGCTGACAGCGGGGCTGACCACTACAAACAATGCATTCAGGCTGTGGCAGAATCGTCTCCTGAAGTCACCCTTGAATTGTTGTGTTCCGACCTTGCTGGAGACCACAAAGCTCTGGCGCATTTGTTGGAGCAGAGTCCTTTGTCGGTGTTTGCTCACAACGTAGAGTGTGTCCCGCGCCTCGACCCCATCGTGCGGGATGCTCGAGCCTCCTTTGCCCAATCCGTTTCCATTCTGAAGGAAGCCAAACGCCTTCGCCCCGACATCATCACCAAATCTTCACTCATGGTTGGCGTTGGCGAAACCGACGAGGAAATTGACGATGCGCTTGGCATACTCAAGGAGGCAGGTGTCGACCTCGTGACCATCGGACAGTACCTTGCACCGTCCAAGAACCACCTCGCTGTCGACCGGTTCCCTGAGCCAGAACGCTATGACGAGTGGGCTGAGAAGGCCATGCAACTCGGTTTTGCTGGCGTGGCCAGCGGACCGCTTGTTCGCTCCTCATACAAAGCCGGACTCTTGGTTCGCAAGACGCAGGACCCCAACAACGACGAAACCATGCTCGGAGCCTATGTTCGGGTTGCACCGCCCCATTCATCCTCACCGACACCACTTAAGACGGACGAGCCCTGAGGTGAATCAATGACGGAGCGAAGCACGGTTACGACCTCGCCTTACACCATCGGTGTGGCTCCGTTTCGCCCCGGTGATGAGCCCTCGTTTGGTGGAACATTCACCGAACAACCCGGTGACCTCAACCGCCCTGACCCGGCCACCTGCACCACCGACGACACGGTTGAGCACGCCCGAGGTTTGATTCGAGTTCTCGACGACAACGGCGAGGCAAGCGGAGAATGGGACCCGAACCTCGACGCTGAGACCCTCATTCAGGGTCTTGAATACATGATGCGGCTCCGAATTTTTGACGACCGCATGATCAAAATGCAGCGAACGGGAAAACTCTCTTTCTACATGCGCTCCTTCGGTGAGGAAGCCATCGCCATCGCTCAAACCATGGCGCTTGAAGAACAAGATTGGCTCTTCCCCTCCTACCGCCAACCCGGTGCCCAATTCGTGCGTGGCCGAGACATGGTCAGCATGATTTGCCACTGCATCGGCAATACCGAGGACAACGTTCGTGGACGGCAGATGCCCGTTCACTACACGTGGCGTGAAGGGCGCTTCATCTCCATTTCCTCACCCGTCGGCACCCAGTTCTCTCAAGCGGTTGGCGTGGCGATGGCAAGCGCCTACAAAGGCGATGATGAAGTGTGCATTTCGTGGTTGGGCGACGGAACCTCGGCTCAGGGCGACTACCACTACGCCCTCAACTTCGCTTCAACGTTCAAGCCACCGGTGATTCTCAACGTGGTCAACAACCAGTGGGCGATTTCTACCCACGTCTCCTTGGCCACAGGCGGACGAACCTTTGCCGAACGCGGCCTGGCCTATGACATTCCTTCTTTCCGAGTGGACGGCAACGATTTCCTCGCCCTCTACAGCGTCACCAAGTGGGCACGAGACCGAGCCTCTGCCGGCCTGGGACCAACCCACATTGAAGTCTACACCTACCGTGCTGGCGCTCACTCCTCCTCCGACGACCCATCGGCTTACCGCCCCGGCAACGAATTCGAATGCTGGCCGGGCGGCGACCCCGTTGAGCGTCTTCGAGACCACCTGATGAAGATCGGTGAATGGGACGAAGAAAAGGACAACGCCCTCGCTGAAAAGATTGACAGCGAGGTCATGGCGGCCTACAAGGAAGCCTGTGAATTTGGCGATTTGGCATCGGGCCCCTATCCGCCAGCCTCCACCATCTTTACTGAAGTGTACGAGACCGTTCCGTGGCACGTTCAAGAACAGCGAGAGGAACTCGGCAAGTGAGGTGAGACCATGGCGAAAATGAACATGATTGCTGCCCTCAACTCCGCCCTCGCGCACCAACTTGAAAAAGACCCGAACGTCGTCATCTTCGGCGAAGACGTCGGCTACTTCGGAGGCGTGTTCCGAGTCACTGCTGGCCTGCAGGAGAAGTACGGCCCGCATCGGGTCTTTGACTCACCACTCGCCGAAGGTGGCATCGCTGCCATCGCCATGGGTATGGGACTGAACGGGCTGCGACCGGTCGCTGAAATTCAATTCGCCGATTACATCTTCCCTGCCTACGACCAAATCGTCAACGAAATCGCCAAACTACGACACCGTTCAGGCGGCGAATTTTCCACACCCGTCACCTTCCGTACCCCTGCTGGCGGAGGCATCAAAGGTGGGCACCACCATTCCCAATCGCCCGAAGCCCAATTCACCCACACACCCGGGCTGAAAGTCGTTTATTGTTCGAATCCTCGCAACGCCAAAGGCTTGCTCACCAGTGCCATTGAGTGCAACGACCCCGTGATTTTCTTCGAACCCAAGCGCTGCTACCGTGGTCCATTCTACGGCGACCCTCACAACGTTCCGACCTGGAACAATCACCCAGATGGCGAGGTGCCAGAGGAGTACTTCGCCATCCCGCTCGAGGAAGCCAACATCGTCATGGAAGGCAGTGCCTGCACGGTCATTGCCTGGGGCGCCATGGTTCACGTTTGCGAGCAGGCCATCAAAGATTCAGGCATCGACTGCGAACTCATTGACCTTCAAACGCTCGTACCTTGGGACCGAGATACGGTGGTGAATTCCGTCAAGAAGACCGGTCGGGTCGTCATCGTCCACGAGGCGCCCAAGACCAGCGGGTTTGGGGCCGAAATGAGTGCCTCCATCCAAGAGCGTTGTTTCTACCACCTTGAAGCGCCCATCGAGCGCGTGACCGGATGGGACACGCCCTTCCCGCACACCACCGAATGGGATTACCTCCCAAGTCCATCTCGCATAGCTGAAGCCATACAAAGAACACAGGAGGAATAAACATGGGAAAATTTGAGTTTAAACTGCCCGATATCGGCGAAGGTGTCGTCGAAGGTGAAATCGTAGAATGGATGGTGTCCGTCGGTGACACCGTCAAGGAAGACGACCCCATTTTGTCGGTGATGACCGACAAGGCCACGGTGGAAATTCCAGCACCTTGCGACGGAACCGTCACAAGCATGGTTGGCGACGCAGGCGACATCATTCCCGTCGGAGGCGTTTGCATCGTCTTCGAGGTTGAAGGTGACGGCAATGCATCGGAAGCTGCCGAGACCTCTGAGTCCGTCGCTGAGGAAGCCAAACCTGCCGAAGAAGTGGCTCCTGTGGAGGAAAAGGCCGCTGCACCTCCCGCACCCGAACTTCCACCGGTGGCTCCAGCCCCTGCTGCTGCCCCGGTTGCTAGGGCTGCAGGAACGAAGGCGCTCGCCTCGCCTGCGGTTCGACAGCGAGCCCGAGCCGCCAACATCGACCTCCAACTTGTGGCTGGTTCAGGGCCCGCTGGCCGTATCAGCCACGCCGACCTGGACCGACACATCGCTGGGGGCGCTGCGGCCGCTTCACCATCCATGCCGATGGGCGGTGTTGCAAAGGTCGCTCGAAACGGCACCGAGGACATCAAGGTCATCGGCCTGCGCCGAAAGATCGCCGACGGAATGATGTCCTCCTACAGCACCATTCCTCACTTTTCCTACTTTGAGGAAGTTGACGTCACTGAACTGGAAGCTTTGCGTCAACACCTCAACGCCACACGGCCAGAAGGTGCACCCAAGTTGACCTACCTCCCGTTCATCATGCAAGCACTCGTCAAGGCCCTTTCGCAGCGCCCTGAATGCAATGCGCTCTACGACGATGATGCAGGGGTGGTCACCCGACACGAAGCCATCAACCTCGGTATCGCCACGCAGACCGACCGTGGCCTCTACGTTCCCGTTGTGAAGCATGTCGAAGCGATGGACATTTGGCAGTCTGCTGCCGAGATGATGCGCGTCACCCAAGCCACCCGAGACGGAAAAGCAGGGGTTGAGGACTTGAGCGGTTCGACCTTCACCATCACCAGCCTGGGACGACTTGGTGGATTGGGAGCAACGCCCATCATCAACAAGCCTGAAGTCGGGATTCTCGGCGTTCACAACGCAAAAGACCGAGCCGTCGTACAGAACGGACATGTCGTGGTGCGCCGTATCATGAACCTCTCCTCCTCTTGGGACCACCGTGTGGTCGACGGCCACGACGGCGCCAGTTTGGTCCAGTTGGTGAAATCTTACTTGGAGCACCCCGCTACCATTTTCATGTGAGGTGGAAGAGATGAAGACCAAGCAATGCCAAGTCCTCGTCGTCGGTGCAGGCCCAGGTGGCTATGTCGCTGCGATACGCTCCGCTCAACTCGGCCTGAAGACCATCATCGTCGAAGGTGAACGAGCCGGAGGGACCTGCCTCATTCGGGGTTGCATTCCCAGCAAAGCCCTCATCCATGCGGCCCACACCTTCCACAACCTGGCCAAGCACACCAGCAAGGACGGTCACATGGGCATCTCCATTCCTGGACCCGCAGAACTGGACATGAGCAACCTCGTCGGCTGGAAAGAAGGCATTGTCGACCGCCTCAACAAGGGTGTTGAAGCGCTGTTGAAGAATGCAGGTGCCGAACTCGTCAGCGGATGGGCCGTCTTCCAGGACGCAAAGACGGTGAAAATCGGCGAAGGCAAGGACGCCACGCTGATTCAAGCCGACCACGTCATCATGGCCCAAGGCTCGGTGCCCATTGAACTCCCGTTCATGCCCTACAGCGAGCATGTTCTCTCGTCGCGTGAAGCCCTCTCGCTTGAAACACTGCCGGACCATGTTGTCGTCGTGGGCGGAGGCTACATCGGCTTGGAGCTCGGCATCACCTTCCGCATGCTCGGCTCTGAAGTCACCGTGGTCGAAGCGATGGATTCCGTTCTCCCGCTGTTCGACAAAGAATTGCGCCGACCCCTCGAACTCTTCCTCAAGAAGAACAAAATCAAGGTTCACACGGGCGTCTTCGCCAAAGGCGTTGAGGATGCCAAGGGAGGCAAAATCAAACTCAACTTCATCGACAAGAACGAGAACGACGAGAAGAAGATGCAAAACGTCGTGGCCGACAAGGTTCTGGTGACCGTTGGCCGCAAGCCTGCTTCAACGGGTCTCGAAGCCACCGGCATCGCCCTCGACGAGCGAGGTTACGTCAAGGTGAACGAGCGCTGCGAGACGAACATGAAGGGCGTATACGCCATCGGTGACCTATGCGACCTTGGCGAGATGCTCGCTCACGTGGCGTCCTTCCAAGGCGAGATGGTCGCCGAACTCATCGCTGGACACAAGCGAGCCTACGACCCCGTGGCCGTGCCAGCCATCGTCTTCACCGAGCCGGAAATCGTCTCCGTTGGCCTCTCACCCGACCAGGCCAAGGAAGCCGGCCACCCCGTCATCACGGGCAAGTTTCCCCTCGCCGCCAACGGGCGCTCGCTCACGCAAGAAGCAGAGAAGACGGGCGGCTTTGTCCGCGTGGTCGCCCGAGAAGACGATCACCGCATCCTCGGAATTCAGGGTGTGGGCACCCACATCAGCGAACTGGTGGGTGAATGGACATTGGCGCTTGAAATGGGCGCCGTGTTGGAAGACATTGCACACACGATTCATGCTCACCCGACCATGACCGAGATGACCCACGAAGGTGTGCTCGATACACTGGGACACGCCATCCACAAGATGTGA
>JAYNUQ010000048.1:5280-7870 GCA_038116375.1 Candidatus Poseidoniales archaeon | reverse complement strand
CGACGGCCAGTACACTAGCATGTACAGCAGGACGCGGTACATCGACGGCCCGTGCCTGATGCCGGTGACCCTGCTCCTCGAAGGCGAGGACGCCCTCGAGATGGACGACATGGACCTCTCGCTCGGCGTCAACAACATGACCTGGTCCTTCGACCACCTGGAGACAGGGGTCGACTACAGGCTGGAGTGGTACTACAGCAACGACTCCAGTTGGAACGGATGGTACTACGAGTACTTCACCTACAACGGGTCCAACGACGTCCACTGGACCATCGACATGGGCGTCTTCGACTGCTACGCCTACGCCTACGCGTACCTGTACTACGACTCCAACGGGACCTCGGCGGGGCCCAGTCAGGACTGGCACTTCAACGCGCCCGACTGCGCTGACGTGTGGGCAGAGGTCGTTCACGAGGACGGCGAGTACGCTGACAGCGACGACCTCCAGGAGGGCTCCCACAACCTCTCGTGGGTCATACACGACCTGCCGGAGGGCTACGACTACGCCCTCGAGATGAGGGTGTACGAGAACGGGTACTACCAGTCGTACGACTACGTGCTCACCAACGAGAGCGGGAACCTCACGGTCGACTTCACGGTCGACATCGGGCCCGCGGTCTGCGACCTGAGGCTGGAGGCGAGCATCCACTACCTGCAGGACGCGTCCAGCAACGACTGGGAACACATCACCGGCAGCAGCTGGTACTTCTACCCGAACTGCGACGAGTGGCAGGCCACCCAGCCATGGGACGCGCTCACCGACGCCGACGGGGACGGCAACTACACCGTGGTCAACGAGTGGGACGTCGTGGGCGGAAACCAGACGATACCGTTCGCCATCGACGCGAGCGGCATGGTCGGCGGCACCGACTACAGGATGGAGTACTCCTGGCACACGGACTCCTCCAGCCAGTACTTCAGCTGGCAGGACATCACCGCCACGGACAGCGTGTTCTACTTCGACGTGCCCGTGTCCGAGTACGACTGCGAGGTGAGGATCTACACCTACCTCCAGTACTACGACTTCCGCGGCCACTGGCAGTACATGGACAGCAGGAACACGTACTTCCAGACCGACTGCCTCGACCCGGGCAACGTATCGCTCGCCATGGACGGGGTGGGCGAGGTCTGGGAGGACTGGTACAACCTGAACAACGGCACCAACGACATGACCTGGGAGCTGACCGACCTGAACGCAGGCACGGACTACACCCTCGACTGGTACGTCAAGGTGAACGACGACTTCGTCCTCTACGAGCACCAGACCTGGGAGGCGTCCTCGGACACCGAGAGCCTGCCATGGTCCTTCTCGATCGACAACTCTACCACATGCAACGTCCAGATCCGCTACAGGCTCTGGGTCGACTCCTCGAGCACCAGCACGCCGAACTGGATGGACATGAAGGAGGACAGCTTCTGGTGGTACCCGAGCTGCGAGCAGTGGGTCTACCCCGAAGACAGCTACGCCGGCTTCGAGTTCTGGAACGGGACCGACTGGGTGGAGGAGCCGGGCTCCCTGCCCGCGGGCGAGACCGACGTCCAGGTGCAATTCGAGAACCTGAGCGTGGGGGCAACGTACAGGCTGTACTTCTACTACAGCAGCACCGGCTTCCCGAGCGAGTCCGACTACCACTACTTCACCTACGACGGCGGCCCGCTGGAGCTGACCGTGCCGATCGCGCCGTGGGCGTGCTCGATGTACTTCAGCTGGGACATGAACCTGTACGACTTCAGGTACGGCACCGATGGCGGCTCCGGCTACGACAGCTGGTGGATGGGCTCGGACAGCTTCAACATCGACGGGCCGTGCGAGAGCGCCAGCTACAACTGGTCGTCCTACCCCGACTTCTCGGTCGAGGACGACTCAGGCAGCGCCATCGACGACGACACCCAGTTCCCCGCGGGCACCAGCAACGTCACGCTGTCAGCGGACAACCTGCAGGACGGGTTCCCGTACGCGGCCGAGCTCAAGGTGTACTACGACGGCTACCTGAACTCCTTCGAGAGCCGGATGGTCATCGTTGACAACATCACCTCGATGGACTTCGTCTTCGAGGTCGACGTGCCCGGGTTCGTCTGCTCCGTGAGCGTTGAGGCGAGGCTGTACGTCAAGACCAGCACCTGGTCCAACAGCCAGCTGAACAGCACCTACGCGTACGCCGACGGGCCCTGCGACGGGACCGACGGTGACGCAAGGCTGTCGTCCCCGCTCTACGCCAGCATCGACGGCTCGTGGGTCCTGGTCGACGACGACACGGTGATCCCCCCGGGAACCACCGAGATGTACTACGACATCAGCTGGATGGGCGACACTGAGTACTACTTCTCGTTCTACGCGCCCTCCTACGGCTGGAGCGACTACGTGACCGCCGACGACGGCCCGCTCGAGTGGTCTCTGACCCTCAGCGAGTTCGAGTGCGACTACAGCATCTACAGCTACCCGCAGCAGTACAGCGAGTTCTCGGGCTGGCACTACTACGAGTACACGTACCTGTACCCGGCCACCGACTGCATCGAGGAGGCGGGCGAGATGCTCCTGGACATACAGGGCGACGACGGCAACTGGACCTCCTACGAGGACTGGCAGGGC
>JAYNUQ010000048.1:0-5180 GCA_038116375.1 Candidatus Poseidoniales archaeon | reverse complement strand
CGACGGCCAGTACACTAGCATGTACAGCAGGACGCGGTACATCGACGGCCCGTGCAGCCTCCCAATAGCGCTCGGGACCGGAGACAGCGAGGAACTGCCAACCGGGAATAACGAGATGACATGGGTTCTCGACCACCTGGACTCAGGGAGCAACTACACCTTGGAGTACTACTACTCGATGACCTCGGGATGGTACGGATGGTTCTACGAGGACTTCACCTTCAACGGGACCGAGGAGATCGGGTTCTCGATAAACGTGACCGATTGGGATTGCAGCGTCAACGTCTACGCCTCCCTGTACAACACCACAAACGGAAGCTACGACTACGTCTACAGTGACAGCTGGTGGTTCTACAACCCAGAATGCTATGACGTATGGATAGACGTAACCGACGACCAAGGGGACTACATTTCGTACGACAGCATCGACTCCGGAACCACAGAGGTCCTTTGGACGGTCCACTTCGACGAGGACAACGTCCCCGAGGGCCTCGAGTTCGAATTGAGCTGGTACTACATCATCGACTGGGAATGGAGCAACCAGGTCTCCGGATATCACTCGTGGACCAATGGAAACGAGAGCTATCTAGAGGTCCCATGGAACATCACGGTAACGGACTTCGGATGCGACGTCTACGCCTATGCTGACTTGAGGGTCAACACCTCCAGTGGCTGGCAGTCCGTGAGAGGGTACAGCTTCAATGTGTACCCCCCCTGCGAAGACTTCGCAACGGGATGGTTCGAGTTCCAGATGGATCACAATGGGACATGGGTGGACTTCAACGAAGGATGGAACCACATGATAGAGGATGCCGGTGCCTACGACGTCCGATTCAACGCGACCATGCTGGAAGTAGGTGTGACATACGAGATGACCTACACAGCTTCCGCCTATGGCAATGCGATCGCATCCGAAACCGTCACATGGAACGCGACCAACGAATCCGCGAGCATCGAGATGACAATGCTAGTTCCCCACTGGTACTGCGGAATGGAACTCCACTCGGCACTGTCCTTCGAACACGAGGGGGCCATGTACGAGATCGTGCAGAGGTACTACTACGAGGAAGGGCCATGCGACAACGGGATAGAGGACTTCGCGACGTCCTTCGACGTCGGCATGGAACTCGTGGTCGATGGGTACCGAGACTACAGCCTCGTAATGCCGTTCCAATGGTCCCTGGGAGACGAGTTCAAGCTCTTCCTGGACGCTGCCTACGGTGACGGAGACGGAACACTGAACGAGAGCGAGGCTTCCTACGCGGGCAGCGAGATGAACTACAGCGCCCAGGAGTGGTCCGCCTTGGACGAAGAGCCACCATACCACCTGAACGGCAACGCTCCATCCTCATGGTCATGGGACAGCGTCACCTTCACCGGCCTGACGAGCGACCCCGTCGCATCGGGAGAGTGGGTAGCCCACTACCAAGGGGTGTTCGGAGTGGAGATAACCCTCTCAATGCCGATAGAGGTGGACGAAGGGGGCCCAGGGTACCACGTCACGTTGTCCGCGGGAGACGGGCTTCACCTCCTCTCGGGAGAGCTCATCCACACTAACTCCACGGAAAACCTAGTGGCGTCAGACAACGGCACGATCTCGACGTATCTGCAGCCAGGGCATGAGTCAGGGCTCGCAGCTACATGGGTCCTCTCCGAGATACCCGTTCCGGAAATCGCTTTGAACGGAACCGAGGAGCCTCAGGAGGGATGGCACGATATCGAGATATTCCTAGGTGGGCTATCCGACCAGAACTACACGATGGCAATCCACGTGTACCTAGATGGGATGCTATACGGAAGCGGTACCGATGTCCAAATACCTGAAACAGCGGACGAATACCATCATTCAGACCAAATCTGGATCGACAGATTCGCCTGCGAGATCGAGGTGTTCGTATCCGTCCACGACAGGAACGGATTCGAGTCCAACAACAGTACTCTCGCCATGGAAGGGCTATGCGCGCAGCCAGAGATAGTGCTTGAGCAGCTCTTCCCGGGGTGGGAGACGCCTGACTTCGTCTGCCACGAGGTAGCCGGAGACCCAACGAGCCCGCTGCAGTACGTCAACTTCAGCCTCGTAAACGATGGAAACGAGGACTGCGGGGACGGATCCGACGAGCCGTTCGACATGGACCTCTCGAACGACACGGATGGAGACGGGGACCCGACCAACGACCAGGACAGCTGGTTCGACTGCCACGACGGGTCCACAGTCAACATGAGCATGGTCAACGACGGGAACCACGACTGCCCCATGGGCGAGGACGAGTACCAGTACATGGAGGAAATGTGGGGCCCCTTATACGACGGATCCGCCACTGGGATTTCCGACGGTACGGACTACGCGGTCGAACTCAGGATTCTGACCTACAACATGAGCACAGACAGAAACTGGTCTCTACAATGGGAATGGTACGCCGACCTCTACAACGAGATCGGAGGGGAAGCTGACCCCGTGAGCGAGGAGATATACCTCGATATACCGCTATCAATCACCAACTGCGAGGTCTGGATCTATGTCAGCCTAGGGGAGTCATACGGGGGCAACAACACCTCGGGAGGCGGCCACGAATCCTACGCCGAGGTATTGAGCCTGGAGGCCTCAATGTTCACCGAGTGCGTCCAGGACTCTGACGACGACGGCTACCTCGACTGGTTCGATGCGTTCCCCTACGACTCCGGGGAGTGGAACGACACCGACGGGGACGGAACAGGGGACAACGCGGACGATTTCCCCAATGACCCGAGCGAGTACACCGACTCAGACAACGACGGGATAGGGGACAACGCGGACGAATTCCCGTGGGACAGCACAGAGTGGCTGGACACGGACGGGGACGGATACGGGGACAACATAGACGAGTTCCCAGAAGACAGCACAGAGTGGCTGGACACGGACGGCGACGGCACCGGGGACAACGCGGACACCGATGCGGATGGCGATGGGACCAACGACGACGAGGACGACAGCGACGGGGACGGCGTAACCGATGACCAGGACGACTTCCCATTCGACTCGAACGAGACGACCGACTCGGACGGAGATGGGGTCGGGGACAACTCCGACGACTTCCCCGACGACGCCAACGAGACCACGGACACCGACGGGGACGGAATCGGCGACAACTCGGACGACGATGCGGACGGCGACGGCACCCCGAACGACCTCGATGACTTCCCGCTCGACAGCGGGGAGTCCTCTGACTCCGACGGGGACGGAATAGGAGATTCTGAGGATGCCTTCCCATTCGACGAAAGCGAGTCGATAGACTCAGACGGCGACGGCATCGGGGACAATGCCGACCCAGACGACGACAACGACGGCACTCCAGACACCTCGGACTCATTCCCGACGAACCCCAACGAGAGCACCGACACGGACGGAGATGGATACGGGGACAACTCGGACGCCTTCCCGAACGACGTAGGCGAGTGGAATGACTACGACGGCGATGGGGTCGGGGACAACTCGGACGCCTTCATCACCGACCCGTACGAGAGCAGGGACACCGACGGCGACGGCACCGGGGACAACTCGGACGCGTTCCCGACGGACCCCGATGAGCACGTGGACTCAGACGGCGATGGGGTTGGCAACAACGCCGACGCATTCCCACTGAACCCCGATGAGACGACCGACACCGACGGCGATGGTATCGGCGACAACGCCGACGATGACGCAGACGGCGATGGCATTCCAGATGATCAGGTCGGTCCCGTCGATAGCGGTGGTGACAGCGGTGGAATCCTCCCAGGATTCACAGCCCTCACTGGCATAGCATCTGTGCTAGGAGCAGCGATACTAGTCGCTGGAAGACGCAAGGACTGAGCGGTCCTCGCCAATAGGCGAGGGCCCTCAGGGCCAACCGAGATGCTGCGGGCTAGTTCCCAAGGTCGGCGTGCAGCCATCGCGAAACGCCATCCAGCAAACCCTTCCTGAACGTGAGGAGCTTGAGGCTGGGGCCGTTGAGCCCCACTGTCAGAGTCGCCCCCCTCGTGAAGTGGGTCTCATCCCAACCGTCGCTTACAACATAGCCCCTGTGCATGTCACTGGTGATGACCGTGGGCTCGCTGACCCACTCCCAATAGGAACCGTCGTCCGCCCTGTCTGGTCGAGGGAGGTCCCTGGCTACGTAGAGGTAGTGATCGTCTATCTCGTCGTTTTCGAACTTGGTCCCCTCGATGTCCACCACGTGCCTGAACCACGCACCCTGCCCGAGGAACGTAGAGAACAGGCATCCTGATGAGAGCTGCACTGAGTCTATATCGCCCCTCTTGATCCTGTACTTGGATGGCTGGTACTGGTGGGTGTTCGCCACCAACAGGTCATTTAGAGCGGGATCGCATCTGATCACGTTCCCGCTTGTTGTCTCTATCTCCGCCTGCAGCCTGGGGAGGACGTTCACTATCGCACGACCGTCGATAGCTGTCCTGACGTCCTCGGCGAAGGTTCTCGGGTCGCTGCCCATGTAGAAGCCGTATGACCCGTTCTCATCATCTTCCCGTGGGTGGCTGTTTACCCCCATCACAGGTGTGGACTCGTCGACAGAGTGTGCTATCGAGGTTAGAGTCCCGTCACCTCCCAGAACTATTACTAGGTCGGGCTCGATGAAGTCGGTCCTCCTCACGGTCTCCCTCGCGGTGTAGCCCACGTTGAGGCCCCTATCGGAGACTAACGAGTCCAGGACCGCGCGAACCTCCTCGAGCGACCTGTCATGGACCTCCTCGAAGTTCTTCTTGTAAACCACCAGAATGTTGCTAACCATTACCGGCCCTCCCTTAACCACGGCCTGCTGTGCGTCCCATATATGGGCAACGCAAACCCATTGAGCATGACAAGTGCATCAGGAACCCATATTTGGACGCCCTTCCGGGGCTGAGCGTGGACAGAGCATCGGCCTTGGTTCTGATAGTTCTGGCATCTGCTCTGCCAGGGTGCATGGACGTGGAAAGGCCATGCCCGGAGGACACCTGCTTTCCGCTAACGAGCAGCGCATTCAACTCGTTTCTCGAGGAAGCCGGGGAGATCGACGCCCTTGAGCTGGCATCCCAGTTCGACAAATTAGCAGTATCCACCATCACTAGGTTCACGGAATCCGATGTCGATGGCGAGATGGTCTGGAGGATCGAGAAGGACGACTCCCTGAAGATTAGGCAGGTGGCAAACAGTCTGACCCTGG
>JAYNUQ010000047.1:0-8256 GCA_038116375.1 Candidatus Poseidoniales archaeon | reverse complement strand
TTGAGCCAGTTGGTGAGAATTTGCAGGTGGTCGCCCGCCAGCGTTAATTCACCGCTGAACACGGTGTCAATGGGCCAGAACTTGGCGTCGGCAGCATCGTCGCCAGCGGTGGGCGTTTGGTCCTCGCTGACCTGAATCTCGTAGACGACGCTGACGATGTGTTTGCGGGGGTCTCGCTCAGGGTCCCCCATCACCATCAGCAACTGGGGATTGGTGCCAACCAAGCCCGTTTCCTCCTCGAGTTCCCTTACTGAGGCGTGAATTGGGTCTTCACCCTGGTCAACAAAACCACCGGGCAACGCCCATGCTCCTTTCATCGGTGGATGTTTTCGCTGAATGAGCAAAACGGTGTCACCCCTTCGGACGGCGGCGTCAGCAGCCAGTGCAGGGTTGAGCCAGCCGTTGCATTCGTCGCAGGTGGCCATCTTACTCACCGTACCGTCGCCCTCGGTCCTGATAGGTTCGAATCGCTTTGAGCAGGTCTTTCTTGGCAAAGGACGGCCAGAACACATCGGTGAAATAGAGTTCAGAGTACGCCATCTGCCAGAGCAAGAAGTTGGAAATGCGCTCCTCGCCACTGGTTCGAATGACGAGGTCGGGGTCGGGCATGTCGGCGGTGTAGAGGCGTTTCGAGACGGCCTCCTGGTCGATATCGTCGAGGGAAATATCGCCCGCAGCGTAGTCTTTGGCGATGGTTTGGATGGCTCCAATCATCTCTTCTCGGCTGCCGTAGGCAAGGCATACGGTGAACACGAAATCGTCGTAGTCGGCCGTTTTTGTTTCGGCGTAGTCAATGGCGTCGTTGACGCGCGGGGGCAGAAGTTCTCGTCGGCCGATGATGTTGACGCGCACGTTGTTTTCGTGGATGCGCTCGTCGTCAGCGATGTCCCTCAAACCCTCAACATAGAGGTCAAACAGCACGTCCAATTCCCCTTGCGGGCGGTTCAGGTTCTCGGTCGAGAGGGCATAGACGGTGAACCATGGGATCTTGAGTTCCAGCACCCAGTCAAGCACGCGCTCCAACTTTTCTTTTCCAATGCGGTGGCCCAGTCCGGTAGCGATGTTGCTTCGCCATGCAAATCGCCGGTTTCCGTCCATGATGATGGCGAGGTGGTTCACCTGGAGGGGATGTTCGAGGACCTCACGGAGGAGCTTGGCCTCGACCGCTTGACCGAGCACGTCCCCCATGCGTTCTGAGATGCCCATGCCTGCCCTCCGCCCGGTTGTGGGTGCACACGGTGTTTGATTGCTCCCCTCACGAGGCCACGCCCGTGCCGTCATGTTTGAAGGGCAACGGTCCCTCGGTGAAACATGGCAGCGATGGGTGATTCCTCTGAGGAGCCCGCTGTTCATCCGCCGTGGTATCCGTTCGCCCTCGTCGACCGCCCGTGTGAACCCAGCACCTTCCCGGCCGGTCTGCCCAGTCCGTGGGGGCGCATCCACGGCTGGGATTACACAGGAGCGCTCAACCCAGAGTGGTGGAACACCAACCACGACGGACGATGGGGCGAGTGGCCCACCGACATCACGACGGTGGACTTGGTCAGCGAACATCGCTTTGGTTTGGTTCTCCATCTCAACGGTGAATGGGTGGCGCATCTCTATCCCTTCCCGTCAGGGAAGGACGTTTCGACGCTCTCCCTGTTCGAGCCATGGACGACCTCGTTGGAAGGTGCTCCCATTCTGTGCCCCGTGGCGGGACAGAAAGACGGTCTCGGCGACCAAGCGGTGGTGTTCGAGATGCACGATTGCATCGACATCGACGACGTAGCGAAGCGCTCACATGATGTTGTTCGTTCACTTGGTCAAATTCATGCTGCGCTCGTTGAGCACGCCACGCCCAACACGGAACGTCGCTGGAACGAACGCCTCAAAGCCATCGAAGACCAACTCAAAACAACCACGTTGTGGCGAGCGCCTCACACGCGACACGTCGTCGGCCTCCCTGCAACGCACTTCAGCCTGCACGGGGTGGTTGCTCGCAACGGCGAATTGGTGCTCATTCCGCAGCCTCGGCCCCTGGTTGACCGTGTTCTCGGTCCCGACGAACGTCTTCCAGGGGTGTCGTCGGTTGCGTTGTTTGAGCAGCGGCTCTCCTTGAGGGGAGTGTTTGACTCAGCAACAGCCAGGGAAGCTTTCTATCGCGCTTGGGGTGATGTTGTTCCACCCTCGTGGACCTCAAAGTCCACCCTCTCAACGGCCAACGGTGGGGTGTGGATTTGGCGTTATGAGGCGATGTTGCTCATGTTGGCTGAGGCCCGAGCATTTGGGTTGAAGCAACAGGCCACGCAATGCGACCGTTGGCTGTTTGATGTCTCGCGTATTCAAGCACGCCTTGGCGAGTTGCGCACCGTTCACGCTGTCCGGCGAGGCGGAATGTGGGCGGCCATTGCAGCGGGGCTCCTCGGTTCTGGGCCTGTTCAGGTGCCGTTCATCCTCGGCTCTGCGGGCGTGGCGTTGGCCGCCCATTTCCTTCATCAGCAGCGCATGCCACCGTCGTTCTGAATCAGCGCTGTTGGCGAACTCGACCGTCGTAGAACTCGATGCCGAGGTCTTCTGCGATGTTCTTGATGTCAATGATGAGTTTGGCGCGTTCTTGGCGCTCTTCAACACCGCCCGAAACGTCCCAGTAGAGGTTGAGGTCCACGTCCAAGGAGGTGGCTGAAATCATGCTGACCTGGCAGAACGATGCTTCCTCTTTGAGCGTCTTGGGATGGTCTTCAATGGTCTTGAGGACGCGCTGGCAGAAGGTGTCGACGGCTCCACCGTCGGCGTTGATGTCGAGGTGAAGTTGGGTTTGCCATCGTCGCCATCGTCGCTTGCCAACGTTCTCAACGGGGGTGTTGACGAGGTTGGCGTTGGGCATCGTGATGACGGTGTCTGCAGAGGTTCGAATCAGCGTGGTGCGCAGGTTGATCTCAATGACCTCACCCTCAGCAGCCCCGACGATGATCCAATCGCCGACCTTGAACGGGCGGTCAAGGAGGACGGTGATGGCTCCAAAGAAGTTCGAGATGGAATCTTTTGCAGCGAGGGCGAGGGCCAGGCCGGAGATACCGAGCCCGGCGATGAGGGACGTCAAATCGAAGCCCATGGAATCGGCAACAAATACGGCACCGACGAAGATGATGACAAAGCGAAGCACGCTTTGCAGCGCAGAGATGAGTGTCTTTTCGGTCCCGTCCAGTTGGTCGTCGGTGTCGAACATCATGACGACATCCTGGACGATGTTGACGAGTCTGAAGGCCCAAACGACCACGGCGATGGCCACGACGAACTGCAAGATGCCGGGGAGGAAGTTGACGGCCAACTCAGGCATGAGAACAGGCGAGTCCAAACGCTCCATGTCATCGATCATGACGGTGATGATGACGTAGGCCAGCCCCACGCCAACCGCCGTACCGAGCGCCTTATCGGAGTCTCGAACCGTCTTGCCTTTGATGGCTTCGGAGCGGATGATGGTTCCCAGCACGGTGGGCGCAAAACGCATGGCCAGCAAGCGCACGATGAACACCATGACCACAAGGCCCACCAGCGTCAGCAGGGTGTAGTTCGTGAAGCCGAAGAGTTCGTCTCGAAGGGCTGAGTCAGCAGCAGGGTTCCACAGGCCGTCCATGGGTGGCCCACCGAGTCATTTGAGTTGTTTCTTGCCCTTCAATCACCCACAACCCGTTCTGCTCGTGGGCCGTAGGCCCACATCCACAGGCACGAACGCTTGAAGAACTGAAACGGCGTCGGCTAAGCGATAGCATGACGTCAGCCGCGCCCGTTGCTCTTCGCTCCACCGCACCTCGCCCCACGCTGGGCTTTCTCATCGTCCTCCCACTGTTGCTTTCTTTTGCCGCACCGGTGGCTGAAAACGCCTATGCCCAGGAGCCAGCCACGGGCGACGCACCCGAGGACATTTGGTCCGAGGATTATGTCAACATGATTTTCCCGTGGGCGGACCCAAGCGATGACATTCTCCAGTTCAAACAGTACCACACCTACGAGACCATGAAAACTCGGATGATGCGCCTCGCAGAGGAAAATCCGGACATCTTCGAATTCCATGAAGGCATGAACGGTGGAACCAACGCTCGTGGAGAGGAAGTTACGGCCAACGCCTACGAAGGCTGGTATTACGGCCATGCCTCACCGTGGCTGAAAATCACGGGCGATGTCCAAGGTGGCGATTACAACCCCTTCGTCGGTGATAACGGCAACTACGAGGACCGTCATGACGTGATGATCGTCGGCAACCACCACGCTCGAGAGTGGATGTCTTACACCGTACCGACGATGCAGATTGAGGTCATCGCCTTCTCCTACAACAACATCGGCTACGATAACGACGGCGATGGTCGCGTTGACGAAGACACCTGGGGCGATTCCAACGGCGACGGTCAACTCGATGACGACGGTGATTGTTTGGCGCTGGCCGCTGAATTCCAAGATTCGAACGGGGACGGCACCGCTTGCGGCCCCGGCGATCTCGGTGTAGACGAAGACTACTCCGAGCAGTGGATCACCGACCTCGTGAACTCCCGTGAACTCTACGTCATCCCCATGTTGAACGTGGACGGCAACATCTACGATCGAGAGGTCTTCTGCCCCGCACCTGCTTGGGAATCTTGTCCGAGCGGCGGATGGAGGAAGAACCTCCGAGACAATACTTTCACTGGCGTCACGCCCCTTCCCGACCTCAACGAGCAGGTTGACGAGGACTGTGATGGTGTAGACCTGAACCGAAACTACCAGTTTGAGTGGGGCGCCCCGCTCGGAGCGACTGGGCCACTCATCCCCGGGACGTGTTCACCCGCCGAAGGCGAACTTGACGGCTCTAACAACGACGTCTACAACGGTCCGGTTGACGACCGCGACAACGACGGGGACGGGCAAATCAATGAAGACCACGTCGACGGCAAGGACGACGATGCGGACGGCGTCACCGACGAAGACTGGTGGGGTGGAAACTCGGAGCCTGAAACCAAGTTCATCCAGGACATGACCGAAATGAACGATGACGACGGTGACGGCGCCAGCGAATTCAAGTCAACGCTCACCCATCACTCCTACTCTGAACTCATTCTCTGGCCTTGGGGCCACTGCACCGGTTGCGAAAGCCCCGACCACAACCAACTCCGCTACCACGGCCAGCAAATGGCCGACATGACCCAATACGCCAACCTTCAGTCGTCCTCCCTCTACCCAACCTCGGGTGATTTCTGCGATTGGCACTACGGCGTTCACGGTTCTTACTGCTACACCTCGGAAATCGGTACGGCGTTCCACCAGCGACCCGAAGACATCGACCACATCGCCGTGCGCAACCTCGGTCTCGGCTTTTACATCGCTGAAATCGCTGACAACCCACGCGAGCGAGCCGACCTCGCCATCGCCAACATCTCTCAACAGAACTACCTCAAGGAACCGACGATGGTCGACATCCCTGAGGAAGGCGACATCCCGGTTGACATTTGCGTCTCCAACCAGTTCCCCTACAGCACCAAAGACACCAAGGTGCAGTGGCGCCAAGTCAAACCCAGCCGCATGCAGAGCGACTTCGGTCCTCGAGAGTGGTCAACCACGGCGTGGCAATCCTCCAGTGTTGACATGGTCGAAGGCGGGTGCTCCTTGGCTGCCGGCAACGGCACGTTGCTGAGAGCCATGCTGCCCGTTTCGGAAACGGCTGTGGGTGAAATTCACTACAAAGCGACCGTCTCCACCCTGGGTGGAGCTGACCTCTATCAGTACCCCGCCGACGGCCAGTATTACGTGCTTGACATCACCTATCGGGCCGCCTTTGGCAGCGTTTTTGGCGCCTTCTTCACGTTCTCGCTGGTGGCGACCTTTGTGTGGGGTGGGCTTGCCGTCGCCTTGCGCATCATGCTGTCCGATGATGAGGACAAGGTGTACGAAGACGAACTCCGTGGTGAGGACTGAGGTGGTTTCATGTCCCAAAGTGACCAGTTCAACGGCCGTCTCGGCCTGATTTTTGCCTCCATCGGTGCCGCCATCGGCACCGGAAACATCTGGCGTTTCCCCCGCATGGTCGGTGCGAACGGCGGCGGTACGTTTCTCATCCCCTGGCTGTTCTTTTTGTTCGCCTGGTCGATTCCGCTGGTGATCGCTGAATACGCCATGGGCAAGCGAAGCCGAACGGGAACCATTGGGACCTTCCGTATCTTTGCAGGACGAAAATTTGCATGGATGGGCCTGTGGACCGCGTGGATTTCCACCGCCATCGGGTTCTACTACGCCGTTGTTTCCGGGTGGACCCTGAAGTACTTCCAACTCGGTATCACGGGTGCGTTGAACGGAGAAAAGGTGGACACCACCGAAGTTTGGAACGCTTTCCTGCAATCGCCAGGACAGGTCATTTTCTTCCAGTTCGTCGTCATTCTCCTGGTGCTCGGGGCCATTTGGAAAGGTGCAAAAGCCATTGAGAAGGTGAACTTTTACCTCATGATCTCCCTCTTTGTACTGCTCTTCCTCACCCTGTTCCTTTCGCTTTGGATGGACATGAACGACGGGAGCCTCGACGGGGCACTGTTCATGTTCACGGTGGACTTTGACATGCTGTTTGAACCTGAAGTGTGGATCAACGGCCTCTCGCAGTCCGCCTGGTCCTGCTCTGCTGGGATGGGCATGTGCATTACCTACGCCGTCTACATGAGGAAGGACGAGGACACCGTGCTCAACGCCTTCACGATGGGACTGGCCAACAACAGCATCTCCATCATTGCGGGCTTGGCTGTCCTCTCGGCCATCTTCGCGGTCAACCCCGACCCCTTGGCCACGGTGACCGGCGGTTCCTCTGCCATCACTTTCCTCGCCCTTCCCGAAGTCTTCGCTCAGGCTCCCGGTGGTGCCATCGGTCCGCTCATCATGACGGCGATGTTCTTCCTCGCGCTTTCCTTTGCTGCCTTGACGTCGATGATTTCCACCGTTGAACTCTGTGTTCGAAACTTCGTCGACCACGGCTACGAGCGAGAACGCTCCGTGCTCATCACCGGTCTGGCCATCTTCATCTTCGGTCTGCCGTCGGCTATTCTGTGGATTCAACTCGACAGTTCAGGCGTGGCGTTCCCCGAATTCCTCGAGGTGCAAGACCACATTTGGGGCTACGGCCTGATGTTCTCCGGGCTGTTCATCGCCTTCTCCATCTGGAAGTACGGCTACCTCAAGTGGCGAGCCGCCGTTGACGAAGGCACGGCAGCGCCTGGATTTGCGGGCTACCTCGGCCTTGGCGTGTCGGCCTTCCGAGACGATTTCATCAACACGGGCGACAACGACTTGGAGGTTGGACGCTGGTGGGACCTGCTGATTTACCTCGCCTTCCCGTTCCTGTTCTTCATTCTCATGTTCTCGTATTTCTCGGACATGATCGCCAACACACCCAACGTCTGGGATCCCTCCAACCCGAAGGGCCTCAGCATCATTCTGTTGTTCTGGGGCGTGGTGGCGGCGCTCTTCATCGCCCTCAACAAGAAACTCATTGCTCGCCCGCTCTACCGAAACGTGCCCGAGGGCGCCGATGCCGATATTTCCAGCCTGCCCGGTGGCTCTGACGAACTCGTTGGACAAGTTGGCGATGTCATCGTAGGCTTTGAGCACCTGAGTGTTGCCGTTGACGCAGAGTTGGATTGAGGGTGAGGCTCGATGAGCGAGTTGTGGGACACGCTCACGACGGGACTCATTCTCTCGTTGTTGTTCATCGGCGTGAGTTACATCTTTTGGAAACGCTACGACAAGCCAACACCGCTGATGATTGAACGTCAGGAAGAGAAAACCCGTCTCAAAGAGGAGCGGAAGACGTGGCGTGAAGTCGAGGCTCGCATGCGGGCCGAACAAGAGGAGGCTGAACTCAAGGCGGCCTACGAGCAACGGAAGGCCGAAGAGCGAGCCCGAGCAGCGGTACCCGCAACGACTGAGGTCAAGGACGCCTGGAAATCACTGGGCGTAGAGGCGCCTGAACCTGCGACGTTTGAAACCAAAGGCGAGGACGCCAACGCCGACCTTCGACCGCTCGACCAAACCGACCTCGGGGAAGAGGTGGCCAGCGATGAGGACGTGCTGAATGCAGCCGAGTTGGTGCAGGTCCGTCAGGACAAAGGGGTTCAGCCCGATGCACAGGAGCCCGATTGGGAACTCATCGAAAAACTGGAAGAGATCGCCGAGAAGGACGAAATTGTCCTTCCAGACGTTCCCGAGGCACCCGACTTGGACGCTGTGGCCGCGCAATCCTCCGAAGATTCAGAGGCTGTTCCCGCT
>JAYNUQ010000046.1:0-8672 GCA_038116375.1 Candidatus Poseidoniales archaeon | reverse complement strand
TGCCAACGCCTGAACCCGGGTTCGAGTCCCGGCGCTCGCACCACTGCGAGCCATTTTTGGTGTTTTTCTCGTGAATGTTTATGGGGTGTCCGACCCCAAGACAACACGATAAGCATGGCCGAACGTCGCATCATCTTTGTCGGAAAAAAACCCCTTCATGCCTACGTACGAGCCGTGGTAAAAGCCATGGAAGACGGCGACCGGTCGCTTCAACTCGTGGCTCGTGGTGCGACCATTTCACGAGCCGTTGATGTCGCTGAAGTCTGCCGACGTCGCAACGGCCACATCGCGCAGGGGCTTCCAGAAACGGTGAACATCCAGAATCTGATGTGTGAATCTCAAGAAGTCGAGGGCGAAAACGGCATGCGTACGGTAAGCGTGCTTCGCATTGACCTCGAGGGTGTTGGCGAGATGCCGACGCCTCAAGAGGCCTGATCGGCGAGCAGACCGAGGCGTCGTTGAATCTCTTCAGCAGTTCGCTCGTAGACTTCAAAGTCATGACCGACGGGGTCCTCGAGGCCCCAATCCTCGTCGATCTTGATGGCGGGACAGTGCACTCCACACCCCATTGAAATGACCTTGTCAAATGCGGTTGGGTCGAAGGCATCAAGGCTCTTGGGTGCCATGCCGTCGGTCGAGATACCCTTCGATTGAAGCAGCGCAATGGCGTGTTCTGCAACCCTTTGAGCGGGGTGTGTTCCTGCGGATGCAGCTTCAAAACCCATCGATTTTGCCAGCCCCTCAGCCATTTGGGACCTGCACGAATTACCAACACAAACGAAGAGGACCCTCATGGCCAAACCAACCCTCAACGCATTATGAAGCCTACCTCCATAGCATATTGGTGACTTGACATAGGACGGCGCCCACCGTAGGATGTGTGGCGTGCGATTGGCCTCAATCTCCTAGGCTTTGGCGTTCTCTTCGCCCTGCACGTGGTGTTTGCTGCGGGGGAAATGGAGACGGCCTTCTCCCTCGTTGCCGTGCTGATTAGCCTCCAAGTCCTCACGTTTGGTCCGTTAACGGTCGTCCTTGAAGGCTCGGATAGCAGAGTGAAGCGGCAACGAACGAACCGTGCCGCCGCCCTCGTCGCGCTGCCGCTCTCCTTTGGCTTGGCATGGGCCTACGGGGGGATGGCCTGGTCGACGGAACATACTGCAGTTATCGTCGGTTTGACGCTGATTGTTCACGGAGCGCTGGACAGCAAACTGGCCTCATGACCCTGCGTGGACGGCACCCAAGGCCGTGGGTGGGTTGAAGTAGGCCAGTTTGGTGGTGATGTCATGGCGGATTCTCCCGTATCCATCAACACCCCCGGTGCCTCAAACGATGCCCCTGCGGGTCCATCTCCTCAGGAACAAAAGCAGATGGAACAGGCCTACGCGCAAATGAAGCGCAAAATGGCCATGGAGGAAATCGGTCGAAAAATCAAGCACAAGATCATGGTGCTTTCGGGCAAAGGCGGCGTGGGCAAATCCACCGTTTCAACAGGGCTTGCGCTCTCGCTTGCGCAACAGGGTCACACCGTTGGGATTCTCGACATTGACATCACCGGACCGAACGTTCCCAAAATGATGGGCCTCGACGGTCGACGCCTTCACGTGGAAAACAAACGCATTCATCCCGCCCAAGGCCATCTTGGCGTGAAGGTCATCAGCATGGCGTTCTTGCTTGAGGATGAAGACACGCCCGTGGTGTGGCGTGGCCCCATCAAACTCGGCGCCATTCAGCAGTTCATCGGCGATGTTGAATGGGGTGAACTCGACTACCTCATCATTGACTTCCCACCCGGTACCTCTGATGAGCCGCTAACGGTAGCGCAATCCCTCCCCGACATCGACGGCATGGTCATCGTGACCACACCGCAACAAGTTGCGTTGCTTGACAGCCGCAAATCCATCACCTTCTCAGAATCGCTGAAAGTCCCCGTTCTGGGTGTTGTCGAAAACATGAGCGGTTTTACCGTCAACGGAACCGCTGCACCTGGAACGGAGGTCAGCATCGCCGCTCCCGGTGGAAAAACGCTCACGGCGACGGCCGATGGCGAAGGAAAGTTCTCTGTGACCCTTGACATCTTCAAGGAAGGCGGAGGAAAGGACACGGCCGAAGAGTTTGGTGTCCCGTTCCTCGGTGCGCTCCCGTTCGACCCGGGCTTTGTTCGGGGTGGCGACGACGGTGTTCATCGTATCGTGTCCGAGCCGGACGGCCCCTCTGCTCGCGCCTTTTCCAAGGTGGTTGCGGCCGTTCAAGACCAGCTTTCGGACGGTGCTGACGGCGGTCTCGAAATTATCTGAGGTGGACCGATGAGCGACGTGTTGCCCACACTGAAGAAATTGGAACGGCGGCAGCAAGACATGGTGCTCACCTACGATGATGCGTCCGAATACACGGTCACCTACGACGACTTGCGCCATGCTTGTCCGTGTGCGAAGTGTTCGCCCATGCGAAACGAGGACGACACCAGCCGAACGCTCCGCCGCCAGGTCGAGGCCTTGCCCGCAGAAAAACCGACGGTGAGAACCGTTGGAAAGTATGCGTTGGCCTTTGAATGGCAACAGGGGTGCTCGAGCGGAATTTACCGGTTTGAACGAATCTTTGATTTGGCCAACCGACGGGATCCCGACCGCGGAAAACCCTACGTTCACGGAGCATGGTAGAAAGAACGACCTCTGCCCCTGCGTGTTGACGACGCTTTGATGAAGGGCAGGCATGACACAGAACCGGAGTGCGTTGTCGTGCAGAGCGTCTATCTGACTTGGATGATCAGCGCCCTTGCCTTGGGTGTCATCCTGCTTCCGGTGTTCAAGCCGCCGTGGGCCAAGTTGTCGCTCCCGCCCTTCGTTGATTTCTTTCGCCGCTATTGGGTACACATTCTCATCGTCTTTGCGATCTACAACGCCAAGGACACCCTCGACCAAGTTGACCGCTTGCTCATGGCCAGCACGGGTCTTGACATGACGCCGTACATTTGGGCGATTGAAGGAAACTTGGTGCTGTGGGTTCAGCAAACGTTTCAGGCAGATTGGCTCACAACGGCACTGACCCATTTCTACGTCGCAGGTTTCATGTTCATTTGCTATGTTTCGGTGTTTTATTTCGCCTATTTTGATGACCGCTGGCTCGCCGACCGGGTCACCCTCTCCATCGCTTGGGTCTACATCCTTGCCGTGCCGTTTTACCTCTTCTTCAACGTTCGAGTGACGGGCGATACCATCCCTGAAATGGAAACGCTCGCCTACACCCTCACTCCCGAAATTGCCGACTGGTTCCGTCGCATTGACCCCTTCACCAACGGCATGCCCTCACTTCATATCGGCATCCCCTTTGCCGTGTGGTTATGCCTTACACGCTTTGATGATGACCGACGTTGGAACCGCTATCGCTACACCGTGTTTGCTTACACGCTGCTTACGGCGTTCACCATCATCTACCTCGGCATCCACTGGTTCGTGGACATCATCGGCGGGATGCTCATCGCAGGAGCGGCCGTTTCAATGGCGGACCGAACCTCCAATACGTGGTGGAAATTCTTTGACGAACGCACCATGAACGCCCGTATTGTGACCGTGCTCACCCGACCGGGTCAAGCTTGGGCTTGGATTCATGCCCGCTCGTCGAGGTTGTTCAAGCAATACCGTTCCCCGACGAGCCGGGAGACGGGCCACATCGCCGTGGTGATCCTTGTCGTCGTGGCGGCCGTCATCACATGGGACCTTACCCATCGCTCCCTGCCTGCAGGTGGCGTGGAGGCACCAGAAGCGGCTGCTGCAGCCGATGGTTGGCTGGTGACCCTCGACAACCAGAGTGACGGGGTGTACCTTTTGCTTCACGACCTGTCTTCCGAGGATTTTGTCCCCGCCATGGTCAACGTCCCGGACCTGTCGCTTGATTCGACTTACGCTCTGAGGGAAGACCGGTTGGTTGCCACCAACGCCACTTCGCTGTTCGTCTTCGATGTTGAGGATCCAAGCACGGCTCTCAACACCATGCCCTTCGCTGCGCACGAGCACTTGATGTTGTGCGAACAATCGGGGGGCACCGTCGTTGCCTACACGGTTGACGGTGTGCTGGACGTCATGAATTTACAGGGCGTTTCCGTGTTGGGCGAAGAACAACCCGATGACATCCGAACCATGATGTGTTCCGGTTCAGAAATCGCCTATGTTTCACAATCAAATCCAATGGAGGTCAACGTCCTCCAATTGGGAGTTCGTGGAGAGGTTGGCTACACCATCAACGCCACCGCTCCGGCCGAAGAGGACGAACTTCTCGCTTCGTGGGGCACGCCGGTGGACATGGGCAATGCGACCATCCAAAACATGGCCTTCAATCGTGAACACCTGGCCGTCACGGTGAACGTCACGGCCACCGACCGCTTGGTGCTCTACAACCGAACAACGGCTGAGCAATGGCTCGCAAGCAATCCGAAGTATCACGTCTCAGACCTTTCACTTGACCACGGCATCTTGGCGTGGTCGGTTCGAGACCACCTCAATCCCATGAGCCCTCAATCGAAATACCTCGACCGTGAAATCTACTTCACGGAATTGGACACCAACACCTCCCACGTGCTCACATCCGATACCAACGACCAGTGGGGTCCTCAAGTCTTGGAGCACCATTTGGTGTACTTTGAGATGGACGATGACGTGGTCTCTGTGGAAATTCATTCCTGGGAGCCAGAACTTCGGTTCTACTCCAGCATGGTTCTTCAAATCGGCGTCCTCGCTGCCTTTGTGGTGGTCGCGTGGAACATGTGGCAACGGCAGAGTGAACGCCGAACGCAGCGTCAGCCATGATAGCGAACACGGGTGCGGATGTCCTCGAGCCGAGCCTGAACCTCACGAGCCGTAGGAACGGCTCCGCCTTGGAGTGTGGGGGCGGGGCCAAGCGCATCTTCGGCTTCCATGTAGCCGTCCACGACCCAATCGATGGCGCCTTCCCATTGTGGGTGAGAGGCTCCAAGGATTTCATCCAGCACGTGAAGATCGATTCCGAAGCGCTCGACGTCGTATTCGATAGAGGCCAAACCAAAATCGATGAGATGAACCTGCTCTCCCTCAATGAGGATGTTGTTGCTGGATAAATCTCCGTGGGTGGTGGCTTCTCGGTGAAGTTGCCTCACTGCAGCGCCCACGCGTTGAAGCGTGGCTTGCGCATCTGCAGCGGTGGTCGCGTCATCGTTGAGCAGGTCGATGAGCGGTCTGCCGTTCAAGTGTTCGATGATGAGTTGGCCGCCTTCGTAATCCAAATCCCATACGGACGGTACAGAGAGTCCGGCTTTACGGGTGCGAATCAACAAGCGTGCTTCGCTGATCATTCGACGGACGCCGAGGCGATGGTCGAGGTTCGGGTGTCGCCAAGAGCGAGGACGACGCTGCTTGCGGACGGCCGGTTTACCAAACCATTCTCCTTTCCAAACCTCGGCTTCTGCACCGAGGTGAAGGCGCTGGGTCGGCTTGAAGACCATGGCTCGCTCACCAAGCCCCTCTTTTTGAACATTCATGCCCATCCGTTCCTTGAAAAAGGGTCGCTGCTTGGATTACATGAGACCCATGACGGTAAGCCTCCCTATGTGCTCGGTCAATTTCATGGACACCACCTTGTCCGTTGAAGAACAGGCCATTGCCGACAGGATTCAGGAACTGAAGGCTGAACTGGGAGATGACCTGCTCATTCTCGGCCACCATTACCAGCGGGACAGCATCGTCATGCATGCCGATTTCCTCGGTGATTCCTTTATGCTCAGCCAGAAAGCCGCTGAATCGAACGCGAAATACATCGTCTTTTGCGGCGTTCACTTCATGGCGGAATCCGCCGATATTCTGACCTCCGAGGACCAAAGCGTCATGTTGCCCAACCTTCGGGCAGGCTGCTCAATGGCCGACATGGCCACCTTGGGTGAGGTGGAAATAGCGTGGGAAGAACTGCTCAGGGAATCGGGTTTGAGCGACCCCATCAATCGAGTGAATCCCGAGGAACCAGCAGAAGAAAACGAGGCTTATCTTGTGCCCGTGACGTACATGAACTCCAGCGCCGACCTCAAGGACTTTGTTGGTCGTCATGGCGGCGTGGTGTGCACGTCCTCAAACGCACAGGGTGTGCTGAACTGGGCGTTCGAGCGAGCAGGGCCAAAAGGGGCTGTGCTGTTCTTCCCCGACCAGCACCTCGGGCGCAACACCGGCCTTGCGATGGGCATTTCCGCAGACCGAATGCCAACATGGACACCGGGATTTGGCGCCATGGGTACGCTCGAGGATGCTCGAATCGTTCTCTGGCACGGCTTTTGCTCGGTTCACAAGCGGTTCACACCCCAACAAATCGAGGACTTCCGCACGCAACATCCTGACGGCATCGTGGTCGTCCACCCCGAATGCCCGCGAGAAACCGTGGATTTGGCCGACGCCTACGGTTCGACCCAATACATCCGCAACTTCGTCGCCCAACAACCCGCGGGTTCGAGCATCGCCATCGGGACTGAAATCAACATGGTGGCTCGGCTGGCTCAAGAACACCCGGACAAGCACATTGAGTGCCTCGATGAGGAAATTTGTCCCTGTTCAACGATGTACATGATTCACCCTGCTTACCTGATGGATGTCTTGGAGCGGCTGGTCGACGGACAAGTCCCCAACCAAATCGTCGTTCCCGATACCGTTCAGGCGGGTTCGCTCTTGGCGTTGAACCGCATGCTTGCCATCCTGAAGTGATTCAGGCCAACCATGCGTGGCCGCTTTTCCAACCGATAAACGCCAGAAGCGGTCCAGCGAGGGCGCTGGTGACTACGTAAATTCCGGCGCTTTGCCACCGTCCCTCTTCCATCATGGTGATGGTTTCCACCGAGAACGTCGACATGGTGGTGAATGCGCCCAAAAATCCAACGCCGATGAGCAAAGTCTGCGCTTCTCCCAAGACCTGCACCAAGCCAGCGGCGGCCACAATTCCGAGTAAAAAGGAACCCAAGAGGTTGACACTCAAGGTGGCCCAGGGGAAGGTTTCGGAGGGGAGCGTCTCGCTCATGTAGAAGCGAAGAACTGCCCCGGCGGCTCCGCCAGCAGCGACCAAAAACCAGTGAGAGAGCATGACGGTCTTAGCCCCCTGTTTGCTAAAGAACCTCCTTTCATTGGCAGAGGGAAGAACAGGAATGAGGCATGGTCTTAGGCTGTCGGGCCAACCGCTTGTCATGAGCAGGACGGTCTGGTTTCTGACATCCAACGCTGGGAAATTGGAGGAAGCGAAGCACCATTTCCAGCCTTTGGGTATCGAGGTGAACGCTCTTGAAGTGCCTGAGGGAAGCATCATTGAGCCCCAATCGGACGATTTGGAGGCGGTCGCAAGAGCCAAGCTTCGGCAAGCCATGAACCACCTTCCTCACGCCGATGCGATGGTGATGGTTGAAGACGCTGGCCTCTTTGTCGACGCCCTTGATGGTTTTCCAGGAGTGTATTCATCCTACGTCTTCTCAACGGTGGGCAATCAGGGCATTTTGCGATTGCTTTCTCATCTTGTTGATGATGACCCCGTGCGCATCAAGAACCTCCGTTCTGCGTCGTTCCAGGCCGTTAGTGCCCTTTGGGACGGCCAGCACGTCCTCGTTGGGCGAGGTGTCTGCAAGGGGTCCATTGCTACGGATGTTCAAGGAGAGGCTGGCTTCGGTTTCGACCCCGTTTTTGTTCCAGCAGACTTGGACGATCAAGGTGAACCTGTCAGCCCGGACACATTGGGCGCTGTGAGTACGCACGGCCAAACCTTTGGCACCGTGGGGCCGTTCACCAAGCACCAGTTCAGCCATCGGCGACGGGCATTGGAAGATTTGCTTCGCCAAGTCCCCCGTCCAGAACACGAGCAATAAGCAACGCTTCCATCACCGTCATAAAGAATCAAGAATTGGGTGGGCTGAGGGACATGGGATTCGCAAGGACCGCCGTTGGTGTGTTGTTCCTTTCCGTCTTGGTGTTCTACCTCGCCACCGTCGGGCAGCTCACGGATGAAGCAAAGTGGGGCTTTGTCGGCGCCATGGGTGTGCTGGCGTTTTTGTGGATCAACCTCGGAACCACATCTCAACCTGCACGCACATCTCGACCGCAGGCTCGCACCACGCAACCTGAGGCGGTCGCTGTTGAGGAAGAGCAGGTGACGGTTGAAGAGGAGGAAGAAGACGAACTTCCTGCCCCGGTTACGGCCGATTCCCTCGACGGTGCAACCCTGCGAGAGCGTAAATTGGCTAAAATCGCCGCAGCTGAAGCAGCCAAGGCGTCGGCGGTTGTCGAAGTTGAAGCCGATGAAGAGGTCATGATTGAGGTTGAACTCGAAGAGGTTCACGTCGCCGGTGAGTACGTGGTGGACGTGAGCCCTGAATCGGTTGAAGATGCCGACATTGAACTGACGGTGCGAGACCGCCGTGAGCGTCATGAGGCCATTCGAGAACGTATCAAGCGTCGCCGTATGGGCCAAATGGCCGACATTCGAGCCTCAACCGCTCGCATGTGGGAAGAACACGCTTCGGGCGAAGACCTCGTCGCACTTTTGCAAACACCCGGTCACGGCCACACGGTCATGGTTGAGCCTGAACACCCCGAACCTGGGCACGTCTACGGGGCCACCTTTGTCCGAATCGACGACGCACGCATTCTCAAACTCCGACTCCCGCTGGACGTTGGGTTTGAATCCGT
>JAYNUQ010000045.1:0-8893 GCA_038116375.1 Candidatus Poseidoniales archaeon | reverse complement strand
GGGGTACCTTGGGCGTCCTTTCCGCTCATGGCGTAAAGGGCAAGGTTTCCGTCGGTGTTGCCTTCTGCGAGGGAGCTAGCCCACACGTACAGCACACCAGCCAGCACAACAGTGATGGCGACCATCAAGATGGTAGCGATAACTGGGCTGACAGCCTCTTCATTTCGGTTTTCTGTTTTCATATTTTTGTCCTCCTTTCCCCATTCGGGGTAGGCCCTGCTATGCCCGTCCTCATATTAAACCCATCTGCTTATTATCCTCAACCACGCGCGCAAAAACGCTGTTTTTCAGCAGAAATAAGGATGTTACATTTTCGCGTGGAACGCGCCAGCGAGTGGTACATACGGTTTGTAAATACCACAAACCGCACAAAAATTACTTCCAAGGCTCACGCTGATGGGTGGAGTTGAGGTGAACAGGGTGAGAGAAAACGAGAGGGGATGGGATGCACTCAACGAGAACTTCAACAGCCCTGTTCGTTAATTCGTAGGTCAAGCCAGTTTATATGCGTTTTTGAGCACAAAAACCGACATTACTCGACGGTTAAAATCTCAGGACCACCGGACGTAACATGGACGGTGTGCTCAAATTGAGCGATATTACCCCCGTCTCGACAGCGAAGAACGTGATAGGTTTCGAGGAATCGAATCTTGATCAACTTGTTCACCAGCGCATTCCATTTGCTCTGCAAACTGGCCTCATCGGCTTCGGGGAAGGGTTTCTTCAGCATGGGGAAGGCCCAGCGTTCAGCGAAGGGGAGCGTGGAATAGCGCTCTTCGAGGTTGCGTGCCATTTGCGCCCCGAGGGGTTTGAGTTGGTTCTTTGCTCGGGCTTTTCGGGAGGTTGTGAGGCCCGTGACGCGGTAGATGTTGGAGGAATTGGAGCGCCCGATGTTTTCGATCAGGCCCGATTCACCCGTGGTGTTGAACGGCTCAACGGCGTAGACGCCGCCCTCTTCGACCACTCCGGAAAAGCCTCTGTTGTCCTTCCCGCAGGCATAGGACGGTACGGAAACACCGGCGTGGAGTTCCCAAGGCTTGAGTTGATGGCCGCACAAATTTCGAATCGGTTGGAAGCCCGCGTCAAGCGATGGTTGAGCGGCGGCTTGGCCAACTTTGTACCAGGGCGTCCCTGGATGAAGCATCTCAATTGCAGCGTCCCTTGCTTCTTTTGCGGCTTTGATTTGCTCGGTGTGCTCGTTGCTGTTTCCAATTTCCAGCGTGAGGGCGTTATCGCCAATATGACCTTTGATGTGAACACCGAAGTCGATTTTGACGCAATCGCCCTTCTGAAGCACCATATTGCCGTCCCATCCTTCCACGCCTTCTATCTGATGATTGGTGGTGAAGTGAGCGGCCAAGTCGTTCACGGCAATGGTCCCAGGGAACGCCGGTTTTCCTCCGTGGCGGTGAATGAAGCGTTCTGCAGATTCAATGATCTCGTGGAAGGTCTTTCCAGGTTGGAGTTCATCCTTCATGGCTTCGAGGGTTCGTCGAGCGACGTGGCCCGCATCTCGCCAGTATTTCAGGTTGGATTCTTCCACCATTCAATCACGCTATGCGAAGGTATGATGCCCTCTCTCATAACAGTTACCTCCGACTCGTGCTCACCCGCTGTGACATTCAGAATGGTGCTGCCAACGCCCCCTGGGCATGTTCCTGGCAAAATGGCGTGCGATGGCAAGTTCAGGCCAGCTCCTGCTTCTTGTGCGGTGGAGGCGGGTGTTTCCCCGGATTCATTGGCGCTGGTGGCCGTGATGGGGCCGAAGGTTTCGACCAGTTTTCGGGCCGTTGGATGGGCAAGACATCGAACGGCCACGCGGTCGCCACCTAACCGTTCATCGAGTGTGGAAACAGCGTCGAGAATGAACGTAAAGCCACCTTTGGGAAACGCAGCTTCAAGTCGGCGGATTTTCTCTGGGACCACCACCAAATCCTCGGCCTGTTCCAGCGAGAGCACGCCAAGGCTGACCGGTTTGTCCGCCGGCCGTTGTTTGAGAGCAAAGAGGCGGTCCAGTGCATCGGGACGTGGGAGGCAAGCCAATCCTGGAAGCGTGCTGGTCGGGTAGGCAACGGTGCCTCCGTCCGTAACGTGGTCGACGAGCGCATCGGCGAGCATGGGGTTCCCTCAGGATTTCACCCACGTAGAAACGTGTTGATTGGCGACGTCCTCGGCCAGGACTTTGTCCTCTGTTCGAATCATGAGTTTACCGCTGGGGTAGAGGGTCATTTCACAACGCCCCGAAAACGTCCAGCACAGACGTGAACGGACCCCGACTTCAAATCCAGCCGCTTCAATTGCGGCACCAACCGTGTCGAGGTCTATGGTTTCGATACCGTCTGGCACGATTTGATAGGAACCTTGGGTCCCACACAATTCCATAGCAAAGCCGTCGGACATTGAGACTCACTCACAAATCAGGGGGTCGCTGTGGCGGGCCGGACGGTGGACCGCTTGGAGGGCCGCTTGGAGGACCTGAGGGGGGGCCAGACGGAGGACCGCTTGGAGGACCTGACGGTGGACCGGACGGAGGGCCGCTCGGTGGGCCGCTTGGAGGGCCTGAGGGGGGACCGGACGGTGGACCGCTCGGTGGGCCGCTCGGTGGGCCGCTCGGTGGGCCGCTCGGTGGGCCGCTTGGAGGGCCGCTCGGTGGGCCGCTCGGTGGGCCGCTCGGTGGACCGGACGGAGGACTGCTCGGCGGTGCTGTGGGAGGGGTTGGCGGTGCTGTGGGAGGGGTTGGGGGTGCCGACGGGGGAAGCGAAGGGGGGGTTGCTGCCGTCTCAACAGCAGGAGAGGGAGGCGAAACCGGTGCTTCTTCCACGGGCGGTTCAGCAGGGGGTTGCGTAGGCTCAGTCGAAACGGGGGTCAGCGGGGTGAGGAGCGGGTCAGCAACCGGAGCAGGGGCCTGCGCAGGCTCGGACGAAACGGGCGTCAACGGCGTCAGGGCCGCTGGTGCAGCGCTTTCCCACGGAGGGGTGCGAGGGCCGTCGTCTCCGTCCTCGACGTTTGCAGCATCACCTCGCAGAACCTTGGTGCCGCCACCTTCCATGTTTTCACCAACATAGGCGTTCATGATGATGGAATCAGGGTCGATGATGCCGCGTTCCTCGGTTGAACCAAAGGCGTCAAGATGGGTGTCAAAAGCACCGCTGAACAGGCTTGAGCCGATGGCGTTCCCGAGAACACGTCCTTTCTCTGCTTGAAATTCAAAATCGGCTTCGTAAGGACCGAGTTTCATGCCCTGGCCGCCTCCGTTGAACTCAAAGGTCCAGGTGCCCGATGTGATCTGTGCTTCGAACTTGAACTGTCGAGTGAGGCCCGGTCCGATGGAACTGATGCCTTCCACCGGTTCATGGCGTGCACCCTTGGCGTCGACGATGGCGGCATCCAAACCCCCAACGGGAATGGACGATTCATTTACCACGTCGACGATAACCAAGATGATGTCCTCGTCATCGTCGTCAATCTCCATTTGAACCGAGGTCAGATGGGCGTTCAGGGAGCCGGCTCGGGCGCTGTGCTCATCACTCATGTCGGCTCACCGGTTGCGACTGACGGGTGGCTCTACTTCAATGGCTTGCCCAAACCGGATGCGTTCAGCGCAATCGCAGGCGGGTTTCAGAGGGCAGCGACCAGTCCACAGCGGCGACCGTGTGGTGCTTCACATCCACTGCCGTGCGATACTCTGCTTCGGTTGAGCCTGCGTTGTACGTATCCCGCAGCCCAAACCAGAGCGGACCGAGAACAGGGATGAGGTAGATCATTTTGGCCACCGCTCGTGGTCCCCAGTGGTGGCCCTCGAGCATCGTACCGTTGTCGTGCACGATGGCGATTCGGAAGCCGCGCTGCGCCAAGGAGCGACCCATCGTTTGGCCGGTGTATTTGAAGTAGAGATAAAACGCTGCGGCAAACACAAACCAATTCATGAAGAACACAGCAGTATAGCGGCCTCCTTCGGTCAACATTTCGATGTTGAGAAGGTTCATCGTCAGTTGTCCGCCCGTGAAGAAGCTCAACACGATGGAAATGAGGATGACATCGAGCATGAACGCCAGGACACGCTTCCATGCCGGTGCAATGAGCATGCCTTCGGGTGCAGAGCCGATGATGTTCTGGGCCAGCGTACCGCCTTTCACGATGGTCACCGGGTCTTCGGCCATGCTACGGCTACGGCTTCTCCTTTGTCAAATGACGCGTTGGCTCCATCACGAACTGTGGGCGACGTGCCATGCGAACAACTGATGCTCGTCCACCCAGTCAAGGTAAGCCTTCCACGTCCCGTCGTGTCGCAGCGTGGTGGGATGGCCGAGAAGAATCAGCCCTCGCTTTGCTCGCGTGATGGCGACGTTGAGGCGACGATAGTCGGCAAGGAAACCGACTTCTCCCCGTTCGTTGGCTCGCACCGTTGAGAAGACAATGACTTCTTTTTCTCGCCCCTGATACCCGTCGACGCTCTTGATTTCAAGTCCAGCATAAGGCTGGCCGGGCTCTCTTCCACCCGCCATCTCAAACAAGCGCACCAGTTCCCTCACCTGCCCGTTGTAGGGTGAAATCACCCCGATGTCCTCGGGTTGAAGGTCGCCCATGGCCAACAAATCGTTGACCACGCTCAACACCTTGGCGGCTTCGTCTCGGTTTGACCGACTCTTTCCTTCCTCATCCGTCTCTTCCACGCCCTCAACGGGGACAAACGCCATGGGTCGGTCCCAATCGGGCCAGAGGAAACCTGCGGGTGGCGGACGTTGTGCCGATGTGCACCCGTCCTCGAGCCGATTCTCGTAGAAGCGAGCGCTCGGAAACTCTCGCAGAATGGGGTGCATCCTGTACTGCGTCGTGAGCATGCATGAAGCAAGGCCGCAGGCGATAAGGCGGTCAAAGAGCGACCTGTTCAATCCGCCTTGTTCGGCTCGTCGGCTGATGACCGTTGGCGGCAGTTGCTGATGGTCGCCAACGAGGATCAACTGGCGGCATCCCTTCACGATGGGAACCAAGGCACTTGGCTCCGTGGCCTGCGTGGCTTCGTCCATCAATACGATGGGGAACTTTCTGGATTCGAGCAGGCGATGCCCGCAACCGATGGTGGTGGCGCAGATGACCTCGGCTTCATCGAGGACGCTGGCCGTCATGGCGTCTTCCATTCTGCGAATTTCTTTCTGATTGATGCTGATGTCACGGTGCATCAATCCTTTTTCGCGACCCTTGAGTGAAGGCAGGGATTTGCGCAATTCTCGCTGCTCGTCTTGCAAAAACGCCAACTCCTCCTGCATGGGGTGATCTTCCAACATGGCATCGAGGGTGGCCGAACGAAGCGATTCCCGTACCTTGACAGGACGGCCGATGCGCAACGCTTTGACCCCCAAATCGAGCAATCCCTCGAGCAGGTTGTCAACGGCGACGTTTGACTCTGCCGTCGCCAGCAAAGGCCCGCTTCCCTGCATCGCCAGACGGTGAAGAAGGTGCGTGGCCGTGGTGGTTTTTCCCGTGCCTGGTGGGCCTTGGATAAGGGTCAGGCGGCGAGAAAGAGCAGCTTCAATGGCGTCTTGTTGTGAGGCGTTGAGGTGAGCGTGGCTCGGCATCGGACCTCGGTGTTGAAGCCGCCCCCGAATGTCCGGAGATAGTTCTGCACTTTGGTTGATCTCGAGGACGTTACCCAGAAGAAGTTCGCGAAGCACGGTTCCGCCATCGCCCTCGGTTGAATGAAAGGCGATGAGGGCGTCGTGCATGCGGTCGTGCGCCACCCGGTTGGCGCCGCGGTCCAGGCGCCAGCCGCCTTTACGAACATCTCGCGGTCGCTCGCCCACCACCACGCGCAAGCGCGTCGGCCCTCGGTCGAGAACGACGCCTTCGACCACCTTCTCACCCCACGGTCGGGACCGAGAGATGAGCACGATGTCGCCGTGAGAGAAGCGATGTTCGGGCAGACGACCGCTGTCTTGAGCCTCAAACACGACGATGTCGTCACCAAAGAAGCGACCTTGGGTTCTCGCTTTCAAATCAAAAAGCGAAACGCCAGCCATCACGAGCCGTTGCTTTGACCATGACTTCCACCGCTCCTCAACCAGTTGCGTTTCATCGTCCAACTCCTGCTTGATGAGTTCGGTCATCGACGTGAAATGGTCTTGGCTTCGTCGCCATCGGTCTGGCATTGGCTCGCCTTTCGCCATGGGAGGGTCCGGCTCCCTGGCGCTGTTCATTCGCTTGACTGAACCCTTGCGCCCCATGCCCCTACCACGGGTTCGCCCCTCATCATCGTATGGATGAAGATTGAAGCGTTTACCGCCCGACAAACCCTCATTCTTAAACCGACATTCCACGGCCGACAACTGGGTGAGAACGTGTTTGGTCGCAAGAAAAAAGACAGCAACACCGTCGGTGTTGTCTGTCCGTATTGCGAACGCAACAACCCCTTGGGCGCAGAGACCTGCGAACAATGCTACTACTCCCTCAACAAATCCGCCCGCGAACAGCCCATGGCGGAACCAACGACCTCCGGCGAGGAAATCATGAGTCTCTTGCTCGGTGAAAACGAGGAGGTAGAGGACATCAGGCCCGTTGTTGAAGCGGTGTTGAGCATGGACGACGTCACCGTTGAAGTGGACCAGTATGCCCTTTCGGAGTCAGCAAAAGACGAGGATGGGGAACCCGTCCCGGAGACGTTTGAGTTCATCGGGAGCGAGGGACCAACCCTCTCTTCAACGGTCGAGTCAGCCGAACCAGAAGAGGTGGAGCTGACGGCGGAAGATGCTCCCAAAGAATACGTCGAATTCGACCTTCAAGCCGTTGATCCAATGGCCGAGGTGGCGGAACCCGTCCACACCGGACGCGGTGGATTGTATTCTCCAACGGTGGAGACGCCCAAAGACGAGGATTTGTTGGGCGAAGTGGGCCCCGCCCCCACCGCCACGCCAGACCTCCCTGACGTGCCCGATGAGCGGTCCGGCTCGTTGGCTCAAGCCATCGCTGCGACCACGCCTGCTCTTCCTGACCTCCCCGGTGAAGCTCCATCTCCGCTACCAGCCGCAGAAGTTGCCTCACCGCCGCCCTCTACTGCTCCGCTCACACCAGATTTGCCGGATCTACCCGACGATGAACCAGCACCCCACGTCGAGACGGATGCCGCTGCCGCACAACCCGAAGGGGGGGCCGAACCGGTGGCTGAGGGAGAGCATGACAATCGTATCTGGCCGTGGCCGAAAGCGGAACCCTGGACTCCGACGCAGGTCTATCAAGAGGTCGTGACGGCCATGGACCACATCAAAAACGGGGACATGCACGCTGCTGCGACGACCCTTGATACCCTCGGGCCTCACCTCGAAGAAAACCTCGATATGCTGCTCCATGTTTCGGTGTTGATGCAACATTTGGGTCGACACGACCACATGAAATGGACGCTTGACATGGCGGCTTACGTGCATCCAAACGATGCGCATGTTCAACAAGCACGAGCTCGTCTCTTGGTTTGAGGTGAAATGCATGGTCGCAACGCCTGAACTCGGGGTTGACGAGCGATTGACGCTCCGTCCAGCCGCCAACAGCGTTCTCGTGGCCATGTTTGATGCGTATCAGGAAGATTCTGAAGCAGCACAGGCGGCCCTCCCATGGTTGGACCCCAACGAGGATGTTCGTCGCCAACTACGCGACATGCTCTACGATATCGAGGCGCAAAACGGCAACGATCGGCTCCATTTTTGGTCCATTCACGACACCAATTCGGGCGAATTCATTGGATTGATCGGTCTTGGCGATGAACTCCAATCCCATCATGCCGATTTCAATTTGGGGTATTGGGTTCGAAGAGCACATCGGCGAAAGAGCATCGCCTCCTCCTGTGTAAACGCCATCTTCTCGTGGTTATCCGGTCGGGAAAGCGGCACCACCGTGGAGGTTGCGGTTCATCCGCACAACGAGGCAGGCATCGCCACGGCCGACGCCATTTGCAAGGGCTGGAACGGCGAACGCCTGCCGGAATTTATCGGCATCGAATTCAACGAGCGTACGGTGCCCCATCACCTCTACCTCGTCGACCTTGGGCCGGAGGCCTGACATGCCGACCTGGTTCACCGTTGACACCGATGATTTCAGGCATCTGCCCAAGCACCAAGGTCATCCGACTCGGAGCAACGACACCTACCTGGGTTCGTCTGCGGAACTCTCGAGCGACTTTCAGCGAGGATGGAAGCGTTTTCTGGATTGGATGGAGGATCACGAGGGTGCAGTGACCCTGTTTGTCATCACGGATTTGCTGGAGAAGGGTTCGTTTGCTGAATTGTTATCCGATGCGCTGCAGCGATTTCCAGAGCGATTGACGGTGGGTTGTCACGGCCACACCCACCGCTCGTGGTCGGCTTGGGGGGAAGACCCTGACGGATTTGCTGCGATGTTGACCACGTCCACCGCCCTGCTCAAGGCGCATGCAGGCGAGGCGTTTCGCCCGTATTTCCGCGCCCCGAACGGGTACGTCGGCCCGTGGATGGCGTCGTTGCTCGCAGCGCAAGGCTACATCGTGGACTCCTCCGTCAACCCTTCGTGGCTGGTGAAGCACAAAGCGGGCGGAGCCAGGTGGTCTGAGGTACGAGAAGCCATGGTCGAGGCCGGTGTGGTCGAACGCCCGTGGATGACCCGCTGGGGATTGCCGGTCAACGGGCCTGCGCTGTTCCGGTTTCCGCTCTCCATACCCGCCCGTCGTGCGTGGAAAAAAACCGACAGGTTCCTCCTGCCTTCTGAATTGAGCCATGTTGAGCGAGCCAACGAAGAGGTGAGCACCGTGTACTGCCACGTGCTGGATTTTGCGCGCCAAAACGGCCGCTGGACGCCACCCTTCGGCGGGCATAGAGCAAAGTAAGGCGGGTGTCGTGCTCACCCCATGACCAAAATCAACCTCGCCGATAAATTC
>JAYNUQ010000044.1:0-9529 GCA_038116375.1 Candidatus Poseidoniales archaeon | reverse complement strand
CAGTTCAAATTGGTCAAAATTCAAGGCGAATTCGTTTGGCACGACCACGGCCACACCGACGAGGTGTTCATCGTGGTCGAGGGCAGCATGGGCATTGAATTTGAGGACCGAACCATCACCCTCAACGCAGGTGAAATGTACGTCGTACCCCAAGGAACACGGCACAAACCGTTTGCTGAAGAGGAATGCATGGTCATGCTTGTTGAGCCACGAGGCGTGGTCAACACCGGTGAGGCAGACGGCGACTTGACGGCCGAGAACGACGTCTGGGTCTGACCCGTTTAGTGCTCCTTTACGATGCGTCGGTAGACCTCGCCGCTCGGACGAAGCGTTCGCTCTTGGGTCTCAAAATCAACGTGGTGCAGACCGAATCGCATCGAATAGCCTTCGGCCCATTCGAAGTTGTCCATCAGCGACCAGTGGTGGTAGGAACGAACGTCGTGGCCGTCGCGAAGGGCGTTGGACAGCACCCAGAGGTGCCTCCGCAGGTGCTCCGTGCGGAGCGTGTCGTTGGCGTCCGCCACGCCGTTTTCGGTGATTTCAATCGGCACGCCCAGCGGCTTCAGGAAGTCAAGGGCCCGCGCCAGGCCCTCGGCGTACATGGGGTAGCCGAATTCGGTGGCCACCTCCTGCCGTCGCTTGGGGAATTTCATTTTGAGCAGGGAGACCGAGGCGGGGCCGACCAGCACGTGGGTGTAGTAGTTGAGGCCGACAAAATCCAGGCTGGCTTTTGCCTCCGGGACGTCCTTGAAGAACATCTTCCCGTTCTGAATGCCACTGCGCCAGGCGCCGTTCCACACCCACTCGAGAAGACGGGCCAGCGGCCAATCGATGGGGCTCCAGCGGTTCTTGGGGTCGAAGAGCGTGACGTTCTTGGCAACGCCAAAGTGGAGTTCAGGGTGCTTGGGTTTGAGGGTCTGGTAGACGGTGCCGTGGGCAAACAACAGGTTCCGCATCACCCGCAGGGTTGTCGGGATGGAACGACGGCCGGGAGGGAACATCCCGAGGGTGTAGCCCATGGTGGAGAACACCGTGGGTTCGTTCACGGTCACCCACGTCTTGACCCGGTCAGCCAGGGCGTCCACCACCCGCTCGCAATAGGCAGCAAAGGCTGGGATGTTCGCTCGGTCTGCAAACCCGCCCTTGGCTTCCCACCAGTCGGGGTGGGTGAAGTGGTGCAGGGTCACAACGGGGCGAATGCCGCGTTCTACGAGGTCGTCGACCATGTCGGAATAGGCGGCCAAGGCGGCTTCGTCCCATGCGCCTTCGGTGGGCTCCAAGCGACTCCATTCAATGGAGAAGCGGTAGGAGGTCATGCCGAGGTCGGAAAGCAGTTGGAAGTCGTCCTTCCATCGGTTCCAGTGATCGCAGGCTGCACCACTCGCCTCGAGCCCGTTGGCCACCTCGTGAACCGTCCAGTTGTTCGCTTGATGCCCCTCGACCTGATGCGCCGCTGTGGCTGTGCCCCAGTGAAAGCCTTCGGGAAAGTGCAGGTCGTCGAGATTGACGTTCGTCCAATCCTCGTGAGGCTCAGGGTATTTGCGACGCCGATAGGTGATGAGGGTCACCTTGAACACGACGAACGCCACCAAAGCGGCCACCAGCAAGCGTTCCCACATGTTGGAAACCTTGGAGGACCTTCCCTTTGTAGTTGGGTATCAAACCTACGGGGACCCAAGGCGTGAAATGGAAGTGAATCCAGCGCACTTCATGGCACAAGGTACACCGTTTCAGCAAAAGGTCTGGGCGGCCCTGCGAACCATTCCGCGCGGGGAGGTGCGAACCTACACGGACATCGCCGTCCAAATCGGCCACCCGTCCTCGGCCCGAGCCGTGGCCAACGCCTGCGGGAAGAACCCGTACGCACCCGAAGTCCCCTGCCATCGCGTCATCTGCTCGGACGGCTCCATCGGGGGCTACAGTGCAGAGGGCGGCCCGGAAAAGAAACGGGCCATGCTGCGCGAAGAAGGCGTTCACATCGACTGAACGGTTCACAGCGAAGCGATGTCGTCTCGGCCGGTGGAGACGGCGAAGTTCTTCTCCGCCTTGGCGTAGACCTTGGCGTCAAGTTCACCTTCCCGCACAAGCGACGACAGGGCGGCCAGCGCGATGGCGGCACCGTCGATCTCAAAGAAACGGCGGAGCGCTTCTCGGGTGTCGGACCGACCAAAGCCGTCGGTGCCCAAGACGGTGTAGGGCCCGCTGACCCACTGACGAATCATGTCCGGGACGGCCGCCATGTTGTCGGAGACGGCGACGGTGGGCAGCGGTTCGGCGAGCAAGGTCTCCACGTAGGGCCTGTGAACCTCTTCGGTCGGGTGAAGGCGATTGTGTCGGTCGCAGGCCAGACCCTCTCGTCGGAGTTCGCCGTAGGAGGTGGCGGAGTAGATTTCACAGCGCACGCCGTAGGTCTCGAGTTTCTCGACGGCGTCCAGCACCTGGACCATGATGGGGCCCGAACCGATGAGGCGGACCACGGGACCGTCACCTTTCGGTGCACCGCGTAGCAAGTACATGCCCTTGATGATGCCTTCATCAACGCCCTTGGGCTTGGGCGGCATGGGGTAGTTTTCGTTGTAGATGGCGATGTAGTGGAGCACGTCCTTCTCGTCGACGTACATCTCCTCGATGCCGTGGCGAATGATGGTCGCCAGTTCGTAAGCGAAGGCGGGGTCCCACGCTCGAACCGCAGGGTTGGTGTGGGCCATCAACAGGGAGTGTCCGTCCTGGTGCTGGAGACCTTCACCGTTGAGGGTGGTGCGTCCAGAGGTGGCACCCATGAGGAAACCACGGGCACGCTGGTCTGCGGCGGACCAAATCAGGTCGGCCACGCGCTGGAAACCGAACATCGAGTAAAACGTGTAGAAGGGCACCGTTGGATAGAGGTGGGTGGAGTAGGAGGTGGCGGAGGCGATGAAGGTTGATGTGGCGCCGGCTTCGTTGATGCCTTCCTCGAACAACTGCCCTTTTTCGGACTCTTTGTACTTCATCAACACGTTGTGGTCAACGGGTTTGTACAACTGCCCTTCGGGGTGGTAAATGCCGAACTCAGCGAACAACGGATCCATACCGAAGGTGCGAGCTTCGTCTGGAATGATGGGCACCACGCGCTGACCGAACGTTTTGTCTTTCATCAGTGAGCGCAACACTCGGACAAACGCCATCGTGGTGGAGACTTCCATGGTGCCCTTGGTGCCCTCGTCGAACTCAGCGTAGGCGCTGGCTTCGGGCAGCGCAATGGCTTCCGATGGCACCACGCGCTTGGGCAAAAAGCCACCCAGAGCTGTACGACGCTCGCTGGCATAGGCGACCAGTTCCGGAACGTCCTCAGGCATCACGTAGGGATAGGATTCGAGGTCCTTGTCCGTGAACGAAAGACCGAGGTCGGTGCGCATGAACTGCATCGTTTCCATGTCGGCCTTCTTCTTCTGGTGCGTCGTGTTGCGTCCTGCAAAGGCGGGGCCGAGGCCGTACCCTTTGATGGTGCGAATCAGCACCACCGTGGGTTCGCCTTTGTGAGCGGTCGCTTGTGCATAGGCGGCGTGGAGTTTGGTAAAATCGTGGCCGCCGACATCGGCACAAAGCGCTTCAAGTTCATCGTCTGAAAGATGTGAAACGAGTGAAGCAAGTCCTTCAGAATTGAACAATTCCTTGCGGATGGTGGCGCCGTCTGCGGTCATGATGCGTTGTTCATCGCCGTCGACCATGCCGTTGAGCCGTTGCGCCAGAAGACCATGGGTGTCTCGAGCGAACAAATCGTCCCACGAACTGCCCCAGAGAACCTTGATGACGTTCCAGCCCGCACCGCGGTAGCGTCCTTCCAATTCTTGGACGATTTTTGAGTTCCCGCGGACAGGACCGTCGAGGCGTTGGAGGTTGCAGTTCATCGTCATCACGATGTTGTCCAGGCCTTCCCGTCCGGCAAGCGAAAGCTGCGACAAGGATTCGGGTTCGTCGGATTCACCGTCCCCCATGGTGTACCAGACCCTTGAGCCTGCTGTGGTGGCCAATCCTCGGTCTTCGAGGTAGCGGTTGAACCGGGCTTGGTGAATCGCCGTCATGGCTCCAAGACCCATGCTCACGGTGGGAAACTCCCAGAATTCGGGCATCAAACGAGGATGAGGATAACTGGAAAGGCCCTCTCCGCCGACTTCTTGACGGAATTTTTCAATGTGTTCGTGGGTGAGGCGCCCTTCCAGCCACGCACGGGCGTAGATGCCGGGTGAGGCGTGGCCCTGCCAGTACAAATGGTCGCCAGAACCTTCGCCGTCTTTGCCGCGGAAGAAGTGATTGAAGCCCATCTCCCATGCGTGCGAGGCAGAGGCATAGGTGGAGATGTGCCCGCCAATGCCTTCGAAGTATTTGTTTGCCCGGGTGACCATCATCATCGCGTTCCAACGGATGATGCCGTGGAGACGGTCTTCCATCGCCAAGTCGCCGGGGTAAGCGCCCTGATCGTCGGGATGAATGGTGTTGAGGTAGGGTGTTTCCACCACTTCAATGTCCACGCCAGCATCTTTTGCGGATTCAACGGTGGCGTGAAGCAAACGGCGTGCTTCACCCTCACCCCATTGTTGGGCAACGGCTTGGATGGAATCCCGCCATTCTTGGGTTGTGACAGGATCGGGGTCGGGTTGAGTCGAGCGTCGAGCGAACCCCATGATGTGCCCCCTGTGGTAGGGGGTCCGTGGTGAGGGTTTTCAATCCCTCGCCAAGGCCGAGCAGGATTCCAAGGGTGGGACGGTTGCCGGGACTGAAAAAAAGACCACGTCGTGGGTTCGTTCATCGAATTGATGAGCAAGCCATAAGAACCGACTTTCCGAGCCGCAGGACATGTCCGTTGAGGCTATGGTACAGAAGATGATTGACGATTTGAACGCCGCTCTTGTCGATGCTGCAAAGCACGACAAAGGCAACAGCGCCGCTGGCACCCGTGTGCGAAAGGCCATGCAAGCAGCCAAGGCTGCTGCACAAGACGTGCGCAAGCAGGTCCAGTCCGACAAGAACGCTTGATCTCAGATCCCGTTCAACAGAACCGAATTCGTCCGCTCGGACGCATAGGTTGAATTGACGTGCGCAAATGCCCTGTTTATGCAACCGCTGTCTGGCGTTCGAGTGCTTGACCTTTCCCGAATTCTCGCTGGCCCTCATGCAGCCCAATCGCTCGGAGATCTCGGTGCTGAAGTGCTGAAGCTCGAAGCCCCGTGGGGCGATGACACCCGTTCGTGGGGACCACCGTTTCAATCGGGTTTTGACGGGGAGGAGGTCGCCTCGTACTTTCTCTCGTGCAACCGTGGCAAACGCATTGAGACGGTCAACATCAAAACCGAACAGGACAGAATTCGTGCCCTCATCGCAGAGGTTGACATCGTCATCGAGAATTTCAAACCCGGCACGTTTCAGCAGATTGCTGGGGACGTGCCCGACCACGTCATCGTGTGCAGCATCTCGGGCTACGGCCAAAACGGGCCGCGCCGCGACGAAGTCGCGTTCGATTTGACCATGCAGGCGCGCAGCGGCATCATGTCCATCACCGGTGACGCTGAAGGCGGCCCCGCCAAGGTCGGCGTGGCGTGGATTGACGTCATGACCGGCATGAACGCCGTGAGTTCCATCCTCGCCGCCCTCTACCACCGAGAGAAGACGGGGAAGGGTGCCCGCATTGACATATCGCTGTGGGACACCGCGCTGGCTGCGCTGGTGAACCAAGGTCACAACGCTCTGGCCGGCATCACGCCCGGACGGATGGGCAGCGCCCATCCCAACCTCGTCCCCTACAAGGCCTTCGAGGCCAAGGACGGTTGGTTCGCCATCGGCGTGGGCACGGAAAACCAATGGCACAAACTCGTGGCTGCGTTGGAATTGGACGTGCCCGACCGCTGGAAGGACAACAGCGCCCGTATCGCCGAGCGAAATCAAGTCGAAGCCACCGTCCAAAAAGCGGTTGCAGACATCGACCGCAGCACGCTTGAAAGCCTCCTCACCGGCATTCCAAATGCGCCCGTGAACACCGTGAACGAAGCCCTGGCCGACGCACAGACCGAGGTGCGGGGCGGTCTTGTCGAACACGAGGGTGTGATGACGCTCGCGAGTCCCCTGCGCTTCATTCAACCGTCAAACGAAAAGAGCGAGGTCTGACCGCCCTCACGGAGGTAGCCCCCTTCCTTGAGTTTCTCAAAGGCCTGGTCCATGCGGCGCTGGCTGAATTGACGCTCCTCCTGAAGGTACTGAATCAATCCTTTTCGGTCAACTTGGCCCTGATTGAGGTCCTCGTCTGCAACGTCGACAGCGGGGTGGTTGAGGAAAATCTCTCGAATTTCTGCAAGGCGCTCAGGCACCTCGCGCTCCTTTGCTTCACACACCGCCTCCAGCGTGCCGTGTTTCTTGATGAGTTTCAGGCCGGTCTTCGGCCCAATTCCCTTGATACCAGGGTGGTAGTCGGTGCCGATCATGATGGCCAAATCCACCAGTTGTTCTCGGCTGAGTTCGTTGCTCACCAGCATTTCGCCCAGATCGATGGATTGGGCGTGAACCACGCGCCCGTAGCGCTTGGTGCCGTCGTCCATGAGGTTGCGAACAAGCACGGGTGAACCGTAGAGCAAGGCGTCCCAGTCTTGGGTGGCGACCACGTCGAGTTGGCCTCTGGCAGCCATCACGGCGGCTTGGGCTTCCCCTTCCGCGGCGGCGGTCACCCAGGGCACGCCCATGAGGTCGAGAAGGCGTTGGGTCTCTTCCACCATCTGCGGCGAGTAGTGCATGATACGGGCAGCCATCTTCTGAGCCAAAGCGAAATCACCGGCGGCCAGGGCTTCTTTGTGAACGGCTTCGGCCTCAAGGCGCCGTGCCCGTCGAGCCGCCATTTCATCCGCTTTGAGTTCGGGAGATTCGCCATCAAAGATGTAAACGGGTTTGATGCCCATTGAAAGCAAGGTTGCGGTGCGATGAAGAAAGCCCATCAGGTGAGACACGGGGTTGCCGTTGGCGTCCCGAAGGGGCATGCCGTCGCCTTGCGGTGAACGGTCGCGCATGGTCGTCAGGAACTGAAAGGCGGTGAGAAAGGCGTCAATCCCCACGCGTTTACCGGAAAGGGCCTTCAGGCTGGTTTGCTGGGCGGGTGCGATGTCCTTGAGGTTGCAGCCCATGGACCCAACTGAAGGTCACCGTATGTAGCGGTTCGCCTGCGATTCCATTGGCTCAGTCAAACCCCGTGAACCCGAAACACAAAATCCCCCGTTTTCTTACCGCATCCAATGAATTTGGAAACGGCGGCAGCCTATGCTGAAATTTTCGGATTGGTCACCATCCTCGGTGCCGCGGTTTACTCGTGGTACCAAATCAAAGAAATGAAGGCAAGTCGAGAAAGTCAAGGTGCGCTTGTTCTCTCTGAGCACTTGCAAAAACCAGCCTTCATCGCCGCCATCATCGCCATGTCAAGTCAGCCGGACATCACCACAACGGAGGAGTACAAACAACACCACGGCGAGGGTTGGAAGGATGTTGTCACGTTGGCTACAACATGGGAAACGCTTGGCGCTCTTGTGCATCGCGGAGATTTGGATTTTCATCTCGTCTACGACGTCTACGGAGGACTCATCGAATTTTCGCATACGAAAATGCTGCCGTGGGTTGAGGAAGAGCGGCGCCTGTACGGCGATACACGGCTTGAATGGTTCACGTGGCTCGCAGGGCAAATTCAACAATTCAACGCCACGCAACGTGTGCCCGAAGCGGCCTACCGGGAACATCGGAATTGGAAGCCTCCTGCGCGAAAATCAAACTGAACCTCCGTTCACACGACCCGCAGGAAAAACGCCCAGAACGGGCCGGAAACAACGCCCGAACCGGTTATCAACACATGGCACCCGAGGCTGAGGCATGGAAGGTGTGCTGGCGTGTTTGCGCGGTTGGCACGCAGGGCTCGCTCTCGCTGAACTGGAGGCGCTGCTACCCAACGCCACCCTTCAACTTGAGACATCGGAGCGTTGGGTCAGGGTCACAGGGGCCGAAGAAAAAGAGCGCTACGGGGCGTTGGACGTCGCCAGTGGACTGCAGTGTTTCCTCGTTGATGGATGCGTTGCGTCCACGACCGAAAGCACCCCTGAACGTTGGTTGAATGAGATGGAAGACTACCTCAAACAACATCCAGTCGACGGTTCTGTTGCGGTTCGTGCTTGGAAGCAAGGCAGCAAATTGACCGGGTGGAGTTTGACCAACCTCGCCGGTCGCCTCGGAGGTTTGCTACACGACAGCGGGTGCCCGATTGACCTCGAATCCCCAGACCATGTGCTGGCGCTCATTTCCGACGGTCCGTCGGCGTCACTGGCCTGCGGCTGGATGGAAGGTGACGGGCAAGCGTCCTTTTCCAACGGTGAGCGTCGAGCCGGTGAACGCCCGTTCTTCAAACCGGTCAGCCTTGACCCGATGCTGGCCCGACTTGCCGTCAACCTGGCAGCGGGTCCTCTGGGACGTGGACCCGTGGTTGACCCGATGACGGGAACGGGTGGATTTCTCATCGAAGCCTCCCTCAGTGGCCGTCCTTCACTCGGCATTGACGTTCATTCTGAGATGGTTCAAGGGGCTCAAGCCAACCTCGTTTGGGCACACGGCGGCGAAGCCCCCACGCATGCCAGCGTGGTACGTGGCGACGCAACCCGCATTGAGGAGGTTCTTCCCGATGGATGGCACGGCACCGTGGCTGGCTTTGTGCTCGACCCGCCCTATGGACGAAATTCGCACGGCACCGTCGCTGCTGACCGTCTCCTTGAAGCGTGCCTGCGCAGCGCCCGAGGGATCGGTCATCCACAGGGAGGGTTTGTGCTTATTTTGCCGATTCACCCCTTGGAGAACCACACCACGAACGCCCTTCCTCTGGACCACGCCTTTTCGCTGCTGCACGGCGATTGGTCGACGACGGTTTCCGTGATTGAACGCTGTGGATGGCAGCCCGTATCGGTTCACGTTGAGCGGGTGCATCGCAGTCTCAGTCGGCTGATCCTTCACGCACGATGCGCTCCTCAAGGTTGAGCAGTACGGTGTCCATGCCTTCGGGTGGCGGAGGGAATTGGCTTCGGTGGGGACAGCCCTCGTCGAGCACGGCCTCATCCTTTGGATTCAACACGTAGGGGTAGGTTTGGCAGCCCTTTGGACGAATTTCGTAGACCGAACACAAGCCTTCAGCGTTAACGTCGGCAGAATCGGTCAAGAGAAAAACGCAAGCCCGCGTCTCGGCGTTGTTGAGCAGGGTCAACGCACCGTCGTTTTGTACGGAAAAGTCACTTTGGGCCATCCCCGTTCGACGGGCCAACCGGGCCGCTTCTGCTTGCGTAATGGGCATCGTGGTCTCCCTGCAACACGCCGAACAACCGCTCGGGATGCACGGGAGGGAGCGCGCCATGGGCAACCCAAGCCACCCGCCTTCTTCAAGAAGGGGGGGCCTCTCGGGAGGTTGTCGGGCGATTAGGGTAGTCTGGATATCCTTCCGGCCTTCGGAGCCGGAGACGGGGGTTCGAATCCTCCATCGCCCGCCATT
>JAYNUQ010000043.1:0-9780 GCA_038116375.1 Candidatus Poseidoniales archaeon | reverse complement strand
ATCATGGGTAAGAGAATTCGTGCACAACGCAAAGGTTCGTCGCCACGCTACCGTGTGGCCAGCCACCGATTCCCCGGGAAGAACCGCATGCCACGCGACAAAGACGTGGTCTGCGAGGTCACTGAACTGGTTCACAGTCCGGTCCACAGCGCTCCGCTCGCTCGCATCAAGACCCCCGACGGCGACACGACCCTCGTGGCCGCCACCGAAGGTATTTCCATCGGTAGTAAAGTTGCCATCGGCGACAACGTCGCTCTTCGACCAGGCAACATCACCGAGATCGGCAACATTCCAGAAGGAACGGCCATCAACAACCTCGAACTTCGCCCAGGCGATGGAGGAAAGGTGGCACGCTCTGCAGGAAACTCCTGCATGGTGGAATCACGCATCGGCGACATGGTTCGAATTCGCATGCCCTCGGGCGCTCTGAAGGAACTACCAGCCAGTTGCCGAGCCACCATTGGTGTGCTCGCTGGCCACGGCCGAGATGAGATGCCCATGCGAACTGCTGGTGCTGCTTACTACAAGGCCAAGGCCCGTGGTAAACTCTACCCGCATGTTTCCGGTGTGGCCATGAACCCTGTTGACCACCCACACGGCGGTGGAAATCACCAGGCTGTTCACGGTCCAAACTCCGTAGCACGTGGTACTCCACCGGGTGCCAAGGTTGGTCTGATTGCACCACGCCGAACCGGTCGTGGGCGAGGTAAGAAAATTTGAGGTGATGATGCATGGCTAAGAAAAAGAAGTCCTTTATGACCCCCAAAGCCAGTCGTCGTAAGGCACGTAAGCGCCTTTCAACGACCTCGGCCCGTGTGAAGAAAGAGTTCACCTACCGTGGCTACACGATGGAACAACTCAACACCATGCCGCTGTGGTCGGACGAAGAAGAGTGCATCGTCAGTCTTCTTCCATCCCGTGCTCGCCGAAGTTTCGGACGAGGCCTGTCCCCGCAAAACGAGCATTTCATGGACCGAGTCCGCCGTTCGAGCAGCAACACGGTTCGAACGCACCGCCGAGACATGCCCATCCTTCCGCAATTCGTCGGGCGCCGCATCGCTATTCACAACGGTCAGCATTTCGTTGAGGTCGACATCAAACCAGAGATGATCGGACACTACCTCGGTGAATTCGCAGTGACCCGGCGCGGCGTGACCCACAGCGGTCCGGGTGTAGGTGCTACCCGTTCGTCCAAGCACGTTCCGTTGAAGTGAGGTGAAAAAGATGGCAAAGCGAAACCAAATGGATCGACGAACCCGTCGACATCAACTCCCCCAGCGCGGTTACACACAGCTGCTGCAAGGCAACCGTCTCGCAACCGCTCGAGCCACCAACGTGGACATGCACGTCAAGCACTGTTTCGAAGTCTGCCGTGCGGTCAAGAACAAGACCGCTGGCGAGGCCGTGGCGTACTTGAATGAAGTTCTGCGCATCGACTCCGACCGTGCTGATGTCCGGCGCAAAGCCGCTGCTGTCCCCTTCCGTCTCGGTAGCGGGAACAAGCGCAAGCGACGCTCTGGACCTTCCATGGTCGGACACCGCAAGGGCGGCGTCGGACCAGGGCGCTATCCCGTCAAAGCCTCACGTGCCATCATTAAGCTCATTGAGAGCGCCATGGAAAACGCACGCTTCCAATACGAAGACATCGATGCCGAAGAAATGGTCATCACGCACATCGCCGCTCACCGAGGACAAATCCGAAAAGGATGGATACCTCGTGCACGAGGCCGAGCGACCCCAAGCAACCACTACCAGGTGAACTTGGAAGTCTTCTTGGAAGACATGAACGCTATGGACGACGAATTGGAGGACGATTTCTGAGGTGAACATCATGAGCAAGCAAAGCATTCTACGAACCATCGTGAACCGCAACGTCGAGCGGTTGCTCGTGCGCGAGTTCCTGATGAAGAACACCTCCAAGTCTGGCTTTGGAGACCTCGACATCCGTCGAACCCCCGGTGGAACGGAAGTTACCATCCACGCTGAGCGACCGGGCATGGTCATCGGCCGCAAAGGGAAGATCATCAACGACCTCCAGAAGCGACTTGACCAGGAGTTCACCCTCCCCAACCCCAAACTCAAGGTTGAGGAAGTCAAGAATCCTACACTCAACGCCCAAGTCATGGCCGAGAAAATTGCAGCCTCACTCGAACGCGGATGGTACCACCGACGTTCCTGCCACAGCGCAGCCCAGAACATCATGGATGCCGGCGCTCGTGGCGTCATCGTCACCGTCGCTGGAAAGTTGACCGGTTCAAGAAACCGAACCGAGAAGTACATTCGCGGCCACGTGAAGTACTGCGGTGAGACGGCGCTTCAGCACATGGACAAAGGCTACTCGGTCGCCGTCAAGAAGTTGGGAACCATCGGTGTGACGGTCGAGATCATGCGCCCTGGCACCCGGCTCCCACACGAAATCAGCATTTATTCCGAAGAGGAACTCAAGATTCAAGCCGCCCAGGAAGCCGCCCAAGAGGAGGGTTCCGAGTGAGCTACGTTTCCAACCGGGAAATCGCATCGATGAGCACCGAGGCTCGCGAAGCACGGTTGCTCGAACTTCAGGAAGAACTGCTTCAACTTCGTGCCGAAAAGGCTCTTGGCGGAACGCCCTCCAACATGGGCGCCTACAAAGCCACTCGAAGAAGCATTGCGCGTCTGAAGACGCACATGAACGGCGGTCAGTGAACACAACGAGGTGATGGAGAACAATGGCGGCTATTTGCAACGTTTGCGGACTACCCGATGAACTGTGCATCTGTCAAGAAATTGCAAAAGAGCAACAAAAGGCCATTCTCTCAACCGACCGAAGACGCTATGGAAAAATCGTAACAAAAGTGGAGGGCATTGACGACGCAGCAATTGACATCAATCAACTTGCAAAACTCCTGAAGAACAAGTGTGCAGCAGGCGGAACGGTAAAAGGACGATTGATTGAACTCCAAGGAGACCACAAAAAGAAAGCTGCTGAAGTGCTCAAAAACAACGGATTCAATGTGGAGGTGCGATGATATGGACGTTTACAATGAATCGTGGATCGGTCGTTCAATGACCATCTCCACCTCCACCGACCCGACCCTCACCGGTCGGCAGGGCATCGTCGTGGACGAAACCCGAAACACCCTCGCATTGCTCGAGGGCGACCAGCGCCTTGTCCTCAACAAGGCCAGCATCACATTCACCGTTGACGACAGCGATGTCGTCATCCAAGGGGCCATGGTGGGTCAGCGCCCCGAAGACAGGATCCACCGAACATACAGGAAGGCATGATACGATGCGAGACATTGGCGTTGACGTGAAGAACCCCACCGGCGAGTGGGATGGTGATGTGAACTGTCCGTTCTACGGCAGTTTGCGACTCCGAGGGCAAGTCCTCGAAGGCACCGTCTCCAGCGTTGGCATGCAGAAGACCATCACCATCGAGCGACAAAACGTTCGCTACATGAAGAAGTACGAGCGATTCGAGAAGCGCACCAGCGTTGTCTCCGCCCACCTTCCCTCGTGCATCGGTGATGTCAACATCGGCGACAACGTGAAGGTCATGGAATGCCGTCCGCTCTCCAAGACCGTTTCATTTTGCGTCATTGAAAACTCCGGAGGTGTTGCTTGATGAAGGGCATCCCCGGTAAGCAAACCCGTGGCCTGCCCACTGCAGCCCGTCTGCACGTGGCCGACAACACGGGGGCCAAGGTCGTTCAAATCCTGAACGTGCTCAAGCTCGGTGGTACCATGCGACGATACCCTTCCGCAGGTGTTGGCGACATGGCCAAAGTTTCCGTCAAGAAGGGAACCCCAGACACACGTCGACAGATGTTCAACGCTGTCATCATTCGGCAGCGCCGTCCGTTCCGTCGTGTTGACGGCACATGGGTTCAATTCGAAGACAATGCGTGTGTCATCGTCAACGAAAAAGGCGACGTCACCGGTTCCGACATCAAGGGACCCGTTTCTCGTGAGGCTGCAGAACGCTGGCCTCGTATTGCTGCCAACGCAAAACAAATTGTGTGAGGGATTGGAATGGTCAAGAGTATGAAACCAGGAAAACAACGCAAGGCGCACTTCAATGCGCCCATGCATCAGAAGCGCAAGCGTGTCGCTGCTCGCCTCCAGTTGAGCAAGCCCGATGCACGCTTTGCCGGTGTTCGAACCGTCACGGTCCGTGTCGGCGATGTGGTGCAAGTCACCCGTGGCGACCAGGCCCACGGCGGAAAGCGGCACGGCGGAAAGCGCAACAACGAACCGTTGACGGGAGCCGTTCTTCGAATCGACGCTGAGAAGGGTCGCTTGTACATTGAAGGTGTCAAGGCCAGCAAGGCCGATAACAAGGAAGAGGCGGTCCCCGTGCACGTCTCGAACGTGGTGGTCACGCAACTCGATGAGTCGGACCGCCTTCGCATCGCTAAATTGACCGGGAACAGGAGCTGAATGAGATGAGTAGTAACCACTTGAAGCGATTGGCCATGCCACGAAGCTGGCCCTTGCCACGAAAGACCTCGGTTTGGGTCACACGCCCCACACCAGGTGCCCACCCTCTCGAACTCTGCATGCCGGTCACCCTCGTCGTGCGAGATGTTCTCGGATTGGCGAAGACAGCCCGAGAGGTGCGTTTCATTCTCCACAACGAATTGGCCAAGATCGACGGCCGTGTGGTGAAAGACACCCGCCGTGGTGTTGGCCTCATGGACGTCCTGAGCCTCGGAGAGGAACACTATCGATGCGTTCTCGACCACAACGGTCGTCTTCAGTACCGTTCCATCAGCGCCAAAGACGCCGAGTGGAAGGTCTGCCGCATTGAAGGCAAGACCACCATCAAGGGTGGCCGCACCCAACTCAACCTTCACGACGGCCGCAACATTCTCGTCGATGACGCCTCCAAGGAAGCGTACTCGACCGGTGATTCGTTGAAACTCAGCCTACCTGACCAGAAGATTCTGGAGCACATCCGCTTTGGTGAAGACACTCGCTGCTACCTCATCGGTGGTGCGCACGTTGGCTCCACGGCCACGGTCAAGGAATACGTCGAGAAGAGGTCCAGCATGCCAAACGAAGTTCAATTCGATGGCTTTGGCACGGTTGCTCGCAACGTTTTCGCCATCGGCGACACCAGCATGCCGCTTACGGAGGTGGCTGAATGAGTGAAACGGCGAACCCCATGAACCAACTTCGTATCACCAAGGTGTGCGTCAACATCGGTGTGGGTGAAGGCGGTGAGCGCCTCGTCAACGCCGAAAGTGTCCTTGAAATGGTCACGGGTGTGAAGCCTCAGCGAACCCTTGGGCGCATCCAAAACCGCGACCTCAAGGTTCGAATCGGTGCCCCCATTGGTTGCAAGGCCACGATGCGCAAGCAAGACGACATCAAGGCGTTCTTGACCAGCGCTTTTGACTGTCGAGAAAACACCATCCCCGCATGGAACTTTGACCGAGAGGGCAACCTTTCCTTCGGTATTCGTGATTACACGGACTTCCCGGGTCAGAAGTACGACCCAGAAATCGGAATCTTTGGTATGGACATCACGGCTGTGCTCGAACGCCCAGGCCACCGTGTCAGCCGCCGTCGACGTGCGAAGAGCAAGGTCGGCATGAAACACCGTGTCTCGGCAGACGAATCCCGAGCATGGTTCGTTGATAATTTCAACATCAGTATCCTGGAGGAATGAAGATGGCACGAGATCACGGAGAACGAATTGGACGAACCAACGGATGCCGACGCTGCGGACGCAAGCGAGGCATGATTCGACGACATGGATTGCGACTGTGCCGCCAGTGCTTCCGCGACGTTGCACCGAAAATCGGTTTCAAGAAAATGAATTGAGGAGGGAGATGATATGCAATTGGATCCATTGAACGACGCTCTAGTCAAAATCTACAACGCCGAGCAGGCAGGAAAATTCAACGTTGAGTTGACTCCTGCCTCCAAACTCCTCGGCAACGTGCTGAACATCATGCAAAGCTCTGGCTATGTCGGCGATATTGAACGCGTCGAAAACGGCCGCGGTGATGCCTTTGTGGTGGAATTGCGCGGAACGATCAACCGCTGTGGCACGGTCAAGCCTCGCCACAGCGTCCGTCGCCAAGAATACGAGAAGTGGGAGACACGATACCTCCCTGCCCGAGACTTCGGCCTTCTCATCTTGACGACCAACTCCGGCGTGATGCACCACAACGATGCAAAGGACGCTCGAATCGGCGGCAAACTGCTTGCCTATGTGTACTGAGGTGAAGAAACATGGTAAAACTCGACAGAATCGAACACACCGTAACCATCCCTGAAGGCGTTACCGCCAACATCAGCGAAGATGGCGTCGTGACCATTACCGGGCCGAAAGGTACCCTCACTCGCACCTTTGAGAGCGACGTGGTTCAACTCTTCCAAGACGGCTCCGGGCTCATTGTCCGTGTCGACCTCCCTCGACGAAAGCAGCGTGCTCTGGCAGGAACGTGGAACGCCCACCTCAACAACATGGTCAAGGGCGTTTCCGACGGCTTCACCTACAATTTGAAGGCCTTCTACTCTCACTTCCCCATGACCTTGGCCGTCAACGGGAACACCTTCCAAGTGAACAACTACTTCGGAGAACGTGTGCCTCGTACGGCTCACATTCTCGACAACGTTGACGTGAAGGTGTCCAACAAGGTGGAAGTCACTGTTTCTGGCATCGATAAGGAGGCTGTTGGTCAAACAGCAGCCAACATCGAACGCTGCACGACCGTGAAAAACCGAGACCGACGTGTCTTCCAGGATGGTATCTACCTGTTGAACAAGGAGTGATTGAAATGGCAGAAGATTACGACTCAATGACCGTTGCCCAGCTCAAGGAAGCCCTCAAGGAAATGGGCCTCCCTGTGTCGGGTAAGAAATCCGACCTCTTGGCCCGTTTGCAAGAAGCAGCCGGTCAAGCCGATGATGCCGTCGAAGAGGAGGCTCCTGTTGAGGAAGCCGCCGATGACGATGCCTGGGACGACGAAGACTGGGACGATGAAGGCGAAGACGTCTACATGGTCAAGCAAAAGCCCGTTCTCGACGACGAGATGAAGGCAGCACTCGCTCTGCGTGCTGCTCAGAAGAAAAAGACGCCTTCGTTCCGCCGAACCGAGTGGTTCCGCTACAAGCGTCTGTCCCGTTCCGGATGGCGAGCCCCTCACGGTATGGACAACAAGCAACGTCGAAACTACAAGTATCGAGGTTCCCTTGTTCGAATCGGACACGGCAAGGTTGCCGCTGCCCGCTTCCTTCACCCCTCTGGCTTCCGCGAAGTGATGGTTCACAACATCGCTGACCTCGAAGCCATCGACCCCGAGACCGAAGCCGCCCGCGTGGGTGCAACGGTTGGCGGTCGAAAGCGAGAACACATTTACGCACGAGCCGATGAACTCGGTGTTCGTGTGTTGAACCGACGGAGGGATGTCTGATGCAAATCACCAACCAGAAGCGAATCGCTGCCCGCCTTTTGAAGTGCGGAGAAAACCGAGTGTGGATCAACCCACTCTATGTGGACCAGGTGGCTTCAGCCGTCCAAACCGACGATATTCGCGAGTTTATCGACGAAGGCTGGATTCGTGCCAAACCCGTCAAGGGAACGTCCCGAGTACGAGCTCGTCAACGACTTGCTCAGAAGCGAAAAGGACGCCGCAAGGGACAGGGTACCCGTGCCGGTACGGCCAACGCCCGAAACCCACGAAAGAACCGTTGGATGCGAACGATTCGAAGCCAGCGACGCGTGCTCAAAGAACTGCGAGAGGACAAGACCATCGAGCCGTCTCAATACCGACGCTACTACCTCAAGGCCAAGGGCGGTTCCTACCGTTCCATCGCCCACATGCGTTCACAGATGACGCTTGAGGGCGTCGAACTCAAAGGAGGCGATGAGTGATGGCTGGAAACAACCGACGCTCAATCTTCCGCCGACGTAAGGCCGGTTTGACCGACTACCGACGCCGTTTGAAACTCCTTCGTGGTCAAATGCCACGCGCCGTTGTCCGAGTGTCCAACACTCGCACCACCTGCCAACTTGTCTCGTGGGCAGCCGACGGCGACCTCGTTGCTGTCTCCGTTACCGGCTCCGACCTCGTGAAGAAGTACGGGTGGCCGAGCAACCGTTCGCTCAAGTCCGTTCCTGCTTCCTACCTCGTCGGCTACGCCATGGGTAAGGCCGCTGTCGCCTCCGGGGCCAGCGAAGCCGTGCTCGACATCGGTCTGGCAGCCAGCACCCGAGGCGGCCGTGTTTACGCCGCTTTGAAGGGCATGAGCGACGCAGGACTTGAAATTCCACACAGCGAAGACGTCTATCCCGATGATGACCGCCTCAACGGCGCCCACATCGACGACAGCGTTGCTGGAGACCTTGAAACCACCAAGAACACCATAGAGGGGGCCTACTGATGAGCGAAGAAAACACCACAACCATGGCACCAGGTTTGCTTCAAGCCTATGCGCCTGAAGACGTTGATGAGACGCCAGACCCCCGTCGCCGCCGACGTAATCAGGACGACCCAATCGCGAACCTTCGCAAGTGGGAACCGCGCACCCGCCTCGGTGCTGCGGTCATGGCTGGAAAAATCATCACCTACGAAGCGGCCATCGCTTCTGGCCTCCCCATCCGAGAAGTCGAAATCGTGGACGCCTTGATTCCCGATCTCGAAGATGAAGTCATCGACGTGAACATGGTTCAGCGCATGACCGACAGCGGCCGACGTGTTCGCTTCAACGTCATGGCCTGTGTGGGCAACCGAGACGGCTATGTCGGTCTCGGCATGGCCAAGGCCAAGGAAGTCGCCACGGCGATTCGTAAGGCCATCACCGCCGCCAAGTTGAACCTCATTTCCGTCCAGCGAGGCAACGGCTCGTGGGAATCATCCCCCGGACCAGGTAACACCGTCCCGTTCAAGGTGAACGGACGAGCTGCCTCCACCCGTGTCACGCTCATGCCCGCTGCAAAGGGTAAGGGCTTGGTCATCGGTCAAACTGGAAAGAGCGTGTTGCAACTCGCAGGCATTGAAGACGTGCTGTCCCGCACCAAGGGTCAGACCCGCACAACCATCAATTACGCCGCAGCGACCTTCAATGCGTTGAAGAACATCAACACGACCCGAGTGACCAACGCACAGCGTGAGAATCTCTACATCCACACCGGGAGGAAGAATGCATGACGTTTATTGTTGTCCGAGCACGAAGCGATGTGAAGGTTGAGCGTTCGATTCGCGAAACCATGGGTCACATGAACTTGACCCGTGTCAACCACGCCGTCATCATCCCCGACAACCCGCAATACCGAGGTATGCTTCAGAAGGCCAAGGACTACATCACGTGGGGCGAGGCCGACGCAGGCATGGTCGAGCGTATGCTCACGGAGCGAGGTCGCATGTCCGGCAACGCCCCGTTGACCGACACCATCGTCGCCGAGCATACCGATTACAAGAACATCAGCGAATTCGCCAGCGCCATCACGGCCGGTGAAGCGCAGGTGAAGGACATTCCAGGATTGAAGCGCGTCTTCCGCCTGCACCCACCCCGTGGAACAAAGGGTTGGGGCGGCATCAAGCGCAGCTTCGTCGTTGGTGGGGCCCTCGGCTCCCGTGGCGATGCCATTGGCGACCTTGTCGACCGAATGATTTGAGGTGAAAAAGATGGGAACGAAAGCAAACAAGCACCGTGGACGCAACCGCTACCACGGTCGTGGAAAGAAAGCCGGTCGCGGTGCTGGAAAGCGCGGTGGCCGTGGAAACGCTGGTATGAACAAGCACCGCGTCATGACCCGAATCAAGTACATGCCCAAGCACTGGG
>JAYNUQ010000042.1:0-10032 GCA_038116375.1 Candidatus Poseidoniales archaeon | reverse complement strand
TAAGGAATGGGACCTAAACCCACCGCCGTTGACCAAGCTGGGCGACCCCCGCGCAAACCCTTGGCAGACCCTGATGGATTTCAATCCGCCGATACGGCGAGGTTCAAGCCGAAACGGCAAATCCGGTCGAGGCGACCAATTTCACAACTTCTTCGGTCGTCAGGGCATCGGTGGTGAGCACGGCGCCTTGTTCAGACTCAAAGGAAATCATGGTCTCCAACACGTTCGGGTTGGCTTTGAGCACGCGGTTGATGCGTCCGGAGCAGCAGCCGCAGGTCATGCCGGTGATGGTCAAGTAGTGCGTTCTCTGGCTCATGGTCAAATGACGCAGTCCTCCCCTATCAAACATCGCCCGAGCGAAGCCGTGCAGAGGGCTGCCACCAGCGTAACACGAGGGAGTTGCTCACGACGCTCACCGAGGACAAGGACATCGCAGCCGCAGCGAACGCAGGCGGAAGGAGCCAACCCGTCCACGGGAACAGGAGCCCCATGGCGAGGGGCAGGCCGATGATGTTGTAGATGAAAGCCCAGGCGAGGTTGGTGCGAATCCGCGTCATGGTCGCTCGCCCGAGTTCAAGAGCCGCAACGGCGTCAGCGAGGTCGTTTCGAACCAGGACGATGTCGGCGCTCTCCAAGGCGATTTCGCTGCCCGCTCCCATCGCAATGCCGACGTTGGCCAGCGTGAGGGCGGCGGCGTCGTTGATACCGTCGCCGATCATCGCCACGACGCCGTCGTCCTGCAGACGTCGGATGTGCTCTGCTTTCTCGTCGGGTTTGACGCCGGCGACGACGTTCGTGATGCCCACGGCGTCAGCGACCGTTCTCGCCACTTCTTCTCGGTCGCCCGTGAGCATAACGACGTTGATGCCCACCTGTTTGAGGCGCTTGACGGCCGCTTCAGACGTTTCTCGGATGCGGTCGCTGAATTCCATCCAGCCGAGCATCCGCTGACCTTTGGCCACCAGCACGACGGTGGTGCCGCGGCGGGCGCGTTTGGCGACCCGTTCCTCAACGTCCTCGGGCAGCGTGGTCAGCACGTCCTCCATCAGTTCGAGGTTGCCCACGGCGACCGCTGCACCGTCGAGCGAGCCAACAAGCCCCAGACCGGGAAGGGTGCGAACATCGACGACCTCTGGACGGGCGTAGCCGATGTTTTCCCAGGCGGTGTGGACGGCGCTCGCCAGCGGATGGGTGGATTCAGCCTCCAAGGCCGAGGCAAGACAGAGCAACTCCTCCACGTCCCCGTCCATCAGTTCGATGTGGCTGATGCGAGGTGCGCCTGCGGTGATGGTGCCCGTTTTATCCAGGACCACGGTGGAGGTGGCGTGCGCTTGCTCCAGGGCTTCGATGCCCTTGATGAGCAGGCCGTAGCGAGCCCCTCGCCCCGTCCCGACCACCAGCGCTGTGGGCGTGGCCAAACCGAGCGCACACGGGCAGGCGATGACGAGCGTGCTCACCAACACCATCACGGCCATTTCGGTTGAACCCATGGCGCTGTTGGGCGCCAAGGTGTCGGCCATGAACCACCAAACGCCAGCGGCGATCAACGCAGCGAGCACGACCACGGGTACGAACACGCTTGCGATGCGGTCAACGAGTCGCTGAATGGGTGCTTTGCCGGTTTGCGCCTCGTCCACGAGACGAATCACGTTGGCCAGCATGGTGTCGTTCACGAGCACCGTGGTTCGCACCAAGAGCGTGCTGTCGAGAACGATGGTGCCTGCCGATACCGAATCGCCCTCGTTCTTTCGAACGGGAAAGGATTCTCCCGTCATCATGGATTCGTCCAGCAGGCCCGTGCTGTTTTCGACCTCGCCGTCAAGGGGCACCGTCTCGCCCGCTCGGACCTTGAGCAGGGTGCCACGGGCAATCTCCTCGACCGGCGTGGCGACCGTTCCTTCGTTGACCACGACCCAGGCTTCTTTTGGTTGGAGGCGCATGAGGCTGTGAACGGCATCGGTCGCCTTGAGTTTGGCGTTGGCTTCCAACAGGTTGCCCAGCAAAACGAACGCGATGATGAAGGCCGCCCCGTCAAAGAAGACGTGCTCGGCTTCACCCACAAAGGCCGGAAGGAAACCGAGCACGGGTGAAAGGGTGACCAAGCACGACCAAAGCATGGCCACGGTGGTACCGAGATGAACGAGCACGTCCATGTTGGCCGTCCCTCGGCGCAACGCCGCCCAGGCCCGTCGATGGAATGCAGCACCTGAGTAGAGATAGACGGGCAGGGCCGCGACCATGGCGAGCGTGAGACGGAGATCGAGCGGACCGATTTCACCGAGGTCGTCCAACAGCATGGAGAGGACGAAGACGGGCAGGGCCAGCGCAAAGGCCAGCGCCACCTGACGGCGCTGCAGGGCGACTTCGTCTTCGTTGCGTCGACGCACTTCGAGGGGAGGCAGCAATTCACTGGCCCCAAAACCCGCACCCTCCACCGCCTGAACACAGGCTTCTCGTTGGATGTCTGTAACGGGGTGTTCGAGCACGATGACCGCCTTCTCAAGCGGGAGGTTCACGCTCACGCTGGACACGCTGTCCACACCGGAAAGCACCCGTTCAACCGATGCGACGCATGCAGCACAGCTCATGCCGGTGACGCTGAGTGAGAGTTGACGGTCGTCCACGATGCACACCTCAGTTCGAACAGCATTCGCCCTCTTGCCAAGCCTCGTCCATGCTCACGCATCCGCATCCGCAGGTACACAACCAGCCCACGCTGTCCCATCCTTTGCCGCCGTCTGCGCGGGTGTAGAGCCGTTTCATCTTGCAACCGCAGGTGCAGCGCTCAGCCACCACTCGTGCCATGGTTCTGCGACTAATGTAGTCAATATAAACGCACCGTTTTGACTACAATATCACTGGGGTGAAAGGTCGAGGCTTCCCGACCACAGGTCAAGGCCACGGAGCCGGCACGGGAAGCGTTGACCGAGCCGAAGAACCGTGGGATGCTCTCCGTTGTGGTCGGGTTCGGCCACGCTGACCTCCAGGCCGTATTCGTCGACGACCAGTCGGCGTTTGCCTCCCAGTTGACGCAGGTGCATGCGTCCTGAAACGGCGCCGTCGTCGGCCAAATCGAGGAAGACCCACGGTCCACGCAGCCCGGTAACTCGGGCGTTGTACGACGTCGCGACGCCCTCTTCGGACGGCGGTTCATCACCCAGGCGTCCGCCACGGAGCAGGTGGACGTGGTAGGCATTGGCGACCAGTTCCCACTCCATGCGTTTGGCAGCGAGCCCTTGTTCGCTGCAGTGCACGGCCAACTTTGCCGTCTCTGCCGTGTCGTGAACCCATGCTCGTCCGTGAATGTGGGCCTTGAGTTGGCGATGCGTCATGAGGTCGGGGTAGCGACGAATCGGCGAGGTGAAGTGCACATACGCGTCCAGATTCAGACCGAAATGGCCGCCGTTATCTTCGTCGTAGCGGGCGCGCTGCATGAGTTGGAAGAGTCCTTGGTCGACGATGCGGCGGGTTGTTTCCGTCAACTCGCTGGCGGCAGCCTGTGCCTCCTGAAGCGAGGTCAAAATGCCGTTGCGGGCTTCGGGGTCGATGACGCCCGAGAGATAGTCGGGCACCGATTCTCCGTCTTCGGGTTCGGTTTCTTCCATGCCCGAGAGGTCGATGCCGCCGCCGCCCAGACTTGCCCAGTCGCCCAGCAAATTGGACAGTTCATCGGTCTCGCTTTCACCGTGCTTGCGCAGGCTGGGCATGGGGAGTTGTATCCCGATGTCCAGCGCCGCCAATTTGGCGTTCAACCCCTCCACCTCTGGACGGTCAGGCGGGGCGTGGCAGCGCCACGGAAGCGGGGCGCCAGCGGAGCCGAGCAGGTGGCCGACCGCGGCATTGGTGGCGACCATGAAGGACTCGATCATCCGCGTGGCTTCGTTGGGCCACTTCACCTCAACACGCAGTTGGTCTTCACCGTGGAGGCGAGGGCGCAGTTCAGGATTGTTGAGATTTAAGCGGATTTCACGGCCCTGCCAAACGGCGGCGAGCGCCAACATCTCGTCGTAGGCGTCCGTCTCAAACACGTCCCCGTAGGCGATGTTGGCTTTGACGTGGATGACCGCTTCGTAAGCGTGGGTGTTCACGACGTTGTCCTCGTTGTCGAGGTCCATGCCGACGACCATCGCCAAGCGGTCGACGTCTGCTCGAAGCGAACAGAGGTCGTCGGCCAGTTTTGGCGGCAGCATCGGAAGCACGGTGTGGGGCAAGTACACCGAGGTTGCACGGGCGGCCGCCGAACGGTCCAGCGCCGTGCCGGCCTGCACGTAGTGCGCCACGTCAGCGATGGCCACCCAGAGGGTTCGCTGGCCGTTTTCCTCGACCAGACAGACGGCGTCGTCGAAATCCTTGGCGTCGGGCGGGTCGATGGTCACCAGCGGAAGATGACGCAAATCGGTGCGCCCTGCGGCAACTTCTCCATCGCCATCGACGTCTCCGAGTCGCTCAGCATGGTCCACCAGGGAGGCGTCGTAGGTGCGAGGGAACGGGTTATGGCCGTCTTTTCGGCGGGCCTCCAAACGAGCGTCGAGCAGTTCTCGGGTGGTCCAGCGTTCGGCCATCATCATCAACAGGGCCATGGCGGGTTCGTCTTCTCGGAACCGAAGGCCCGAGCGTCGTGCCGCACACTTTCGGGCTTCCTTCACGAGGTCAAAACCCTGCATTGCGGTGCATCCTTGGTCGTCAAGCGCATAGGCTTCAGGCAGCGGTTGGCCGCGCAACATGGCCTCCCAAACGTCTTCGAGCAGGGCGTACATCACCACGTCGTTTTCACTGGCATCGTCGATGGTGAGCGGGGGGCGGCCGTGCAGCGGCGTCTCGCCTTTTCCAGCGTGTCGGCTGAAGAAATCCTTCCAGCGACCGGTGGCAGCAATGAGCGTGTCAACGGAGGCAGGGGTACGAAAGCGGACGGCTTTGTCTTCGCCAGCCAAGATGTAGGTCCCCTCGTTTCGACCGTGAGCAAGGGCTTCGTTGACCCGGCTCAGAAGCGCACGTTCAGCCTTGGGGTCGGAGCGAAACTGGCCGGCCAGTCCTTCCTTTTCGGTGATCCACGTCGTGATGGAAGCACCCGTCCAATCGAGCGACCACTCGTCTTCGCTGAAGTGTTGGGTCACACGGCGCCACAAGCGTTCGTCGGGCGGGGATTGCGGTCCTTTCTTCGGCTGACGCTGACGGTTGTTCTTGCGTCCGCGTCCACGGTGTCGCCCTCCCGCCATGGCAGAGGCTTTGGTTGAGGTTTCATGAAGTCAACGATTCACAATCCGGAGGAACCGAGGTCTTCGAGCGCCTTTCGCTGGGCGTCCGTGAGTTCTTCGGGTTCAGCCAAGACGAATTCCAAGGTCAGGTCGCCGCCGTTGTACCCTGCTTTGGCCATACGGCGTCGGTCACCGACTTGGGTCATCGCGTCCACGGAGAGCTTGCCCGTCTTGCCCGAGAGCAGGTGCACGCTGACTTTCCCACCCAACATCATGACCGAATAGGGGACGGGCACCTCTTGGACCAACTGGTCGCCTTCCCAGCGGTAGGCTTCGCCCGCATCGATGCGAACGGTGACCACGACGTCGCCTCGCTCACCCTCTGGATGGTCGTGGCCCTGACCTTTGAGCGTCTTTGTCGTGCCGTGAACCACGCCTGCGTCCAAGCGAAGTTTGAGCGTGGTGCGCTTGGTTTCCATGCTCGTCCCTTGGCGCTTGAATCGCTTGTAAGAGAAGGTGAATTCACCGCCTTCTTCGGCCTGGGCCATCGTGATGTCAAGGCCGACGTTGATGGTCGCCGCTTTGGGTTGCTGACGAGGGGCCGACCGTGGGGGTTGACGGGGCATACCGCCCATGCCGCCCATGCCACCGCCGCCAAACATCTGGCTCAGCATGTCGTCGAGACCGCCACCGCCCATGCCGCCGAAATTCATCGACGGCCCACCGCGTCCACGTCCGCCGCCACCAAACATGTTGCGCATCTGTTCTTGCTGGTCGAATTCACGACGAGCCTCAGAGGTCCCGATGGCGTCGTAGGCCGCCTGAACCTCCTTGAATTTCGCTTCGGCCCCTGCGTCACCTTGGTTGCGGTCGGGGTGGTACTGACGGGCCAATTTTCGGAAGGCTCGCTTGATTTCACCGTCGCTGGCCTGACGGCTGACACCCAACACGTCGTACGGGTTCCGTTCTGCCATCGCCTTGAATGGAACCTTCACCCCACATCAACCCTCCCATGAAGAAAGGACGACAGAACCCTCCGGGAAGGGATGCGGAGTCGTTATAATGAGGGGGTTGGTGGGTTGGAAGGCTGAGGTTAGACCATGTCTGACGAATCGAACGCCAACAAGTCCTTCGAGATGAAGGTCCAAGAGCAGCAGGATAAGATTGAGGCTCAGTTCCGCAAGATTACCCGAGGCTCATGGGCCCGTATCATCCGCATGGCGCGTAAGCCTTCGAAGCAAGAGTTCCGTCAAACGGCTATTATCTGTGGCATCGGTCTCTTTGTGTTGGGAGCCATCGGGTTCGCCATTTTGGTGCTCATGGACAACTTCCTGCCTTGGTTGATTCACGATGTCTTTGGCATCGGCAACTGAATCGGAGCGTGATTGAATATGACGGAAGCATTTGTGGCCTTTGTTCGCTTTGAAGAGAAATTGCTGTTGCTCAAGCGCAACAGCAGCACCGAGCACTTCCCTGACCTTTGGGACGGTGTGTGGGGCGTCGCTGACACTCCCGAAGAGGTGCTCGAGCGTGTGGCTCAGTCCACCGGCATCCCCGTCGACGACCTACACTACCACGCCACCGGTCCCGAGCGCGGTATCGACATGGGCCGCAACCTCGTGGACGTCATGCCCATTCTCGTCGTTGCCAAGAGCAACGAGGTGACCCCCTCGGGCATCTACACCCGAGCAGAGTGGATTGACCCCGGTACCCTCAAGGATTACAACTGCATCTTTTCGGACCTCGACATGGAAAACGCCCACGGCATTTTCGGTGAAATGTACGGGAGCGTCGGTTCGTTCCTCTACATCGTCAAGACCGCCATCAATTCAGAACAACGTGTGGCTGACGAGATGTACGCTCGCCTCCACGGCAGCGGGTCGATGGTCGCCCTTCAGGGTGAGATCATGTCCATCCTCCACCCACAAGCCATGCGAGGCTACGTCTTCGTTGAGTCCAGTGCGCTCCACCACGTGGAGAAACTCATCGGTCGTTCTGGCGGTCGAGACCCCTCTGCTCGCCGAGGTATCAACCAGTCTCCGCTCAAGAACGCCAAGAACGTGCTTCCCGGTGAAGTCCCGTTCGAGGACACCTTCCCCTACTTGGAGCCCAAGGCCGTCACCAGCGGCATCGAAGTCGGCTGCATCGTCGAAATCGTCACGGGTGCGTTCAAGGGCGAGAAGGCTCGCATCACCAGCGTGTCCGAATCCAAGGAAGAGGTCAGCATGGAACTCTACGAGCAGATCATCCCGATGACGCTCAACATGCGCGGCGACCACGTCCGTGTCATCGAGCGCGTCGGCGAGTGAATCACGCCTGCCGCTGATTGAGGAGCAAAGGGCCCCTCATTCTTCTTCTCTGGATTGGAGTTTCGATTTTGCAGCGGCCAGTATCCTCTCCTTCGGTCTCCTTTTGCTCCCTGAATCCTTGGTTACGAACCAAAGTACGGTCGTAAAGAGACCGGAAAAAAACAGGATCACGCCGATTACAGGGAGAAAAGAAAGTGTACCGCTGGACTCAACGAGGCCCAACAACCAGCCCCCACACATCATGGCCAATGCGGTGTAAAGGAGCGTATACGTTTTCTGAGGCTTCGGAACGTTGACTTCTGCTTTGACCGCATCAAAGGCTTGTTTGACCTCTTTTTGGTAAGCATGCGATTGGCTGGAAGCCACCAAGAGCAGCAAAAATCCGACGATGAGGCCACCACAACAGAGGTTGGCCGCTTCCTCAAAATCTGTAGCACCGCTAAATTCTGAAAGCGCAAGAATTGGACCTCCCAACAAAAAGACGAGGGCGAGAATCGAGAAGGGTATGCCCGGATCTGACTGCGCCTCAAGCGTCTCATATCGTTTGATGATTTGAGCGAGGTTGCTTGTCGCCTTTGGGTGTGATGCGCTCGTTGAGCCTCCCGGCTCGGTCGGCGTGGAATTCGGCGCCTCAGTCGGTGTTGTTGATTCGTTTTCTGATGGACCACCCGCATCACCGTGAACGAGGATGGGCTTCGGTGCTGAACTCATGATGATTCACTTCTCGCGGTGCAGTGTATCCTGACCATCCGTCTTGAGGCGGTTAAACGCCTGTTTGATGTCAGCCTTGTAGGAACTGGCCCCGCTTGCCCCGATCGCATACAAAATCAAACCGGGGACGAGGCCAAATGGACCAATAAAAATCCCCAGCACAAGGAGAAAGCCGCCAACGTTGAGGTACGATTTCAGTTTCTGTTCGGGGACGGGGAGATTGGCCGCTCGAATGACATCGATCTTAGCATCTTGTACCGACTTGGTCCACGACGTGTGCCTGCTGCTCGAGACGAGTGCAAAGACACCACCCAGTGCGAACGAAAAGCAGCAAACGAGCGTGATGTCCTCAAACAGCACATTGTCAATTCCCAAGACGGTAACGATTCCGAGAGGGACGCCGAGCATGAGGACAAAGGTGATGACGTTCAACCCCGTGTTGTTCGGTTTGTTGTCAGAAAAAAATTGCACCTTCGCCATGCCTTGTTGAAGCACCTGTGAATCTGGTTCCTTCGCAGCGCTTTCCTCAGGCGTGGATTCGGTGACCCCCGACCACGGTATCATGATCGGTTGGGGCGGTCCTGTGTCTTCCACATCGCCGTCCATGCATTTGGAAGAGGCGTCCTGCGTTTAGCACTTCTTCCGATACCGTCGCTGAAAACGTGTTCAGAACAGGGTTTGCTGAACGGGTGTGCCTTTGGGTTGGAGATGCTGACCGCACTGCCAGGCCATCGCCGCCGCCGCCCAAGCACCCGAGCGAAGTGCTGCACCACCGGTTCCCACGGGCTCACACCATGCGTCGCCTGCCTCCACCAGTCGCGGCAGGTTGGCCCGTTCTCCAAGCGTGCTCGCCCGACCAAAGCGCCAACGGTGTGCCTGCAAGGTGGCGGATGTGATCCAGTTGAGCGCCGTTTCATCCAGCCCTTCCACCATCGAAAGGAATGCTTGCCCCACGTCGGTTCGCTCCATTTCGAGATGTTCACGACTCCATTCGGGAGAAAGATGGACGACGACGCCGTTGGGGTCTTCGCTGGCTTCGACCTTGAGGCCGAGGGTTGCAAGCCCTGTGCGCACCGCATCGGGGCACGTCGCTTCGTGAGCGAGCACCACCGTCCAGGTCGCTTCGTACGGGTGCGATGCCCACGATGCAGGACCGGTCGGCAGCATGCGGTGGAGTTGGGGAAGCGGAGCGGTTACAATCACGCCCGACGCCTGCCATCGGTTGCCCTCTTCGTCGTGGACGAGCCATGTTTCGTCGTCCTGCTCGAGGCGGGTGACCGTTGTGCTGGTCAGCACGTCAACGCCCTCCAGCCAGCCTGCGATGGTTTCAGGCCCGTCGAGCAAGGCGAGACCGTCGTCGGTTGGGGCCAGTCGCTCATGTTCGATTTCAACCTCGGCCCAGGCCGTCATCCATGCGGGCCAACCGTCCACGCGGGGCGCGCCGTGGGTGAGCACGACCTCATCGACGCGACGACGGGAGGTTCGCCCGCCTACGCGCCGTCCTTTGTCAAGCACCACGACGTCAAAGCCGTGGTCGGCCAGCAGACGAGCAGCCGTTGCGCCGGCAAGACCCGCTCCGACCACCACGATGGGATGGTCGGTGGAGGAGGCTGGCTGGTCGGTGAAGGCCCGGTATCGGTCCATGTCAAGGCGACTCATGTGGGTGCGTGGGTCTCGTTGACGCACGAGTCCGAGAATGGGTGCCGGTGGATGGAAGGGCCGGTCAAACAAGCCGTGGCACCATTGAACACCGACCACCGAGGAGGGGTCGCGACCGTCCAGGGCGTACTTGTCGTTGAGATGCTGGCCCCAAGCCA
>JAYNUQ010000041.1:0-10911 GCA_038116375.1 Candidatus Poseidoniales archaeon | reverse complement strand
AGCCAGCGGTTGTCGTTGGTTCGCCATCGAAACACGTGCTGGCTGGGTTTGTTCATCCATGACACGTCAACGGTGTGTTCTCTGTAGTGGTCCTTGAGCGCTTGGTCGTCAAGCGACATAAGGTCCCCTCATCGCAGACCAGCGGCTTTCAGCGATTCGAGCAGCACAGCGCCAAGTTCGGATGGGTCCTTGGCACAGGCAATTCCTGCGGCCTCAAAGGCGGCAAACTTCTCCTCAGCCGTTCCTTTGCCACCCGAGATGATGGCACCGGCGTGGCCCATGCGCTTGCCGGGTGGGGCAGTGGCACCTGCAACAAAACCAACGATGGGCTTGGTGACGTTCTCTTTTGCCCAAGCCGCTGCTTCTTGTTCGGCGTTTCCACCGATTTCCCCAATCATGACGATGGCTTCCGTTTGCGGGTCGGCTTCGAACGCTGCGAGGCATTCAATGAAGCCCGTTCCGTTAACAGGGTCGCCACCAATGCCGACGCAGGTCGACTGACCTTCGTCAATGCTCATGGTTTGCGCTACCGCTTCATAGGTGAGGGTCCCCGATTTGGAAACGATACCAATGCGGCCCTTGGCATGAATATGACCGGGCATGATGCCGATTTTGGCGCCGCCGTTCTCGCCGGGCGTGATGATGCCAGGGCAGTTGGGGCCAATCAATCGAACACCTGGTCGGTTGTTAACGAACGCCACGGCTTTCACCATGTCGAGGGTCGGTATGCCTTCGGTGATGCAGACCACAACACCTTCGCCCTTGATGGTGTCAAAGGCGTCAGCAGCCTCCATGATGGCCTCGCCAGCGAAGGGCGGCGGGACGTAAATCACGGTTGCATCTGCATCGGTGGCTTCAATGGCCTCGAACATGGAGTTCCACACTGGAAAGGCCTTACCCTGAAGGTCAACGGTTTGACCGCCTTTTCCGGGTGTACATCCGCCGACGATGTTGGTGCCGTACTCAACCATCTTGTCAGCGTGAAACATTCCTTGCTTTCCAGTGATGCCCTGCACGAGGACCTTTGCGTCTTCTTCAATCCAAATCGCCATCAAGCACCACCTCCAATGAGTTCTACAATTTTCTGCGCTCCTTCAGCGAGGTCATCAGCTGGGTGAATGTTGAGGGTGGACTCAGCGAGGATGGCCTTCCCTTCGTCGACGTTGGTTCCAGCGAGGCGAACCACCAGCGGGACATCAAGTGAGAGCGCCTCGGTTGCTGCGATCACGCCGCGGGCGATGATGTCGCAGCGCATGATGCCGCCGAAGATGTTGACGAGGATACCCTTCACGTTCGGGTCTTCAAGAATGATGGAGAAGGCGGTCTTGACCTGCTCTTCGTTCGCTCCACCGCCCACGTCGAGGAAGTTGGCCGGCTCACCACCGTAGAGTTTGATGACGTCCATCGTGGCCATGGCAAGACCAGCACCGTTCACCAGACAGCCGATGTTGCCGTCGAGTTTGACATAGGACAGACCCGTTTCTTTGGCTCGAATTTCAACCTCTTCCTCTTCAGACAGGTCTCGCAACTCGTCCCAATCCTTGTGGCGGAATTCTGCGTTCTCATCAAACGAGACTTTGGCATCGAGGGCGACGATTTCGTCGTCAGCCGTGCGTACGAGCGGGTTGATTTCCAACATGCTGCAGTCGCTTGAGACGAACATGGTGTACATGGAGGTGAGTGCCTTTGCAAAGGCCTTGTGCGCTGCACCGCTCAATCCAAGGGCGAGGCCGAGGTCTCGCTTCTGGTAGCCGAGAAGTCCCGTGTTGGGGTCGACCGAGATTTTGTGAATTTTCTCAGGCGTGGTTTCAGCCACGTGCTCAATGTCCATGCCGCCTTCCGTTGAGGCCATGATAAGCACCGCCTTGTTCTCGCGGTCGACCAAAATGGCCAGATAGTATTCATGGGCAATGTCGCAACCGGCTTCGACGTAGAGGTTGCGGACCAGTTTCCCTTCCGCTCCCGTTTGAATGGTTACCAACACATTGCCGAGGATGTTGGTGGCGTAGGTTTCGACCTCCTCTTTGGAGAAGGCAATTTTCACGCCGCCTTCCATGACGAGGTCGCCCGTGTCGGGGGCCTGAAGGTTTCCCTTGCCACGACCACCAGCGTGGATCTGTGATTTGACGGCCACGACCTTCGAGCCAAGGTGGTCGTAGGCGGACAGGGCTTGGTCAACCGTGGTGCAGTGAACGCCGTCGAGCACGGGTACACCGTGGGCTTTGAGCAGGGCTTTTCCTTGATACTCGTGGATGTTCATCGTGCTCTCCGACCCAACGATTGGAAGCCCGTCTTTGAATACTTTGGAGTCTCAGGATGCGTGGGCCGCTCAGGGTGGTTTTCATAACATAGCGTTTGGAGGGCGGCCCGATGCAGGTTGTGGTGCTGGCAGGTGGCGTCGGCTCAAGGCTCAGACCTTGGACCAACTCTGTTCCTAAGCCACTGCTCCCGGTTCTCGACCAGACCCTGCTTGAGCACGTGGTTCGTTCCCTTCCTTCCGATATGGTGGATGAAGTCGTTGTGGCGGGAGGTTATCGTGTTGACCAAATCAAGGCTCATTTCCAGGCAGCAGACGCTCCTTTTGACGTTCGTATCGTGCCTGAAGACGAACCGCTTGGAACGGGCGGTGCACTGGGGAATTGCAGGGACGTGGTGAGCGGTACCTTTGCGTGCTTTAACGGCGACATCATCTCCTCACTGGATGCCACGAAGGTCTTGGACATGCATCGGAAAAACGGCTCGGTCGGCACCCTTGGTTTGTGGGAAGTGGACGACCCTACTCGGTTTGGAATCGTCGGTCTGGGTGAAGACAACAGAATCTCACGCTTCAAAGAAAAGCCGACCCCAGAAGAGGTGTTTTCCAATCTCATCAACGCAGGCTCGTACATCTTCAACGACGACGTCTTTGATTGGATGCCAAGAGGCAGGCATTCTATAGAACGAGATGTCTTTCCTCAACTCGCTGCTGAAGGGCTCCTAAGCGGCGTGCCGTTTGAGGGCTACTTCATCGACGCAGGTACACCCGATGCTTGGAATCAGGCCGTCAAAGCATCAATTGACCATCGTCGATTCAACACTGGCCATCTCCACGGTTCCAACGCCTCGTGGTATGCGAGCAAAGCGGTGCTCGAGGGGATGGGTCGTTCCGCTCGCGTTGAACACAGCATGATTTCAGAAGGGTGCCACATTGGGACCTCATCGATTTCCATGTCGACCCTCCTGCAAGGCGCACACGTTGGGGACAACGCTGAGATCCTCACTTCGCTCATCGGTCGTGGAGCAGCGATTGGTGACGGGTGCAAACTGGAAGGGGTCGTGGTCGACCACGATGCTATGGTACCAGCTGGGACGGCTCAGAAAGGCGGGTCGTGGCCACCTCAAGCGTGAGACAACCAGCACGTTGCTGGACGAGGAATGAAACCTGCTAAATGCAAAGGGCGCCTCCCCGAATCATGGAACAACCCATGATCGTTGTCAACTTCAAAACCTACGCCTCCGCTTCAGGAGAGGAGGCTGAACACCTGCTCAAGGCCATGGAAGCCCATGCTAACGGGCCTGCGACCTTTGTCGCCGTGGCTTCTGCCTTTGACTTGGCCGTCCTCTCAAACCAGGCAACGAGGGTAGAGGTCTGGTCTCAACATCTCGACCCCGTGGGCCTTGGAGGTTTCACAGGCTGGCTCGAGCCCCAAACCGCCATGCAACGAGGCGCTTCGGGGAGCATCATCAACCACGCCGAGCACAAGGTGGAGTTGGAACATGTTCGGTCGCTTCTTGAGATGCTGCCGGACGGATTTCCCGTCTGTGCCTGCGCTGCTGACGTGGATGAAGCCAAGGCACTCGCTGCCCTTGGTCCAACCTACATCGCCGTCGAGCCACCCGAACTCATTGGTGGCGATATCTCCGTGACCACGGCTGACCCAGCCATCGTGAGCGATACCGTGGCGGCCGTGAAGGCCGTGAATCCAGCTGTCCGAGTCCTCTGCGGAGCAGGGGTCAAGAACGGAAAAGACGTGGCAAAGGCGCTGGAACTGGGTGCAGAAGGCGTCCTTCTCGCCAGCGGTGTCACCAAGGCGAGCGATGTTCACGCTGTCTTGGCTGATTTGGTTGCCTCGCTGTAAATTCCTTCGAGCATGGACCGCTCTTGAGCGTCCTTTGCAGCCTTGAGGCCGTGTTTTGCAGGACAACCCTCTCGGAAGGTGCAAGGACGGCAGCGATCGTGATGGGTGGCCAGAGGCAAGGAATTGTACGAAGGGTCAGCATTTGACCAGCGTTGAAGCCACGTCATCTCTTGAACATCATGTTTCACAAGAGCTGATGCTTGTTTGAGCAAATCAGGACTGATGCGTACGGTGTGTTCGTGCCAGCGTTGCCCGTGCCAGCGTACGATTCGAACTCTGTAGGCTTCGGCGTGATCGGGGAAACCCGGTTGATTCATGGCCCAATGAACCATCAGGAGATGCTCAAGTTGCTGTCCGAGCGATGCGTGCGGAGAGGAGCGAAACTGTAAGCGCACAAGGGTCCATTGGTGCTGATGGAAGATGGCCACATCGGGAGCAGCAAAGAGTTCAATGTCGTCCACCAGTGTTGATTGGCGTCGTTCAAAAAAAGCCCAACGACGAGGTTGCCCGCTGAAGAGGGGGCGAAGCACGGGGGTACGCTCAAGGCTCAACACTTGATGGGTGGCCTGCTGAATGCCCATTTCATAGTGCAGTGAAGGTACACTCATGTTTGTGTGGTCCATTGCATCTTCAGCGGTTTTCCTCATCATGCGTTGGGCATAGGGTTTGGTCCACACTTTCCGTTGGTACTGGTCGTTTAATCGGTTCAACCAGTTCCTTCGCATGGCCCGTAGCAGCAACTCGTCGAAGGTTCTTGGTGCCGAAGGGACAGGTTTTCTCTCGGTTATGACGCCTGTTGGTTTTGTTGCGTAGGTGATGGCCCATGCTCGGGGGCAGGCGGACATGAGTCGTGAACTCGTTTGGCTCCAGTGCGGCTTCGATTGTACCATGAACGGGACGATTGACATCAACCCACATAACGCTCGTGCTCAAAGAACACCGAGTTCCAGCACGTTGAGCGTTGCGTTGACCGCCATCCACAAAGCGATGGGCGTCAAAATCCAACCGACAAACTGAGCGAAGACTTCCCCGCCGAACTTACCGAACAGACGGGAAAACGGTCCGCCCCACGATGAGACAATGCGGAGCAGCAACACGACAAAACCCGCTGAGAAGGTAAAGAGTAACAGGAAGAAAACGGCCATGCCGAGACCGCTCCCTCCTGCGAGTGCAGACGAGGCTACCGCCTGAGGGTAGAGGTGGGGGAAGGCGAGCCAGCCAAACCAACCCATCCAAATGCCAAGCAGTACATCTCGGTCCATGTCGACGGGGTCTCGCCAATCACGGAAGGCTTTCGGGAAACTCCGATGCAACATGCGCCCTAAGATGTCAGCCTCGTAGGGTGCGCCACGCCGGGCGGTGAAAAAGCACATCTCCAACATCCAAATCATCATGACGATGTCCAAAAGGAACCGAACGGTCATCCCGACGGGCAGAAGGGCGAGCAGAAGCGCTGGCAGGTTCACCATCAGGGCACCTGCACCGCCTGCGAGGATGATGGATCCCCACAGCAACCCAGGAGGCAACGGTTCTTCGGGAGCCGTCCACTCTTCACGAGGCAGGGCCAACAGGAACAAGAACAAGCCCGGTCCAAACAGCAATCCAAAGTAGGATGCGAAGGATGTGGGACCTCCTGAGGTGATGGCGTCGACGGCCTCTACGATGTCGAGCATCGCAGCAGAGGAGGTTTGAGAGAAGGTCACGTGCATGCCAGGGTCAACCACGACCACGGCGTCCGAGGCTCCCGTTGGCAGACTGGCTGAGAACACGCTGTCCTCGTCGAGGTACACATTCCACGTGGCGTTGGTTGCGGCTGCCAACGACAACACGTCGCTCATCCGAGCGTCCTCTCCAGTGACGATGTGAACAACGTTCACTCGGTCTCCAAGCTGGTCAATTGAACGGTTGAATTCGTTGGCCTGCGACAAGATTTGCTCTGAGCCGGGGAGGACCATCCCGATGATGAGCGCCTCGTTTCCAGCCAGGAGGTCACTCACGCTGGTGCTCGAGCCGTCGGGGCGCGTCAATTCGGCATCCAGAATTTTCGTGTTGTCCAAAATGATGGCATCGGCGCCTAAATTTGGTTGATCAAATACGGTGGGCAACGTGAGCAACGCCAAAGCGACCAACGCACCGAGAATGGGAAGCGGGAGCAAAAGTCCACTCCGGAAGGCGTTGGCGACATAGCCCAGCAAAGCCAGCAAGGTGGTCAGGGTCAGCCATACCGCAGCACTGGCAAATCCCTCATCACCACCTGTGACTTCGAAGCGAAGAATGCCCTCAGCATGGCAATCGCTGTTGAGGTCGCCTGCGACCGTTCGTAGGCAGAACTGCAAATTCATCTCGCCAACGGGCAAAGGTTTGGCCCCCGACCACGTGTAGACGCTGTTGTTGCCTCCGAGGTCCCGGGTCATGCGGATTCTGCCTGCACTGGTCTCTACGAGGTATTCACCGTCTCGAATCGTTTTCTCGCTCGACATCAGCGGCCCCCAGATCTCCCACTTTTCGTCGCGCAGGTCCTCAAGACCCCACGGAAGGCGGTGTTCAAGTTCGACGTGAGCCAGCCTTGAGGCGTCGACAAGGATGCGCGCTTCTGGCTCGTAAAGGACGCCTTGCATGACGATGCCGCCGCTGTTTTGCTCAAACCCTCCCCACAGGACACGAGCTTGCGTGCCAAAGCAACGATGTTCAACCGACAGACTGAGGGTGATGGTGTCGCCGGGCATCATGCTCAAGGTTACGTTTTGGACATCACCTGAGAAGTTCATGGCGTCGGCTTCGGCCGAGGTGTCGAGGGTTTGCGTCACCTCCGCACTGTAGAGTTCATTTCCGTTGACCCCCACGCTGTAATAGAGCGATGTGCTCGAGTCGGTGAGTGTTTGTCGGGTACAGGATTGAGGCCCGCCACCGCCCTCAATGACGGCCGAAAAATACACGCTCATGAACACCTGTGCCTCAATGGGTTGCTCGACGGGTGGGCTTTGGAGTGTAAAAATGGGTACGGGCCCGTTGGTGACGCCGACGTTGATGCCACCGATGGCCGAATCGGTCTGGCCCCGCTGCAGCACGGCTTCCTCAACATCTAAACCTTCAACGAAAAGGCGTTCATGGGGGAGGATGGACCATTCGACGAATCCCGGCTCATAGGTCAGGTTCTCGTTGGCTTGCACCATTCCCGATGCGCCCACCAGCAGGAGCAAACACAAGGTCCCAATGGCCCATGCTTGACGCCCCATGAACAGACCAGACCGTTTCGGTTCAAGAAGCCAATGCACCGTTGAACAGCGCCGTCAAAGGCTTGACAGGTAGGCAAACATCAGAACCACGCCACCCGTGATGGCTGAAGCGTTGACGGCGCCTTTGGACATGTAACCGCGGTTCTCAAGCAGGGCTCCGAGATAGCTGTCGATTTGGCACCCCAACCAACCAATGACAGCCAAGGCAACACAAAGTTGGGTGCCGTTCACGTTCACGTCGCTTGGCGCAGTCAACCACCAGGCGATGTACGTCAAGACGGCGACCACGGAGGAACCAACGGCAGCGGCAAGTTGTCCGTTTGGAGAGAACCCTCCGTTTTCTCCTTGTTCACAGGGTTTGAACGTGGTGATCATGCGTACTCGGGTGTCCAAACACCCGATCTCGCTGGCGAAGGTATCGGAGGCAGCCACAGCAACGGCAGCACCAAACAACCACACGACGGTGGACCAATCGTCAGAGAGGTAGGCGTAGATGCAAATCAAACCAGGAATGGCACCGTTGGCCACCACGTTGGTCCAACCACGGTGCCCGTCGTTGGACTCGCTCAGTCCGAGCGCTTTTTTCTCGTCGAATCGCCACTTGGTGGCTTTGTGGGAACTCAACAGGAACCCGAGCAGGATCAACAACCACGTCCAGTGGCCCAACCCGCCCACGATGAGTCCAAGGCCGGCTGCGGTCTTCGAGCCCAAGGAATCGAGCATCTTCGCTCGAGAGGACATGACCAAAAGGAGCACGACGAGTCCGGCCGTTACGACCAAATTCCCCGCATTCGGGCCGCTGGAAAAGACGTCCATGATTGACCACCCGTGCTGACAATGGTGTAACTGTCCGTCCCCTTCCATCCGTGCAGGGTTTTTGAAGACATGACCCGATATTGGGCGAAAACCATCACTCTTGAGCCTTGAGCACGATGGTGGGCAGCCACCTTAGAATGCAAAACCAAAGGGCGGAGACCATGACGGCCAACCACATCAACTGAAGCAGGACAGCGAGCAAGGACTCACTCTCGGCAAGGAGCATCCCAACGCCCCACGATGACCCGTTCCACAGAGCGTGGCCAAGGATGGCCAAGAGCAGGCCGTTCCTCAAGGTTTGAGGCATGGGCCAAGCGTGGTCTTGGTGTCGACTGAGCAGTCGAATCATACGATTTGACGGCATCGTAACCCAACTCGTGTTTGGGATGGCACGCCCCTCTTTGTCGTACAGCACCCAGTTGGCATCTTTCTTTTCCGAAAGGTATGCCGTCCCGGGCAGCGAAGGATACCGATGACCTTTGGCCATCCAACAACCGATGGCGTAACCCGTCAAACCGGTCCACATTGCGTGCCCGGGGATTGAACTTAAGCCTCGTAGGGTGGCGGTGAAGAAATAGACGATGCTGCTGTAATCGCTGGCGAGCGCCATGGAGATGTAGCTTGCGTTTTCCAGCAGTGCAAACCCGAGCCCAACCGTCGAGCCGACGTAGAAGCCGTGTTTGGGAGAAATGATCAGATGACTGAGGGCAAGAACCCCCAGCGCTTTGGAAATCTCTTCGCCGATGGGTGCCGAGAGAAAGAGAATGAACCCCTCACCCAACGTACCGCTTGCGCTGGCGTCAAGCCCAGCGAAGGAAATCAAAATCGGCGATAGCACCGAATTGATGACGATGGCGGGCACCGTCGACAGCATGCCAGCCGCAAGGACCCACTCTGCATCCCGCCTTGAGATGTGGATGCCCATGTGGCGACTGGTGATGGACCACCATGCAAAGACCGGTGTTGAAAAACCAATGAGCCAGGCCGGAAGCACGACCATGACGGCGAGAAGAACGGTGAAGGCGTTTGCACCGTAGACGGTGAGCGGGAGCAAGCACAGGGTTGACACGCCGACTCCGCAGATGAACAGCATCCAAAGATGAAACGGCCGAGGCATTTCCAGCGGGGCCGTGGAGCGAAAGAGATGGTGCTGGACCACGGTCGGTCCCGGGGATTTGACCACAGTCCCACCCGCCAAGGCATGCAGTTGACGGCCCTCCACCGAGGGGTAGGCTTGCACGGTGTGGGTCAGAGAGGGGCGGCGCAGGTAGAAGAAGAGCATCAGAAACGGTGCAAGACAGATGCCCCCGAGAAAGGTGAACATCGGGTCAAAGGGCCCGATGGTGCCGTTCAAGTCGCCGTCGATGTAGCCTGCAACGATGAGCACGGCGATTTGAGATATGAAATAGCAAACGATGACGAGTCCGAGCATTGAGCGAACGGTTCGCCAGGGCGTTGATGCCTTCCACACCGTCAAGCGGTCGGGCATCGGTGTGAGCGGGACCTGCTGGAGTTGCTGAGGTTGAAGCAACGGTTGCATGGCGGTCACCAGGGAGCGGTACCTGCTCAGTTCGCCCATCAATCGTCACTGAAATACAGCATTCGGCAGAGGCCTTCATCATTGCAGGTAGGATGGACGACGGAGTTCTCCTTCATCAACGGTTTGAGAAAAAACGGTCGTTCAAATACAACTGAACTAAGATTGCCAGCATGTCCTGGCTCGCCTCTGCGTTTGCACCAAGGAAAGACCACAAGGGAATGTCAACGCCAAGTTACGCTGCTCGATGGTGGTTACCCGTGTGCACCGGCCTCAGTGCGGCTTGGTCGTGGCAGGCCACGGACGGCTTTGTCGTCATGGCTGCAGCCTTGACCGTCATGGTCGCCACTCCGCTTCTTACACTCGGCTGGTACCTCATCGGCTTGGTCTCAGCCAAGGTGCCAGCCAAGTACATCATCCCACAGGCCGAGAAAGCACACAAGGCTCGCCTGGCTCGCAAAGCCAAGGCAGCCCAGCAGGAATCCGTGTGATCAGCCCAAGAAGCCGTACGTCCAATCGTGAGGCGGTGCGAACGTTTCCTTGATGGAGCGAGGACTGACCCAACGGAGCAAGTTCAGCGGACTGCCCGCTTTGTCGTTGGTTCCGCTTCCACGTGCACCGCCGAACGGTTGCTGGCCAACGACGGCACCTGTGGGTTTGTCGTTGATGTAGAAATTTCCAGCACTGTAGCGCAATGCAGCGGCAGCGACCTCAATGTGGCGTCGGTCCTTGGCGAAGATGGACCCGGTCAGGGCGTACTCCGAGGTGGTGTCGCACAATTCCAAGGTGGCTTCGAAATCATCGTCCGCATACACGTGGACCGAGAGAACGGGTCCGAAAATTTCCTCGGCCATGGTTTCGCTTCTGGGGTCGTTGCATACGATGGTGGTCGGTTGGATGAAGTAGCCCGTGCTGTCGTCGTAGGTGCCGCCCGTGACGATTTCACAATCGGGGTTGGCTGCGGCCCGGTCAATGTAGCCGGTGATGCTGTCGAAGGCTTTCTTGTCGATGACGGCGCCGAGGAAGTTGCTGAAGTCCGAGACATCGCCAACGGTGATCTTGTTGACTTCGGCAACATAGTCGTCCTTGATGGCGTCCCACACGGAGCGAGGCACGTAGACACGGCTGGCTGCACTGCATTTCTGTCCTTGGAACTCAAATCCACCACGAAGCATGGCCACCAGCAAGGCTTGACGGTCGCAAT
>JAYNUQ010000040.1:0-14286 GCA_038116375.1 Candidatus Poseidoniales archaeon | reverse complement strand
AACCCCCGGCCTTCTGGTTGCAAACCAGACGCTCTTCCAACTGAGCTAAGCGCCCTTGTAATCCGAGCGGTGAGCCACTCCCTTTTGAGCCTTCACCTGTGCAGAACAGGGAATCAAACGCAGTCGATGGTGGCGTCTCGATCTGGACCGACGCCGACGCTGGTGCAGGGCACGCCCACGAGCGTTTCGAGTTTTGCGATGTACTGCTGAGCGGCTGCAGGCAGGACGGCGATTCCTTTGCCCGATTCGTTGGCATGAACCGCCATCGCCAACCATTCGGAGAGCGGAAGTTCGGGGAAACCAGGCATGCTGATGTAAACGGGCTTGCACCGAGCGAGAGCGGAGGCCGTGGAAGGCAGTTCGGTGATCTTTTTTCCGTCCAATTCGTATGCAACACAAATTTTCAACTCGTCAAGTCCGCCAAGCACGTCAAGTTTTGTCAAGGCCAAGCCAGTGAACCCGTTGATGCGCTGCGCGTGTCGCATGACGACGGCGTCAAACCAGCCGCAGCGGCGCTTCCGACCCGTGGTGGTGCCGAATTCCTTGCCCACCGTCCCCATGTGCACGCCCGCCTCGTCCTCGACCTCGGTGGGCATCGCACCGTGGCCGACTCGCGTGATGTAGGCCTTGGTGATGCCGATGACATCCTCCACGTGCCCGGGGTGAATACCGGCACCGTGGGTGGCGTTGCCTCGTGAGGTAACCGAGGAGGTTACGAAGGGAAAAGTGCCCTGGTCGATGTCAAGAAGACAACCCTGTGCACCTTCGAGGATGACGTGTTCACCGAGTTTGAGTGCGTTGTCAAGCATGAGCCCGGTGTTGGCAATGCACTGGGCGTAGTTGTCGTGAATCCACGCAATGTCGCTTGCAAGTCCCTCGGTTGAGACGCGTTCAGAAGAGCCTGCAGCCTCCAACGATGCATTCATTCGGTCAACGGTGGCGTTGGTCCAATCCTCATCACCAAGCACTTCGGCGACGTCGCCAAAACGCAAACCGACGCGGTTGATCTTGTCAGCATAGGTGGGCCCGATACCCCGACCCGTGGTTCCAATTTTGGTGTCCAAACTGTCCATGTAGCGGTGATAGGGCAGGATGATGTGCGCCCGCTCGCTGACGTAGAGTCGCTCTCCCCTGGGGTCTTCGCCTGTGCTCTCGTGCCATCCGCTCAATTCCTTATCCAGTACCCAAGGGTCGATGACCATGCCGTCGCCAAGCACGAGATGGCATTCCTTACGTGTGATTCCTGAAGGGAGAAGATGGAATTTGAGGATCTGTTCGCCGAGCACGACCGTGTGGCCTGCATTGTTGCCGCCCTGAAATCGGGCAACCCATGTGGCCTGTTCCGCCAGACGGTCAACCAGTTTGCCTTTGCCTTCATCGCCCCACTGGGCGCCAAGTATCACGGTAGCGGGCATGCTTATCCTCGTTTGGTTGCCACCGCGGGACGCCTTTGAACCCTGTGATGGCCAAACATCCCCACGGCCCCTCGGGACACGGCCTCCACCCTCACGAAGAGGAACGACCGTTTATATCATGACACGTGAACTTCATTCTACTGGAGCCGACCTGTTCAAGCCAAAAAGTGGTGCATTGAGCGGGATTAAGTATGTGCAAAGAAACCTCGGATTTATATAACACAAGGCCCCACTACTAAACAAGGAGTTGAGATGATGAATCAAAAGAACAAGGCGGCAACCGCACCGACGTCAAAACCCGACCTACCCGGCATGGGCCACACCGACCCGTCCCGCCGAACCCTCGACGGACACACCCGTCCCTGCGAAGACTGCGGTGCCGTTAACTGGGATTTCGACATCACCCGCGGCGAAATCACCTGCGGCGACTGTGGTCTCGTGGCTGAGGAAAACGTCCCCGACCCCGGCGCCGAATGGACCAACAGAGACAACGGCGAAGACCGTTCTCGTGTTGGTCGCCCGATGACCTACACCCTTGCAGACAAAGGGCTCAACACCACCATCGACGTTCGTGACCTCAACACCGGCATCGCTTCTCGGCACGGCATGAGCTCCCAAGCCCGCCGTGATTGGCGTCGGCGCCGTGTCATCGACGAGCGCTCCAAGACCCGCAAGAGCCGAGAGCGCAACTTGGTCAAGGCCAACCAGTTCATTCGAGACCGCTCTGGCCTCCCTGCTCCGCTCCAAGAGGAAGCGGCTCGTTTGTACCGTCGCCTGTCTGGCGAAGGGTTCGTGACCGGACGCTCCATCGCCGGTGTCACAGCAGCCTGCACCTACCTGGTTGCACGGCAAGAGGGATTGCCTCGGCAGATTCCCGACGTGGCTTCAGCCTTTGACATCACGGAAAAGGACCTGTCTCGATTGATTCGTCAGGTCTCCCGTCGCCTCAACATGCACAAGATTACGGCGCCCGATGAGTACTTTGACAAATTCATGTCCGACCTGGGCCTCGAACCGAGCATCCGAACCCCCCTTGACGAGTTGTGGACCACCATCAAGCCCCACGACGACGTGTGGCAGGGCAAGAAACCGATGGGTGTTGCTGCAGCACTGATCTACAAAGCCGCCAGTGCCGCAGACTCCCCACGCACCCAATCAGAGGTGTGTGCGGTGGCCAACGTCTCGGAGGTCACGCTTCGGGGACTTTTGCGAGTCATCGACGGCCTGCTTGAGAAAATCCGACACTACCAGAACCTTCAGTGAGCGAGGTAACCTTCATGAATGGGGCTGATAAGCCCTGTTCATGGGATTCAAGGCGAAAGCGCGCAAGCACAAGAAAGACGCTGGCGAAGACTCCAAGAAAACAACGTCCTCGAAAAAAGAAGGCGAACTGCCCTGCGGCGTGCGCGATTGCGACAACTTTGCCGACAAATCGATGGGAGGTCGTTCACTTTCCGTTGACGACGCCATCGACATGTGGGGCTCAAACGGCTATGAGACGCGAAAAGGGCGGGTACGAGTCTGTAAATCCTGCTATCGCAAATGGAAGAAGGAGAACAAGAACGACGAAATGTACTGATGTTCACTTTCACTCTCGAGCAAAGGGTGTGGAAAAGGAACCTGTACCTCCAGCGTTTCATTGACACCATGAACCAACGAACGGTCGTCCGAAGTCTTACCACAAAGGAAGGCACGCTTCTCGCCATGAACGACGGTTTGGTCGCTTGGAAACCGATTGAAGGCCGTGCGCAACGATTCCATCTTGATGGACTCCCGACCGTCCTTCTCGCCCTCCGGGGGCCCATGGGTCCGGTGGATGCTGCTGCAATAGGCACCGCCAGCGGAGAAGTGCTCATCGTCACCCTGCCTCGACTTGAAACGGTCGCCAAGTTTTCGCTGGCCTCGGGTAGCATCCGTGCCATCACGCTCGTCAGCGAAGGCGAGTTTCACTTCCTCGTGGGGACCCAGCACGGCAAGGTGTGGTCGGTCTGTGATGATCGAGCGAACAGATGTGAACTGGTGTTCAGCATCGACGGCCCTGTTTCCAGCCTCCACCTCGAGGGTGAACTTGTCCATGTGCGCAGCGGCTGGATTCACCATGTTCGGGCTTGGGACGGGTCGACCCATGACATCGAAAACACGGCAGAGGACTACCAAATCAAGCGGCAGAAGCGAATCGGCCAGACCTACTTCATGCCCTATCCGGCTTAAACCGACTCGTGCTCCTCAAGCGGCCAAGGTTTCCTTGGCGTGAGCCAAACGGCGGTGGGGGCGGGTCGGTCCCACGAAGAGGGCGGATTCCCATCGTTCTCTACGGCTTCTTCGTAGAAGGCGAGGTGGCGGTCAAGGACCTCTTGAACATGTTCACTTCCACGAATAGCGGGGCCTTGCAGCGGGACGATCGATGAAAGGTTCAGACGTTTGATTCGCCTGATGCTGTCAATGATGTCCATCAGGGAGCCTCCCGGCAAATCCCAGCGCGTGGGCCTGTCGGCCCGAGGGAGCAGAGCACCGACCACCAAGGTGGAGAGATGCGGGATGTGGAAGCCCATACCTTCGCTGGCGTGTCCTGGGAGGTGGAGAGGAAGCACTTCTCCGTCACCCATGGGAAACACATCGGCCTCGCTCAACCCTTCCGTATCTGTGCGAGGCATGTCCGAATCGAATCGATTCGCCCACGTCGTGAAGAAATCGCCGTTGGCAAGGGCAGCTTGACCGTCGGCATGGATGTGAACAGGTACATCGTTGAAGGCCTCAGCAAGATGGGCTGCACCGCCTGAGACGGGAAAGCGACGCGAGGTCAGCAAGATACGGTCCAATCGGTGTTCCCCCAACTGACCCGTGATGCGTTCGACTTGGAGTGCTTGGTACCATGAGGTGCCAGCGTTGATGAGAAGATGGCCCAAGGCACCCGAGACGAGGACCACGTTGCCGTCGTGATGAATGCCTGGCAACCTCACGACCTTCATGCACCGCCCATTCGTTGGCCTGTCTTGAAGATACCCAAACAGGGCGGTTGCGGTTAAATAGGGGGATTTGGTCGCCTCATCATGGCACGATTCCCCGAAGCCGAGGCTCGCTTGCTCCACCGCAAGATTTGCATGCGCTGCAACGCTCGAAACGCCGTTCGTGCCACGCGCTGCCGAAAGTGCAGCTACAAGGGACTTCGTCCAAAGAACGTTGAGCGCAAGGGTAACTGAGCGGTTCAATTCAACCAAATCAACAGCAGGGTCGTTGGATCTCCGAAGAGAACCAGCGGAAGCACCGCTGGGAACAAGAAGACCAGCAACGGCATTTTGTGGCTCACCCAAACCTTCTCTACGCCCAACGCTTTCAATCGGGTTAGATGTTCCTCTAAGGCTTCAGCTGTCGGTGTTGTTCGCGGTGCCCTGGTGGCATGAACAACCCGTTCCTCGCCGTTGGGCATGGCCATGGTATCGGTCAACAACCAAACATGGCGATGAGCCACGTCCTCCACGCTCATCATGGAAGCGTGCCACGCCAACCGAAGGTCACCGAACGTGCGAACATCTCCGCGTTTGACATTGAGGATGAGCATGACAAAGGGAATCAGCAAGAACGCAAGACCTCCCCAAATCAGCAATGAAATGCTCACAGGGAGAGCGACGACGCTCTCACCTGCCATGTCAGCGAAAGGAAGCGGTACGGCGACCCAAGTCGGGAACACCAAGGAGACCCACATCAAGGCCTTGGCGTCTGCCCCTCCGTGCAACAACCGCATCCGCCATGCCAGGTCGATAAAGAAAATTACGAGCATCAAAGATACGGTTTTCCACCACAGGATACCGAGCACGTCTCCGTCTCCGAGCACCACCTCCAGCGGTGTGGTGGATTGGTAACGAACGGCACCCGCAACCACACCTACGGCACTCACAAGGTACCAAAACAGAAAGATTCGGTCCGTCCCCGAACCGCTGAGGGCATCTCGAATCGTCGGGCGACCAAAGACCGAGACACTGGCATAAGCGATGACGGCCGAAGCCGTGAGGTAAATCGTCCAGTCTGCTTGCTGAACCATCAAGTCAAGGGCCCAAATGAAAATGGCTGGCTTGGCCCACACGATCCAGTGCTCGTTGGCGACCCGGCGAGACTTGTGGTCCATCCATGCAGCCCACCCCATCCCAAGCAGGAGAACCGCAACTCTGGTCCATCCCAAGATGGCTTCGTTGGTCGCCTCCATGACGTGACCATGGCGGCCATCAACTTAAAGACGGCCACCGACCAGCGTAAAATGCGTGCAACAAGGTGGAGACCATGGATATCGAAGAGCGATTAGAACAAGTTGCGACCGTCATCAATCAAATTGACGACCCGAAAGTACCCCGAAACATTCGACGACAAGCCAAAGAGGCGTGTGAAAACTGGTTGCTCAACAAGGGTCGCCAGCTGGATGTGCGAATCGCTATGGCGCAATCAAAACTTGAGGAACTGTACGAAGACCCAAACATTCCTCCCGAGTTTGGAACGTTGATTTTGACCATCAACACGGAACTGGAACGCATCCTAACAGAAGTGCTTTGATTCACTCCTCCTCATCATCGCCCAGAGCGAAGACAAGGCGACCAAGGAACAAACGCTCCATCACGCTGAGTTTTCCTTCTGTGACAATCTCTTCAAATTGTTCACGCCACTCTTGCGGCTCGTGCATGTGAGCGATGCCCACACGAACAAGTGCGATTTGGTCAAGGCTCAACCGGCCTCTTCGCAGAGCATATTCAGCGGCAATACGGGCTGAAATCAACTTGACTTGGTCGTCGCTGTATCCAAGCACCACCTGCAACTCGGTGAGCATGCGCTCTTCGTAGGCCGTGATTCGTCCATCCTTGATCGCCTCACGCCAAGCCTCCTCAAGGGTTGGCGCCCGTTCTGAAAGGAGAATGGCCAGCGGTCGTGTGGCATCGATGTTCTCGAGTACAATTTTGAGAATCACGACGAGCGGAATGGAGAGAATCATGCCGATGATGCCCCAAACCCAGAAGGAAAATGCAGTGACAACCAACAACAAGACCGGTGAAATATCGAGGGCTCGGCCAGCCCATCGGGTTTCGATGATGTTCCCCCACAATTGTTGATTGGTCAGCAACAGGGCCGTCAGGAGAAGAAGCAAGGCAGGGTCCAGCAGGATGAAGCCAAGAATAATTGGAGGGATGGTGGCGAGCAAGGAACCGATGTAAGGGACATAATTGAGCAGGAACGTCAACAACGCCCACGTGAACCAAAGGTCAATCCCAAAGATGAGCATGACCAAACCCGCACATACACCCGTACCAAACCCAACACCTGTTTTGACAACAACATAGGTGTTGACGCTGGCTTCGATTTGGTCCCGAATCATGTGAACGCGTTCACTCCCACCGCCCGGGTAGGCTCGCTCAATACGACCTGGGAGCAAACTCGCCTCGAAGATGATGAACAGCAAAAAGAAGAGGACGGTGATTCCCGTGATGAAGAACATCCCCACGCTCGATAACACACCGTTGATGGCCGCAGAGAGACCTGAACCCTCCTCGAGCAGACCCATGCTCGCCAAATCCTCATCCAGCGTTCCATCCGTTGTAGCGCCAGCATCCAAGATTGACTTTCCAATCAACGGTGCTTCCTTCAAGTCGATCCAGCGCTCGTCGAGAAGTTTCGTGTACTCGGCCATTCGGTCATCATCATCGAGAAAATTGTCCGCTTGCTGGTAGGCAAAATAACCCGCACTCAGCACGATGAGAATGGCCAACATCAGCATGGTGATGTACGATAGCATGATTGGAAATCCCTTCTTTGAGAGGTAATCAGCACCAGGTTTGAGAACAAAATAGATGCCAAGAGCAATGAATAGAGGTTGGAGGACATCGATGAGTTGGATGAGCCAAACGGTCACCAGCGTCATGATGACGGCCGCATGCGAAAGAACCGTCAGTCGGTGACGGAACTGCTGACCTGTCCACACAGGTGTTGAGGCTTCCATAGGGAGGCCTGTATTCAAGAGGTTTTCAAGACATCTCCGCAGGTACAAGGGGCTCATTGGGCTCCTGGAGTGGAGGAAGGGTAGGGATTCGTAAGGTCAGGAATGCGCAAAGAACCATCAAAAAACCGCACAGGTGAAAGGCGGTGTGGTAGTCGAACGGATAGGTTCCGTTGACGGTCAGTTCCCAAGCAAAGCCACCCGAGAGGGGACCAAGAATCCGAGCAAATGCGCCCAAGGATTCCTGAGCGCCCATCACCGCACCCAGGTCATAGCCGTCCTTTCTCGCAAGTCGTGTAAGGTAGGCGCTTGAGGAGGGTTGGAACACACCGTTTCCGATGGCGATGCACGAACAAACCATGAGCATCTGAACCCATGCAAGTGAAGCCTGGGTGTAAGGAATCATGAACAATCCAACACCGGTGAGCATGATGGAAAGAGGGATGAGGCGACGGGTCCCAAACCGACGGGTGAGCGGGCCAATGAGGACGCCTTGGGTCAGAATGCCCAGGAGACCGATCATGGCAAACACCCGGCCGTTGTCTTGTTCTGAAAATCCAAGACCGCCAGATGTTGGGTCCATCTCGGTGTAGAGAATAAACACGGCATGCATGACGGTGAAACCCAGCATAAACAACATCGTCACCCAAATCATGGCGCCAATGCCCGCCGTTCGCAGCATGTGAATTGAATTCCTGGCCATCGTGGCCATCTCTTGCCCCCACGGCGTACGCTGGTCTTGGGTTGGCCGTTCGGATGCGGGGAGAGATTCGGGCAGTTTGAAGTACGCCAATACCAGGGAACCTGCAGAGAGCACGCTTGCAATCACGCATGGGAGCAAATAGGGATACGTCTCAAACACCGTGCCCACAAAGAGGTCCCAACGCTCAGCTGGATTGGAAAATTCGCCACCGATAAACGGACCGAGTGTGAATCCAAGACCGAACGCGGCCCCGATAAGCCCCATCCGTGTTGCCAGTTGCTTTGGTGTGCTGACATCACCGATGTAGGCCCGCGCAACCGCAATGTTTCCGTTGAACACACCGGCAAAAAATCGCATCGAGAGCGCAAAGAGCAGGGTCGTTGAGAATCCGAAAGCCGTGAAGAAGACGGTGTTGCCCACCAATCCAATCATGAGGACAGGGCGGCGACCGAGGCGGTCGGAGAGTGAGCCCCAAAACGGTGAAGAAAGGAATTGCGCAGCGGAATAGGCCGTCATCAACAGGCCGACCCACAGGCCAATTTGCACCACGCCTTGCGCCTCTGCTAAGTCTTGCACGAGGTAGGTGAGAAAGGGAATGATGATGCCAAAACCGATCATGTCGATCATGGTGACAAGAAACAGAGCCAGAAGGGCCCCTTTCCCTGCGTCATTGACCTTAGATGACATTTTGAACAATCTCCCCACGATGCAGATTGCTTTTGTAGGCCACGCCGATATGGTGCGAGAAAGGTCCAATCTGCTTAGACCAGGGAAATCTTGCTTTGAACCTCGGGCGTGAGACGGTCGATCACGGCTTCAAGGCGCTCAACCAAGCCCGCCTTCTGCTCGTGCTTGATGAGAGCGTACTGCATCACTTCGTCGAGCGTGTCGACGGCCACGACTTCAACCATGTTCTCAAATCGGTCGTCGAGAAGAACATCTTGCATGTTGGCCCGAGGAACCACGATGGTCTTGACACCGGAGCGAGCGGCTGCTTCGATTTTTGCTGTGACTCCACCAATAGGCAGAACTTCGCCACGGACGGACAGCGAGCCGGTCATCGCCAAGTCTTGGCGGATGGGGATGTTCTCCAGAGCAGAAATGATGGCTGTGGCGATCGTAATGGACGCTGAATCTCCGTCCACGCCGTGGGTGTCAACAAACTGGATGTGAATGTCATAGTCGGAGATGTCTTTCCCCGTGAGTTTCTTGATGACGGCGCTCACGTTCGTTACGCTTTCTTTGGCCAAATCCGATAGCCCGCCGGTTGCATGAATTTTGCCACCTCCGCCTTGTGATGGCGTGACCAAAGCTTCGACGGGCAACATGATGCCGCTGAAGTCGGAGAGGCCAGAATTGGCACCAAGAACGGCAAGCCCGTTCACTCGACCAACACGCTCACCGCTGTTGACGAGCATGGCGTAGTCCTGACGCCGCTCAATCATGCGGTCCGCCACTTGCTGTTCAAGCGGCTTGGCGATGTTTCGGGCACCCAGAACGTGTTCTGCAGAAGTGAAGGGGGCACCTGCCTCTACGGCAAGATCGCCGGCGATGCGTACGAGTCCGCCAAGTTCACGAAGGCGAAGCGAAAGTTTGCCTCGACGGCCCGCACGGCGTTGTGCTTCCCGCAAGATGATGGCGACAGCGCTCTTGTCGAAGTGTGGAATTTCTCGCACGGTGTCTTGGTCGCGCAGGACCTCCTGGGCGATGAACCGAATCAATCGGCGTCGGTTGCGGGACGTGTCCGGCATCTCAGAGTTCACGTAGACCTCGTAACCGTATCCACGGATACGACTTCGCAGAGCAGGGTGCATCCCTTGAATGGCGTCAAGGTTTCCAGCAGCGATGAGAATGAAATCACACGGTACGGCCTCGGTTTTGGTCAAGGCCCCTGAAGAACGCTCAGAACGACCCGAAATGGGGAATGCACGGTCTTGCATGGCCGTCAGGAGCGCCTGTTGTTCCTCGAGGCGCAGCAGATTGATTTCGTCGATGTAGAGAACGCCCTTGTGAGCACGGTGAATAGCGCCCGGTTCGACGCGGTCGTGTGCTGGAGTCTCCATGCCTCCCGACTGGAACGGGTCGTGTCGCACGTCGCCCAGCAACGAGCCCGAGAGGGTGGCCGTCGCATCGACGAACGGTGGAAGTTCGTTGAGGTCATGCTTGACCAAAACCTTGGGGATGCGGCTGTCGTCGGCGGCGCCCAGTCGGCTACGGATGAACATGTAACCGAAGACAAGGAGGAAACCTCCGAAGAGGAGCGTGAACAAGTCGCCGCTTTGCAAGGCGGCGATGAGCAGGAGGAAACCGATGGCAGCGAAGGCGATGAACAACATGCGCTGAGATTTCTCACGCTGCTGGCGTATGGCCTCCTTCTGAACCTTGACAATGCGTTCGGCACGCCCGGCAGGGACGGTACGCACACGAGGGACGTTTTCATCGTCCTCGTTGGGGTAGACCAGAACATCTTCGAGGGCATCCTTCGGGAGAAGGTCGGTCATGGATTTCGCCAGCATTGACTTGCCCGTACCGGGGTCGCCGATCATCAGCATGTGTCGACGTTGTTCTGCAGCCTTCTTGATGACCACTGAACCGGCTTCTTGGCCGATGACTTGGTCCACAAGACGTTCAGGGATGGGAACATCTGCCGTGGATTCGAATTCGACACCAGCAATCCATTCGTCTACCGATGACGTCAGAACGTCGTCAGCACCGGTGGGTTCGGGTGACCAAACGGTCGCCATGTCCTCTTGCGTGACCTCAGCCTCCTCGGGAGCAGGGAGGGGTTCAACCTCCACATCCTCAACGGGAACATCAGCGTTTTCTTCGGCCACGTGGTTTCCTCTCCTCACTCCCCTTTAGGGGTATGCTTTTTCCAAAACCCCTGTCAAGGGGTCATAAACGCTGCAGGTTCACTGCTGGTTCATCTGGTCCAAGTATTGCTGGCCGTAGTGGACCCACTGCTCCATGGACCATCCGGCTGGAAGGCCGCCAGGAGGCAGCGGTGGGCCTGCAGGTGCGGCGACCGGTGCAGGTGGTGGAGCAACTGCAGCGATGGGTGCAACGGGTTGTTGGAAAATCTCCTGTGCGCCTCCGTACATCGAGTTGGCAACGGTGTCGTGAACGGGCAGAGCCGCTTCGTTCCACTTGGCTTCTTCCGAATCACCGCCGCCTCGCATGAACATGAGACCGAGCAGAGCGGCAACGATGAGCACTCCGATGACGATCAGGATGATGTTCGTGTTGAGACCTGTGGCTTCATCGGCGCCTGAACTTTTCACTTCGTCAACGGGACAGTTGGCTCGGTCGTCTGTGCAAGCCACATCGAATTTCTCGTTGAGTTCCATCAGGCGAGCTTCGAGTGATGCCGCGTTTTGGGCGTTGGCCGGGTCGTCGAGTTGTGCCTCAACATCGGCGATGTCGGCGATCAAGTCAGCGACGTACCATTCGATGAGGGCGTCGTCCATCTCTGCGGGTGCCGGCAAGGCTTCGGTGGTCATCCACTTCGTGGTGTCCGAGGTCTTGTATTCTTGGCCAGCGTCATCGACTGCACGAACGGTCAAGCCGATGTAATCCATGTTGCGCATCCCGTTCACACGGGCAAAGCCGCCATCGCCGTACGACGAGGGGATGTTCATTTCCTGCGTCCAGCCAGAGCTTGAGCGAGACATGTCCAAATCGTATTCCCAGAAGCCGTCGCAGGTCCCCGAGAGCTCGTTACACAACGACCAGGTGACCGAGACCACCGTGAAGGTTGGTGCTGTCTCAGTGAGCGCAAATGAGGCGGTTGGCGTTTGGGTTTCATAGGTGTCAACCATGTCAACATAGAGGTGCCCTGAGCCGTCGTTGGTCTTGGAGATGTAGAACGGCAGGGCGTCGAAGACGTTCACGGTAATTTCGTAGCTGTTCGTGGCGTAGCCGTCGGTGGTGGAGATGGTGACGGTCTGAACGCCAACCTCTTCGAAGTTGAGGATGAGGTCGCCGGTGACCAATCGTGCAGATCCGGTTTCCGTGGACTGTGGGTTGTTCACCCAGTAGGTGCCTTGTGGGCTGTCAACGTCCGTAAGACGGCTGTTGAGGTTGATGACCTTTTGACGGTTGGTCTTCAAGGAGAACTCTTCAATGTCCGTCATGTCAAGACGAGGTGCATCGTTGATCGGGTTGATGCGAATGGTGAGGGTCTGCTCGGAGAATTGCTCGCCGTCGCTGGCGCGAAGGGTGACCACCGTTTCACCGTTGATGTCATCGTCCATGGTCTCGTAGCCCAAGGTGTTGCCTCGGAGTTCAACAGCGATGATGTCCGGGTTGGAGTTGTCCATGATTTGCACCGAGAGCGTTGAAGCATCAACCGGTTGTCCTTGGTCATCGGTATCGGAGAGGTACTCCGAGAGGGACAGCACTCCGCTGCCTCCTTCGTCAACGACTTGAATGGGCAGTCCAGCCCAGCGTGGTTGGCCGTTTTCGATGATGTTGAACAAGAGTGTACCGTATGGCAGTTCACCGGTATCGGAGTAATCGCCACCGTCGTCAACCTTGACCTCAATGCCCTTCTGTCCGAGCGGACATCCGTTGTCGTACGGGAAGATGACTTCGAGTTCTTCCGTATCAGCGTGCCACGCTACGAAGTTGGCGCTGTCGGAGGTGATGATGAGGTCGCCCAACGGCGTTTCAGGGTCCGACACGTGGCCGACCATGCTCACCTTGGTGCTCAGGTCGCACATGACGGTGGGAACCGGGTCGGCGACGATGATGGGGCGCCCGTTTGCCAGCTCGAACATATCGCTCACCACGGACCAATCGCTGGTTTGCCCACGGCTGTCAACGGTTCGGGCTCGAACATCGTAATCGCCTGCACTCATTTCCATGCTTGGAGTCACGATGTATTCTCGTCCCTCTTGAGGTGAATCACGGTAGAGGATGTTTTCTCCGCCGGATACGATGCTACCGTCCCAGAGGTTCTGGCCTGCCGCTGAGACTTCAAGCTCGAAGGTCATGCTGCTGATGTTGTCCACGTTGTCGTCGGGGTCGCCCTTGGCGAGGATGCTCACGAAATCACCACGCTCTACGACGTTTGAACCGAGGACCTGCGGAGTCTTGACGAGGGGTGAACGATCGTGATCTACACCTGTTTCGGCGAGGTTGTTGCTGTTGCCCATGTCCCCCGTGATGCCCACGAGTCGGGCACCGAAGGTGGTGGACCAGGCGTTGCTTGGAAGGCTGGAGGTGTCAAATGTGGTTGAGCCGGTGAGGAACGGAGAACCTGGAGCGACGTTGAGGGTTGGGATCGACACGGTGTCGATGGCCGTGGTGGTGGCACCGTTCTTGTAGAAGAATTCGAGGGAGCCACCGCTGGTGTAGTCCAAATCGCCGGTGTTCTTGACGTCGGCTTGAAGGGTCACGGTGTCGCCACGAACATAGGAATTCACACCCAGGTCGTTGGAGACCGAAAGCCCAGAGACACCGATGTCCATCTTTGGACCCATGGTCGAATCAATGGCGTGGTAAACGTGGGGGCTGCTGCCGCCAACGGAAACTTGGTTACCGCTCATCAGGGCAGCCACGACGATGGCCTTGTTGATGCCGCCGGGAACGACGGATGTCGGCACGGAGGTCCAGGACTCCGTGGCTTCGGTGGAGGAAACGGAGACGCTGTGGAAGGCAGTCCCAGAGCCTGCACCCTTTGACTTGTAGGTGTCGCCAGCGGTGAGCCAAGCCATCCAGCAGTTGTAGCCGTGGGGAATACCCGAGGAGTAGGAGTAGCCGGTGCAGTCCTTGTCAACAAGAGCGGCATAGAGTTTCATGTTGGAAGCAGGGGTGCCCGAACCCTTGTACTTGTAGGAGATGCTGATGTCGTAGTTGCCACCGTTCTGTGAAACGGCTGCGGACATTCCGTAATCGTTCACGGTGCTGTGCATGCCGCCGCCGCTTGAGAAGAGGGTGTCGTAGGTGGTGTACTGAGCGTTCGCACCGCTCTGTCGCTTGTCGGTTCGGTCGCCAAAGTAGGCATCGGGAGCACCGCCGGTGGTCCAAGCCCAGTTGTATGGAGCGACGTTGCCTGCACGGGCCGTGTTGGTTTGGCCGAAGGATGCCGACATGTAGGTGACATAGACGTATTCGTCAGGATGGTTTTGCTTGATGGAGTGGTGAGCATCTGAACCACCGCCCGTCTTCGAGCAGTGGCCGCAGTTGTCAGA
>JAYNUQ010000039.1:0-16317 GCA_038116375.1 Candidatus Poseidoniales archaeon | reverse complement strand
CGCGGCTTCATGAACAACACCTCCATCCTCACCCAACCGGGGCTCACGACCTTGGGGGTGGTCACCGAACCGCCGACCAACTGGACGGATTGTTTCCCGCTCGACTGTTTGGAGTTTGACGACGCCAACATCACCCAAGCCCACATCGACATGGCCGCCGCCCGCATGGCCGAGGCTTCGGACAACAACTTCCTGCGCTGGCTTTCGCTTGACCGGGGTTTCAAAGCCGACTACACCGCCCACCAAGAAGGGCCGATTTACGGAAAATTGCTCTCCAACGGCACGTGGGAAGGGGCGTTGTGGGGCAAGGGTCGGTGGACCGGTTCCTCGACCTGGCTGCTGGTGCAACTCGACAGCACGAAGTTGCAGGAGATGGGTTGGGAAGTCGTGTGGAAGGACGCCCATCAAGAGAAGAACATCCAGTTCACCGACGAGGGTTTCCGTGTTGGCGGCTACCGACTGGCGGACGGAGCCTTGGTGCTTCACCCGCCGCAGTACACCGAAGAAGCGTGCCTCGAACTCCAAGCCGAAGGCGCAGGATGCGCTACCGAATGGACCTACATGGACCTTGAAGGGCATCTCCGCACCCACGACCGCACGACCGTCACCCTCCTGCTGGGTCAGGGCGTCAACGTGGAAGTGAATCGGGAACTGCAGTCCAGTGCGGGCCTCATCGCCATGATGGGCCTCGCCATCGTAATTCTGCTCTACGTCAGCCTGCGCCGCTGGTCGGACGTGGCCATCGTCATGTTTGCGTTGGGTGCGGCGTTGCTGTGGATGCAGGGCATGATCGGCCACTTCGCCAACATCACGGGCTGGTTTGGCTTGAGCCTCATCGCTCGTTCGCAATTCTCCAACCTGTTACCGATTCTCGTGCTGGCCTTGGGCATTGACGATTCCTTGCACGCGCTGCATCGCTACAAGGAGGAGCGAGCCAACGGCAAGACCTCACAAGAAGCCGGCAGCATCACCCTGTCCCGTGTCGGGCGGGCCATCACCCTCACCTCGCTCACGACCATGGCGGCCTTTGCGGCCAACCTGTTCAGTGACATCGCCGCCTTGCGGTCCTTCGGTATCGAAGCCGCCCTCGGCGTCTTGGCCGCCTTCATCCTGACCGGTCTGTGGGCCCCGCTGATACGCGTCAGCGTGGACGACTGGCTTGAAGCACGGAAAACATCCACCGAACAAGGCGACGTCAAATCCATCGTCAACCCCGACTGGTTACGACAGGTTACCCTTGGCTCTGGCCAGCGCAAAAACGCCGTCATCATCGCCCTCGTTGCGCTCACCCTGACCGTTCCCGCCGCGTTGGGCATGGCCCAGCTTGAGGGGGACTTTGCCGTAGAGGATTTCCTCGACGAGCGCTCGGACTTCGCCATCGGCGTGGACGAAATCGCCGAGCGGTTCGCCGACGAAGGCGAGCCCGCCAACCTGCTGATTTTGGGCGATGTCTTGGACCCGCGAGTCTTCGCCGCCATCGACGAATTCCGTCAGGACATGGACGCCCTGCCCGAAGGCGTGCCCGACAAGATCACCCGTCAGCCTGACGGGACCATCGACATCCTCGCCCTTGACGAGATGGTCTTCGCCGCCCAAGGCAGCCTCGTGCTCGACAGCGCGCCCTTCGAAGAAGCCGGGTGGCAGCCCGACGTTGACGGCTTTGGCATGAACTGTTCACTGGCGGGCAACGGGCCGCTGGTGGACACGACCGACCGGGAATGCTTGGCCTTCTTCTACGGCTTCTTGTCGCTGTACGGCGTGCCCGGTGTCGGTCCGATTCCTGACATCCCCGCCAGCATCGTCCAGCTCTACATCATGCCCGTGGTCGACCTCGACCCCGACCGACCGTGGCTCGACGTGAACGGCGAGGATGCAGCGTACGACATGATGCAGATTCGCTTCGGCATGACGCAGCCCGAAGACTTCCCCGGCATGCAGGGTGGCGTGGCTGAAGTCTGGCGAGACCTGGAGGTCTTCACCAATCTCTCGAGCGGAACCTACGAGGAAGAGGGCGAGAAGGAGGACGACAAACCCCTCACGTGGGTGATGCTGACCGGTCGCCCCATCACCCGATTCACGGCCTCCACCGCCATGCAAGACGAAATGCAGTCCTCCCTCGTGCTCGGCTCGGTGTTCGTGCTGGCTTCCCTGACCATCGGCTTCCGTTCCCCCAAGCAAGCGGTCGTCACCTTCGTCCCAATTTTCCTCGTCGTCGTGTGGCTTTACGGCCTGATGTACGTGGCCGGTGCCTCACTCAACATCGTGACCGTCACCATCGCCACCATTTCGCTGGGGGTGGGCATTGACTACTGTATTCACGTGACGGAACGCTATCGGGAAGGCAGAGAAAACGGCGAGACCCACAACGATGCGCTCTCGGCCGTGGGCGGTGCGTGCGGTTTGGCCCTGCTGGGTTCAGCCACCTCCGACATTGCCGGCTTCCTCGTCATCGCGCTCTCGCCGATGGGGTTGTTTGCCAACTTCGGCATCTTCTCCGCAGCCATGATCGCCCTTTCCCTGCTCGCCAGCCTCGTGCTCACCACCGCAGCCCTGGGCCTCATCAGCAAGCGCACCGACGCCCCTCTCGCTTCAAACCAGCCCGCTCTCTCCGCTGGTCTTCCCTCCGAGGAAGAGGCGTGAAAATCGGAGAAAACATCATCAATCAACCGAGGTAGGCAACCGTTGATGTCGGCGGCTCAAGACTACTACAACCAAGTGCTCAGTATGGGCCATTCGCCCGAAAACGCCCTCGCCTACACCCGCCAGCACTATCCCGATTTCATTCCCGGTGTGGCCGCACCCGTAGCCGCGCCCGTGGTGGCTCCCGTGTCCCAACAACCTGTTCCCGCCGCCCAACCCGTGGCTCAACCTGCGATTGCCTCTGCCCCAGCGGTCGCCGCACCCGTAGCCCCCGTGGCCGCGCCTGCCGCCGTGGCGCCCAGCGTCTATTCACCGATGGCGAGCACGCCGCTTCCAGCGGGCGGTACGACGCCGATGATGTGGGCCGCCGTTGGCTGCATCGTGTTCGCCCTGCTTCTCTCCATGGCGGGGCAGTTCAGTCATTCGTGGATCGTCAACAACGAAGAAGGCGGCGAGGGCCAGAGCGTTGGCCTCACCACCATTCGACAGGACTGTTCGGTGGCCGAACCGGATGCCGACGAAACCAAACAACAAGCCATTGACGAATGCAAGGCCTTTGCCTACATGTTCTTCGCTGAAGACATGGAAGAAGCGGCGGAAGACGACATCACCGTCGACGACATGGACGATGCTATCGTGGGCGATTACGAAGACTACTGCGACAACATCTACACCTTCGCCGCCGCCTTTGCAATGGGTGACCAAGATGCACTCAACGAACTGAGTGAAGTCCGGGACACCTGCCTCGAGACGCCCGCTGCTGGTTCAACCGGCGGCCTCATTCTCTGGCTCGGTTCCCTCAGCGCCCTGCTCGGCACCGTCATGCTCGCTTCAGGCTCCATCGGTCGCAACCTGCCCGCCAACGCCGAGAAGCACGGAAAGTGGGCCGGCATGGCCGCCGGCGTGTTGATGCTGCTCGCCGTTTTGGTGTGGTGGCTCTTGCTGCCCGAAACCGAGACCGATACCTCAGCGGGCATGGGCGTCTGGATGACCGTGTTGGGCGGTGTACTCGCCGTCGTGGCCGGCGTGTTGGCCTTCATGGACCAGAAATAAGCCCCGCTGCATCGGTGACTTCATGAAGGGTTGAGCCTGCGCTCACTCTGCCGTCTTTGGGGTTGGCCCCGGGAAGGTGGTGGCGACATGGCAGGCAACGAACCCGACACGGCCGAAGACATCGACGACGATGAAGAGGACTGGATGAAGTACGCCAACACGGGCTTTGGCGAAACGGATTATTCCCTCTGGGACGACGTAGAGCCGGTGGAGGAAGACGAAGCCCACCAGCAAGAAGTCGCCATGCAACTGGGCACGCACGTCGAGGAAATTCCTCGTGCGCCCCGCCCCGCTGGACTCAAGCATCTGGTCCGCCAGGGCACGTGCGATGCCTGTTTGGGTCGTGTCGGCGGCAAGCGCACCTACGGTCAATCGCTCGAAGAAGCCGGTCAAGGCATCCGAGCGTCGGTCGTGGAACAGGACAGCCATTTGGCCAATGTTCGAGAAGACGAGCCGTTGTGTCCCTTTTGCGAGAACCTCTTTGAGGAGGTGGACCTGCTTGCTGACATCATTTTTGACGCGATTGAGCCCTACGACATCAGTCGGCTCCAACTCGGTGCACGCTTCCCGAAGGACCAGATGGAAGAGGAAGAAAAACTCCGCAAGCGCCTCGGTGCCGGCGGTTCAGACGCCTTGAAATCCTCCCTTGTGGAGGAGATCGGCAAGCGCCTGAAAGACCGCTTGGACGGCATCACAATGGTCAGCGATAAGCCCGATGTGCTGGCGCTCATCGACGTGCTGACCCTGACGGTGGAGCTGGATGTTCGAGCCGTCTACGTCTACGGGCGCTATCGAAAACTGGAGCGCGGCATTCCCCAAACCCGCTGGCCCTGTCGAGCCTGCAAGGGGCGAGGGTGCGAGCGTTGCAACCACACCGGTCTGCAGTACGAAAAGAGCGTCCAAGACCTCGTGGGCAACCCGATGCTGGAGATTTTCCAAGGCACGGAACACGCCTTCCACGGCATGGGCCGAGAGGACATTGACGTGCGCTGTTTGGGCCGTGGGCGACCCTTCGTGCTCGAAATCAAGGAGCCTCGAAAGCGCAGTTTCAACGCCGAAAAGCTGGTCGACATCATCAACGAAGCCGCCAAGGGCTCGGTCGAAGTCTCGTCCATTCGCCCTTCGTCTCGCAGCGAAGTGGTCCGCATCAAGGACACGCCTGCTGAGAAGTCCTACACCATTCGCTTCACCATCGAACCGATGAACGAGGCCGAGTACGCCGTGCTGACCGCTCCGGTGGACATGACCAAAGAAGACGTGCAAAACCGCAGCAAGAAACGTCGCCGTCAACGTCGAGGCGACAAGGGAGCCGACCGTACCAAACCGCTGGAAACGACCATCGAAGTTCCTGCGGCAGGCCCCAGCGAGAAGGAACTCAAGGCGATGAAGAAACCCGAGCTCGTCGCCCTCGCCGAAACACACGGTCTGGCGAAGACCGGAAAGAAAGACGACCTCATCGAGCGCATTCTCGCCGCTCTTCCACCGGCACCGGCCGTGTTTGACCTGCCCGACGACGAAACGATTCTGAAGATCGTGGAGGGGCTCAACGGCATCAAACTCGCTCAGCGAACGCCCGAGCGCGTGTCCCACCGACGCTCCGACCTGATACGAAAGCGAACGGTGTTTGAGGCGCATTCACCCTTCATCGAGGTGAACGAGGACGGGCAGCGGGAAATCGAGTTCACCCTGCGCTGCGAATCGGGCACCTACGTCAAGGAAACGATTCACGGCGACAGCGGACGCACCCAGCCCTCGGTGGCGGCCCTCATCAAAGCCAAGTGCAACGTGGTCTGGCTGGACGTGGGCGACATCCACGCCGACTGAGCCGTCGTCCACCGACGCACACCCTCGTCGCGGTGCTTATATGGGGAAGGTGGGTCGGCAACTTGCTCCGAAGAGGCGCTTGCGCTGATTTGGGACATTGGAGGCGAAGAAAATGAAGCGCTCAAAGGGTCAGCGAGTCGGTACTCGTAGCATTTTGCGACGACGCAAGAACGAACGCAGTCGCTTGAACATCCGCCGTGTCATGCACCAGTACGAGGAAGGCGACCGCGTCGCCATCGTCCTCGACGGTGGACAGCAAGGTGGCATGCCTCATCGCCGCTTCCACGGTCGCACCGGCTTCATCCAGAAGCGCCAGGGTGTCGCATGGATCGTCGCCGTCAAAGACGGCAACATGCAGAAGACCGTCATCGCTCGCCCAGAGCACCTCCGCCCACTTGAATGAGGGATGCACCATGACCGAAGAAGAGAGATTCCTTGATTTCGCCACCGTCCGTGAGATGCTGTACGACGCACAAGACCGTCGTGGCACCCTGAAGTACGAACAAAAGTGGGCCCTTCAGCACGCTGAATGGGCGGCCAGTGAGGCTCGCAACGGTGTGTCCACCAAGCCCGAGGTGTTCGAAGAACTCCGAACCAAACTCCTTGAAGTCGAGACCTTGGCCAAGCACCCCGACCTCGCTGCCAAGCTCGCCGAACTCATGCCCGCCACGTCCGACGACGTGAAGGCGGTCTTTGGGTCCAAGCGCATCGTGATTGAAGACAGCGAAATTGACGCTGTGCTCAACATCGTGCGCCAAGTCATTTGATGCGTTTCGCATCCCCCACACAGGTGATGTTCGATGTCAGACCCACGGCGAAGGCGCCAGATTAAGACCCCCTCCGGTCCCAAGAAGAAAGAGGACACAACCGACCTCTCGAAGTACAAATTCAAGGCGGCTACGGGGCGTCAAGAAGTCCCCAAGCCCCAATCCAAACCCGACCCGTCTCAGCAACGCCGAGAGGGTGGGCGAGGCGGCCAAGGCGGTCGCGGTCAAGGCCGACAGGGCGGACAGCAACGCCGCCAAGGTGGCCGAGGCCAAGGCGGTCGTGGCCCAGGTGGTCGAGGTCAAGGTCGTCGAGACCAACCCCGCCCCGAACCCGAGGCGATGAAGGACGAGAACTGGGCTCGCATCCTCGAACACGATGCGGGCACCGGCATCGCAACGGCGATGGCCGAGAAGAGCCTCGCCTTCTGTCGCCTCAAGACCAAAGGCAGCGAAGCGATGGTGCTCAACCAGCGCATCTACATCGGCAAAGACGCCTCAAAGCGAACCCACATCGCTGCAATCGTCGGCATGGCCCACCTCGATAAAATGTCCAACATGGCCAAGGCCGACCTGCCTTCGCTGGTGCAGATGTTCGTGGAAGAACACGGCCAATACTTCGTGGAGGAATTCTACAACAAAGCGGGACCGATGTCCCTCAAGCAGCACTCCTACGAACTGCTCCCCGACGTTGGGCCCGTCAAGGCCCGAAACATGGTCAAAGCCCGAGACCAGGTCGGCGTTTTCGCTTCCATGGACGAACTCAACGCCCTGGCCAAGATCAAGGGCGCCGAACTCCTGGCCCAGCGTTTCGTTGAGGAAATTGAGGACAAGTCGCTCGTGCCGCGCCTGACCGAACTCCTTCTGCCGGTGACAGCATGAAGGGCGCTCGCCGCCTCGTCGATGCTCTCCGCGCCAAGCAGCCGTTCAACAAGGCTCTCGGCCAGCATTTTCTGGTGCACGATGACGTTCTCGAACGCACGGTTGAATGGGCTGAAGTGGACGTGGAAGACCACGTGTTGGAAGTGGGTCCCGGCCCCGGTACGCTGACCGAAGTGCTGCTGTCCAAAGGCTGCAAGGTGACGGCCGTCGAACTGGACAGCGGTGCGTGCGAGCACCTTCGTGCGGTGTTTGCCGATGCGCTGGCTGAGGAACAATTGACGCTCATCGAAGGCGATGCCCTGCAGGTTTCGTGGCCCGCCGACATCTCCCGAGTGGTGGCCAACATCCCCTACCAAATTTCCTCTCCTCTCATCGACGTCATCACCCGCTACCACCGAAACCCCAAGACCACGCCCCTCCAAGACATCGTCATGCTCGTGCAGGAGGAGTTTGCCGAACGTGTCGTGATGGAATACGAAAGCGATGTCGGCTCCCTCGGCATGGTCGTGGCGTTGGATTTTGACGCCGACTTGGGCCAACGCGTGCCGCCCCACGCTTTCTCGCCCATGCCGAAGGTTCACTCTCGGTTGCTCCGCATGACGCCCCACGACGAGGAATGGCCTTGCGACCGACGCTTGCTGGTGCAGATGATTCGCACGGCCTTTGACCAGCGACGAAAGAAACTCAAGCGCACGCTGCGCAATCCGCCACGGCGTCTTGGACGGATTCCTGGCTGGCACGCCACCCGCTGGAAGCGAGCCTACGCTGCGCTGGAGCGCGACCCACGACTGCAACGCCGACCGGAAACGATGGAACTGGAGGAGTGGGCGGATTTGGGCGTGGATTTTGCTTCCTGTGAAGAAGAGGCTTGAATCTTCAAGACGGGTCGCATGAATGAACGGTTTGGGGAGAGACTTTTCTTAGGAGTGTCTGCTCGCCTCAACTTGTCGGGGGAATTTGGATGGCAAAGAAGGACACCTATCTTGCACTGCTCCGCCGAGGTATTGACGATACCACGGCCAACCAACTCGCCGATGCGGGTTTGAAAATTGGCGATTTGAAGAAAATCGACAAAGACATGCTCGTTGGGAATTACGGACTCAAGGAAGAAATCGCTCAGGGTGTCATCGAAATCATCAGTGCAGGACCGCAATCCCACGGAAAGGAACGGTTCCTCTCCAAGGTTCTCGCTCCTGAAAAGAAGCAAGAATCCCGTATTGAGGAAATGAAGTTCCAGCGCAAGCAGAAGGACGTCCTCGCTGAACTCGCCGAACAAAAGGAGCGCCTGAAGATCGCCAAGGTCGAAGCCTTCCGAGCTCAGAAACTCATCATGAACCGACTCGGCAAAACGGTGGAACTCATCGTTAAGCTCGAAAACAACCTTCACGACGAAGGCAAAGACGACCAGAAGGTCAAGATCCGAGACCAACTCGAAACCCGTGGCCTCGAAGCCGCTCGCGACCATGAAATGTTGGAACTTGAAGGCACGCCTCAGGACATCGTGGACTTCCGTCGCCAGCACGTTCCCGGCCTCATCTTCCACGCCTGCCCCGAGTGCGGCGACGAACTCGACCCCCGCCAGTCTCGCGACCCCGACCAGCCCGACGCATGGGCCTTCATCTGCTGGGAGTGCGAAACGAGCTTCACGCCCGACCTCGCCGTCAACGTGGAGACCATCCTCGACGAGAAGCGCATCGTCATCGACCCCGACAAGGCGCCCCGCAACCCGGTGCCGCCCAAGCCCGCCAGCATGGACTTCTCCTCGGTCTCCGATCTCATTCGTAAGGACCTCGAGCAGACCGGCGCCACCGCCGACGAGATGACCCGAGTGGTGGAAGAAAGCGTGGTCGCAGGCGGCCTCATGGACATCAACGACTGGATTGACCAAACGCTCGCCGCCAAGGATTACATCCAGGCCCAAGAGGACCGAGAGGACTTCATTCTGCGTACGGGTGCCGGTGCGACCAAGTTCAACAAGTGGATGAAGAAGGCCGGCCTGTTCTTCAACAAGCAGACCGGCCGTTGGACCAAAGAAAAAGCACGTTGAGGCGTCGCCCATGTCCGCAAGCCCGGCCTCCCTCACCGCCGATGCGACGCCACCCGAGACCGACGGCCCTTCCCCGGTGATTCGCTTCCTGAAAGGCCCTCATCTGCTCGGCCAGTGCGCCGTCAATCCGGGTGAAACCATCGTCGACCACGCCTTGGCGTGCGGCATCACCCTGCCCACCAATTGCACCTCAGGCACCTGTGGAACCTGCATGGTCAGCCTCATTCTCGGTGAAGTCCCGCTTCCGGAAGAACTGCCACCGGGTCTTGACGACTGGCTGGTGGAAGAAGGCGCACGACTGGGATGCATTGGCAAGCCCCGTGGCGACGTGGACATCGACATACGTCCGCCGATTTGAGGGACCTGCATGTTCGATACGTGGACGCTGGGCACCTGGCTCATCTTGGTCGTTGACATCATCGCCATCATCATCGTCGTGATGTTTCTCAAGCGAAAGATTCAGCACAAACTGGACGAGGTTGAGGCCAGGCAAGCGCATGAGCGATTGATGCGCAAGCAAACCCGAACACCCTCAGCCGAAGAATCTTCGAAGTGACCGACTTCAACCCTGCACGCCCGATGCTTCAAGAACCCTTGACGCTCCTTTCCAGCCATGTCAGCGGGTCATGAAACGACAACGGGCCCGCTGCCCATTGGACAGTTTGCCCGACTGGTCCAACACACCGTCAAAAACGACCCGTTGTTCCAACACCAAGCCCTCCTGGGAGAAGTCTCATCGTGGAGCGTTCACAACGGCAACGTCTACTTCACGCTGCGAGATGACGACGGTCAAATGGACTGCGTGATGTGGCGCAGTGCTCGCCTCAAGGTGGATCCGTCCATCAAGGTCGGCAGCGAAGTCATCATCATCGGCAGCGTCGATGTATGGCCCAAGCGAGGACGGTTGCAGATCGTCGTCGCCCGCATCCAACCCGTCCAAACGCTGGGTGCCATGGAGGAGGCCAAGCGTCAACTCATCGAAGCCTTGCGGGCCGAAGGTTCGCTCGACATTCCGTCACGGCGCCTCCCCTTCCTGCCCAAACACGTCGCCATCGTGACCGGGGCCGATTCTGCGGCCCTGTCCGACATGCGGCAACTCATGGCCGACCGATGGCCCAACATGCGCACGACCGTCGTTGAGGTGCTCGTTCAAGGCGCACATGCCGCGCAAGAAATCGTGCGAGGATTGGCCGTAACGCGGGCCCTTGCCCGACCGGAAGTGGCCAAGCGACTGGGCTTGCCGCCGGTGGACGCCGTCATCGTGGGTCGAGGTGGCGGCTCGCCCGAAGACCTCTGGGCGTTCAACCTCGAGCCGGTGGTGCGAGCCATCTTGGCGAGCACCGTCCCCATCATCTCAGCGGTGGGCCACGAACAGGACCTCCTCGTGTCCGATTTGGTCGCTGACGTGCGAGCCTCCACGCCGTCCAACGCCATCGAACGCCTCGTTCCGCAACGACAGGCCGTGGTCCAACTGCTCGACGAAGTCGACGGGCGCATCGAAGCCGCCATGGTCCGGCGGCTGCAGGAGTTGCGCCAGCACCTGTCCCTCTTGTCCAACCAACTCCGACATGCGCCCGGCAAAGGCATCTACAGCGCCAAAGAACGCTTGAATCGCTTGAACCACCAACTTCAGCGCAGCATGGAAACGACCGTCTCAAGCCGACGGCAGCGGCTCGCTCGCCTCGAAGCGACGCTCAACGCTGCTCACCCAAAGCGGGTGCTCGAGCGAGGCTATTCCATGGTCCACGACGAGAAGGGCGCCGTCATCTCCGACGTGGCGAACCTGAGCGAAGGGCAGACCATCCAACTCCAATTCGCCGACGGCCAAGCGGCCGCCGACGTGCACAGCATTGAACCCCTGGAGGAAGAACCATGACGGAAGAAACGATGACCTACGATGAAGCCCTACGACGATTGGAAGACCTGGTAGCGCAGCTTGAACGAGGTGGAAAGAACCTCGACGAGACGCTCGCCATGTTCGAGGAAGGTACGGCCCTGCTCAAGCGATGTCAAGAGGAACTCGGCGAAGTTGAAGGACGGTTGGCCGAAATGCGACTCGACGAGGCCGAAGCCTTGGTGAAGGACGACGACTGAGGCGAGACCATGGGACGGAAGCACGTGGCCCTCCAGCGGCGTGTTGCTCGGGTGCTGTCTTCGTGGACCGACCCCCACGATGCTCGCCCCTACCCCGAACTCGACATCGTTCAACACGTCGACATCGCCGAAGACGGTGAAGTGAACATGACCGTCAAACCTTCACGACCGCACTGCCCGTGCTGTTTGCTGGATCTTGACGCCTTGCGCAAACGCATCAGCGAGGTCAAAGGCGTCACCTTCGTTCACGTTCAGGTGGTGGACATTCCCGCTGCGCCCCGTTGGACCCGAGCCGTCAACCGTTGACCGAAGCGTGGTGATTGCGCAACACCATGAACGCCGGCAGCGACCATCCAACCACCGAGCCAACCCAAGCGATGAGCGAACCGACCAGCGCCCCATAGGCGGGAAGCGACCACATGGCGAGGTTGGCATAGACCGCCACACTGGCGCCTCCGAGCATCATCGGCCCCGCGGCGCCTTGAGGCACGGTTGGACCCTGAGCAAGCCACAAGGCCACCATGCTGGTGAGGAAAATTGCAGGGAACACGCTGGCCAAACCTGCGAGGGTCGGAAAGCCGAGACCCGAGAGCCCTACGGCGATACCGATGGCCGTGGCCGCCATGATTCCCCGAGCGACCAACACCAGCGTCGAGACGCTGTTCGTTCCTTTGGGTGCGGGTTGAGGACGACGATTGAACACAACGGCGGTGATGACGAGGAGGCAGAGGCCGCCCACGGCGACGCCTTGAACGCCGTAATCTTCCATGAGTTCATCCACCAGCACCAGAAACACCATGCCGAGCAGTGACCAGAACGCAAGGGCGCCGATGGCCGTCAACCAAAGCAGGTAGGGTGCGTTTGGAATCCACCGAGGAATGACCACCCATGCACCCAAGAACAGCGCATTGAGCAGCATACCGAGCGGCACCACGGCCATGGAAACGATCAGCACGTCTTCCCCGCCCGCCACGTACATCCCGATGCCGGCCGGGACGATGGTGGAAGGCACCGTGCCGAGCAAACCGCCAACCAAGCCACCCCACTTCTCAATGGCCACCGTCACCGCCGTCGCCACGATGCCAGCGAACAAGGCGGAAAGCAAAATCGAGGTGTACTCCACGCTCACTCCTCCAAGGCGGCAAGGGCGTGTTCAAGCCGCTGAAGGTCGCCACCCGTCCACTGGTCCACGGGCTCGCCGTTCACGTAGAGGACGTTGAACGGAACGAAATCAATGGCGCTGGTCCAGGCATTGGCGGAGCGAAAGGCTTCACCTTCTGCGGCTCGCAGATTGAGGGTGAGCACCTCAACCGGTCGAGAGGAGGTCCAGTCTGCGAGTTCAGCATAGAAGGCCTGACAGTCATCGCACGTCGGTCGGCCAAGAATCAGCAGGGTGGGCTGAGGCGTTCCAAGCACCCGATGGGCATCGGTCAGCGCCGTGATGTCCATGCCATCACTCCGAGGCGTAGGATTGGCTGTCGATGATGTCTTGAAGTTCAATCACCTTTGCACCTCGACCTTTGGCATGCTCGGCCGCACGGGTCAAACGGGCCCGAATCCAGCCCAACGTCATCATGCCCCGCATGGCGTTGATGGATTCGATGAAGTGGACGGGATTGCTGCCGAGTTGGGCGTGGTTGCGAATGTCTTCTTCGAGGTCTTCAAGCACCTCGGCATAGAGGTAGAGGAGTTCGTCAAGCGCATCCTTTGTCACCGTCATGCGAGCGATGCTCTTGGCCATCGAAAGCAGGGCCGTGGGAGTGACCAACCCGCCGGCCTGACTGGCCACGAAGTCTTCTGCGGCTCCGCTTTCCACCGCTTCCTCACCCTCTTCATCGCCTTCGCTTGGCTTCATGTTGAGCAGGGCTCGGTCCAGATGGCGTGGCTTGATGGTGGCCACACGGTCCCGCTCGGCCGCTTCGGCTGCGTGGCGGAGGAGATGGGCGAGGTGCTGTTCGAGGTGGTCGATGCCTGCCTGTACGGCGGCTGAGCCCACCGAGTCGACGTTTGAGATTCGGTCGATCATCAACGCTCGGGTGCGGTTGTAATTGAGGCGACTGCGTCGGGGGTCGTCCAAGGTCTTGCGCTCAGGGTCTTGGGTGAGCGTCTCCTCTTCCATACGAGGGACCAACCGGTCCAGTTCTTCGCACAGCAGGTTCACGAGACGTTCCTTGACGTCGCCCGACAAACGCATGGTCGTGAAATGCGCAGAAACGGCGGCGATGTGGCTGCTTGAGTAGGGCTTGGCGACCATGAAACGATTCGTGGTCGTGCAACCCTTCAATGATGTGGTGCACTTTCTTGGCTCATTCCGTCAGCCCGTCGCTTCGACCCATGGCTTGGCCAAACTCCCAAGCATGCAAGCATTCGTGCCCGCCGAGAAAACCTCCCGCCTCTCTGGACGGGCCGATGAAGGATGCGCCGCACATGGCACAGAACACGCTCACGATGAGTTCGTTGAAGTAGGTCCCGTTGGGCGTAACTCGCTTGGTGATGCGCTTTCCAACGTCTTCTTCATCCCAACCTTCGGTCTTCTCACTGACCTCTTCACCCTCGTTTTCCTGCGTCATGCGTCCCACTCCATCACCCAAGGAAGAGCCCCGTCGGCGGTGATTGGCCGCATGCCTTCCTCGTCGCGAACCCACGTGTCCTCGCTGCCCACGCTGCCTTCAGCGTAAACGGCTTTTGGCTCAATGGCCATCGTCCCGCCGACCGGGAGCGGGCGGTCAAAGCCGGCCGCCACCACGGGTGATTCGTCCAATTGCAAACCAATGGAGTGGCCCAAAAATCGGCTCTGGTCGGGCGTTGCACCCATCAAATGGTCGGCGTACCCCAACTCCGTGGCCAGCGCCAGACCGGCTTCCCATGCTTGGCTGCAGTGAAGTCCCTGGTCAAGCACGTCGACGACCTCTTCCTTGACCGCGATCATGTCCTCAAGGCGTTGTTGCCACTCAGCGCTGAGTTGGCCCGAGACGAACATGCGAGTGGCGTCCACCATGTAGCCGCGGTGGGCGTGAACCAAATCCACCAGCACCGGGTCGCCTTTCTTGACCCGAGTGAAGCCTGCCCCCATACCGCTCAAGGGATGAGGGCCCGTTCCACCGACAGCAGAATCGAAGAACGAAGGAATGCCTCCAGCACGCCCGGCCACGATGACGCCGCGGTCGCACTGCAACGGATAGCGGCGCATCTGCACGTTGCCACCAAAGCCTTCGCTGCGGCTGATGGCCTCGGCGGCCGCCACCATGTCAAGTTCGCTCATGCCTTCGCCGCCAACGGCCTGAACCGCCTCAAACATCCGAATCTGAACCGAAGCCCCGATGTCCATCTGTTCGAGTTCCCAGGCCGATTTGACCTCCCGTTGACGGTGGATGACGGCCGTGGCGTCGCCGCACGCTCCCAGCGAGGAGAGTGCCGACGCAAAACGAGCAGTGAACGTGCCAGGGGCTTCGCCAAATTGCAGAGCAGGTGCACCGTTCACGCCTTTACTCCCAAGGTATTCAGCGAAGGTTGAGAGACGGGGAAAGGCCTCGATGATGTGCGGTGCATCGTCACCACCGGCTTCCCAAACGGCCCGCTTGAGCGAGCGACGGACGAAGGCCACGGGGCCATCGCCACCGGACGCTTCGCTGCCTCCTGCGCCTTCGGCCGGAACGAACAGGGAACCGTCTTGTCGGCCGCCTGCATAGTAGTAGAGGTCAACGGGGTGTTGAATCAACGCCCCTGGGAGGTTGGCCTCTGCCAACATCTCGGCCAAACGGGTTTGTCGGGCGGCCAATTCCGAAACCGGCACGCGCCAGTCTTCGCCGTCCGGGCCGACGATGTCCGAGGTGGACCACGAGGTCATGGTGCAAGGTGAACGCCACCCGTTCAAAACCCAATCGGAACAATCGGGGACGCCAAATTAGAAACTGAAGAGAGGGTATGGCTTGACATGGGCGAGAAGAAGTGGTACAAACCCGTCTTCCTCACGCTCGTGGTGCTCGGCGTGGTGTTGACCGCCACCGGTGCGTCGCTGACCGAACCCGGCACGGAAGAACTCGCCTACGGCTCGAGCGGTTCGTTTTTCATTGATGATTCCCATGTCGAAGCGTCCATCATCGTGTTCACGGACAACGAGGATGTGAACTGCGAAGATTTTGATCTCACGGTTGACCGCTGGGACGGGTCCTACGACTTCGTACCGGTGGAAAAAACAAGTTGCGAACGTTGGTCGTTGCCGAACAGCTATCAGTTCCGACTGAACAACCTCACCGAGGAGCGCTACGGGTTCAGTGCCAGCGGTGTTGTCTCCATCGTGGCCGTGCAGGGCGATCTTGACGCTTACATGGAAGATTATGCCTCTGGGAATTCAATTGCGGACCTCGGCACGAGCATGTGCTGCCTGAGCATTTTGCTCCACGTCTTCATCGGACGAGGCATCGCCAAAGCAAGGAACACCGAACAACAAGTCGTGGTGAAACAGACGTACATCGACGCGTACAATCAACCCGCCTCCGTACAGGCTGCGCAAACGGTTGAGTCCGTGCCCGTTGAACCAGCGCCTGCCGAACCAGACGGGGCTTCGCTTCAGGAAACGGTGAAGGAAGAGGTGCAGGAGGTCTTGGCCGACGCATCGCTCGCAGAGACCTTGGAGGAAACGGCGGCGTCCGGCGGAGCCTTTTGGGACAACATCGCCGAAGATTAGACGACGATGTCGTCGAGGTCCAACACCTCTGTTTGGTTGAGCCGTTCTTCGGCAATCGCGCAGTAATCCTCCGAGAGGTCAACACCGAGGTAGCGGCGACCGTGCATCTTGGCCGCCACGCAGGTGGTGCCTGAACCGTTGAAGGGGTCGAGCACGACGTCACCGGTGAAGGAGTACATCTCGATGCAGCGCTTGGGGAGTTCAACCGGGAACGGGGCAGGGTGGTTCACACGGGAAGCACGCTCGGTGGCGAAGGACCAGATGGACTTCGTGTGCTGGATGAAATCGTCGCGAGGTATCGTGTCGAGTCGCCCTTCCGCTCGCTC
>JAYNUQ010000038.1:0-16764 GCA_038116375.1 Candidatus Poseidoniales archaeon | reverse complement strand
AGCGGCACCTGCCGCCAAGGGAATGAGTTGGCTCACGATTCCAGAAAACTTGCTCCCTGAGGAACCGTCTGACGTGTAGTACAACCAAAGCGTTAGTTCTTCGTGACTCACATTATCAAGTTGGAAAAAGACCGTTTCATTTGTTGGGTTGTAATAGCCAATTTCCACCGGTTCGGCTGATGAGCCGTACGGATCGTATTCGAGTTGCGTGATGGTGAGTGTAGAATCATAATCCGACCACCTCCCCAACCCGTTTCCAACATCCAAAATGTGATCACCACCCGGCAAGAAGTGATAGTTGTAAGAACTCCCAATTCGTATTTCCTTCAAGGTAGGATGCTCGTCCGTTGGATTCAGTCTGATCTCAAACGTAGCGTTGTCTTCACTCGATACAGCGACCTGATATTCGCTCCGGTAATTCTCTGAAGAATTGGATGAATTCATGCTGTTCGCCTTCGCCAGCAAACCAAAGATGATGATTGGAAGGAAGAAGCCGATGATGAAGTTCAAGACCTCCGAATTAGATGATGTGGGCGTAACTTCTGCTTCGTCGGTCATGATTCAACCCAACGGCCGATGAGGGTTAATGTTTCTTAGAGATTGCAGGGCCAGGTTTGGGTATAAGCGTACGGACAAATCCGTTGAGTATCCCGGTACGAGTACCATTCTATAGAAATTTGAACTTGGATTTCGCTGTTCATTCCTCTTCATCTTCCGCAGAGTCTGTTCGGTGAAGATGTCCCCCGATGGAGAGCATGGTGACTCGGTCCACGGCAATGTTTCGAAATTGAAGCAGCGCCTGGTCAACCACCGTTTTCAAGTGGTAATCAGAGGGATTGTAGGTCATACCCGTTCCCGAAACGGGTGGCATCGCTCCTTCGTTCTCTTCGTTGTAATCGCGAGCCGTCATGTTGCGAAGGCGCCCACTTCGCATCTCGAATTGAACCTCAAAGGTCATTGATGGATGCGCATCCAACAACGCCAGAACCTGTTCTTCGGGCAAGAATTCCCTGCCGGATGTCGAGGGCTGCCCTGGTGCCGTTCGCTCCCGTCGTTGGCGACGTGGAAGGGAAGCCAGTTGGTCTGAAGTCAAAATGGGATGAAGGGTCCGCGGTACTGCTGCGGCAAAGAGATCGTCCCGACCCAACAAGAGAATCATGCTGGCCATCATATCGGTGTGGAGGGGGCGAGGTTCAATGGGGAGGCAACGCACGCATGCATCCTTTCCGTTGAGCGTGATGGGAAGATGTTCTGTTGAGAACCTCGATGACCTTCCAAGGTCCATCCTCGCAGCCTCAATCGGAAAGAGTTCCACCGTCTGCCCGTTCATCGTTCGCTGAAGCGACGTGGTTGCTTTGTTCACGCAGGGCGTCCAAGATGCGGTTTCCAGGAGAGATTCACACCACGACAAGGCGCGAAGGACGGCACTGACCTGTTTTCTATCATCGTGTGGAGTTATGGCAAGCATTCCAAACGGTGTTTTGCGCATCATGGGCCCAGAATGAGCGCAACCGAATATAATGGTTCAGCGAATCGGTAGGGTTCAAGCCATGATGCTCTGCGGTTTGGAGTGCATTCCTTGGGTGGGCAAGACGTGGGGTCACGCACCGTACGTGATGACATGGTCGAAACACATCTTCCACAATTCTCGCCCGTGCACGCCGTCGTTGGCATCGAAGAACAAACAACCGTTGTGAAGCGCAGAGAACCTCAAGCCAGGATAAGCGTCGGGGTCGGGCGTGGTGTAGTTCGGGTCGTCTTGCGCAATGTCAACGACCATCCACGTCGAGCCGTCGGCTGGGTCATGCGCCCAAAGTTCACGTCCCGTGCTGTGGGTTGTGGCGTCAAAGTACACCACGCCGCTGATGCCCACCATCACGCGCATGCCTGGCGTGCTGCCGTCTGCACCGGGTACGATGTCGGCTGCACGCCATGCGGTGCTGTTCTCGGCGCAAAACGCCCAGAGTTCAGACCCGCCCGAGCCGTCTTCGAGTTGGAAGAAGGCCGTCGCACCAACGACGGTCTCCACCGTCCCCTCGCCAGGATTGCTGCCTGAAAATTGCAAAATGCGCCACGTGGAGCCGTTCGAAGTATCGTGGGCCCAAAGACTGGAATCTGCCGTGTCAAACAGCAGGATGTCACCAACCACGAGCGACAGGTGCTGGCCGGGGTTACTGCCCGCTTGGCCCTGTTGTAAATCTGCGACCATCCACGAGGTATGGTTGAGGAGGTTGTACGCCATCAATTCGCGCCCCAACGGCGTGAGTGCGTCGAAATACAGGGTGTCGCCGATGAGATGATCCATGTAGTTGCCGGGGTGGGTGCTGGGGTCCGTGCCGAAAGCAGCCACCTTCCAGGTGGTGCCGTTGGATTGGTTGTGCGCCCAGAGGTCATGGACGTTGCCGATGTCCCTCGCAGTGAAGTACATCACGTCGTCGTGGATGAAATTCATGTACCAACCCGGGTTGGCTGAACTGCCCATATGGATGTCGTGAACCAACCACGACGAGCCCGTGATGGTGTTGTAGGCCCACAATTCGGTGGCGTATTGGAGCGTGAAAGCAGAGAAATAGAGCGTGTTTCCGTACATGAGTTCCATATCGTCGCCAGGGTTACTGCCGCTTGGACTGGGCTGGTCATCACCGAGGTTGGCAGCCATCCACGTCGTGCCTGTGCTGTGGTCGTGTGCCCAGAGTTCGTGCCCGGCATCGTCGGTGATGGCACCAAAGAAAATTTGCGAGCCGTGTTGAACGCCCAACCAATAACCAGGGTAGCTCCCCAGTCCACCGGGGCGAATGTCTGCCACCATCCACATCTCATCGGTGGTCGTGTTGTAGGCCCACAACTCTTCGCCGTGAATGCCGTCGTTTGCGCTGAAATAGAGGGTGTCTTCAACGGTCAATTTCATGCCCTGATAGGAGGTGGGTTTGCTTCCGTTCTCACCCGGGAGCGCATCGGCGACCATACCCAAGCGCTGAGCGCTGCAGTAGGTTGTTTGGTCGTCAATTTCACCGATTTCAAGCACGCCATTACCGGCCGTACCGCCTTGATCTCCGTTGTCAAGGCCGAAGGCAAACAAACGACCTCCGGCAGGACAGCCGTCGGATTTGCTCAACCGTATGGAATCACTTAGCATGGTGGACGAGGACCCGCCCCCGCTGTTGCCCCCGCTCGAGCCTCCGTTGCCATCGGCTCCGTCCTGCCCGTTGGCTCCATTGCAAACATAGGTGGTCTCATCGATTTCATCAATGGACAGGTAGCCGTCCCCGTCGTCGTCAACACCCACGTGCAAACCAAGACCTCCTTCATCGCAATGCTCACCTGGATAGTCGGTGAAGGTCTGAATCAGGGTCGATTTCCCGTTGATTCCGTTGGTTCCATTGACGCCATCGGTGCCGTTGGTGCCGTTGGTGCCGTTCAGCCCGTCAATGCCGTCGGTGCCGTTGAGACCTTGCATCCCCTGTTCGCCTCGTGGACCTTCTGCCCCTTCTGAACCGTCCGTACCATCGCTCACGCATCCCGAAAGTGGAATCACCATGAAAGCGACGAGAAGGGTAAGGAGAACGTGCGGGCGACCCATGTTCTGCCGGAATCACGCGAATGGATAACACTATGCCCAATATAGGCCGGAGGTGTTACAATCGACCGTTCAAAAGAGAACAGGAGCGGCTGTGGACCATGCAGCAGAGGGTTTGTGCCAGTCTCGAAGTTGGTCGGTCTCGAGGCGGAGTTGCAGCCGTTCGCCGGGCTCGAGCGCAATGTCCTCAAAGACAAAATCGATCACCTTTTCATTGGACCGAAAGGTCTCATCGAACAGCACCGATTCCTCGACGAGGTCTCCCCCGTTGTATCGTTGAAGGAGAACGCGGAGATGGCACTCCTGTAGGGGATTTCTGAGGGAACAGGATTCGCTGCTGCCGTCGTGCTCAACCATGACGTATCCTTCCAGGGCAGAGGCGCCTTCATGGTCGGAGAGTGGAATGATGGTGTCTTTGGCCGTTGGTGCACAGACGCATTCCATGTTGTCGACCTCGGCTTCGGATTCGAGGTTGACGGTGAGGGCCAAAACGACGGTGTTGACGCCACCGTCCAGCGACTCGGTCACGCTTACACCGTACATGCCCGGCGTGGTGTAGGAATGGTTGACCACCGGGCCCGTGGCGGTAAATCCATCGCCAAAGTCCCAGGTGATGAGCCCGCCTCGGTCAGAGGCCGTGAAGAAGAAATTGTGGAGGATGTGTTCAATGACCACTTCTTCGTCGTTATCACCCTCATCAACTTCGACCAAAATGAAGAGGTTGGTGCCCACCGTGTTGTCCACGGAAGCAACGAACGGGGTTTCTTCTGAAGACAGGAAACCGAGGCCATCGCCTGAGAGGAGGACGCCCATCGACATACCGACGAAGAACACAGAGAGCACGACCGTGGTGATGACCCGTGGGGAAACGACCGATGCTTGCTCGTCAAACGGCGATATGGCATTGCCTTCCATGAATTTGTAATTTCTCGTTGACTACAAAAGAACTTGCTCAGGCCCGTGGAGATCAGTTCTTCGTTTCGCCCTCAACGGGAAAGGTTGGGCCGTCTGCAACGACCACGGCAAACCACGCAATGGCAGCAGAGAGAACCACAACACCAAACGTGGCGTGCACGGTCCAACCAAACGGAAGGACATGGAGCTCATCGCCCTCGAACCAATAACTGAGGTTGGATAGCGAACGTGCTTGAATCCACCACATGGCCATGAACACCACCACTTGCATCGAAGCCATCAGCGGAACGTAGACCTTGGTGCCCCACCGGTTGAACACGGGCAAGAAGACCTCAGCCAACAGCGCAAGCAAGAGGCTCATCTGGAGAACGGTTCCGTCAAATTCAGAATAAACCCACATGCTGACCGCTTGAATGGTGAACAAAACAAACATCGAACCACGTGCGGGTTTCCAGCGCCGTAAAAACAGCAACAACACGCCCGAAAGGAGGAGCGTTTGAAGCCAGAAGCTTTGGAGCCCGTACTCAAGGGCGCCGTTGTAATCATCGTAATCACAGAAATCAGTGGAGCCGCTGTAACAGAACGCTGTGAGGTTCTTGAACCAGAGATTCGTGTAGCGGAAAATCAGTTGCACAACGCTCCACGCAGCCCCAGCCCCAAACACCAGCAGCAGTTGAGAACGCAGACCGGTAGTTCCGCTTTTTGGGTCGGGCCATGCAGACCATAGCGGGGCGGTGACCGACATGATGAGCCCAATGAACAATCCGATGTGCGTTGGAGAGAGCAAGATATCGGTGTTGCTCTCCACGCCGAGCGTTTCGTGCCAAATCATGTCACCAAAACCAGAAATGCCGAAAATGACGATGCCGTAAACGCCGGGTTTGTGGTGCGGTGCAATGTTGGCGAGGGTCTGCAGTGGATGTCGCATCAACTCCTGAAGGCCACCGTCAGGGAGAATGGCGTAGGTGATGTACAGGCCATAGGCTGTGGCACCCGAATACCATATAGCGTGCCACGGCGTGAAAAAGGTGTCATCGACCACACCCGAAATGTGCGCGAAGGCATCGGTTAGCAGGCCTCCCAAACACCACAAACCAAGAATCAAAACGATGGTATCGTAACGCGGTGCTCCCACGCGAGGGAGGCGCCCCCAACGCCGGTGGAGGGCGTATCCAACCAGACCAGCAACGGCCAAGGTTCCAAAATAGATGGCAGGAAATCCAAACAGCAAATCGGGTTCCTCGATTGGAATTTCGTGAGCAGGGTGGTGCATGATGTGTCTTTTCGTGTCTCCCTAATATGGTTTCACTCCCACTTCTGATACTTTACGCAGGTTCGCAAGGATGTTCATCACATCCACGAGAAGAATATACAAACTTCAAGGCTCAGTAAAATTTCATGGGACTTGAACGCCGTTGGGCCCTGAGTCTCATCATCGTGGGATTGATGGCCTCCATGAGTTGGATGCCCGTGGTCACCAATTCAGAACAAACGAGGGACATGGAAGGGCACCAACCCAGCGTAGCCAACACCGTTCAAACCACCGACCGCTTCGCTCCATCAGCCGGCTTCACGCACACCAATCTTACGCTCTCCCCCTCAACAGGTCTGACCGAGATCGACCGCCCTCCTGTTGCCTGGACGGCAACCACCGGGATGGGCCTCATGGCCATGCGAACGGGCGCCTGTTCGGCCTACCTGCCCTCAACCAACGAAGTCTACCTCATCGGAGGTCGTGTTGATGTTGACCCGTCCCAAACAGGCGACGAGGGGAGTACAAAATCCGTTGAAATCTTTGACATGGTGAACAAGTCATGGATTCCCTCCGCTGAAGAGATGAAGGAGGAACAGCAGTACCTAGGATGTGCGGTGGTTGGCGACAAAATCTACGCCATCGGCGACCACCATCCGTTTTCAAATCCGGCCGTTGAAGCCACAGGGGTGGTGCAGGTCTACGATGCAAGTGCTGGAAACTGGAGTTATGGCACCAGCATGCCGGGCAACCAATCGGTCGGTCTGGCTGGCGTCGAGAGCCAGGACGGCATGGTCTACGTCGCAGGCGGCGTCTCGGCTGCTGACCGAACGGGTTCCACGGACCGTTTGCTGCGCTACGATCCCGTGAACGATTCATGGACCCAGCTGGCGAGCATGAACCATCAGCGTCATTCCTTTGATTTGGTATCCTTCCGAGGGAAGTTAATCGCCTACGGCGGCGTTGCACTGTTTTTCGACCCGATCGCCAACACAACGGTGGAAACCGAGACCAACCTGACCGAGGCTTACGACCCCATCACCGACACCTGGACGCAATTGCCAAACGCCACCCATGCCATGTCCGCTTACTCAGCAACGGTCCTTAACGACGAAATCATCGTTCATGGAGGGTATGAAATCTCAGGCTGGACGTCCACCCCCAACGACAAGACCTACGGCTACGACCCCTTCAACAACCATTGGAACGTCCACGCCTCGCTTCAGATTGGGCTTTACGACTCCACCATCGCTCTGGCCAACGACACGCTGGTGTATGCGGGCGGTGATTCAAGTAACACTCGGTTCAGCACGTGGAGCATTCAATACTTGGCCGAAAACGAATACCACGTCAATCCAACCTCTCGAGAAGGGCTGCTGACGTCCTCCATTCAGGACCTGCGAAACAGCACCCAAGGGGCGGCAAGTCTGCTGTGGTTGAACTACGAAGCCATTCAGCCCAACGGCACGATGATCGGCCTGCAATACCGAACCGCTTCTTCTCAACAGGGCATCGCTTCGGCTTCGTGGCTGCCCACCACGGTCCCCATAAACACCTACTTTGCCCCTGGAAACCGGTCGCTTACCGATGTTCTCGAGGACACACCCTTCCTCCAGTACCGAGTCAAATATGCAACGACCCGAATGATGGATTGGGTCTCACCGACGCTCCTCAACGTCAGCATCGGTGCGGATACGGCTGCCTTCCATTCGTCGCCACCGTCAACCATGCAACCAACCTCATCGCCCGTGAGCATCGTCACGTCCCATCACGCCACCACTCAGGACGGCACCTACGTTTTGGCACTTCATCCATCGAACAGCGTAGGCAGTTTCGACGTGAACTCGAACTGGTTGACGATGACGTGGAACAGCACGACTTCGACGCTGTCGGTGGATGACCCTGACGGGTTGCTCTTCGGGCAAGCGAGCGTTGCCCCTGGCCCGTCCACAACCGACGGTCAAACCATGAACTGGACCTTTTCCCTCAGCGGCGCCCTGCCCACGGACCATCTCCGGTTCAAGACCAGCACCCACGCCGAGCGAAATGCAAGTTTCCTTCATCCCGACATCACCTCCATTGACCGCGATGTCTCCATCACGCTTGAGCGCCTGACCGCCGATGCATCGAGCCAAGGCGATGAAAGCGTCGAGGCGGATGAGGTGCTTCCGGGCAACACCATGCTCAACCTGACCCTTGACCACCGATTCACCAACAGCGGCCTCCGTCTGCTGGGTGGCGCCATCCAATGCAGAATCCATCTCGACCTCCACACCTACGACGAAGACAACGGGGGCCAACGGCTGTGGTCAAACGAAAGTTCGGAATGGTTTGACCTCCCGTCAGGCCAACTCTACCACGCCCTCATCAACGCCCCAGAGGGCCTGTCCGGTGAATTGGAGGTCTGGTTTGAGGCACGGACCAGCGAGGATTGGAATCTTACCTTCGACACCACGCCCCATCGGGTCATCATCAACGGAGAAGGCCCGACGCTGTTGGACGTCACGCCCGAACTGGACGTCTACACCAACGAGAACGTGTACCGAACCGTTTCGTTCTCCTTCCACGATGTGGGCGGATTCACCAACGAAACCCTCAGTGCTTCCACCTGGTTGGAGGGACGAAACGACGGGACCAACGGCGGGCTTGCCGACGGTATTCCCCAGCGTGTGGAGTATGAGGAGGCACTGTTCTACACCCACCAGGAAGAGAACATTTGGACCATCAACGTGACCGTAAACGACACCGTGAACGAGAACCGACAATGGGGGCGTGTGCTCCTGGAAGGAACCGACCTCGCAGGGTTTTCGATTCCCGAAGCAACCCCCGAGGATGGGCACGCGCGGTGGGAGTCCAGAACCCCCTCAAAGGGGACACTCGTCTCCTTTGAGCCCACCAAGAACCTCCTCTCCGAGACCATGATGAGAATCGAGCCTTCCCAGCAGGTCGGCTGGAAGGTTTCGGTTTCGGATGCCAACGGATTGGAAGATGTTTCCGAGATCAGAATCGAACTTGGCAACGATGAATCCTTGGGCGTTACCTACACGACGCTTGACGACACGTGTGCCACGCTTGACGAACGTCTTCTCCTGCTCCCAAATGGATGCGAGGTGAGCATCGAAAACGACGTGCTGACGGTGGAATTCACCGCAACCGTCCAATGGAGCATGACGATGGCAGGACTGATTCAAGGAGAGCTCGACCTCATCGTGCGAGATTACGACGGCACCCAACCTTTCGACTTCAGCGAAGCATGGGTGCTTGAACGCGAAATGCGCATTGACGTTCAAGAACTGGTGGACGGCGAGGGGCCCGTTCAACAGGCCCTGACGGCGAATTCTGTGGTTTTGGGCGGCGAACACCTCAACGTGAGCGCCGAGGTCGCCTATCGCTCAAGCGGAACGCCCTACACGGGCGAACTGCGTCTGCGTTGGGACGGTTTGCTGCAGGGCGAAACGTGGCGAGACGCCGCAACCGTTTCCATCGTAGACGGCACCATGCAAGCCTCAATTCCAACCCCTGAATCATCGGGCCTGGTCCAAGACATGACGCTGACCCTCTGGGATCCTTTAGAAACCGAAATGCTGAGCAGTTACGAGTTGCCCACGTTCAAACTTGACGCCGAGGCTCCTGAGATGCTGCCGTCGGCCATCGGCGACGCCATATCACGATACCACCTTGACGATGTCGAAATCGGCGTGAACATTGCTGAAGAGCAAGGGTGGTCAAGCCCGCTGACCCTCACGTGCCAAATTCGCTCCTTTGCGCAATCGTGGGAGCCCGTGACGCTGGTTCGCAACGCTACAACCGTCTTTGACGGCAAGACCATGTTCAGTTTCCGCTATGATTTCAGCGACCTGGGTGACCCGTCTACCCTTTCGGAACAGGCCGACCTCAACTGTTGGGCAGAAGGTGCCGATGATGCAGGTTGGAATTTGGTCTCATCGTCAGGGAACTCGGACCTCGATCCGTGGCTTGAAGCGCCCCTCAACAACGTGGGCCCCGACTTGGCGCTCGAGAACGTTGAGGTGACGGGCGAACTGAAGGCCGGTGAAAAAATCAGGCTGTCCTTCTTCGTCATCAACGGCGGAGAGCAATTGGACACGGCGTTCAACGCCACGATTGAACTCGTCCAGGGGGAGGAACGCACCATGGTCGGGCGGTCGGTGTTCTACTCCATGGACGCCAACACCGCCAAATCCGTCAAGCGTTCCTTCACGGCACCGGAAGGCGACTGGACGCTGGAAATCACCGTTGACCAAGAAGGGCACGTTTGGGAAATTGACGAAACGAACAACGTTTGGAGCCGCACCGTAAGCGGTTCATCGTCGGCCTTTGGTGCAACCACCGTGATGCTCGGAGGCGGTGCGATTCTGGCGCTCATCGGTGCCACGGTCTTCCTACGACGACGTGCGGAACTCCCCGTTGAACAGGAAAAAGTCGTGGCGGCTCTCGAGGCCACGGATGCATCGCATGCTGCGAGTCAAACAACGGCGAAACCTCCTGCGCAACCCCCTGCAAAAAAGCGTGGACCCCCTGGAGGAAAGATTGCCGCCTCATCAGGAAAAGCACCCTCTCGCAAACCTCCAAAGGGGCCGCCTAAGGCCAAACCCGCGACGGAAAACGAACTTACTCCCCAAGAAAGAGCAGCCATGCACATGGCGGCATTGGGGACTTCACCAACACCGTCCCCACCGGTTGAAGAACGGGCCGAAGACTACTCCAAACTCCCGGGTGGGGGAGAATATGAATACACGGCAGAAGGCACCTTCTACGTTGGCCCGACGTGTGGACGCTGGCGATTGAACGAGGACAAATCCTTCACGAAGATCTCCGATGAACCTTGATGCCTACCTTCATGAAGGCTCCACGCTTCCAGGCGTTCATGAGTGAGGACATGGACGATGTTCGCCGCGCCCTCACCATCGTGTTCAGGGGCGTGGAGGGCGTCCCTCGTGCGGATCTCGAGCGGATGTTTTCCTTCGACATGGAATGGGTGGCGCCTCATGAAGCGGAGCGCGTGATTTCAGCGCTCGAAGCATCTGGATGGTTGATGGAAAAGAACGGCCAACTCCATCTTGGTGTTGAATTGGGTGAGGTGGAGGTTCCCTTTGGTTGGTTTCCGAGACCTGCGCGTTTGATGCGACCTGTCACCGCTGCACCCACTGAATCCATTGCCCATGATGCAGGTTCAGCCGTTTCAACCCCCCAGGTTCAGAACACCTCCTCCGTTGAATCGCAGCCCGAAGCGTTGAGTGGCGACCCTCGAGCACGGCTCACCAAGCGCGTCGCGAGGTTCATTTCCCGACAAAGTGGATTGAGCATGGAAGAACTTCATCGTCGTGCTGAACGAAAAACTCGTGCGTTCCACTTGATCACGCCGTGGATGGCCTATGCGCTCGTGGCACGGGAACAAGGGCTCGTGATGGACGATATCGTACGAGCCCTCGACGTGGTCTAAGCCTTCTCTTCTTCGACGAAGGTCTCTTGGCCGCGAGCGGCCAACTCAACCAAGACCGGCAGCACCATGATGGCAAGAATCAACGAAAAGAGCACCGTGATGGCCGTGATGAGGCCGAAGTCCTGTATGATGGGCATGGGTGAAAACAACAACACGGCGAAACCTGCCATGGTCGTCATGGCACTCAACATCAACGCCACACCGGTGGTGTCGATGGCCTCACGCAAGGCGCCCCAATGGTCGCCTTGTTTTTCCAGTTCAACCTCAAATCGTCGCCACATATGGATGGAATAGTCGATGCCAATGCCGAGGGTGAGGGCCGTGACCATGACGGTCAAGACGTTCCACTTTAGGCCGATAAGCGCCATGGAACCCACCACCCAAAGCGATGCGATGCCGACGGGGAAGAGGACGATGATGGCGGGCATGATGCGGCGGGTAAGCAGGAACAAGACGAGGAAAGATACGATGAGCGAAATGGCTGTGCTCTCGATTTGTGTGGTGGTTAAACCGGTGAGTACCGTTTCCAGCATCACCAAATCGCCCGTCACGTGGAGGGCCGCGTGGTCTTTGAGTTGGTACTTGAGCGTCCCGGAATCATCCGTGGAACCGAGAATCTCAATGAAGTTGTCAACCACACGGCTGGATTCAACCGATGTTGAGGCCTCTACCCGAATTTCATGGCGAAGGTGAACAATTGAAGTGCCATCGAGATGTACCGTTTGCACCAACCGATCCTCCCATGTCTCCCCCGTGAGCGGGTCGGCAACACTCGTGTTCCCGACGAAGGTGGCGTAGAATGCACCCAGGTTGACGACCTCCGAGCGGTCGATCGGATAGACCTCTCCAGCAAAGACTTCCAGATTGTGGTCTGCCCCCAAACTTTCGTTGCGCAACAGCGCATCCCTCATCAACGGATAGGGACCTTCGTAAGAAGGAGAAGAGATTCGGAAACTCGTCCCAACAACATCGTTGTTCGATTTGAGGTCAAAGTGGAAATTTCTCAACTCGCTCAGGAGGTCCAAATCACCGGGGATGGACGATTGGTCGTCAGCGGGCTCCATCAGCAGATGAATCACCTTCCAGCCTGCGCTTTCGTAGCTGGTGGTAAGGTCGTCTCGAACTTCCATGACCTCCATGTCCTCGTTCACGAAGTCGGCCAGGTCAAAGTCGGTTTCGAGGGAGGCTGCACCGTAGATGGCCAGACCTGAGATAAGAACGGTGACCAAAATCACACCGACCTGTTGCTTTTGCTGGACTTTGACGAGGCGGTTGGTAAGCGCAGGGAACCGGAGCGAGGCACGGTCGTTGACCTCGGTGGATTTGGAAAACATCACGTGAAGCGCACCAACAAAAATCGTTGAGGAAAGGAAGGCGGAAACCACGCCCAAAGAGAGGGCATAGCCCAAGGTTGCGAGCGGTGGCAACGGTGATATGACGTTGGCCATGAACGCTGCCACGGTGGTGACGACCGCAAGCGAGAGCGGCATGGAGAGGTGGCCACAGGCTCGCAACCACGACTCGGAGACCGTGGGAAATTCGTCTTTGAAGGTGCGCTGGGAACGTTGCAAGTGAATGGCGTAATCAATGCCAAGACCGAGAACGAGCGGGGCAACCGTGGCTTCAAGGGCCGTGAATCTCGCGCCGGCCACGTTGAGAATACCGTACGTCCAAATCAGTGCACTGGTTAATCCGACAATGGGGAACACCACGCTTGAAAGCGACCGGAAGGCCACCGAGAGCATCAACACCACGACGATGAACGCCAGGAAAACAAGGAGAAGGAGGTTGTCGAAGGTCCCTTGGTCAATGTCGTGAGCGAGCAGGTCGTTGGAAATGACGTCGTAGGTGAGCGGCGAGCTTTCGGTACGCTCGTTGAACACGGTTCGCAGTTGGTCCTGGAGCATTCGGCGATGCGTTTCATCGAGGTCGGGGTCAACTTCCAACACCCAAAGGGTGGATGAGGCCGTGGGTGCGGCCGTCCCCGTTCCGTCATCGAGGTAAGCACATACTGGCTCATAGTCCAAGTCTTGATGGAGCAAAGCCGAAGAGGCGTAGGTGGCCGCAGAGAGCAACTGGTCGTCTGCCGTGAGCCCGCAGGTCTCGTTCTCATCAAACAGCACATCGAGGATACCGTTCCAATCTTCAAACGAGGATATGGCTTGTCCGTCGCCCTCTTCATCAAGAGCCAGTTGGAGAATGCCCGGTGCAGTGGTCCAGACTTGGACCATCTGCTCTCGTTTGTCGGACTCGCTCTGGAAATGAACCAGGTCCTCATTCATCGTCTTCATGGCGTCGAGCGCCAAGACGTTGGAGCCATCGTCCATCGTCACGTGGACAAAGAGCGGGCGCATTTCATTGGGGAAGTGGGCGTGAATGCGTTCGTGAGCGATGGAGGCTTCGGATTCGGGTGAAAAATCGTTGAGGTCGGTCTGGAAGGTCGGTGGAGACACGTACAGGTTTGCGGCCAGCACCAGCGTCAAAACCGTAAACAGGCCAACGATGAGCGGCGCACTGCGCTCAAAGGCAGGGGCGGACTTGGCGAGGCGTTCCTCGAGGCCCGCCTTATCCATGGTTACGCCCTGTCCATGGAGCATAAAAACCAACAGGTGCAGATGTGGTCGATTTCCCCCCTTCTTCATGCAACAAAAGCGGGCACCCTTGGATGAGAAGGTTCAAAACAAGAGGGCAGGTCGGAGGTTCGGTCATCATGGGAGTAACGGTCCTTAAGAAAGAAAAAAACGAACTGCGTCTTCGTATCATTGGCGAAAGCCACACGGCCTTGCAAGTGCTTCGTGAGCGACTCAACAATCACAAAGACGTGGACTATGCCAACTATTTCCCAGGTCATCCCGAACTTGACGACCCAGAATTCTACATCCGCACCACTTCAAAAGCCGGTGTTGACAAAGTGCTGACCGACATCATCGGTGGCGTCGCCTCCGAATTCGAAAGCGCCAGTCTCTGAAGACAAAGGTCGTTTCCATGTCCGACCCCATCGCACAAGCCATCGGCTTGCAGGGGTATGCAACCGAACACCAAGGCATCGGAGGACGCATCAAAGCCCGTGTCACGGACTTCCGTGTCGAAGAAATGGCCACGCCCGTTCACCTCGACAACCGAGGTCGGTTCACCGCAGCCAAAATCACCCTCACCAATTGGGAAACAAATCGCTTTTGTAACCAACTTTCCGCCAAACTTCGCATCCCCCGCAACCGCGTCTTTTTTGCGGGCACCAAAGACAAACGAGCGGTCACTTCGCAACTCTTTGTCATCGATGCACCGATGAACAAAGTCGCCGACGTTGAACTTCCCGATGTTGAGATTGAGGTCCTCGGACGAACGCACCAGAAAATCGGGTTCGGCAATCACCGCGGCAACCGTTTCACCATCGTCGTCCGAGGTTGCTGTCACCCCGACGGCTCCCCGATGACCGAAGATGAAGCCATCGAAGAGGTCAACCGCATTCAACAGGACATGGAGGCATCGCTGGGAGGTCATCGGTTCCCCAACTGGATCGGCCCGCAACGGTTCGGTTCTGGACGCCCCGTGACGCCCCATGTCGGCCGGCATGTGGTGAATGAGGACTGGGAACAGGCCGTCATGACCTACTTGTCCATGGAAGGACCCAACGAAGGTGAAGAGGCCCAGGTGATTCGCCAACGCATACGTGAGAACGGCATCGACGAGTCGCTTCTTGAGGACCTCCCCCGCTGGATGGGATTCGAGCGCAGAATGATTGAGCACTTGCTCTCAAATCCTGAGGACCATGTCGGTGCGTTTCGTAAACTCCCCACCAACCTGCAACTCATGACCGTCCATGCCCTGCAGTCCATCGTGTTCAACAAATCGCTGCAGCGACGATTGGAAGAAGGGCTTCCGCTCGCTCGCCCGGTCGTGGGTGACATCGTGGGGCGAATTGACGAAAAGAGCCAACTCGACGTCAACTCCTGCGTGGTTGTTCAGGAGCGCACGTTGAACCGTATCGGTCGAAACTGCGACCTTGGCCGTCTTCTGACCACGGGCCCGCTGCCAGGAAGTGAGATCTCCACTTCGGAGGGCGAACCCGGTCGACTCGAGCAGGCCACCATTGACGCAGAGGGGCTCGGTGAACTCTCGTGGAACGTCGAGGCGGTGCCTCGGCTTTCGAGCAAGGGAACCCGTCGAGGACTGGTGGCCGAATTCAACGAATTTTCCGTCGATACCGTGCCCATTGCTGAAGGGAGCACCCTCGATAAGCGCTGGGTGGAAGGGCCTGGTGAGCACGACCGCTGGCACCCCGAAGGTGCGTGTGTCCGGTTCCGATTTACGCTCGGTTCGGGAAGCTACGCCACCGTCCTGCTTCGTGAATTCATGAAGGGCCCGCTTGCCAACATGTGATGCGTGAATCCGTTGCCATGGGTAGCGATGTAAAGGACGGACTGCGACCCCTTCAACACGCTCTTTACGAACACAAGGGTTCCAAGATAAAACCCTTGTAGACGTCAAATTCTGATTAACTCATTCAATATTACACCATTCCGGGGCTTTGATATTCGCTTCATCCCAATAGGATTCATTTTGTGCATTCTCATCAAGCGATAAGACCACACAATCATCGCTTGACACCGATTGAAGTTCAGCATCTGCGTATGGGGCGATGAAAATGTATGGTTCTGAAATAAGGAATCGATAGTAGTATTCATATTCATCATCATCAGCAAATTGTAGGATTAGATCTCCACTCTGAAGTCTCCAGGCGACAATATTTTCTCCAGAATGTATGACTTCTCCATCGGATTCAAATTCAATTGATTCAACGCTGCTGTACCAAGTATCTACAATTTCATGTTCAACGATATCAGAGCTTCCGCTGCTGAACAAGAGCGTGACGAATAAACCCGCAGCCATTGTAGCGCCAGCGATGGAGATAACGTTCTTAACGCGTCTTGGAAGTTTATCCAAATATTGCAAATATTGCTCGACTGCAGAGTAGAATTTTACCAACGAATACAAGATAACTCCGAACGACAAAACATAGCCAAGGAAATATATTCCCAAGCCGTCAAACGGGAAAATCAAACCAAGAATCGGCATCAAAAGAAACGCCGTGAAGAAAGAAGTCACTCCCGAAATGAGTATTCTGTCTTCTTTTCTATCCCTTTCCAAGCACTTGGTGCACCTCACTCGACCCTCTTTGATTAGTTTTGATTTGGTATCATCTGCAATATCACTTGCTAGTCCAGCAAGATCTCCGGTGATGACGTTTGCTACAGTCCCTATTGCCCCCGCTACTTTTCCAAGAGATGTGGGAAGCGGGTCGCATTCAAGACAGATTGGAGTTGAACACTTTCGACCAGGACAACCTCGTGCTTGAGTTCCTTCAATTTGGGCATTGCATACGCCGCAGTGATGAACTTCCATGAGCCATACTCAACATTTCATGTTTAATTCATCATCGGTCATACACAAGGGTCCCCCTTGTAGTCCTATACGACGTAGTGGGTAGGCATGAATAGAGCCCACTGCGAACCCATGTATTCGTTTACAATGTTCACAAGGGTGTTATGGTCAAACCCT
>JAYNUQ010000037.1:0-17471 GCA_038116375.1 Candidatus Poseidoniales archaeon | reverse complement strand
TGGACATGCGGTGAAGCGATGGTTGTCGGTTGAAGATGACGACATCTCCGTCGATAAGGTGGCGTTCGACCTGTAGACCGGGCTTGGGGTTGCCGTAGCGGTCAAGGGTTGAAAGGCGGTCTTCGACACCGGTTCGCTCTTCGCCCCATTCATCGAAGGGACTGCCACAGTGAGGGCAGGCGACTTCAAGGTGTTCTGGGAAGGGCTCGGGGTTGGGTTTGTCCGCTTGGGCGAGTTCGTGCATCCATCGATAGTGGAGGATGGCACGAGGGTCGTCTTCTGGCAACTTCTTGCCGTTCTCGTCAATGCCCTGGAGGTTGTTGAGCGTTGCCGTGTCGTTCACGACGTAGCTGACTTCCTCGGTTTGGTCCATGCCGCTGAGTGAAATCTGCTTCTGAATGACCAATCCAGGGAGGAAATTCGGGGCAGGGAGGCAAGAGTGCAAGTCGTGGCGGTTGGTTGTTTCCTCGTTGCACTCGGGGTTGTGGCATCGGAAACCGGCGTTGATGAGACGGCTTCGCTGATTGATTTTCACACGTCGACCATCACCGCGAACGATGTAGTTCACACCCGGGTGGACGTCTGGGCCGCGTAGAATCATTTGGCGCATCTGCTCTCGGTTTCGAGTGGTAACACGAATGGGCACCGTCAATTCCTTGGCGATTTTGGTGGGCACTCCCACTTCGTTCACGCTGAGGTACGGGTCGGGTGAAATCACAGACCGTGCACAGAAGTTCACACGCTTACCGGACAGGTTGCTTCGGAAGCGTCCTTCCTTGCCCTTGAGTCGCTGCGTGAGCGTCTTGAGGGTTCGGCCAGAGCGGTGCCGTGCGGGAGGAATTCCCGAGGTTTGGTTGTCAAAGTAGGTGGTGATGTGGTATTGCAACAGCTCCCAAAGGTCCTCAACGATGAGTTGGGGCGCACCTGAGTCACGGTTCTCTCGCAGTCGCTGGTTGATTCGCAGCACGTCGACGAGTTTGTGCGTCAAGTCGTCCTCTGAGCGGTCGCCGCTGTCGAGGGTGATGGACGGGCGAACGGTGATCGGAGGAACGGGAAGCACCTTGAGAACGACCCATTCGGGGCGGTTCTGCTTGTCCATGCCGATGAAAATGAGGTGCTCGGGCGGGATGCTGCTGAGCCACTCGCGCACGTCGCGTGGGTTGAGTTTGCGCTCGGTGTTGTCGTGCTTTTCCTTGAAGGTCGTTGGCTTGTCGAGGATGATTTTGCCTTGCGATGAACCGCAGTGCATGCACACCTTTCGCTTGGTGCCGGAGGTGACCTTCTCAACTTCCTTGATGATCTTGGAAAATTCAGTTGAACCAACACCGTGCTTGGTGATGACATCTCGGATGCGGTTTCGGTAGTAGTCCTGCTCGCTTTGCTCGGGGTTGGAACCTGGCGAGGTGCCTCCTTCGCTGTGCAACAGGATGTTACTGCAGTCGTTACAGGTTGCTTTGAGGGCGGTTTTGATGAGGTTCACGAACCCAATGTGGATGACGGGAAGTTCCAATTGGATGTGGCCAAAGTGACCGGGCGAATCTTGGTACTGGCAGTTGTCGGTGGGACACAGCAGACCGGGTTCGATGACACCCATGTGCGGGTCCATGAGACCCTGCTTGTAGGCGTGCCCGTCGTCCTTGTAGGTGTCAGCCGTTTTGACTTCCACTGCCGACATCTTTCGTATTTCGAGCGGGTCCATTAAACCAAATCGAATCTGGGCGATTCGCTTGGGGATCATTGTGCTTTTTCGACTCATCTTCGGTCCTCCAGTTCAAGACGCATGGCCACACCTAAACTCTTCATTTCGTCCAAGAGCAGCTTGAATGCATAAGAAGTCTGCACCTTGTAGACCTCAGCACCATCACCGTGAATGGGGCTGACGTAGGTGCCACGCTTCGGGTCGTACCAGGCGATGTGGCCGGATTGGGCACAGACATACATGTCAATACCGTCGGATTCGTCCAACAATCGGTCCTTGATGACCATCGAGGCGCCGTGAGCGATGAGGCAATCACGTTCCATCTCACCGAATCGCAGACCGCCTTGTCGGGCACGACCTTCGGTTGGTTGGCGGGTCAAGATTTGGACACGACCGCGAGAACGGGCGTGAATCTTGGAACTGACCAAGTGGTGCAAACGTTGGTAGAAGATGCAGCCAACGAAGATATCAGCGGGGTAGGATTCTCCCGTTTCACCGTTGATCATCATTTCGCGGCCCGTGTGGGCGAGTCCGTTTCGAACGAGACCGTCTCGCAGGCTTGATTCCTTCTCACCACGGAACGCCGTTCCGTCAATTCGTCGACCTTCCATGGCACCGACCTTGCCGCCGATCATTTCCAAGACGTGAGCGACCGTCATTCGAGATGGAATGGCGTGGGGGTTGATGATGAGATCTGGCACGACACCGTCGGGCGTGAACGGCATGTCTTCGGGTTCGACCAGTCGTCCGATGACACCTTTCTGTCCGTGTCGGGAGGCGAACTTGTCGCCAACTTCGGGAACTTTGTGGCTTCGGACCATGACGCGAACCAAGCGGCCCGAGTCCAAGGACTCGGTCACGTAGACGTTGTCAACCCAGCCTTTCTCACCGTGTCGAACGAGCATCGAGGATTCCCGACGCTCCTGGGCCATCAAGAACGAGCCACCTGAAGATTCTTCGAGGAACCGTGGAGGGCTGGTCTTTCCAACCAAGACGTTACCGCCTTCGAGCGAGGTTTCAGGGACGGGTAGGCCGTCGGCTTCCAAGTGAATGTAGGATTCTGGAGCCTTGAGTCCCTTGATTTCCTGCTTGGAGGTGCCTGGCTTTTCAATTTCCTCAACTTGTCCGCCAGGGAATCGACGGCGCTCTGCATTGTAGGTTCGGTTGAAGGTTGAACGTCCGAGGGCACGGTCGATGGATCCTTTGTTCATGATGACAGCATCTTGCATGTTGTACCCGTGGAGCGACATGATGGCCACGATGAAGTTCTGGCCACCGGGACGATCGTCAAAGTTCGTGGTTTCCATCGCTCGGGTGCGGGTGATGGACCGTTGCGGGTAGTGCAGGATGTGTGCACGAGTGTCGGGTCGCATGCGGTAGTTTGCGCTTGGCAATCCCAAGGATTGCTTGACCATGGCGGTACCGCCCGTGACACGAGGCGTTGAGTTGTGTTCAGGGTAGGGGATGAGAGAAGCACAAACGCCGAGCACAAGCTGTGGGTCAATCTCACAGTGGGTGTGTTCGGCCGTGTAGAGCAACGGAACATCGAATTCTGTCGTGGCGATTTCGCCGTTGGGCATCGAGACGTTGGCCTTGAGGTGGGCGACGTCCGTGCGGGGTTCGCCGAGGTTCATCCACTCGACATCCTCGTACTTCACGACGCGGCCTGCAAGGCCAGCGCTGTCACCTTCGGGGATGGTTTCGGGAAGCACAAACGGTCGGGGTGCGACGTAGAGGTCTTCTTCTTCTTCGGCGTCCACCCATTCCACAACGCCCTCAATGATGAGCGAGCGGAAGTTGATTTCACCGCTGGCCAACTTGGTAAGGTGGTCTTGGGTTAAGCGAGGTGCACCGTCGTAAAGAATGAGCAACGGGCGCAAGATACGACCCTTGTCGGTGTTGATGAAGATGTCTTTGTTTTCCACATCGTGGCGGATGGAAACTTCTGACGGGATGACACCTCGGCGTCGTGACGACTTGAAGTGGTCAACGAGTTTCTTTCCTCGCTTGTGGATGCCGTAGATGTCACCGTTGACGTGGACGCGGTCGCCGTCGGTCCAGTCGTCTGGCTGGTAAACATCGAGTTCATCAAGGCGTTCCCGGATTTCGATTTCGTTGATGTCTTCGGAAATGTCGATCATCTGGGCAGCATTCTTCACAAGGCCACAATTCTGACCTTCAGGAGTTTCGTTGGGGCAGAGCCGACCCCATTGCGTTGGGTGCAAATCTCGTGCTTCGAAGTGAGGTTGGCTTCGCACCAATGGGGACGTGACACGCCGCATGTGGGAGAGAGCAGCAAGGTAGGTGGTTCGGTCAAGCAGTTGACTGACACCTGAACGGCCACCGACCCAGTTTCCTGTGGCCAAAGCGTGCATGATTTTGCTGGTGAGAACGTCCGGGCGAAGGCAAGAGGTGATCTTGAGTTCTCGCTTTCGGTTGTGGTGGCGCTCAAGTTGGTACTTGAGGTCACGAGCGAGTTGACCGGCCGAGACACGGAAGAGGTCTTCGATGAGGTCGCCAGCGAGACGAACCCGCTTGTTGGCGTAGTGGTCTTTGTCGTTGGGATCTCGACCCTCAATCGCCATTTCAAGAACCTGGCGGACGATTCGACCGAGATAGATTGCTTTCTTCTCTCGGTCTTCAACCTGGTCGCCAAGGTGAGGGAGCAACTCGCGGTCAAGCAACTGATTGACACGTGCTTCACGGTATTCTTTTTGCTGACCTGCAGCGAACTTCTTCTCCAGCCATTGGTGGCTTTCCTCAGTGGTGACGACCTTGTATTCTTCGTTGTCGTTCACTTCGTTGATGTTGGCGACGATGTACTTGAACGAGTCCGTGTTTCCAGCGATGGACTGGAAAATGTTCTGGTCGTTTTCGACGCCAAGGGCTCGCATCAACAACACGACGGGGATGGCCGTGGTTCCAGCCGTGCTGATTTTGACCATCAGCATCCCATCTCGACGCTTCTCAACGGTGAGGGGCTTTCGCATACCGTCCTTTTGCGAGAAGATTTTGGCAACTTCAGTTTGCTTGGCGTAGCGCTTGTTGATTTCAACCGTCACTCGGTTCGGAGCGAGGTCTTCCATCGAAATGAGAACACGTTCGGTTCCGTTGATGATGAAGTAGCCACCTGGGTCGAGCGGGTCTTCACCTTTCTTGCGCAAGAGTTCGTGCCAGGTGGTCTTGTCCTCTGCGGACGTGGTGGGTGTGAGGACGCGGTCGCCCGCAATGTGCTTGGCGTGGAGGTTGCAGCGTTCCGAGCGCACCATGATCGGCATGTTGCCGACAGCGACGCCGGATTCGGTGGGTGATGGAACACCGTTTCGCTTGATGGTGAAATCGATGGTCACGGGAGACATGTACGTGAGTTTGCGGAGCCGGCATTCCATTGGTGTTGATGGGTTGAGTGCTCCGTTGGCTTCTTTGACGGTTGGTTGGCCAAGTTTGACGTTCTTGAGTCGAATAACGATGTCTTGGTCGTGCACGTCGAGTTTGATGTAGCCGCCTTCATCGTCGTCGAAATCCTCGTCGGTTCCGACACGGATGTTGCGAATGATGCGCTCCATTCGAGAAACGGTGTTCTCAGAGGCGGGGATACAGTCGTTGTAGGATGCCAACTGGTGGTTGACAAGGCTGCGTTCTTTGAAAAATGCTTGAATGATTTCCTGCATGATATCTCCTCCTCAGTTCCCCTCCACGATGAGCCGGTAGGCCACCGTTTGTCCGGCTGACGGGGAATGCCGAATCACCTTCAACACACGGTCTGCAATCCAGCCAGCCGCCAACGGGGTGTGGTCGGGGTCGGCCAGGTGGGCTGCAGAATCTGCGGTTTCAGCGAGTTCTTTGATGACTTGGACCACAGGGTCCGTGATGAGAATCTTCGGAAGCAGTTCCTTGGCCAGCCGGTCTTCTCCGGTCTCGGGGTCGGGTTGCATCATCTTCCAAGGAGCAAGCGCCTCCATTTCCACAGCGAGTTGTTCCTCGGGGGAGATGTTGGCTTCACCAACGAGTTCCTGGTGGGGGACCAGTTCGTGGTTCAGGGCGTTGAAACGAGAGGTGATTTCGGGACGGTCCATGTCGTCGACGGCTTTGGCTCGGATGGTGATTTTCGTGCTCTTCTTTGCAGCGCGTCGGCGGGAACCCTGTTCGGCGATGATTTGCATGGTGTTGATGAATTCCTCAGCGTCCTTGGAAATGCCGAGGGTGGATGCGACATCGTCGTGAGACATGTTTTTGATGTCGGTCATGTTTCGGTCGGTGGCAAGTTTGTGTGCGTACTCTTCTGAGACGCCCAGTTCCATCAACCGCTTTTTCGTTGCACTCTTTACGACCATTTTTACACCCCGGATCGCCCTCCCACACAGGACCGGTAGCGCATTCAGGCGGGCCCGACGGGGTTCGAACCCGCGACCATCGGATTAAAAGTCCGACGCTCTACCTGACTGAGCTACAGGCCCAATGTAGCAACTTGGGCTTTCTGTCCGACCTGCATGGCCTTCTTATACATTTCGGGTTGGCCGTGACCGTGTCGGCTGCGAGGAATGTATACCCTACGCTCGGTCTTCCCCTTGATAAATCTGCCCATATCGCTAAATTTCGCATGTTTCCTCTCGTAAGTCGACGAATAGGCTCATCAAAGGGCGCTGATTGGCAGGGTTCGTGAGCCACGATGAACCCTTCGCCCTCGCTCACGCGGAGAGGGAAATAGATCGCCTCTCACATCCTCCCACGGCGATGTCCTGGTTGGCTCCAAACGGTGAGCGTTTTGACTTGACCCTCCCGCCCACCGTATATCCGCCCAGAGAAGATACGGATTTACTGGCTTCCCTTCTTGCTCAACACGTGCTCAATCCGGGTACTCGGTGGCTGGAAATTGGTTGTGGCTCAGGTGCACTTTCTCTCCTTGCAGCACGCTTTGGATGCGTTGTCACGGCATGTGACGTCAATCCCCTTGCCGTCGCTTGTTCTCGGGCGCACTTCCAACACCACGGACTTGAAGCCACCGTTCACGAGGGAGGGCCAGGTCCCGCCGAGGACGGAGGCGTGAGCCAATGGGGTGGCCGTGATTCGTACGACCTTGTGGTGTGGAACACGCCCTACCTCCGGATGAGTGCTCTCGATGAAGGCGTCCTGGGTCCCATGGAAGAAGCCGCCTTGACCGACACGGACAATGTTGGTCTGTACGCTCGTCTCATCACCATGCTCGCCAACGGTAACCTGTTGGCTCCGGGAGGGGTTGCCTATCTCACCGTGTCGTCAAGAGGCGACGGAAATACGGCTTGTGAAACAGCTTGGGCTCAGGGGGTCGCAGCTCGCTGCGTAGCCAAGACGACGTTTGAGGACGGCGAAGTGCTTTCCGTCGTTGCGCTGTGGAAGCCCTACGCGCTCGCAAAGGTGATGCATCAGGAGGAAACCGACAGCACGAACAGCGAACTTTTGCGCCGCGGTGGCCCTCAAGGCACGACCTTGCGAGCCGCCATGCAACACCAAGGACGGGGCCGACATCAAAGGAGCTGGTCATCGTATCCTGGGGCATTGCTTGCTTCGTGGTTGCTTGCTTCTGGACCTGACACATCCCATTCGACAATGGACCAGTTGCTCGTCGGGGCTTCCCTCAAACGTCTCGTTCAACGGATTACGAATGCGGGTGAAACCGATGTTGCTTTGAAGTGGCCCAACGATCTTTACCTGCGTTCCAAAGACAGTTCCATGAAAAAAGTGGCAGGCATTTTATTCGAAGCGGTGTCGCAGGGCGATAACCATCGCGTCGTCCTCGGCATCGGTGTCAACAGGAAGGTTGGTTCAACCGAACACGCAGGCCTGGAAGAGCAAGGCTCAACAATGCCCTTGGAGACCCTCCACCACGCCGTCCATGCGATGGTTGCGTCGTTGTTTGAAACCCATGCAAGAGTTCCATCGCCGCTCCCCCAAAGCAGCGATGTGCTCGAAGCCGTTCAAGTCGGCGAAAAAGTGCTTGGTCCTCTGGTTTATAGAAATAAACCAACCTCCATCACGGGTATGGATGCGACGGGTGGATTGTTCCTCGGAGGCTCAGCCGTCGCCGTCAACGAACCGGAAGATCTTGAATACTCAGGGCTCTAAGGTTGCGTCGAGAATTTCCTCTTCAGATTCCTTGGCGTTTCGCTGATACAGGCCAAACGCCAAGAAGATGGCGCCGAACGGGAAGGGAAGGAAGTCGATCATCAACTTCCTATCAATGTCCGTAGAGATGGTGGCGCTGACACCCTTTGTGTCGATCTCGTAGGTGTAATATCCGCCCGTTTCGATGTCAATCACCTCGTTGTGGCTTTCGCCTGCAGCGAGGACGAACGATTCTGCGCTGACGATGTCTCCGCTCTCGTCCATCAGGACAATTCTGAGTGTGGTTTGGTCGTCAACGTTCACCTCGAGAACGAAAGCGTCGCCTTTCATCATCGAGGCGCCGTTGGTGTAGGGCGGGTCTTCGCTGCCATGGTCGATGGGCGTGACCCATGCGTGCATGAACAATCCGCCCAACAGGAGCGTGAGACCGGTCAAAATGAAAACATCGCTCATCTTCATGGCGGGTGCAGTTCCTCCGGCTCCCATATCCTCGCCTCGAGGCGGATGCACTTGAGGACTGCGGCAGAAATGAACGGGGAACCTTTGATACAAACGGGTGCTCGCTGGTCCTCATCGTCTTCTTGGTGGTTTTGGAAGACCCAAGCGCTGACGAACCAACCGAATTTTCCCGCTGGTTGTTAAGCCCATCAGCCCGTGAAGAGCCAAGGCGTCTTCGCCCTCCAATAGTCTCCTTAACGCCGGCGTGTCTTTGAGGTCAGCTCGGACAATGGCCAACCCTCCGATGTGCTGCAGGTTCACGCTTGCTTCAGACAGGTCCAACGAAGTGACACGTTCTGCGTTCCAAAAATCCATCAAACGAAGATTGGGTTTCTTCTCCAGATGTTCACTCAGCGAAACGAGCAACTTCTCCACCCCCGTGCGTTCTTCATATGTCGCTTCAACCAAGAGCCCGAGCCAGCGTCGTTTTTCACGCAGAGCCTTGGTCGGGCGCTTGGCCATGACGCCTCGGGGGGCTTCCTTCTTCATGATGTTTGACTCCTCGGAAAAGGAATAGCCTCAAATTGGGTCGCCAACAGGAAAGGACATGGAAGGTGATGCTCAAAACCCCGGCACACCCGATGAGGGCTCAAATCTTCAGCAACTCGCTGAAGAGGATGCCTCGCTTTTTGCGCTCATTCGGGTTCTCTTGAGTTTCGCAACCCTTCCGCACATTCTTCTCATCCTCTTGCTTTCTGTTCTGTTGCAACTTGCTGCGGTGAACGGCATGGAATCAACCAGCGCCTTCGGCTTCCTCTCCCTCTCGGGAGGTTACCTACTGACCGGTTTGCTGGCGAATTCGACCACCGTGCAACGATGGATTCGACTGCCCGAAAAAAACTCCTCTGGTGAGGAGGAAGGTCCTGTTGTCGCAAACTCTTCCCAGAGGGGGTCGCTTGCCCGCCTCTTGACGTCCTTTCGAATTTGCATCTTCCCCATGGTCTTGTCAGGATTGGTCATGGCCCTGCTGGTGATGCTGGTTGGTGAGAACGGCTCGCTGGGTGACCTTTCGGAGATTCTACCGTGGGTCCTCTCGTCGTGTTTTGTTGTTTGGGCCGTTGTGCAAGGCAGAGGTTTTGGACGCTGGTTGACATCCGTTGCTGCCTCAAAACTTCCCGAAAGCCAGCCGAGGCCGGGAGGGGTCAACAACCGCTCCACTGCTCTGGTTCTGGCCGTGGTTTTGTTCCTCTCCTCTCTTCTTCTGGTTGTTTTTGAAGCACTGGCCGGTGGGCTCCAAGACGGTGTCGTCAATGCGTTGGTGGCAAACGTTCTGTTCCTTCCCGTGGCTGGCGGTCTCTTTGCACTCTCATGGCGGCGCTCGCAAAAAGAACGTCACCAGGCCTCGTCTCGAAGTGACTTCCACGCCTTTGCTGTTCGCTGGATGTTGTTCAGTCAAGTGATGATCACCTGGCACGTTTTGACCGTGTGGCGCCACATGTTCATCGCACCCGACGCCACCCTCTTGATGCTGGAGGAATTCTTGTTGATGATGTTCACCGTCTTGATGGCCATCTGGGGGCTTACCTCTCGTTCGTTCCGCTCATCGCTCAAACTGGTGAACACCAACAACGCCCTGCCCATCGGGCTTGCGTTTGGGTATGCTTACGCAGGAAGCGTAGCCATGCTCACCACCGTGTTGGACGACGTGAAGGCGGTCATGATGGCCGGCCACGTCATTGTCGCTCTCACCTTCCTCTGGATTCAACCACGAGTTTTACGCTCAACCATGGGTCATGTCGAAGTCGTGGAGCGAATCCAACAGGTCGTTGAAGAAGCAAGCATCGCCACCGAACCTTCTGGGGATGTGGGTGAGCCTTTGCCCGCACAGGAAGGAACCACCTCTGAGGTCGTCGAGGCGGACGGTGCTGAAACGGCGTCCAGCACTCTCCAAGCCATTGGTGAGGACGTGGAGTGGAAAGAACCCGAGGTGTTGGCGACCGAGGTCGCTTGGGACGAGGATGAGGTCGAGTTGCTGGATTAAGCGGGACGTATACCCGCAAGGAGGGTGACCACGCGGATGGTATCAACCAGATCCTCACTGACTCGCGCCCCCAGAATCACATCTGCATCGCTGTCAAGTGCTCTCGTGAACAAATCAGCGACGGCCTCAACCTGCCCAATGGTCATGCCCAGCCCGCCCTCAACTTGAATGAGGCATCCTTTAGCTCCGCCAACATCCATGGCAGCGAGGGGTGCTTTCAGAGCAGCCCTGAGGATTCCTTTCGGGTCGTCCGGGCGCCCAACACCGACCAGCATGGTGGCTTCCCCCACCTGGTCGACAATGGCACGCAAGTCCATCAGGTCAAGATTGATGAGGCCCATCCGCATCAAGGTTCGCACCAATCCGTCCACGAGGTCTTCAATCCACTCTGCCCCCATCTGCCAGAGTTGCCCTTTTTCTCTGGCTTGTCGGGCCAGCCGGTCAAGCGAGAGGCGGACGGTGACATGAGCCGTTTGTTCAAGTCGCTCCAATCCTTCCTGTGCGATTTCCATCCGAGTGGGTTGGCGTTCAAAGGGCAAGCCAGCAACCGCCAAGACCACGGCCCCGGATTGCCGTGCTTGGCGGGCAAATTCATGCGCTGCTCCGGTGCCAACGCCGCCACCGAGTCCGGTGAGGAGGATGACGAGTTCGGTCGTGCTGAGCAGTTGATTGGTGAGCGTGCTGAGCCCCCGCATTCGTTGTTCTGCGAGAGGAGGAAGTGCGGCGCAGCCTACGCTGTCAAGCGCATGGCCGAGGCGAAGAATGTGAATGTCGTCGCCCGTTTTGAAACTGGCATCGTCGGCGTCAATGAGCACCAAATGAGCGCTTCCCTCGCATCGCTGGTGGGCTTGTTGCGCCCAAGCACAACCGATGCCCCCCACTCCAGCGATGAGAATGGTGGAGGGGTCCATGCCCGCTACTGTGCGTGGCATCTCCTTGAACTTTGGTGTGCTGGTCAATCCACGTAGCGCAGGTAGCGTCGACGAGCATCCCGTGCCCATGCGTTGTCTGGTTCGATGGCCAGGACACGGTCATAGTACTCGACCGCGGTGTTGAATTCGGACAAGTGTCGACCGTAGAGGTGGCCGAGGTTTGAAAGCACAGGGATGCAGTTTTCATCGCCTTTCAACATGCTCAACAGCATCTTTTCGGCGGTGCCGAGGGCGCCTTTGAGCATCAGGTCCTCGGCCTCGTCGAGTTGCTGGAGTTGCTCGTCGGAGAGATTGTAGGTGTTGTCAAAGGCGTAATTTCCCATGGTACTCAGGTCTGCGAGGGCGTGAGATGTGATGAACTCTTCTGCGAATATTTCAACTCAGGAGAGAGTGATAAATAGGGGTGTCAAAATCTCTCAAAAAACGCAACACTGCGCCGCACTCAAAGTGGTGATTTGCTGGCAATGTTTAAGGAGTCCTTACAGGTCGGTTGGAATGAAAGGGTGAGGCCATGCACAAAACTTCTCTCTCGTCCCGCACCGTGCTCCTCACGCTCGTTGGGATGTTGCTCCTTTTCCCTGCCCTTGCCTCGTCCTATCACGGAGGCATCGGTGGCCCTCAATCCCACCAAGGCTCCACCGGCCAAGTCGACATTGACGACGTTGCCAAATCGGGTTGTTTGTGCCACAACGAAGTGGCAGACAACGCCGTCCAAGTCATCCTTGACGATGTGCCTTACGCATGGGTTGCCGGCGAAACCTACACGCTTCAACTCCAACTCATCGGCGGCCCACCGGCGACCGGGACCTACACTGCTGGCTTCTCGATGCGCGTTTCCCTCGGTGCACTTTCGAGCGACATGGCGCAAAACTGGGAAATCGACGGCGCCCTTGACGAGCAAACCCTCACCCACACCGAAGCTTCTGCAGCCAACGAGGACCGTGCATGGACGTTCGACTGGACCGCCCCAACGGAAGGAGGTGCTGGCACCGTGAACTTCTGGATCGTCGGCAATTCAGTGAACGGCGACCAAATCCCTGGCGTTGAAGACCGGTGGAATCAACTCAACTTTGCCTTGAGCGAAGGCGATGAGGCTTCGGCCGCCATGGGAACTCGGACCCTGTTTGCGGGCGACGGCAACGTCAGCCCGCCCGAACCCGCTCACCACGGTGTTGACCTGCACCACATGGGTGCAAAACTTCGTGCACACTGGCTCGGCCTGCTTGGATTCGGTGCCGTCATTGGCGTCATCATCTTCGCCGGTCTCCTCTTGCGGTACGGTTTCTCAACTTCATACAAGGGCCGAAGCAACCAGCTTCGCTTGCGATACAAACTCATGCGCCGAGGTGATCAATGATGGACGATACAATCACAACCCTGCTGCGAGGCGTGGCCGACGGAAGCATCTCGGTGGACGATGCGCGAACCGCACTCGAGGGAGCCGACCTCACCGAGGATGAGATGGCGAGTGCCATCGACCACGGTGTGTTCAACATCGCTGAACCGGGAACGATTGTGAGTGCATCGCTGGCACCATCGGGCGCCTCCTACCTGACGATGTTTTTCCTCGGCTGGGGCCTCTTTTGGATTTGCTACTGGAGTTTCTCGATGATTTACGGCCTGGCCAAAGGCTGGGACCAACAGCAGCTTTCCTTCCACCTCGCCATGACCTTGACGACGCTGATTATGATCGGAATCATCTACCTGAAGTACATTCTCCCCGATACCATCATCGTCAAGCATGCCCAAAACAAATTCATTCCGGAACACCAGAAAGACTGGCGGGAGTACAAGTGGTGATGCAACATGGCACGTGAATACGAACTCAAACCAGCGCCATCCGATGAGGCCGACATGCTCGGCTCTGCTACGACATCCATCAACCGTCGTCAATTCCTTCGCTACGGCTTCAACACCGCCGCTGGTGTCTTGACCGCCTCGCTGGGTATGCTTGGCTTTGCAGCCATTTTGCTCCCGCCAGGCGGTGGCGGTGGCGGCGATTTGGCCGTTCAATTCTGGGCAAAGGGCCGAGAAGACGAGGCATGGTACGGAGCGAAGCACCTCCAGCCCATGACCAAAGCCGATTTTGAGGCAGAAGCAGCCAGTTCCTCGACCGGAACGGCCGGTGCTGCCGGTGTTTGGAACGGTGTTCCTGTCGTGGTGAATTTTGTCACCCACTCCAAGTATGCAGGAACGCCCGAGTCAAACGGTAAAGCCCGCTTCCAATTCATGGAAGGCTACGACGAGACCGGCAAGTACGTCGGACACTTTGAGGACCTTGCCGAGGCAGACCCTCGCTTGATGCCCTCCGACGATCTTGTCATGGTCTTCGGACGCTGTACGCACCTGTGCTGCATCCCCGGCTGGCAACTCGTGTCGAACTCCTTCACAGAAGACTCATGGACGCCCGGTGGTGGCGACGATGGCGGAACCAAGATGTTCTGCATCTGCCACTCCTCGCGATTCGACCCAACCGCATTGGAGATGAACACAAACCGAAACCGTTCCAACGGAGCCACCTTCAACTACGCAGGCATTCGCCGAGCTGGCGGCCCTGCACCCGTTGGCCTTCCCATCATTCCCATTCAACTCAACGGCGGCGTCATCGAAGGTCTGCCCGATTACGTGGACTGGTACACGTATTGTGACTGAGGTGCTAACATGACGACGATGTTCTGGATTCTGTGGTTCTTCATTGCCTTCCTTGTGCTTTTGGTGGCCTTCACCCTGCGCAAGGAGAACGAGGAGATGCCTCGCCGAGACATTCTCCGAGCCGTGGAATCGTCCGGTAAAATGGGGGTTGCCGAGCGCTCCTTCCTCTGGGTGTTCTCGTGGCTTGATACTCGATTCCGTCTCCAAGACTACTGGAACATGTCCAAAGGTGCCTACTACAACATGCACCGACAGATGCCATTGACGCACGCAGAGAAATACAAACTCCGCATCATCTGGTACTGGTATCCCCTCTACTGCCTCGGCGGAATTTCCTTCCTCTCGTTCATCATCCTCGTCATCACGGGAACGGTGCTGGGGATTTACTACGTGCCTGGTGGAGAAGGCGATCCTTCTCCAGCCTACGCCAGCATGCAGTACATCATGACGCAGTTGCCCTTTGGATACATCCTCCGTGCCGTCCACCACTGGACGACGCACTTCATGGTGGCCAGTGTGTTCCTTCACATGTGTCGGGTGTACTTCACGGGCGCTTACCGCAACCCACGCGAGTTGAACTGGCTCATCGGTGTGGCACTCATGGCGCTCACCATCGTCTTCGGCTACTCCGGCTACCTCTTGCCGTGGGACAGTTTGGCTTACGGTGCAGCCATCATCGGTATCAACCTGGCCAATTCAAGTCCGCTGGTTGGTAAATACATCGCTACCCTGCTGTTCTCGGGCTCCGAACTCACTCCGCTCACGGTCACTCGAATGTACTTCATCCACGTGTTTATCCTCCCCGTGATCGTCACCACACTCATCATCATTCACTTGTTCATCGTTTGGGTACAAGGTATTGCGGAGCCGCATTGATACGGAGGGAGAAATATGGGACTGATTGACAATTTCGGGCGCGTTGCCTCCATGTATATGGAGGAAAAAGAGCAGCTGCAGAAGGCCGAGGAGAAGCGAAAGCGAACCCGCACGGGCCACGGCTTTTGGCCTCACGAAGTGTTGCGTGACAGCATCATCTTTGCAGCCATGCTCTCCATTCTCCTCTTCTATGCATGGCTGATTCCTCCACCGCTCCACGGTGCAGCTGACCCCTACGCACAAGCAGGGTTCGTTTTCCCCGACTGGTACGTGTTGTTCTCGTACGGTTATCTGCGATGGGGCGAATACCTTCCACAGTTCGTTGTTCCGACAGGGTTTGTTGGCGATATCGTAGGCCAACCCATGTTCCCTTGGAACGCTGCATGGTGGGGCGCTGCCCTCACCGGCATCCCCGTCGGTATCCTCGCCTTGCCTCCGTTCCTCGGTGGCCGTGAGAAGCGACCCGTCGAAGACCCGTGGTATGCTGCGGCTGGTGCCGTATACCTGGCTCACATTTGGTTCATCTCGGTGTTTTCCATCAACATCTTCCTTGAGTTGTACGGGAAAAACCGTTCAGACTTTTGTAAACTCGATTCCCACGGTGATTTGCTGTGCGGGACGCGTGAACCATGGATAGCGGAGGTGTTCAACTCCATACCGTGGGTCATGACGGGTGTGCTGATGTGGATTTGTATCTATTTCATTGGCAGAGGCTTGCTCATTCGAGCCTGGGGCGCGGGCTTCACCGTCGCCAAGAGCCGACAACTCATCGTCGGTGCTCTCATCATCTCCTCGGCGGCCACCGTGGCTACCTTCGACACCTACGACAAAGGATTCTGGGACGCCAAAGGTCTGCTCACCATCAAGGATTACGGTGAATTGGAGGCCATGCGAACACAGCCATCCGATGTTCATGTCCACGACGTGAACGAATTCACCGATGACCGTGGCTGGTCGGGCACAGGTGTGGTCCCGACCACGGCCTGGCTGAACTGGAACATCTACCAGCCTGCCCGCTACATCATTACGGACTTCAACGATGCGAACGGCCATCAGGATGCTCAAAACGGCATCAATGCGGCGGAAGCAACTTCCAGTTTCAACGGTGGCGACGGATTCAGCGTGAGCGGCTCTTTCACCATCACCGAAGACACCACGCTCTTCCCGGAGGGTCACCCCGACGAAGTCACCACCCTGACCACCGACCTTTCCTGTGAATTCCGCTCAAGTGAGCGAAAGATCAACGATGTCTCAACACAGACCATGGTCGCCACCACATTGACCGTGTCCGACACGTCCGGGAAGGAACTGGTTTCCTTTGCTGACTGTGAGGGCGCAACGGTTGAGATGGCCGTTGGAACCTACGACTATACCTACGACGTCGTCGTGAGCGGTGCGCTCGCCCTCAACGACAGCATCACAACAGAGACCTCCTTCCGCATTGCGGCCTATCAACCGCTCTTGGTATGGAACGACGACGCCCCCGCTGGACTTGCTGGCTACACGGTCAACCTCTCAAACGACGAGGAGATGGCGCTCGGCGGCTCGAGTTTCTCGTACATCGAAAACCCGTCGTACCACCAGAACCCCAAGTCGCTCGACGCCAAGTTGACCTATGCCATGTTCATTCCCTGTGTAACCTTCGGCGCCCTGGTGTTCGTGTTGTTGCGCTACATGGCTCGTGGCTATGAGTTCGAGATGAACAAGTGCTACGGCTGCGACCTGTGTGATGATGCCTGTCCTGTCCGCCTGTTCAACGGTGGAGACAAGCTCAACATCATCTACAACTCGTGGAACAACGAGGACGACGGTGTTCCGCTGTACTCCTGCCTGACCTGTACGGCGTGCACCAACGCCTGTCCGCAACTCGTCAACTACGATTCGTATGTTGACATTCGCCGTTCCCTTATCGTCGGCGGTCCGCAGGCAGAAATCCCGCACACCGTGCTCCAGGCCGTTCTCAACGCAGAAGCTGAGGAAGCCGCCGACGACGATTTCATCGCCACTGAAGACTACCCGATTACTTCCAACGTGGGCTATTACCCAGGGTGTGTGGACTACCTCGACCAGGAAATGGTCTTCTCCCACGTCAATGAGGGCACCATGAACCTTGGTGATACGACCACGGCGGCCTTCACCCTCTTTGAGGAAATGGGCACCGATGTGGCTTACCTCGGCCGAGACTTCCTCAAGTGCTGTGGCCACGACCAGAAGTGGCAAGGCTTGGATGAAGTGTTTGAGAAACTCAAGGCTTACAACCAGCGCAAAATCAACGAGTCGGGTATCGACACCTTGGTTTCCTCCTGTGCTGAGTGTTTCCGAACCTTTGCCCGAGATTACGAACTTGAAGACGTGAAGGTCATGCACACCACGGAGTACCTCATCGAGCAAGGCTTTGACATGAACCTCAAGACCGACGACACCACCGTCACCTACCACGACCCGTGCCGACTTGGCCGACAGATGGGCATCTACGACGAACCTCGTGAACTCATCAACGCCGTTGAGGGTGTGGAAATCGTTGAGATGGAACACAGCGGCGAGGACGCCATGTGTTGCGGTGTCTCGAGCATGATGTCATGCAACGAGAACGCTCGTTCTCTTCGTGTCACTCGCATGGAAGAAGTTCGTGCGACCGGTGCTGAGACCATGCTGACCTCCTGTCCGAAGTGTGTCTCTCACTTTGAGTGCCTGAAGTTCGAAGGCGACGAAGCCTACGCCGACATCGAGA
>JAYNUQ010000036.1:0-17721 GCA_038116375.1 Candidatus Poseidoniales archaeon | reverse complement strand
GGTGGGTTAGGCCGGACTTGAACCAGCGACCTCGGCATCTTCAGTGCCGCGCTCTCCCAACTAAGCTACTAACCCGTGCAGGTTTGGCCAACGCCCTCGCCATATCAAGCCTTCCGATGCGGTCGTTGCTCAAACCGACCCTGGTCCGCAACGGTTTGGCATCACTCGGCGCCGTTAAGCGCTTCTTTTTGGAAGGCAAACAGCGCATCAAGGCCCTTGTCTGCTCCAGCGAGCAGAGCCGTGAGTTCTTCTGCAGAGAAGGTCGATTCCTCACCCGTCCCCTGCACTTCAACGTACTTCCCATCGCTGGTTTTGATGATGTTCATGTCCACATCGGCATTGGAATCCAGAACATAGTCCAGGTCAAGGTACACCTCGCCGTCGATAAGACCCACCGAGACGGCCGCCAAATCGTTGGGTAAGACGGCGTTTTCGTGATGTTCGCGCTCCATGGTGTCCAGGGATGGTGGCGCCCATCCTTCCTTGCGTTGTTCGGGGGTTGGACGGAGATCCATGGGGAGACAAACGCCCTGAGCGATCAGACGTCGAACGGCCAATCGCAGGGCGATGTTTGCCGCCGTAATCGATGCACATCGGGTGCCTCCGTCGGCGTTGAGTACATCGCAGTCAACGTTGAGGGCGATGGGGCCGAGCGCTTCGAGGTCCACGGCCGCTCGGAGGGAACGCGCGATAAGACGTTCAATTTCCTGCGTTCGACCTTTTGCTCCTCGCCGTTCTCGGCGGAATCGTGAATCGGTGGAACCCGGGAGGAGGGAATATTCAGCGTGGACCCAGCCTTTGGTGGCGTCTCTTGGAAACCAACCGGGAAGTCGGGCTTCTTTGGTGCAACACGCAAGAATCACCGTATCTCCCTGCTTGTAAAGCACCGAGGCGAGGGCGTTCGGGGTAAAGTTCAGCGTGACTTCAGGTGCTCGCATTTCGTCTTGCGCTCTTGAAAGGTTGAGTTCGGTTTTGAATTTGGCCATGGTAAGGCCAATGCATGGTCCTCATCAAGCCTTCTCTGAGGCGAGGATGGGAAGCGGTCAGGTTGAAGGTGTGATTCTCCCTGCCTCCCACATGAGTCAGCCCAAAGTCGTGATTTGCGCTGTCGCCCGAACGCCCATTGGAAAATTCATGGGCGCCTTTTCTTCAATGACGGCCGTTGATTTGGGAGTGCGTACGGTCACGGAACTGCTCAACAGAGCAGGTGTTGAGGCGGCGTCCGGCGTGGTTGACGAGGTCATTTTCGGCCAAGTACTCCAAGCCGGTGCTGGACAGAATCCAGCCCGCCAAGTCGCTCTTGGTGCAGGCCTTCCGGTGTCAACGCCGTGCGTCACCGTCAACAAGGTCTGCGGGTCCTCGCTCAAGGCAGCCATGATGGCCGCAAACAGCATCAGGGCCGGTGAATACAAGGTCATCATCGCAGGAGGAATGGAGAGCATGAGCAATGCACCCCAACTTCTGATGGGCCAGCGGAACGGCGCGAAAATGGGTGATTCGAAACTGATTGATTCCATGATTCATGACGGCCTTTGGGATGTGTACAACGACGTCCACATGGGTACAACAGGAGAAACCGTGGCCAAGGAATGCAACATTGACCGGGAAACGATGGATGCGTTCGCTGCTCGGAGTCAACAACGTGCTGCTGAGGCTTGGAAGAACGGATGGTTTGACTGGGAGACGTTCCATGTTGACGTCCCTCAGCGTCGAGGCGACCCTCTCGTCCTCACCACCGATGAGGGCGTGCGAGGAGACACAACGGTGCAATCCCTCGCCGGCCTCCGTCCGGTCTTCGACAGGAGCGGGACGGTGACGGCGGGAAACGCCAGCACCCTCAACGACGGTGCGAGTGCCGTTCTCATCGCTGAAGCAGAATTTGCGAAGGAACAGGGGTGGGAGGTCATCGCAAGCATCGAAGACTATTGCACCTCTGGAGTTGAACCAGCTCGCGTCATGAGCGCACCCATACCTGCTGTCAAGGCCTTGCTGGAACGAAACAACCTGGAGGTCCTCGATGTGGATGTTTACGAGCACAACGAGGCGTTTGCCTCCGCTTCGTGTGCTGTTGCACAGGAAGTGGGCATTCCTGAAGACCGTTTCAACCTCCATGGGGGGGCGGTCAGTCTTGGTCATCCACTCGGTGCGAGCGGCACGCGCTGCCTCATCACGATGCTTGGCGTCATGCGCCGCCTCGAGGCAACCTCCGGGATTGTGACCCTTTGCCTGGGTGGGGGCAACGCCGTCGCCATGTACGTGCGACGCCCAGCATGACCGCTCAATCATCTTCGAGCATGCTCAGAATGTTTTCGGGTGGTCGTCCAATGACGGCTTGGCCCTCGTTAACGAGAATCGGACGCTCGAGGGTTCGCGGGTTGGCTCGCAAAAAGGAGACGATCTCATCCGGACCAAGGAGGGAGGCCAAGGCTTCTGCCCCAGCTTCTTTTTTCCGAACGACGCCCTGCAAACAAGCGATAACGGGCAAATCCTCCTCGTGGATACCGGTCTCGAGGTAGCGAACCACTTCAACCTCAATGCCACGTTCCTGAAGCAGAGCCAAGGCCTGTCTTGATTTGGAGCACCGAGGGTTGTGGTAGAAGCGCATGAAGGAGCCATGCAACACCATGGCATCAAGCCATGGGTGCGTCTCTTTGTCAGACGGTATCACTCTTCTTCTGAAGCAGGTGGCGAGATCATGCCTTGTTCTTCGACAACATCGCAGGCTCCGGGAAGAACGGCGAGCAGGTCATCGGTTGAAAGACCAGTGTTGCGGTAGATGAGGTTGGCGAGTTGGTCCTTCTTCGTTAAGCCAGGCGAGAGAACAGCGTAGCGCTTGCACGTGGATTGAATGTGTTCCGGCGTGCCACTCACGACCAGAGGAACGCCGTTAATGGCGATGATACCGATGCCGATGCGCACGTCCATGTCCTTGTACCATGTTCGCTGGCCACGAATCACGAACGCACCCTTCCCAACGAATTCTCCCGTCTGTGCAGATTTTGAGACTTGAGCGGGTTTGACGCTATAGACCGTGCCATGAGCGCCTCCTCCATTCCATGCTCGACTCCATGAGAGGGCCAATACTGCGGCTTGTTGGAGTTTGCTTTCGGTGAGCACCGGTTCACTCAGTTTGTCCACCAATCGATAGGCGGGGATGTCCGATGGGAGGTGAGCCGGACGCCGTTCTTCCAATGCGAATCCTTGCGAGGCCCGAAGACTGCACGACGGTGCGCCATGAAGGTCGGCGTGGAGGTACATGTCGTCTCCAGTGAGGTGTTTCTTTACCACGGCATCGTTGCCTTTGGCGTCCTTCCCACCTACGAGAAGATGGCCGCCCTCAACCATGCCCCAGCGGTGTTGTTCAAACCACATGCGCTTGCTTCGCTTGAGGCGGTTGAGTTTGCCGCTGGCTTTTTGTTTGGCCTCGTTTTTTCGCGCTCGCTTGAGTTTGCGTTCGGTTTCTTCAAGCGCCTGTACGGCCCCGGAGGTCTTGTTTTTCTGTTTCCTTGCCGATTCAAAATAGCGTTGAGCGTTCTGGTGAACCGTTGCGTCCAACTCAAGCATGACCTGTGGTCCACTCGCTTCGCCTTTGTCATCAGGGAGAATGACCGTGATGGTTCGTTCTGCTGGTGCGGCGCTTTGGATCCAAGGAATGGATTTAATGGCTTTTCGGACGGTACTCCACCCGTCTCGGTCAACGGCTTGCGTGGTTTGCGCAAGCAACCCCTCAACGTGGCTCCAGTGCTCCTGAATGAGGTGGCCCAGTCGTTGTTGTTTCTCAATTTTTTCAGAGAATCCAGACAGCGCCTTCTCCTGTTGGGCTTTCCGCCGTTCCAAACGCTCAACTTCGGTGGACTGTCCCCTCCCTGGTCCAGCCTGTTCGAAACGTTCCTCCTCCCGACGTTGCAGTGCATGTGCGTCGTGAGTCCCCTTCCAAGCATCGATGGCCTCGCAAAGTGAGGGAAAACTTACAACTTCTCCATCGGCGTGGGCAGGCAAAAGAATGGGGGTGGCCTCCACCGCTCGTTGAGACAACCATGCATGCTGTTCGCCGATGGTGGCTCCATCAAAGGTCGCCCTCCAGCTTTGGCCGTCTTCGTCGTTGAGGTGAACAACAAGATGGCCCGTATCGCTTTGGTCGAGGTCCGTTAACAACTGATGAAGAGCGTCGTAAACTGAAGTTGCGTTTGCATCTTGCGTCGATGAGTTTGGTTCATGCCCGGCAAGGGCGCATACGGCGTTGGCATGGGTTGCCCCGAGGTTGACCTTTCCACCGAGCGTGGAAACGAGGTCTCTGTCCGAATCGTTGAGAAGATCTTGAAGGGTCGTCTCATCGAGTTCGTACGGGTCCATTGCTGGCGGAGGCGGTGTGTAAAGAACTCCTTTTTTCAGGGTACGACCGGCATACGACGCATGCGTGAGCGGTTGGATGATGACGCCGTCTTGGTCCACAAGGATGATGTTTCCATCTCTGAACACCTCGACGTAGAGGGTGCGTTCTCCGTTTTTGGTATCGAACGAAAACGCCAAAACGCGATCAAACCCGACCTGTTGAACGCCGGTCAATCGAGCGTTGCGAAGGTGCTTTCGAAGCACCATGGCAAACGGGGGAGGGGTTTGCGGCATCGGTCGGTCTCGCTGGGAGGTGTAAATACGGGCGCCGCGTACGAACACAATGTCCCTTTGTTCGCTATTTTTTGGGTTCACACGAAGCACGATTTGTTCGTAATGAGGCATGTAGGCTTTTTTGACGTACGCTCCCTTCAAGGCGTCCAACTCTCGTGCCATCACGCGGAGGTCAAACCCTGACATGGCTTTCTTCACGGTCTCACCTCTGTTGTTTCCAAAGGCTGAGGTGTCATGAAGGTTTCATGCAAGCCGGTCGTGATCGTTCTGGCTTATTCACCGACGTCCTCAAATTTCAACAGAACTTTGCCGATGTTCTTTGCATCGTGAATGTGCTGGTGGGCCGCTTGCACCTCATCCGCATCGAAGATTCGGTCGATGATGGGTTCCAGATGCCCGGTTTGGATGCCCTCAACAATGCGTTCCAGTTGACCCTGCATGACGGCCTCATTTGACCAGGTGCCCATATGGACGCCGAACACCGCACGGTTGCGGGTCATCAATCGAAGTGCGTCAAACTTGGGCGTTTTTCGCAAAGCGAAGAAGGCCTTCAGCAGCGAGCGTTTTCCAGATGGAGCGGCTGCTGACATTCCATACGTGTAGAGTCGCCCGCCCTCGTCAAGACAGGAAAGACTGCGACGAAGGTTGTCCCCGCCAATCGGGTCAAGCACGTGATCAACACCTCGTCCGTCTGTTTCAGATTTGATGATGGAAACGAAATCTTCGTTGTGTCGGTCAATGGGTCGAGCGCCGTACTGCTCGAGAATGTGGTGCTTGGCTTTGGATGACGTCGCCCACACCTGTTTGACGCCAGCCCATTTGCACAGCTGCAGGGCTGCGGTCCCGACGCCACCCGCTCCTCCGTGAACCAGTACCTTCTCCTCGGGACGAAGATGACCAAGGTGATGCAGCATGTGATGCGCCGTCATGTAGGTGACCGGCGTGGACGCCGCGGCTTGGAGAGAGATGCCCTCCGGCAGTGGAATCACGCGGTCAACCGACGAGACGACATAACTGGCTTGACCGCCGTTCCGCATCGCAGCGACCACACGTTGCCCGACCTCGAATCCCGAAACACCCGCTCCCAGCGCATCGATGACACCGCTGACTTCGTAGCCGGGCGTGAACGGGAAGGGTGGTCGAGGCTGATAGAAGCCCATTCTCATGAGTAAGTCAGCGAAGTTGATGCCAGCATAGGCCACTTTGACCCTGACCTCACCGGTTCCAGGAACCGGCGTTTCCATCGGGCGGGTCGTAATGGCCCCAACGCCTCCAGCCTTCGTGATGACAACTCGCTTTCCATCGCTCATTCAATCACGCTCCAGTTGGCCCCTTCTGCGCGGACGGCCCCCGAGGCTTGATGAGCCATCAGATGGCTGAGCGTTTGGTCAACAGCAAGGCCAGGGTGGGCATCAGGTGTGTCTTGGTACGCATCCCGGGCGATGAGTTCAACACGACTCAGCCCTTTGCGCACGGCGTTGAGGACCCGTTCATGGCGGGCCAACCGATGCGTGATGTAGTGGTCGATGAGTCGGTTGGGAATGGCCACAACCGGGCCATGACTGGGGAAGACAAGGTGGGGGTTGAGGCCCTTCAATCTCTTCAATTGGCGAATGTATTCGTTCATGTCGCCGGTGTGGGGCGGAACGAGAATGGTTCCAATTCCAGCCAGCATATCGCCGGCGACCAACCCCGCATCGCTCAACAAACAGATGTGTCCAGGATGATGCCCGGGCGTGATGAGCACGGTCCATTCTTGGGCGCCCAAGGCGAGACGTTCCCCGTCTTCCAAGATTCGCTCACAAGGCACCGACCTTGAGGTGTATTCACTGCCCCAAACGGGGACGTCAAAGGCTTCTCTGAGCAACGACATGTCAGCGAGGTGGTCACCATGGCTGTGGGTGAAGAGGATGGCAACAAGCGTCCCTTGGTGGCGTTCAACGGCCGTTGCCAGCGCTTCCATGTCCTCTCGCATGCGGACGGCGGGGTCGACCACCACGAACGCCCCCTCGGGGTCTCCAACAAGATAGCAGTTCGTGTGGTCTGCAGGTGGAAGGGTGGCGGTTTTGATGGGTATGACCTCAACGCCGTGTGCAAAAAGAATTGAGCGGCGGCCGGGCAGTCGCTTTGCGATGTCGTCCGCTGCGTTCTCCATGTTGCGTTCACAGCGTTCCAAGGTTCGTTCAATCTCCATCAGAAGGGTGACAACAGGCGGTGCTACTTTGATCTCATGAGCTTTCCATCGCTCGATAATTTCGGTCGGTTTGGCCCACATCACTTCCGTAAATTCGGTTTGAGGTTCAAGGTCAATCTCGGGGACATCCGTCCAAGCACCAAGGTGCAAATGGAGGAAGGCGTTGTCAAATTGGACCGGACCAAACGGAGGTGTGATGCGATGACTCAAGGTACGTATTCGTCCTCTTTCAACGGGGAAGGCTCCTTTGAGAGCGAGGGGGAGCCACTGCCTTTTGTCTTCAACAATCGCAAGGCGCACAGCGCCCTCCACGGCCATCGCACCTGTGGATGTTGGCGCAAGCCCAAGTTCTTCGCTCAACTCCCTCATGATGCAGGCAACAGAAGCAGCCTCGGGTCCTGCCAACGCTGGCAACGCCTCCACGGCCGCTCGGTCAACAGAAGATACCCCCCCGCCTGGAAACGCCCAGTAATTTGGAAAGGCGCGCATGGTTTTGGACCGAAGACCGAGCAGCACCTCCACGCCGTGAGGCCCGTCCCTGGTCAAGGTCATCGTGGCCGTTGGTCGAGGGGGGCCCCGAGAACGGGCGGCGATGTTAACGCCCTCTGGGACCTCACTCATGGCTGCGCCTTGAGGGCAGGCCTTTCAAAGGCTTGTGAAGGAGTGTTCTGGGTCCACATGTACTGCGTGGCATTCAAATAAAACGGCGATGGACAAGGGAACATGCCTCATGATTCGGTTGAGGAACATCTCGCCGAGTTGGCTGAATTGGTGGCACAGGCCGAAGCCATGGGTGTCGACCTCTGGCCCGAGACCAAACCCGCTCGTCCGTGGGCAAAATACGCCTTGGCTTCGTTCATGATCATCATGATTCTCTCGTGGGTCTCCAAGGTACTGTTTCGTTTCGTGTCGGTTTGAGTCTCCGTTGAAGACCGCTGAATTGAAGAAGGCAACGGGTTTCCCGCAACCACAGTCCCTTAGTGTAGCGGTCCATCATGGAGGATTCTGGTTCCTCCGACCTCGGTTCGAATCCGGGAGGGACTACCACCGCTTCCTCCTCTGTGTTCTGAGGGCGGCCAGATTGTATTTTTAGGGCAACCTAAACATTATATTCGGCATACTTTTCGGGCACCCTAAACCAGAGTGATGAATCATGATTGAACGTTCGTTATCGTTCCCAAAAACCACGGGCAGCCTCTTGGTTTTACTGATGCTTTCAGCAGGGCTCAGTGGATGCATCGGGGCCGACCAAGACGATGATGTTCTCCGCATTGCCTTCTCGGTCAAGGACGATTATGCCTCCTTTGATGAGAATCCTCAGAAGCTTGCCGATCACTTGAGCGAAGCCACTGGCCTCAACATTGAACTCTACCCCATCACGTCCGACAGCCTTGCGCTGGAAGCGTTGCGTTTTGGCAGCGCCGATATGGCCTTCCTCGACGGTGGAGCCGCATGGATGGGGTGGCAGTCCTACGGTTTGGAGGCGATGGCTGCTGACATGAAGAGCGACGGCCGTACCTACTACAGCGCACATGCATGGGTGCTCAACGACAGCGATGCCGGTCAAGCCGCTCTTGACGGCGACGATTCGACGGACCCCTTCGCTGAGCTCGCAGGTGAAGTTACCTGCCACACGGGCTGGCTCAAATCTGCGGGGATGTTGATTCCCATGGGGTTCTTCATCGGGGAAGGCTATGCCGATGTGGTGGGCGATGAGGATGACATTGAATCCCTGAGGTATACGATTTTCAACCATTTTTCTGAAGACGCTTCCATTCCCGAATCGGGCGCCTTGTATTACGGGTACGGGGGGGCACTGCGATGCCTCTCGGAAGGTGAGGGAGCCGTGGCGTTCGTGAAGGATTCCACGGTTGATGCCTACTGTGCTGCCGACGATGCTGACCGGGAATCATGGTGCCTCGAGCGAGATCGCTACGTTGCACTCCCCGCCTTCGCCCAAGCACCCTCTCATCCACTCATGTACCAGCCCGAGTCCGTTGATGACGCCACACGCGACCTCATCGTTTCAGCACTGCTCGACCTGAACTCAACCGAAGAGGGTCAATCCATCCTCGAAGCCATCCTCAACACGCCTGGTCTGGTGCAAACCGATGCCCAAACCCATCTCGGCTCCTATGGGGCTCTGATTCAGCACGTTCCTGGAATTCAGGGCTATTTGGATGAAAAGTACTCGTCGGCGTGATCGTTGTGAAGGAAATCTTGGTACATTTGCACGACGTCGCCATCGGTTATGACGTCCCTCTGATTGAGGACATCAACATCGAGGTCTTCGCAGGAGACGTCATCGCTGTACTCGGTCCCTCTGGTATTGGGAAAACCACATTACTGCGAACCATTGCAGGCCTTGTCCGGCCCCTGGAAGGCGATGTCGAACTCGCCGTACCGTCGCGAGGTGGACTGGGGTACATCCCTCAGCGCTTGGGTCTCGTCGGCAACCTGACGGTTCGAAACAACGTCGAAATGGGTGTACGAGTCGGCCTCTCACCGTGGTATCTTCCATTCCTTCCTGTTCCCTCAAAGGAGCGTACCTACGCTGAATCCGCCATGGAGGACCTCGGCATTCTTCACCTCGCAGAACAGCCTGTTCGCATACTTTCGGGAGGTCAACAACGCCGCGTTGCAACCGCCAAAACGGTGGCCCAACGACCGAAACTGGTACTGGCCGATGAGTTCCTCGGAGAGTTGGACGATGACAACGTGGAAATCGTGATGAAGACGGTTCGAACGGCCATTGAGGCCCAAAATTCAGCGATGATCATGGTCGAACACCACGAGGAACTGGCCACACAGGTGGCCAATCGGATTTGGCGTATCGTCGACGGACGAATCCTTGAGGAGGTGGGCGCGTGAACCGACGCCTCTCGCTCATTGTTTTGGCTGTCCTCGCCTTTACCGCCCTTCTCTTCATCGACCTTGTGGGTCATTTGGGGCGGTTGAGTGGGGGTATGAGCAACCTCGGGGTCTTCTTCCGGGAGAGCCTCTGGCCCCCTGACTGGTCGGTTTTGGAAGCGCAGTCCTATCCTGTTTGTGAGGCTCGGTTTGAATTCACGTGCTCCGTGGCGTGGCTGGGAATGGTTGAAACCATGAAAATCGCGTTTGTTGCAACGGTGATTGGATTCTTGTTTGCCCTCCCCCTTTCGGTGATGGCGGCCAGCAACCTGTCACCGATTGAAATCGCCATTCCTGCTCGTATTCTGCTCGCCGGTATGCGAAGTTTGCCTTCCATCATTTGGGCCGTGCTGTTCATGATCATTTTCGACATGGGCACCCTTGCAGGCATCTGCGCCATGTCGTTCTACACGGTGGGCTACCTTGGAAAATTGCAATTTGAATCGATGGAGGGTCTACGAAATGCCCCGCTCGAAGCGGCCAAAGCCATGGGCATGACGCGCACGGAAACGGCCTGGCTTGTGGCCATCCCCGAATCGGCCAATCAACTGCTCAGTCATCTTCTGTTCATGTTCGAATACAACGTACGACACGGAACCGTCATCGGTTTGGTGGGTGCAGGCGGTATTGGCCTCTACATCAACACCTACCTGAAACTCGCTCAATACGACAAGGTCGTCGCTCTTTTGCTCGTGGTCTTCCTCGTCGTTGTGGTGATTGATTTCGTGTCCATGATGCTCCGGTCAGCGGTAACCGAAGAAGGCGATGTTGAGCGGCCTTCGTGGTCTTCCTTGTTCTTACCCGGGGCCATTTCCTCGGCACTCCACCCCACGCCCATGAAGAAGAACACGGCGTCGGATGAGAGCGAATGATTCAATCAGCAGCGATGTGTACGGCACCGTTTTTGTAGAAAATTTGGATTTGGTCGGCAGCTTTCTTTGAAAGCGCTGCCACGGCCTCGTAAATCTCGTCTTCGCTGACCTTGAACGCCTTTGCAGCATCTTTGCTCGACCAAGGTTGGATGTGGAAATCGCTTTTCACCAGCCACTTGAGCAGTTTTGACTCAAAATCGGTCAGTTCGTCGGCCATGATTTGGACAGGAGGACTCGCCTCAAAATGTCACCGATGACCTTCATCCAAGCGCCACCATTCTTCGGCAGCACTCCTCAGCATCGATGTCTCCCTTCAGCAGGGTGTTCAATGCCTTGGTGAACGGAATGCTGAGATTGGCGTCTTCTGCCCGTTCAACAAACATACGGCAGGCTCGTACCCCCTCGGCGACCATGTGCATTTCATCCAATGCTTGGTCAAGGGTCAACCCCGTTCCCAACTTTTCACCCATGGTTCGATTGCGTCCGTGTGGAGAGGTCGCGGTGACGTACATGTCCCCCAGCCCTGCGGGGCCAAACGCCACTTCGGCCCTCGCACCCAATTCAGCCAAAAGCAGGCAACCCTCCTTGAAACCCGACATGAAAATGGCGGCCTTGAGGTTGTCACCTCCCAAATCGCCCACCTGCTTGAGGCCGTCCACCAGGCCGCAAGCAAGAGCGACCACGTTCTTGTAGGCTCCCCACAGTTCGGCCCCCACGGGGTCGCTGGCAGCATGAAGAATGAAACTGGGCGTGCTGAGCGTTTGGGCCAGGCGTTGGGCAATGGCTTGATCTTCGCTGGCGACCAGTGCGGTGGTCATCACGCCTCCTGCGGCCTCAGGTGCAATGGTTGGGCCGGTCAAGACAGCGAGGGAATTGGTCTTCCCCTCCTCCTTGAGTCGGGTGTGGATTGCCTCTGATATCAGTCGCTTTCCGGGGGCCAAGCCCTTGGCTAAGTCGAGCAAGACATGACCTGGCTGAAGGTGCGGGAGCACGTCTTCCATCACGTCGAGGATGACGGAGGACGGGACGGCCAAAACGATGATTTCGCTGCCTTCAATGGCTTCGTTGATGTGCATGGTGGCGTCCAGGCCCGGGACGGTGTGGTCCGGGAGGTACTTCTCATTCACTTGATTCATGGTGATGGATTCGTAGACCTCCTGCTCGATGGTCCACCCCTTGACTTTGTGTCCTTCAAGAAGCCAGAGGCGAGCGATGGCCGTTCCCCAGTTCCCCAATCCCAACACTGCGATGTGCGCCATGTCAATCGGATACTTCGCCACTTCGTTGGTTTATACGGTTTCGGGCAGCATCAACACCAAAACCGAGGATTTGAGCCGCTTCATCAGCGGGCCATTCAGAACAAATCGTCGTCTTCCTCGTCGAAGTCAAACACGTCATCGTCGTCCTTCTCATCCGCCTTCTTGGACTCTTTCTTTGCCTTGCTCGCCTTGGCTTTTGTCGCCTTTTCTGGCTTTGCAGGAGCCTCCTCCTCCTTGGCGGGAGGGGCAGCCTCTTCCTTGACGGGCTCGGTTGGCTTTGGCGCGGATTTACGAGCTTGGGCGATTTGGGATTCCTTCGAGCGGAGTTCTTCCTCGCTTTTGCCCGTTTGCAGGGCGAGGGCCCTTCGGCGGTCTTCTCGGGCTTTGCGCTCGAGTTGCTTGTGGCGAGATTTCTCGATGTTTTGCATCATGTACATGGCATCGTGTTCAAGAAGAGGGGAATCCGAGATGAGGGTGATATCAAGCCAGCCACCGTCTTCAACAATAAATTCAGCCAGCGGCTCAAAGTTCAGGTCGGACTTCTTGATTTGCGTGTAGTGCATGGCGTTGCCCGTTCGGTGTTCAACCCCTGAAAAGTGGCAGTAGAATTCCTTGGTACCGATGCTTTCACGGACCACGTCAAAGAGTTCCCCGTAATCCTCGGAGGTTCTCATTTGGCCGTGGCCACGGGCGTGGATGTGGGCGATGTTGAGTACGGGAACGGTTCCCTCAACGTGATTCACAACCTCAAGCACTTCCTCAAGGCTGCCCCACAGTTCTTGGCGCCCGGAGGTTTCAACACCGATTTTCGAGGGCGTGCCGTTTTTGATCCAAGGGAACACAGGGAATTCGTCTTCATCATCGTGCCAAATTTCGTGAATGCGGTCCACGATACCGGAAAACACGTTGGCGACTTGCTCGTTGGCAGCCTGTCCCCGGCCGAAGTCTCCGTAGTGGCCGGTGTGGAGCGTGATGTGGCGGGCGTTGATGGTACGAGCGGCTTGCAGCGTGGCTTCAATTTTGGCGAGTGAGCGCCCTCGCTCCACCTTTCCACCGAGCAGTTCGGAGTAGTAGGGGCCGTGAATGTTCATTTCGAAGTCGGTCTTGTTGGCCAGTACGCCTGCTTGCCAATACTGTTCGAAGTGTTGGGGGGCCACCATGCGGACGGTTTGGACCTCCATGGTTTCAAGACCCAAGGAGATGATGTCGTCCATTCCCTCGACAATGGTGCGGCCTTTACACGAGAGTGGAACGCCTGCCGGTCCGAGTTTGATTGACATTGGTTCCCCCCCCCGAAACCGACCCAAGGGACATCACATGATAATCCCTTTCTGTTGGCTGTCCGCTATTTTGGAGACCACGGGCGATTTTCAAGAGTGAGGGCATACGACTCTTCATGAAGGTGAGGCCGGAGCGGAGAACATGAAGCCCCATGTGCAACGCGCCGTAGATGCGTTCCAAGAAGGGCATCCAGTGTGCCTCTTTGACTCGGAAAAGCGAGAAGGTGAGACCGACCTTTTGTTTCCGGCCGCCACAGCGGTTCCCGCAACGATGCGCCAACTTCGCCAGGATTGTGGGGGTCTTCTCTTCCTCGCCATCGGGGATGAAGTCGGGGAGTGCTTCGGACTGCCCTTTCTCCAGGACCTCCACACCACCGATGATGCCGTAGCACGCCACCCCGTGCTCAACCACCTCATCACCAACGACCTCCGATACGACGCACGCTCTGCCTTCACCCTCTCCCTCAATCACCGAGAAACCTACACCGGCATTACCGACCACGACCGTGCGTTGACGACACGTCGGTTTGCAGAATTGGCAACGACGTGCATGGATGAGCGCATCTCAACGGAGGAAGCCATGAAGCGACTGGGTCAAGAATTCAGAACACCGGGACACATTCCCGTATGCAGGGAAGCCAAAGGAGGATTGAGCCTTCGTCAAGGACACACCGAACTGGCAGTCGGTCTCGCTCGACTTGCCGGGACGGCACCCGTGGTCATTGGAGCAGAGATGCTGCAACCCGAAGGCGACCACGCTCTCCCGGTTGCTGACGCCCGCACGTGGGCCGAAACCCGTGGTATTCCTTTCCTCGAGGGAGCAGATGTTGTGGAGGCGCTGGAGGCTTCAGGTCCACCGTCATCCTCATGAAGCAACAGCCCAACCCGTATTTGGTGGTCCCATGAAGCGTATCCTCGCCGTTGGTGTGTTTGATTTGCTCCACGCAGGCCACCTGCACTATCTCGAACAAGCCAAGGCGCTGGGAGACCATCTCACCGTCGTCGTCGCTCACGACGACACCGTTCGGAAGCGAAAACACGAACCCGTGACCAATCAAGACCTCCGTCGGCGTATGGTCGCTGGGCTGAAGCCGGTGGACGCTGTTGTGGTTGGCAATCCTCCCGATGTACCCATTTTCGATATTCTCCCGGACGTTGAACCGCACGTGATCGCACTGGGCTACGACCAAGAGCACGCTGAGGAAAACATTCGTTCTTCCCTGCAAAAGCTCGGTCATGGAGGCATTGAGGTTGTCCGTGTGGAAGGACTGAGCGACGACCTTGACGGCACCCGGAAGATCATCGCCCGTATTCTTGAACGTGCAGAGAAGAAGGGGGCCTGAAGATGTTCACGGGCATTGTTCAAGGACGAGGAACCGTCTTATCTATAGAAAAAGGAGAAGCCGTTTGGACCTTCTCCATCAACCTACCAAACACGACGGGATTGGAACGCGGCGCCAGCGTGGCCGTCAACGGCGTCTGCTTGACAGCGACCGACATGGACGGCGACAAGGTCCAGTTTGACGTCATTCAGGAAACGCTTGAGCGTACAAACCTCGGACGTCTCCTCGCAGGTGATGAAGTCAACATTGAACGCTCCCTCAAAATGGGCGATGAGCTTGGTGGTCATCTGCTCTCGGGCCACATCATGGGAACGGGTCAAATCACCGCTCGCACCGAGGTTGGAGAGGGCGTTGACTTGACCGTTTCAACGCCTTCATCGATGATGAAATTCATCCACGAAAAAGGGTACATCGGCCTCAACGGGGCATCGTTGACCATCGGGGAAGTGGTTGAGCATCAATTCAACATTCATCTCATTCCCGAAACGCTTCGATTAACGACGTTTGCCTCAATTCAGAAGGGCGACCTCATCAACATCGAAATCGACGCCATGACGCAAACCATCGTCGCAACGGTGGAGCGAATAATGAAACAGGAGAAGTGAGGTGGAAGAACATGGGCAAGCGAATTGGAATTGTATGTGGCTCGTTTCACCGCGACGAGGTTGAGCGCATGCTGGCCTTTGCAACCGAAGAGGCAGAGCAAAACGGGCTGACCGTTGGCGATGTCGTTTGGGTTCCCGGCTCAATGGAAGTGCCACTGGCGCTGGACCGTTTGCTGGCCAACCACGATGCTGCAGCCTGCCTGGGCATCATCGAGAAGGGTGAAACGCAACACGGGTTGGCAATGGGTCAAGCCGTCATCAAAACCGTTCTCGAACTTCAACTCAAACACAACAAACCGATCGGCCTAGGAATCATCGGACCGGGGGCGAAACCCAAACACATCGAGCCTCGCCTCGAACCGCACGCACGTGCTGCGATTGGGGCTGTCCTCGACCCATAATCTCATCACGCTTTCTTCCCCAAGGCCCATGGTTCATTGTTGAGCTGTCGCCTTGAAGGTGATGATGTCCAGGGTGATGGTGACCTCTTCTTCGTTGTCGGTCGTGAAGGGTAAGGCTTGGGTTTCTACACTCAGTTCGATTTCAATATCGCCTGTTCCATAGCCATCCATTATCCAAGGCTCCAATACCTGTATTTCGTTGTACCCAGAGGCGTTCACGGATTGCCCACTGTATTGTGGATAGGCCATCAGGGAGAGGTCAATCGGAGAAGCATCGTTTGAGGAACCCGTTAGTTCATTGCTCTCTTCACTCCATTGGGCCGCCATTTCGTTTTGGAGAATCGTTGCAAAGACTGAATCCACGGGGTCTCCCGGTATGCCAGACGTTTCCGTGTAAGATACGGTGATTCGGAAAGCACCGATACGGTATCCGTCCCCGAGCATTGACTCATCAACGGAAAATGTGCGAGTTTCGGTATCTCCGTCGGCGATAACCACGGAATCTGTCTGGGTGACGATCACTTCGTCAAAGACGACTTGCCAATCCGTGTTCCCGTCAAGAATCTCACGCACGCCATCGTTGTTCCCGACGAGGTCGACTGCATTGATGATGAGCAACAGCAAAAGGAAGGAAACGGCGACGGCCGTAATTTTGTTGCTGGTTGAGTCATCCATCACCTCTCGTAGACCGGTGAAGTCGAATGCTTCGCTTTTATCGGACATTCATCAGACCCCCGCATTGGCAAAAATAACAGCGATCACAAAAATGTACACCGCAATGAAAGTAAACACCACCGAGGTGTTTCTCAACATGGAATCAGTAAACCCGTCTCCAGTAATGGATTGAATGTCGTCTTCGTTCCCACCCGAGAGAAAACTCGAGGTGATTTTTTCTTCCCAACCGATGAAAAACACCACGCCGATAGCAAGGATGGTGCCTGAAATCATTTGTGGGATTGGCACCAGTGACTGAATGAGTTCGATGATGCTGGAAGAGATGATGAGCAAAATCAGAAGAATCATGATGCGCATGAGGTTTCTGTTTTCTTCCGACGCGATGTTGATGATCTTGAATTGAACCATGAGGTACACCAAAAACAACGGTTTGATGAGGTAAACCAGCACCCCAGAGGTGAGGTAGTTGATGAGGTCAAAAATCTCACTTGAATCCTCGTCGCAACTTCCCTCTATGCAACTGTAGTAGGCGTCGAGCAACAGATAATCCTGAATCCAGTTCATGAAGCCAATGAAGAAGATAGCAAAGACAATCCAAGATTCAACAGACGTTCCACGCTTCACAGAACGGAACACTTCACCAATAAACAACACCGAGATGGCAATGGCGCCAATCGACCAACCGAAATTGACAGAAATCAACCACCACAACGGCGGATTTTCTGGCTGGTTGCTGAGCACGCTCACAAACCATTCGTTGTTGAGGAACGTGAACGCAGAGAGCCACCAGACCATCTGCCACCCAAACCAAATGACCAGCAAGATGGCGCTGGCCTTTGACAAGGAACGGTAACTCTCATCGTTGGTTTTGTATTCCAACACAATTCCACGAATGTAGGTGTGAATCCAAACAACACCCACAGTGACCCAAACAAATTCTTGGAGCGCCATGAGTTTGATGCCACCGATGAACGTTAACGGTGGCACGAGGATGCAATACAGGGCGATAAGTCCCAAAATACTGGCGTTCCACACCCGTCCTTGACCGATGTCTTTTGGGATGTGAAGCGCCATGATGAGCATCAAAATGTTCAGCGCAGTATCCGCTCCCATCAAGGTCAAGGCAAGAATGTCTGCGCCTGTGATGTCCTGATAGGTGTACAACCCCAGGTCAATGGCCGTGACCCAGATGGTGCCGTAGTACTGGTCAAAAATACTCTCGACGCTGTGATAGATGGCGAGAAAAATGAACGTCCATCCAATCAGCAAAGCGGAGAAGCGTTTGTGTGTGTTCTTTGAATCATCGCGATTTGACATGATGATGGTGATGATTCCCAAAATCAGGTTCGTGATGGCGGCTACAGGGGCGAGTGACTCCTGTACCATGTCCAAGTGGAGCGGATATGCATCTATGAAACAATCCCCTGTATCTCCGTCCAACACCCATGTTCGTTCACCAAGCGTGTTTTCTTCGGAAGGTCCTCACGGAGCCCGTTTGCTTGGGTAGCCTCGAACACGACCCACTGCAAGCCCATGTTGACATGCTCGTCGTGTGT
>JAYNUQ010000035.1:0-18402 GCA_038116375.1 Candidatus Poseidoniales archaeon | reverse complement strand
CTTCCGTCCAGGGTAACGAGTGCATCGCTTGCGTTGGAGGGTCTACTCACCGTGAACACCGGGTCCGGAATTTCGTTGTACAGCATCACGGGAACGCTGTATGTGGCGTTGTTGCCTACTGCGTCCCAGGCTTGTACCGTGAGGGTGAACGACGCTGGAGGGTCGTCGTCGACGTGGTCGAAGGTGTAGGACAAGGTTTCAGGACAAACCCATGCGTTGCTCCAGCCGGGGCCCTGACGGTTGTAGCCGCTGAACGTGATGATACAAGCAAAGTCGTCGCCTTCGGGGTCGTAGGTGCCCGTGGTGTTGATGGTCACGGTGCCCGTTTGCGGCATGATGAGCTCGCTCCACGGGTTGAGAGCAGGTTCGAAATCAACCACCAGCACGGGTGCGAAGTTGACCAGTTCAATGGTCCGGGTTTCGGAAACGCAATGACTGGGGTCACAAATCTCCAGCGTGATTTGGTGAATACCGTCACTGAGCACGATGCCTGAGCCGAGTTCGTTGGCCACGAAGAGGTCGGTTTGTGTTGCAAAGACGCCGTCAATGGAAGACGACCATTCGTAGGTCAATACGTCGTTGTCAAGGTCCCATGAATCCGAAGCGTTGAACTCCACTTCGGACTGAGAAGGGAAGATACCTCCATCCTCGGGCGTGGTCCAGTGAATGAACGGCGCTTGGTTGTCAAGCGGCAGGATGCAATACACCACGCGGTCTTGGTCAAGCACCGCCGAGGTCGAGTTGGATTGGCCATCGTAGCCGCAAAGAACGTCTGCGGTGTTAAGCGAGGAGGCACCGCTCACCGTCCAGCGTTGCCCGATAAAGTCGGGAAGGAACACGCGCCCGACGTCGTCGGTGTAGATTGGACTGATCGTGGGTTCAAAGGCTGAAAAGGAAACGTTGTTGAAGGCACCGGGAATACCGTTGGAGACGTTGTTGACGGTCCAAATCGTGAGGTCCCAAGCGACATCCATCTCCGCCCCTGTTGCAAGAACAGCCGAAGAATACGAGACGTTGACGGGTTGATGCAAATGAAGGGTGGAGGTGGCGTCAACATTCAGCACGGTGGGGTTGAACGAGTTGCCTCGGTCGTCGGTCAAACCCGACCAGTTCACATGACTGTTGATGAGGGTGAGGTCGCCCGTGCAGTCGGTTGAGATTCGATTGCCGTGACCGCCCAAAGCGTCGTGGTTGGTCAAAAGCGTGCACCCTGTTCCTGAAAGAACGCTGTTGTTGAGGAACGACGGGTGGTTGGCGTTGTTATCACCACGCCAATCCAACCCTGTGTGGTTGCCCTGCATGCTCAGGTCGCTGATTTCTACGGCGGCTCGATGAAGTTTGACGGCAGGTTGTGTTGGACTCTCTGCTTCGATCTGAAGGCCGCTGATGTGGACGGTTCCAAACGCTCCAGCGGACCCAACGTCGCCGTTATCGATTTCGAGGCTTGGCAGCGACGGTGCATTGTCTGCCAGGTGAACGTCCTCAAGCCAGAGGTCCACGGAGTTAACGGCAAAGATGCCGTGTCCCGTTGAGGCAGATACTTCACATGAGCGACAACGAACGTCGCCGGAAGCGGACTCAACATCGTTGGATTCCTCGTAATAGAGACCCGCTTGTTCCTCGGGAGCAGCCGACGGTGAGGCTCCGTTGTTTTCGGCAGTGAGGTTCCAGAAATCTACCCGGCGGGCGTCAAGAACATGAGCCCCTGAATATCCGTTGTCGGCCAGATGCATCCCTTCGATGAACACGGAGGCGCGGTCGACGATGAGGCCCTGTTTGGTGTTGTTGTGAAGCACCCAATCGCTGCCCTGCATGGCCCCGCCCGATGTAGAATGAACGCCTGGTCCCACAGAACCCGAGACTTCCAAGCCGTCAAAGGTCGGCGCAAAGAAGGACGAGCGAATGGCCACGCCGGCCTCATGAGGACCTTGCCCTGGGTCGCCGGAATTGCGCACCGTTAGGTTGCGGAAGGTGGTGCTTGAGTCGACGAAGTAGAGTCGCACACCAACGGTGGTCGAATCCTCGATGAGCGTGTCATCAAACCAGGCACCCGTGGCGTTGACTTCAAGCGCAGCGTAGCCGATGTTGGCGGTCTTTGCGTTTGGACCACCCGTCCCTGTGATGGTCAAGTTGGTGAAGTCCGCCGTTTCATAATTGGTGTAATTCGTGTGGTTGTTCTTGTCCACGTACACGCCACGGTACATCGAATCGCTGATGTGAGCGTGTCGAACCACGGCGTGTGTGTAGCCACCGTCATCGATGTGACGAATGACCATGCCCGTATCGGAGGTGTTGATGGTGATGTTTGTGAGCAAGGGTTGGCTGTCCTCCACCCAGATACCCGCTGCCATGGCCCAAGTCGAGCCGGTGCAGTTGTCAACGGTGATGCCCTGAATCAAGCCCCCTGAACCGCCCCAAATGTTCACCGCCCGAGTCAATATGTCCGAGAAGACGGCTCGCTTCACGATGGGAGCCGAGCCCGATCCGACGGACAGCCCCAAACCGTAGCGCCAGTCACCCTGAAATCCAAGGTCCCGCCCTGCACGGTCAACGAACAGGTCGGTGATTCGCGGTGAGGCTGAATTGAAGATGTCAACCGCCACGCGGTCTGGATTTACCACGGTCAAGTTTTCAATGACAGGGTTTGAACCGTAGACGGTCACTCCGTAAATGGCGTCCTCGATGGTCAAATTCTGAACGACAGAGCCGCGACCCGATGAGGAGGAATTGAACTGAATTCCCTCGTGATCGCCAAGTCCCGAAGCCTCCAAGACCACAGGACACGATTGGGTCCCAAGCACCGTCAATCGGCCATCGACCACGATACGTTCGTTTGCATCCAGCCGAACCACCGTACACGGTTGAATGATGACTTCGTCAGCCACACCGATGGTGTACGTGCCGGTGAGGGTCTGTGTTCCCGACCAGGTGGTCTGCGCCCGTCCCTGCGTGTGGTGCGGGTCATGCGCTTCTTGCTGGATTTTGGAGGGCAAAGGCGCAGGGGCAAGATGAATCATCAGCGGAAAAAGAAACAGCAGCACGAGGGAAAAAGCGAGGCATTTTCCCTGCCCCACGTCCTTCATACGCCAAAGCACCACGCCGTCCCTCTTCAAAGGTCCCCTGTTTTGTGACTGGACGGCAGGGCAGGAATCCATAAGACCCGATTTGCAATCCTTGACGACATGCCCGATGCGTTTGTCCTGTTCAAGACCGAACCAACCCACGAAAGGGAGGTGTACCTGTCGCTCACCGATCACGCAGACGTCGCCGAAGTTCACGCCCTCTACGGCGAGTTTGACCTGTTGGTAAGAATCCGCTCCCCGACTTCAAAGGCACTCTCCCGCTTGTTGATGGAGTCCTTCCGAAGAATCGAAGGCGTCAAAGAGACGCAAACGCTGATCGCTGTGGAGGCCTGAACATGGCGATTGGATTTGTGTTGATGACCACCCTTCCAGGGAGAGAAGCGGACGTTCGTCAGGCTTTGGAAAAGGTGGACCTCGTGACCGACCACTGGATGCTGTTCGGAGAATACGACCTCATCGCTCGTGTGCAAGCTGATGAGGAGTATGCGCTCACCCGATGCATCGTTGAAGAAATACGCCAGCTGCCCGGCATCAAGGAAACAAAAACCCTCATTGGCGCAGAACTCTGAGTCTACAACACACGATGAAGGCGTTGGGTGACCGCTCGTGCAGCCTTGGTGCATCCCGCCTGGCGGTAGCAATGGGCCGCTTCTCGTAGCGCCATGGCCGCAACCGACGGGTCAAGGTGACCCTTGAGATACCACCAGCGAGCGGCGTAGCGCTGTCCCGGAGCGCCACCTTCCGTCCATGAATCGGGCGATGGAAGCGTCGCGTGAACCAAAGCAGCGGATTGACGGTCTTGCTTCACCAAGTGCTCAGCAAAGGTGAGGCCTACGATGGCTGCATGGAACGGAGAGGTCTGGGCGGCCACGGCACGCTCGTAGGCCAAACGGTGGTCGTCATCGCTTTGTTGTTCAAACACAAGAGCAGCCTTCAACTTGGCATGAAGAACGATGGGGTCGTGTTCGTGGCTCAGCGCCTCAAGGCTTTCCACCAGCGAGCGAGCTTTTTCCTCATCCTTCTCCAGCAGCGCCATGCTGTGTTGAACAAGGGTCATGCTCACGGTGACCCTTCCTCGTTCGTCCAATCCTTCGGGGAGTTGAATCTTGTTGAGCATGGTCTGAATCGGGGTCGTATTGACGGTGGCGTTCTCATCGAACAAGCGGTCTTCAATGCGCTGAACCGTGGCCCGAAGAAGCCAACGAACACCGTCAACACCCGTGGCGTTTTCGAATTGGCTTTGGAGGATGTGCTCGGCCTCGTCGTGGAGCCCTTCAAGCCGAGCGAGTCCGTAGCGCAACTCGTTCTTCATGGAGGCGTCATGAATGTTGTTCACGTGGTGGTGAACTCGGTCCGCCTCCTGCCGATGCAGGGCGATTCGGCCAGCCCAGTAATGCAGTTCTTCATGTTCAGGGCGTTGGGTGGTGGCTCGTTCAAAAATCACGGCCATGGCTCCGCTTTGGTTCAGCATCAGCCGGTCAAACCGGTCCGCCATGTCTTCCGTAAATCGGTCGCCTCCCAAGGCCACGGTGTGGTAGAGATGCAAGACGGCATAGGCGGGCTGGTCGAGATGATGCGCCCAATGGTCGGCAGCGGCTTGATGCAGTTTCAACAAGCGTTGTTCATCGAGCATGGTGCGCCGTACGTTTCGAATCAGGTGTTGCACCTCAAACGAGGCCTCGCCCTCGCTCCATCGCAACAACGCTCGCTCATCCAATTCCCCGATGGAAGCGGCTCCGGGGACGACATCGGAGGGGAGCGGGCGAGGAAAGAGCACCATGCCGTCCATGGCATCAAGCGCCTCGTCTTCCAAGCCGCTGAGCATCGTCTGTTCAACAAAGGCCTGAATGTCTTCACCCGCTTCCGGCAACGGGTCGCCCTCCCGGTAGAGGTTGAGCGCCATTGGATGACCGTCGAGCGCCTTCGCCACGTTGAGACGCAGGTCCTCTGCGAGATGTTCACCCAGCAACGCCTTGGCTTGCTCAGGGGGAAGCGTTCCCAATTTCAACAGCGGCCAGTCGAAGGCTTCAGGAAGCGGTAGACGGCCAGCGAGAACAATTCTGTGTCCGTTCGCCAGGAGGGCGTTGAGAAGGTGGACCACTTGCTCGATGTGGCGCTGGTCAAGGAGGTGCAGGTCATCGACGACAAGGGTCGCTTCCCCCTCAAGACCAACCCGCTCGACCATGGCTTCAACGTCGTTCAATCGCAACGTCGTCTCAGAAAACCATGCGGCCATCATCCCTTGAGCATCGCTGAATTCGTTGGTGGTCGCCCAACGCACGGCCATGTCGCCTTGCTGAGCCGCCCATGCACGCATGAGGGTGGTTTTTCCAACGCCAGAAAGGCCCCCCACGATGGCGTGCCCGTGCTTGTTCAAGAGGCCGTCAAGCGAAGCGAGTTCATCGTCGCGGCCGACGATGGTAAAACGGCTGGAAGAAGGTTCCCCGAGCACCGATTGGGGCTCATCGGCAGGATGGTCTGCAAGCCACTGGCGACCTTTTTCCGTGATGTGGTAGACCTGCCGGCGACGGGAACCTCCCCCGAGAACATGCGCCACGCGAACGACGATCATCTTCTCATCCAGCAACGCATTGAGCGGTAGATTCAGACCCGACCGGACCACGCCCATGGCCTCCGAGAGACCGGGCAGCGAGACCGCACGTGGAACATCCCACGCTTCAGCAAGTGCTTCGGGAAAGGTCCCAAGGAAGCGCAGCAACTTTTCCTGAGAGCGGCTCAGCATGGTAAGGTCGTTCCAAGGTGGTGAGCCTCCTTCATCAATCATCCCCATGCGTGCATACCAGAAACCGCAGGGTTGCCCTTTTGAGTCACGGCGAGTGTGGACGATGCATGCCCGTGGATTTGGCTTCTGCCGACCTTCCACACGAACCGGGTGTGTATTTGTTCAAAACAAAACAGGGCAGGGTGCTCTATGTCGGGAAAGCCACGCGGCTCAACGAGCGTATTCGCTCCTACTTTGCGGCGAATCCAGACCGCCACATGATTCCCGAACTCGTCGCTCGAGCCGACGACATCGAATGCATCGTCACCCAAACGCCTCAGGCCGCCCTTGTGCTCGAACGTCAACTCATTCGGGAACACATGCCTCGCTTCAATTCCATGCTGAAGGATGGCAAATCCTTCCCCTACCTCGCCATGACCAACGAGGAGTTTCCTCGCATCATGTACACGCGACGCCCCCCGAAAAGCGCCCAACAATGGGGGCCGTTTCCCAACGCAGGTGCTGCAAAACAAGTCATGCAACTGCTCCGCCGTCAGTTCGGTATTCGAGACTGTAAGGAATTGCTGCCGCAAGGATGCCTCTCCATGCACATCGGCTTGTGTGCAGGGCCTTGCATTGATGGTGCAGGGTACGATGACCGGGTGAAAACGGTTCGTCGCGTCCTCAACGGTGATGCGGCCCCTCTGCTCGAAGAACTCGTCGCCCAAATGGACGCAGCCTCGGAATCCCAAGCCTACGAACAAGCCGCTCAACATCGTGACATGATTCGAGCGGTGCGTGCAACGACGAGTCAACACGTCGTTTCCAGCAAAGTCTACCGTGATTGCGACGCCATTGGCATTGCGTGTGAGGGTGACCTCGCAGCGCTGGTGGTGCTTCACGCCGATGAGGGCATCGTGCAGGGCCAGGAAGCGTGGCCGGCCGTTCACCGCGGGGACTTGGGCGAAACGCTCTCAATGTTCATTTCAGAACATTACGCGCACCGAACCCCACCCCGCCTGCTCCTCTCTCCCGTTCCGATTTTTGACGGCTTGCAGGCATGGCTTGACGAACGCCGCGGTTCATCGGTAGAGGTTCGAACACCTCAGCGAGGCGACCTGGAAAACCTGGCAACCCTCGCCCGGCAGAACGCTGAAATCCAACTGCAGCGCTTGGCCAGCAAGTCCAGCGGCTCCCTTGAACAGCGAGCAGCGGACGAGGGGGCGAAAACGCTCGGCATGACCCAACTTGACCACATCGTCTGTTTTGACATGGCGCAGTTGCAGGGCGACGAGCGGGTGGGGGCAAGCGTGGTCATGCGAAACGGTCGCCCCGCCAAGAAAGAATACCGCAAGTACATCGTCAAAGGTGAAGCGCTCGACGACCTTCGTATGATGAAAGAAGTCGTTGTGCGCTGGGCCAAGCGACAGGAAGAGTGGCCAGACCTGCTGCTTATCGACGGTGGTGAAACCCACCTGAGCACGATTGAACAGGCCCTGGAAGAGCACGGATGGGCCGACCGGTTTCCGCTCGCAGCCCTCGCCAAGCGTGAGGAGACCGTCTTCCGAAGAGGGAGGGAGCCGCTGGTGCTCGACCGCTCAGGACGGGTGTTGGTCCATGCTCGAGACGAAGCGCACCGCTTCGTCAACACCTTCCATCGCAAGCGAAGAAGCCGCAGCCGCCTTGCCGACCCGCTCGAAGCGGTGGAGGGGCTTGGTGCGAAAAAACTCCAAACGCTCCTGCGTCATTTTGGTGGACGGAAAGGCATCGAGCACGCCACGGTATCTGAGTTGGAAACCGTTCCAGGCATCGGCCCTGCGCTCGCACAGCGCATTCATGGTGCACTCCGCTAACGCGATAATTCGTCGATGTTGGCCATGTCCTCGATGCTTTCACCGTGGCGCAACGCTGGGCTAGAAAAGCCCGCCAGGTCCGCAAACTCGTGGTCGCCAATCTGCGCCTTGTTGACGGCAGCCTCTCGACCCGCTAGGGCGTTCTTCTTGCGCTTTTTCTTCGCCCGTCGGCGCCGGATGAACAGCACCAGCAACAGGAGAACGATGGTGGGGTAGACCCAGAATTGGATGAGGAAATACATCCATCCCACGTTGATGCGGAAGGAGATGTCGTCTTCAAATTCGCCCGGAGGCACAATGTAGGTTACCGTTTGGCGTCCATCGTCTTCGGTGATGATGATGTTCCCCGACGTGGAACTGACGTCCACGAGTTGGATGCCTCGGGGCAAGGTGAAGGTGATCGGGCCGGTGTAGGAAGCCCCGTCAACGGGCGATTCCAAAACACCAACGTCTGGATTGCCGGTTTCAAATTCGGTTGGGAACTCGGTATTCCCGCCTATTGACACGGGAACGGTTTCTTGATTGGTTGGTGGGTAGGTGAGGCCGTCGGACCCGACAATTGAGGATCGTAGTCCTTTGGTAAGCACGTCAGCCGCCATTTGAACCGGTCGATGGAAGATGGATTGGATGCTGCTGGTGACGATGCTGATCTTGAGATCTTCCGGGGCGGTTTCGCTCATTTCGCCCCAGCCGGTGCCTGAACCGATGGTGAATTCCACTTCAGGAATGGTCAAGGAGAGCGTGATGGGTTCGTCGTCGCTGACAACCCCATCGGGTGCTTCAATGCCTGAGATCGCCGTGCGGATTTCAAACGCCGAGAGGTCGAGTTCACCGAAGGGGTTGTCTTCGGCTTCTGCAAGGAGGGTTCCTCCGCCGTGGATGGCGTCCGTAACAACCTCGCCCAAGCGTTTTGCGAGGTCCTTCATGCCCTGCCGGGTTGCTTCCAATTCAAGGTCATCGCAATCACTGAAATAATTTCCAGCATCAGCAGGCTCGCACCATGGGAGTTCTACAGAAGTGCCAAGCGGGCTCTCCATCCGACTGGAGAGATCGATGATGAGGCGGAGTAAATCCGAGGGCAGGGCTTCCATCTGGCCGCATGCTTGGATGTCCTCGCCGTTGTGACAGCGCTCGCCGTTCACGAAACCAATGCGGTATATGCTCAACTCTGCTTCGAGCGCCATGGTAACGCTGAAGGAAGCACTCCATTCGTTGAAGTTCACTGAAGAGAGATCGAACGCCACGTCGGATTCAATGCACGTGCTTTGGTTGGCATAGCAAAGGACGCGCCCGTCTTCATGGGTAATTTCATGCTCCCAGTCGTAGGGGTCAAGCCCCGTGAGGGACAGGTCGAGCGAACCGGATTGATCAACCGTTTTGGTCAAGACGATGGTGGACGTCCCGTCAACGGTGGTCACCCAATTGGGCAGGATGATTTCCACGGTCAAATCTGCAGGCGGCAAGCCGCTCAAATCAATGGTGTTGAGGAAAGATTCACCGATGACCGCTTCAATGGAGAATCCAGAGTTCATCAGTTGCTCGAGGTCGCTGCTTTGGACGTTTTCAAGGAAGTCAACCACCGAGGAGTTCTCATCGTCCATTTGGGCGATGATGATGTCGATGAATCGCATGGAGAACGGCTGACTGGTCGTTTGAAGGTAGATGGGATAGGTCTCGTCCATGGCGTTGGGCCCTTCCAGGCAGTAGTTGAGGACCTGCCCGGCGGCGACCGGTTCGGTGCATCCCGTGGAATGGCTGTAGTTCAAACCGCCCGCAGATTCGAAAATGCCCGTTCCGTCGGAGGTTGACACCCACTGCAGGTCACTCATCGTGATGTCGCCAACGCCGGCGATGGTGTCGCCAAGCCCCTCAACGATGTCGCCCACCGGGAACTGGTCGGTGAATTGCGTCAGGTCCACGATGTCGTTGTGGTAGGCCAACCGTATACCGTCAGAGGTGATGACCGGGATGGAGGCCGAAGAGGACACTTCGAACATGTTGATGCCCCAGTCGTTGAGGGTCTCCGTGTCAAGATAGTACACGCCCGCTGCAAAATCAATGGTCGCAGCGTACTCATCCGTCAAATCGATGACGAGGTTGAGGTCAATGGCTTTGGAGCCCTCCTCGATGGAGACCGTCGGTGAGGCTGAGGAATTTCGGTGCCCCATTCGGAGGTCAGCCGTTCGGACCAAGTCATCGGCAGATTCAGTTCCCATGTTGTCATAGGACCAAGATGCAGCCATGTAGTTGGGAGGACCAGCACGGGCAACCAGCGTACCGTTGGCATCCGTGCCAAGCACCGTGGAGTATGCGGATGGGTTGATGACGTATTCTGCCTTGTGCCCGGGTTTGGTCGTCAGGTCGAAACTGGTGTTCACTTCTGCGCCCATTGTCAGAAGGCCACGATAGGTTCGCTCGAGGTCCAAGTTTTCGGAACCGACCAGATTGAAATTGCTGGCCAACAAGTCCACCGAGGCGGTGGCTTGGAAACAGAGGGGCGGCTCAAACACGTTGTTTTCAGCGGCGCCCTCGGCTTGTGAATCCGAGCTGTCGTCGGAGGAACAAGTCGTGGTTTGGCCGCTGGTCGTGAAGGCGTTGACGTATTCGGTTGAGAGACTCGTCACCGTGCCGAATCCAGATTCCAAAGCGTCCTGAATGGCCGCGTGAACCTCGTTCTGGAGCGATTGACCAACGGTGGGTGAACCCGGGCCTGCCGTCTCTTGATTGAAGTAGTGGCGGATAAGGTCAGCAGGAGCGCCGTCGTTGGCGTCCAAACCGTCGGTGTCTTCCAGCGTATCTCCGACGGTCGTACCCGAACCAAAGCCAAGGGAATCCCGCTCGAATTCCCTCACCGCCCAGGTCAGTTCCAACTCGATGGAGGACGTTGAGATGAGGTCAAAGACGTAGGTACCTTCCACCCAGTCCTGCTGATGAGGCGTCATGTCATCGCTGTGGTCGTAGGTGTCGCAACCCGTTCCATCACCCAAGCACGCCTGCATGCCCGTGGCGCTGACGAGGGGAACAAACAACTGGAGCGTGAACATCGTGACCAACAGCAACGGGATGCTGTGATTGGAGAGGTTCCTCACGGGAGTTGCTATGGTCATGGCCCCCCTAAGGTCGGGAACTTGAAAGGAGTTACCCTCGTCCCCTTGGCATGGAGAACGACGATTTGGCGATGTATTTCATCGTTGAATCAATCCACGGTGAGCGGGTCCATGCGCTTCTCAAACGGGAGGCATGGCTTGAGGCCAACATTGAGCCCTTTCGTGGTGAACAGAACGAAATCGGCTTTCCTCTCGTTGAACAAACGTCCAACGCGCTGGCCATCAAAACCGTCGAGGAGGAACTCTCCATCAGCGCTCGTGTTGAGGAACATTCAGCCGTTCGCCGCTCGCCGGTTGACCCGCATCAGCGACTTCAGGAGGCGATTGAACGGTGGGTCACCCAGAACCACCCGTCCGTTGAGGCCACCGTACTCACACCCACCAAGTGGGAGAAACTCGGCGAGTTGGTGCTCCTTCCTCACGCACTGTCTCAATCCGAAGCGTGGCGCACCGTGCGTGAACACGAGGAATCTCCAGCCTTGTGGAAAGCGATGGCCGATGCGCTCAAGGTTTCCTCAATCGGCGTTCAGGCACCGATTGCGGACGACACCTTTCGCTCCGCTCAGGTGGACATGCTGCTTGGAACCTCTCAGGTTTCCTTTACCGACCACGCCATTTCCTACACTTTTGATGCGGCCAAGGTGATGTTTTCTTCGGGCAACATCACCGAACGGCATCGCATCGGTGGACTTGACATGAAGGGCGAGGTGGTCGTCGATGCCTACGCTGGCGTCGGCTACTACACGTTCCCGATGTTGGTGCATGGGGGTGCGGCCCACGTCCATGCGTGTGAAATCAATCCTGCTTCCCTTGAAGGCCTTCGTGCTGGAGCAACGGCCAACGGTCTTGACGATCGCCTGACCGTTCACGAGGGCGATAATGCCGTATCGCTGGCGAGGCTGCGAGGTGTGGCTGACCGCTGCCATCTGGGGCTCTTGCCTTCGAGCGAAGCCGTTTGGGAAGCTTGTTTGTTGGCGCTCAAATCCACGGGAGGTACGCTTCACATCCACATGAACGTCGAGGAAGAACGCATCGAGACCTGGGTTCAACAGACCGTTCAACGATTCGTCGCGATGTGCACGCACCACGACCTCAATCTCAGCCCCACAGTGCTTCATCTGGAGCGGGTCAAATGGTTCGCACCGAGGGTGCGCCACGTCGTGTTGGACCTTAGCCTTCGTCCGTGAGTTCGGCTGGAGTCTCGACCATTTCGCCGACCACCACCATCTCGCCCTCGAGGACCGGCGTTTCCTTCTTCGGGTCGGTCAAGGGATGTTCGGTTCGTTGGTTGTAGAACAACAGCGTAATGCCGACGCCAACGAGCACGAGCAAGAGCGGGAATCCGATGACGAGCGCCATGTCCTCAAACAGGGTTGAATCGCCTTGGGCTTCAACCGGAGGATTGCTGATGAGCCCGTCCGGGTCGGCCACACCGATCATCCTCATCGACAAAATTTGGGCCTGGTAGACCGGTCGTCCAGCGGAGGAGGCTGGGTTTTGTATTTCCTCAAGCCCCGACAAATCGTCGGTGGTGGGTGTGAGGGCGATGGCCCGAATGTGAGCCATGCCGTCCCGTACAATGCCAAAGGTTGCGTAGCCTTCATCGTCGCGGTTCTCAGGGTCAAGTCCGTGGGCTTCGGTTTCGGCGATGTACCACTGAGAATCGGCCGAATCGGGGTCGGCTGAGCGGGCCATGCCAATGGCACCGTCAACGTGAGAAAGGTTCTCATCGTGCTCCAACGGAATCGTTTCGCCCGTTCCTCCGCTACCGCATTGCGGGCTGGTGGCTGGATAGACACCGATTTCTCTGCAGGTCGGGTCGCCCGATTGTGTCACAAAATCATCGATGACGCGATGAAAAAAGATGCCGTCGTAGAGACCCGACTCCACGTGGGCGATCATGTTCTCCGTGGTGATGGGGGCCCATTGTTCAAACAACTCGATGATGACCGTCCCTTCCTGGCGTTGAGCGAGGTGGGCTTCCACATACGAGACGTTCATCAGAAGAACGGCGTTGCCCGTGTAGGACGCCATCATTGGAGAATCCTCGGATTCGGGGCGGTCCGTCCATTCAGCAGGGTCGAGGCCGACGCTGCGCCATTCAGGTTGTTCATCTTCGGCGACGACGGAAAGCGAGGCGGTGAGCGGGAGCAACAAGAGCACAACCAGCGCTGCAACGGTGCGAGGCTGGCGAACCATGCACCGGGATGGGCCTCACCTCAATGAAAACTACGGCGGCGAGCCGTTGCGAGCATCAACACCAAAAAGGAAGAACGAGAGGTCGGCGCATGGACGAACAATCGACCTTCATGCCCGACTTGACGCTTGGCTACGGAATTTTCTTGGTGGTGTGGGGCATTGCCGTATCGGTCCTTTCGGACTCACAATCCATCACCTCGTTTTTCCCAAGCATGCTCGGCGTTCCGCTCGCTGCCTCGGGATGGATGGCCAAATCCAACCCTGAGAAGCGCAAATTTTGGATGCACATCGCCGTCACCTTCGGTTTGTTTTGTGCCCTTGGTGGCACCCGATTCTTCATGGTCATGGGCGACGGTCTGGACTACGCAAGCGGCTCCATGCTGATGCTCTTCCTCACCGGTTCAGCCTACACGGGCCTCTGCGTTCGCTCCTTCATCCAAGCCCGCAAGGCAAGCGAGTGAAGCGTCATCCTCTTGACGGTGGGTTGTTTCGTCGGGGCATGGCCGAGGATTCGACGATTCTCGAAGCCGAGTTGAAGTCCACGGAGAGCAACGCTCAACGGCAATTGAATTTTTCAGCGGGCGCCACCGTCGCCGTTTCCATCGTCTTTCTCCTTCTTGCCATGACCGTGGGACCCACCATCGGTCAAGCGATGGATGACGTGTCAAATTACGAAACCGAGTGGTGGGACACACCGCTTCACCTCCGCCACACCATGGATTTACCCATGGACACGCTTCGCGCCCAACTTCCCGTGAACGGCACTTACGAAGCCCTTCCCTACGAGGAACACTTCATCGAAGTTGACCTTCCAGCCAGCGAACAGGATGCTGGGTTCCCAGGCGACGCGCTGATGCACGTCGCTCTTTGGCTGCCCGATGTCCCAGAAGGCACCAAGATCCCCGTCATCATGACCATTCATCCGTACTACGACTTTGGCGGTGAAGGCGTCGCAGGCGACGATTCAGCCCCCAACACGGTCCCCGACGGCGGCGTGGGCAAGTGGGTCTACGACACCTTCGTACCGCACGGCTACGCACTGGCCCAGGCCTCAACGTTCGGAACGGGACAGTCGACCCACTGCCAAGACGTCAAGGGGCTGGGCGAACAAACCGGCATCCAAGCCGTAGTGGACTGGTTGGGCGAGCAAGAATGGTCCAACGGCAACGTCGGCCTCATGGGGAAGTCCTACGCCGGCACCACCAACTGGGAAGCAGCCCAACAACCATCGCCGTATCTCAAGACCATCGTGCCAATTTCGGGCTCGATCGGGGTCCAAGAAATGTTCTATAGAAACGGCTCCTCAGAGAGTAGAGCCATGCTTTATGACGCACTTTACGAAGGCGCCACGGCCGACGCCACCACCGACGATATGCGGATGTGCACCGACGACGCCATCGGTCCGCTCAACCCGCTCACGACCTGGGCGGGGGCTGAACTTGGAGGCGCAGAATGGAACGATTACTGGGACGAGCGTCGCCACCTGCCCGACGTGCTCGCCAATTACGAAGGCAGCGTCTACCTCGTGTGGGGTATGCAGGACTGGAACGTTGACCCGTACCATGCCTTCCCGACCTACCAACTCATGCGAGACGCAGGCATTAACGCTCGAGCCATCGCTGGACAGTGGGCCCACAACTACCCCGACCAGCCCGACCGACACAGCGAGATGGGCAGCGGTTACGGCGCTGAGGCGTACCCGAACATGAGCCGCATGGACTGGGCGGTGGAACTCTACGGCTGGTTCAACTACTACCTGAAGGACATCGGTGAGGAGCCCGAGCCAATGGTGCAAATGCAAACCCACGACGGAAAGTGGCACGTCGAAGAGACCTGGCCTCCCGAAGACATGGAATGGTGGCCGGTGCCGCTGGACAGCACCGAGGGCACCGGAGGCACGGTCAACGTCAACAACCAACGAAGCTTCACGCTCCCAGCCCTCGAAGAAGACATCCACATTTCCGGCATGCCGACCCTTCACCTCTCGGTCAACACCCTGGCGTGTCAGGGCGGCCAAGTCTTCGCTACCATGTACGCCGATGGACTCCGTGTGGGGCACGCCACCATGGACGTGCGCTATCGAGACGGTGGCTACGAGGCGAAGACCGCTGCACCCTTCTCATCCTACACCATGCTGATGGAATTCAACCCGATGGACGTGGACCTCAACGCTGGGGCCGTGATCGAGGTCGTGCTCACCGAGTCCGGAGAAGACTACCTGCCAAGCCCCTGTGCGGCCATCGGGATGAACGTGAACTTCGACGCGTCGTCCACGCTCAGCCTTCCCCTCATCGACCGGCCGGCCGACGACGACCGCTGGTTCCTTGCCCCGCCATGGTGGGAGCAACAACCCATTCCCTCCTGAGGCCCAAGCATGCGCGTGCTGGCCTTTGAGGACCACTACGATATTGAAGCCCTCTTGACGGCGGGGGGCGTCAACACCGACGACCTGACCTTCGAACAACGCTGGAACAGCAGCGACGCCCTTGAGCACATTCGCCGCTTCGAACCGGATGTCCTGCTGCTGGACCACTACATGCCACCGAAGAACGGATTCGAGGTCCTGCAGGCGTTGCTCGCCTCTGATGTTCACCGTCCAGTGACCATTGTCGCCATGTCAAGTGCCCACTCGAAAAACGACGCCATGGTCGCCCTTGGCGCCGATGTGGGCATCGTCAAGTTTGAGCTTTCAAGCCTCGACCTCTGGTCCGTTTGATGTTGCTTCCACGGCATGCTGGCGACGCTTGAGCATGCGAACGAGAACAAGGATGATGATCTGGACCACCAAGAAGAGCAACGTCATCCGGCCAACGACTTGCCGAGCCGTGATTTCCGAGGCGCTGTTTAGGTAGGCGCACTCCCATGCTCGCGCTCCGCTGTAGATGACGCCGTGCCCTTGGGCAGACTGGTAGGCGAGGTGGAAGATGTCGTAGCCAACGGTGAGGCTGAACACCCCAAGGCTCAGACCGGTGAGGATGAAGCCCGTGAGGAACGGGTGATTGAGACGGTCGGCCCGTGCATAGTGGACGTAGAGAGGAATGAGCGGTAAAAAGAGCGCATAGAACGGGCGAAACGCTTCGTGGGGCAAGGGGTCGTTGCAGTAATCCTGTGGACTTGCGATGAGGGACATGAAGAGCACGGCCACCGGGACGAAGAATACAGAATACAACCAAACAAGTCCACGAGGAAGACGGTCCTTTCGTTCAAGGTAGACCAGCAGACTTGGACCCAGGAAAAATCCTGCAGCACCGACCAAGCCGAAGAGAAGCCAGTTGTCAGCAACGAGTTCAAGCCCGTCCCCGATGGCTCGTGAAAGGGTGCGATTCATCGGCTGTCCCTCCTGCCACTCGCATGAGGTTCAATCAGTCCTCGTCGTAGGGCTGCCACTCGGTTTGACCTTCTTCTCGGTACCACCAGTAACCGTCCTCGTCCTCAAACCATTCCACACCGTCTTCGTCGATGGAATAGTTGCCGTCGTACTCCTCTTCCTCTTCTTCCGGTTCGGGCTCCGGTTGAGCGGTGGGGTTGGCCATGCCGGTCTCCTCGGCAATGCGGCGCTTGGCGTCGTCGACGTCCTCTTCGGCGCCTCCGAAGACACGGTTGGTGGTGCGAATCTCTGCTTCGTGGTCGCCCTGACGGATGGCGTTGTCCGACTCTTCGTAGAAATCCTCGGTCATTCGCTCACGGAATTCATCGAATTCGTCTCGGCCGAAGCTGCCCGTGAATTCGTCGCCCTTGGCCTTCATCAGGTCGTCCAAATTGGCCCGCTTCTCCCGCTTGAGTTCGGGGGCATTGGGGACCTCGCCATCGTAGAAACTGTCCTCTTCAGAGCCCAATTTGCTGAAGACGCGCCCCTCCGGGTCGGCCTCCTCAATGGCTTCAATCACGAGGTCGTGCTCTTCTTCGTCGATGGTTTCCTCTTCGTATGCATCGCCCGCCTGGTCGACCATGGCTTCGAGTTGGTTGGCGAGTTCTTCCTCGTCCTCATCGTACTGATCGACGAGCTTGTCAATCTGCTTGAGCAGGCGTTCGTAGGGCGTTCCGGTAATGGCTCCAAGGAACCGACCAAACCCGCTCTTCTTCTTCGCCATGATGTCGCACTGGAGCCACTGTTCTTCAAAGATTGTCCTTCGCGGGTCTTTTGACGGTCGGGGTGATGGGGATTCCATGGTGGAGGCGTGGTTGGAAGACCTGATGACCTCCTACAACCGTGATTCACACGAGCAGCGGGCGGGCTATCTGGCTCAGGTCCACATGCCCGGCGAGGTGTTTCAGTCCCTCGTGTGGTGGGCCCTTCAAGCCCTGCCCGACGAGATTTTGGTCGGCATTGACATTGACGCAGAGAAGCCTCACCGCAAGGACGTTGAGACGTTTTTTGAGGGCGATGAGGTCCACCATCGACTCTTCCAGGGCCAAGGCTACGTCATCAAGGAAGCCCACATCGTCAACCGTGGGGATTCGTATTCGGTCCACCACTTGCCCGAGGATTGGACCGACGACATGTTCTCCGCCGACCGAGGGTCACGAGCAGGCCGTTTCACCCACTGGCTCCACACCCATCCCAATGCACCCGCCATTCCCAGCGGTGCCGATGCCGATGCTGCGCAGGAGACGACGGGCATTGACATGATCCTCGGCCTTCGCTTCTCGCCCGAAGGCCCGCTGCCGTGGTTTGACGACGTGGAAGGGACGCGCCGAACGCTGAAATCCAGCGAGGAAAAGAAACCGCGCAAGCGCTCGTTCTTCGCCCGCCACGCCCTTCCCGTGCTCGGTCGAGCCCCCAGCGGCCACGCCATTCACGAAATCCAACTCATCGGCTTCCACAAATCGGGCGTGGGCGTCAACATCGTGTTCGTGGACGAGAACGGGTATCCGTACGGCTGGGATCGCACCACCGCTCAACTGCTGGCTTGAACGGCGGCAAGGGCTGCATGCAGGCTCTCAAGACGGTCGGGATTGACGCCGAGGTCGCTTTGACCGAGGCGTGAGGACGAGTACAGGTTGATGGCGGTGTCTTCGCCCAGCGGCGTAAACTGAACGACGACGTCGTCGGGAAAGCGCCAGAACGGCGTGATGGCGACGCGGTGAGAGAAATGTTCGCCATCGGCCTCGATGTCGTCCAGCACCTCTCGCAGGCCGTTGTCGTCCGACCAGTCCATCCAAGCCTCCCAAACCTCGCTGACGTTGGCCTCGATCACGGTGGATAGGGCAGCGTCCATGCGAACCGTTTCACTGCTGGATAGCGAAGCGCAATTCATCGTGCGTTCGGGGCATGATGGCATGGCCTGATGGTCGGGCGTGGGTGCGCCAACGAGAATCCATCCCTGAACGAGAAGCCATGGAGAGCACACGAGGGCCACGATGAGCAACGGGCGACGCCAAGCAGGGCCGGTTTCACTCATCGCTCACACGTCCACCGGCACGCCGTCGCTGGTCCA
>JAYNUQ010000034.1:0-18876 GCA_038116375.1 Candidatus Poseidoniales archaeon | reverse complement strand
TTTCTGTTGTGGCTTGGGCATTGGCTTGTTTTTCGTCCCGCTTTGGGGTGTCAATCTCCGGGAGAGCCGCCTGAGTCGAAGCCTCGGCATCTTCGTGGTTCTCATCTTGATGACCGTCTCGTTGACCTTAGGTACGGAAACAACGGAGGGGGCCTTGGGGGATGCAGGGTTCTGGGTCTCCATGTTTGCAGTCTGCGCGGTTGCGTTCGGTATCATCACTTCACCAGTGAACGCTCTGGGCGTCATGATGCAAGCACCCTCCCTCGCTGAAGAGGAGCGATGAGACAGCACATCCCAGCGTTAGGTTGATGCCAAACACGAGGTTCGCCTTGTATGGGGAAGAACATGCGTCGAATGCTTGCGGTGCTGGTGCTTGCGTTGTTGATGGGGCCGGTCACCGGCTCTTTGTTCGTTAAATCCGAACCGACCGGTTGGGAGGCCGTTGACCACGAAGGCTTCCAGTGGATGCCCGCTGGCTACAGTTTTGATGTTCCCTCGCAGGCTGAGGCCGCATGGTTGGCCGACGACACGCCGTGGTGGGAGCGCACGGCGCTCGACCAAAACCGCAACGCCATCCACGACAGTCTCGAGTCCTACGTCGGCACCACCGGCATCGGCCTCTCCTACGGCGTTGAGGTCAACGACGCCCATCTCTCAGCCCTGGAGGGCATGAACCTCACCGTTGTTGATGTCATCGAATCCGTTGACGCCGTCTTGCTGGGTCAAGTCGATGCCTCCCTGGCCTTCCAACTTGCATCCCTTGACGATGTCGTGATGGTTGAGCGCTACGGTAACATCGTGCTTTATGGCGACATCCAAACGCCAGCCGTGAAGGCTCGCAACTCATCGTTCTATCCCGTTGGCGCATGGGACCTCGGCTTTACGGGCAGGGACGTGAACATCGCCATGGTCGACACGGGTGTGGACAACGAACACCCGGGACTCAACGAGAAATTCATCGCCGGTTATGATGCGGTGTGCTACCTCCATACCGACCCAACGTGCACGGCTGGAGGCGTTCGTGAAACCGATGGAACCTACGACCCCGATGACGGCCACCAACACGGCACCGCCTGCATGGGCATGGCCGCCGCGACGGGCATTGATTCGAGTGGAGCACAAACCGATTTCTACGGCTCGGCCCCCGATGCTGACCTTGTCGACGTCCGTATCGGCACGGATGCAGGAGCAGGTCCGTTTGAAAACTACCTGCTCGCTCAGGAATTCTACGAATCCGCCATGAACGGGTTGCAGTGGATCATCGATAACAGAGACACGGCCTGGCAGGGCGCGGACGAAGCCAATTACGGCATTGACATCATTTCCCTGTCCTGGGGCATCACCTCTCATGAAGGAGGAGGCTCCGACGGTGAAGACATGCACAGCCGCATCCTCAACGAAGCGATGGAACTCGGCGTGGTGGTCAGTGTAGCGGCCGGTAACGACGGCCCGGACAACGACGGGCTTTCCGGCATGGGCTCCTCCAGTCTTTCCATTACGGTGGGAGCCACCGATGACCAGAACACCGTTGACCGCAGCGACGACACGGTGGCCGGTTATTCCTCACGCGGCGAGCGAAGAGACAACGGTGACGGAAACCCCCTCAACGAATTAAAGCCTGAAGTTTCCGCTCCGGGGTCCAACATCGTTCAGGCAGAGGGTTGCGTCACCTCAAGCGGTTGCGTTAACCTGCTTGGAGGCTCGGCTGAGGACAACGGCTACACCGGGCGCGGTTCAGGTACCTCCTACGCCACGCCTTCCGTTTCGGGCATTCTCGCCATGATGATCGAAGCCAATCCCGACTTGACCCCCGCTGAGATGAAAGAAATTCTCAAACTCACGGCCGAACGGCGCGGTGAGCCTTCCAATGCAGCGGTTGATCCGTTTTGGAACCGAGACTTCGGCTGGGGCATGGTGGACGCCTACGAGGCCGTCAAGCTCTCGATGTACCTTGCAGAAGCCAACCTGACCGGCACCGTCGACGTGTTCTCGCAAGTTCACATCAGCAATTCCTCCATCAACGGGTCAACAGGACTTCACGAAATCCGAGGCCTCGCCTGGGGCCAATCGGGGTCCATCGCCAGCGTGGAGTTCCGAATGGATGACGGACCTTGGATGGAAGCAACCTACGAAGTTGTTGAGGGCGGCCTTGGGGCGCTCGAGCGTTTTGAATGGGTGGTGGCCCTTGACCCTGAGAACCTCGCCAGCGGCAACCGAAGCATTGAGGTTCGAGGCTTGAACGAACAAGGGGCTCCCTCTCTCCCCGTGTTCACCACCGTGATGGGCACGGGGGACGGCGACGGTGATGGCGCTGGTCTGGGCGTCGACCTCGTTGCTTTGAGCGCCGTTCTGGTGCTTCTCATCCTCCTCGGACTCCTGGTTCAAGGCGCTCAAATCGATGAACCCAGCACCCTTCATTCCCTCTCCAGCGAATCGGTCGAGGATGCGCTGCTCCTGGACGAACAGCCTCTGCCTGAAGCCGAGAAGAAGGGTCCGAAGAAAGGCAAGAAATCGTGATTGCATTCAAATGCAGGGCTGTTTTGGCGTCCCTTATGGGCACCTTCAGCGACCGAGCACTTGCCATCCAGCCCACGGGCGTTCGCAAGATGTTTGACCTCGCAGGCGACGACGTCATTTCCTTTGGATTGGGGGAGCCAGACTTCCAACCGCCCTCCGTTGCCATTGAAGCGTTCTATCAGGCGATGCTTGACGGTCGAAACAAGTACACCACCACGGCTGGCCTTCCCGCCCTGCGTAAGAAAATTGCCGATTCGTGGTCAGCCTATCAGACGGGCATGGACGAGAACAATGTGTGCATGACCATGTCGGGCACCAATGCGCTGCTCAATCTCTTCATGACCGTCATCAATCCGGGCCAAAACGTCCTCCTTCCAGAACCGTATTTCCCGCTTTACGGGCCCGATGCGACCTTGGTCGGGGGTGAAGGCAAGTACTATCCGTGCCTGTTTGAGCATGAATTCATTCCTCAGGTTGAGGACCTTGAAGCGCTGGTTGATGAGAACACGGTCGCCATTCTCTACAATTTCCCGAGCAACCCCACGGGCGGTACGCTCAGCGAACAGCAGCGGGACGATCTCCTCGCTTTTGCGAAGAAGCACGACCTGTGGATCATCTCCGATGAAGTCTACGACCGCATCGTGTTTGAGGAAGACCACGTGTCCTTCATGGGAACGGGGTATGACAAACTCATGGTGGTCAACTCCTTTTCGAAGACCTTTGCCATGACCGGTTGGCGCATCGGCTACATCATCTCCACCAACCTCGAAGCGATGAAACAAGTCGTGAAGATTCAGTATTACATTTCGGCCTGTTCCAACGATGCCATGCAGTACGCCGTCCTCGAGGCCATGGAGAACGCCAACGACTATCCTTCGCAAATGGCTGCTGAATTCCAGAAGCGTTGCAACCTCATCGTGGACCGCCTCAACGCCATGCCCGGTGTCCAATGTCATCGACCAAAAGGGGCGATTTACGTCTTCCCGAAGGTTGATGTCCCAGGTATGTCGTCCGAAGATGTGGCGCTTGAATTGTTGAAAGACGGCGTGTTGTGTTCCCCAGGCAGTGCCTTTGGCCCGTCTGGCGAAGGTCATCTGAGGTTTGCCTACACCATCAGCCAAGAGGACATTTCCAGAGGCATGGACAAAGTCGAAGCGACGCTGCATCGCCTTCAACAAGCATGAGGCGGGTCAAGTGTCACTCGGTGCCACCATCGGATTGTTCTCGCTCGGTGCGAGCATTGGTCATGTTGGTCCACGTCTTCCGACGCTCTGGATGACCAGGGCCAAAGGGTTCAACGGACGCTTCCCACCGCACCCTCAGCCGGTTCCGCTTTCCCCCTACTTGACCCAGCGTGTGCTCCACATGCGGGCGTTTTACTGGCTCAGTTTTGTCTTGGCCGCTCTGGTGCTCGCCTTCGGTGCTGCCAGTCTCCGATGGGGTTCAGCATCCTTTGGATTCGGTCTTTGGGTGGCCTCGTCGTGGATGATGCTCTCGCGTTTACAGGCGCTTCTCGCTGGACGGCCAGCGCCGTGGAGTCGGGGCTTGGCCGTCGAGTTGCAGACGGTCATGAATCGAACACGGACCGAATCATGTTGTGCCGTCCCAACCCCCGAGTGGGGGCTTCAGTCCATTTCTTGCTCTACATGTCAGGCGGTGCTGTCGCGAACGGCTCGTCCCGACCTCGGGCGACCTCGTTCGGACGGTCGCCTCGCAGGTATGCTTCGTCTCCTCATCACCGATGGGTATCCTCTGGCCATGCCGCTTGACGGGCCGAAACTGGAGCAAGAATAGGCGTCTTTCCCTCTTCAAAGGGGCAACCTTTGAGAAAAGCCCGTGTTGGCTCCACGACATGGAGGACCGTCCTGCGGTTGGTTCGTTGATTGCCCGTGTCGGTTTGACAGGGCAGTTGTTGGGTCAAATTTTCCTGACGCCCATGGCGGCTTTTGCGTTAACCTACCTTTTGGTGTTCTCGGCCAACGGTGGCGATTTTCGTTTGAGCATTGAAGTTGAGATGATTCCCTGGATTGGCATGGCCTCGCTCTTCTACGGAATGTTGGCGTTGCTTCTCGCACTCGGGATGGGCGGTTTCACGCCGATCCGTGTCATTGAATCTGGAGGCTGGCGTCTTGCTGCAGGTCTGACCCGGCACCAAGGGAGTTCCGTTCATCGATACGAGGCTCGTCAGCGCTATGCTTCATCGGCTCACGGAAAGTTGTCCTTGCTGGTTCATGAGCGATTCGAGGCTGGCCATGCATTGTGGACCATTCGGGGCTCGTTGGTGTTGTTAGCGATTCCCTTTCAGGTGATGTTGGCCACCATTCCTCTTACGCTCGTGTTGATGTTCCCCGACGGGGTCGTTCACCAAAACCGACAGCTCGAGTTGGCGCTGTTGCTTTACGGCATGTGCTTGTACGTGTCCATTCGTTTTTTTCCTCGGTTTGCACGACGCTACATCACCCTCGCATCGTTGGGCAGAAAGTTTCTGGGAAACACCTTACGCATCTCTTGGGCCTTCCCCATCTTTTTGTTGTGGTCCATGGGTCAGATGTCCTCGTACATCGTTCAGCAGGCGCTTGGTGAAGACATCGCCCTCAACATTGCCTTCGAAAAGCAGCTCTTTGAATCCCTCATCTCCGCAGGGTCCTCTCCCGAAACCTCGTTTCTCAACCTCTTGACGGCGCTTGCCGTCATGCCCATGGCAGCCTTCACCACCTTGGCCGTGCTCGGCGGCGGGGCGGGACAACCGCCCTCCTGGATGAAGCCGGGTGAACGCCGTGGTGGCGACGAAACGCAGGAGCAGTTGGACATGCTTTCAGCGGGGCTTGACCAATTATCGGCGGAGGTGAACGAATCCAAGGTCGCACCGCCTCAACCCCACACACCCGCCGTGGTGCAGCACGTGGTGGTTCCCGTGATGGCCACCAGAGAAAAACCTCCAGCATTGGCTCAGGATACCGCTTCCATCGTCGACGACCTGGATTTTGAGGGACTCGCTGCGAGGGTCGAAAACCGACAGGTCGAATCCACACCTTCGGCCGCCTCTCACAACGACCCCGTCATTCAAGGATTTGACTTGGAACTTGGCGATGATGCTTGATTTTTCGGCTTCATCGGCGGCTCATTGAAAGGCGACCTTCTTATGCTCCATCGTGTTCGCAAGGTTGCTGATGCCCATGCGCCGTATGATGCCCTTCACCGTTGTTGTGTTGCTCCTGATGCAGACGCTTGCCATGAATCTCGTTGTCCCTGCCGAAGCGGCCTCGGGCCGAGGCGGTTCAAACGACGACTTCACCGTCAAATCAATCACGCTTGGAAACGCCTCCTCTCCTGCAGAACAATGGGTCCAATCCGATGGAACCGTTGTGGATTACATTTTCATGAATCAGGCGATTGAGATCACGGTGAGTGTCCAACGCTTTGGTGCATCCGGTATCGGCGATGCCTCTCCCGTTTCGGTTGACATCGTCCACCCCGTTGGCTTCGTGATGGAATCCTTTGACTTCACCACCACGCCCCTCACGGGCGGTCAATCCTACAACCACATCGTCGAATGGACGCCAACGGCGGCGCACTCCATTCTCGATACCTCCACCAACGACCTTACGGGCGGTTTGGTGGTTCGAGCCGTGGCCAACTTTGCCGACGACGACAAGAACGAAAACGACGACCGTGAGAAGTCGGTACCCGTGGCCGTAGCCGCCAATACAATGGAATCGACTGCAGCCGTGGCGAGCCCTCAATTCTTCACTGGAAAATACCCCGCCGACGGTGGCGACGCCACCGCTGCAGGGTCTTGGGAAACCGATTCGACCTCCAGTGCCGCAGGGAGCGTGCACTGGCGCCATTCGGCCCCGGGAAGCAACTACCCCTCAAACGCCGAGGCGACCCGCTTGGTTCACGCTCGCTACATGACGGGGAATTCATGTGATACCGACGCGCCTGACGCAGGTTTGACGCAGAACGTCTACGGTGCTTACATTTGCCGCATCCTCTTCTACTCCAACGAGTTTGTCTCCAGCCAGTTCCACCTCCAAGCATGGGGCAGCATGGCGGCTGGCGATTCGGTCTCCATGGAACTCTGGCGCGGCTCAGGCAATCTCAACGACCCGTTTGAATCCATTTCATGGGACATCTCTCAAGGCAATCCCAGCGCCGCACCGGGCCAGTGGACCAACCTGTCCTGGGATCCTCAGGTCACTTGGGAGCAAATCCCCAACCTTGCCAACCCCGAAGTCTTCCTCGGCGGCAGCTCCTACACCTTCAGCGTCTTGTTCGAATCCGACAGCAGCGTGGCAAGCGAAGGCTTCCACATCGACGATTTCGTTCATTTCGGAGTGAGCCGGGTCACCGATTACACCGTTGACCTTCAATGCGACAACCCGCTCAACGGATATACGGTGGCACCCAACCAAATGGCTACGCTCTACTGCACGCTGACCAACAACGGATACTCACCCGCCACCATCCGCCTCCAGACCAACGTCACCAACGAGTCGTGGATGGCGCCCTTCCCCATCATCCGCATGGACATTGAGGGCAGCAGCAACCACGGCACCAACGTCATCATTCCACCGCTTGGTGCTGGAAAAACCATCGAGATGTGGGCCAACCTGACCGTGCCTGCTGGTGCCGATGTTCAACAACAAAACTGGAACCTCTGGCTCACCGATGCCAGCAGCGCCCAACTCGGCGAAAAGGCTCGCCTCGGCATGGACTTAGCCGTCAGTGAACAATTCAGCGTCGCTCTGACGTCTTCTGTTCCACTGGTTGCATCAACCATCACTCCTGACGATTACGGCCTCGTTGAATTCCGTCTGCAGAACACGGGCAACAAGGATGCGGCGTTTAACCTCGCCACGACCTTCTCAGAAACCACCGGATGGATGGGCATCATCCAAAACGAGACCGGCGTCATCAAGCAAAACCCCATCACGCTCTACAAGGGTCAGCGTGTGGATTTGGTGCTCAACATCTCCTCGCCTGAACTGGCCAACCCCGGTACGGTTTCCTTTAACCTCCGCGCCACCTGCCCTTCGTGCAGCACGGCCCTCTTTGGGAACGACGTGCTGGTGAGAAACGTCGAAGTTCCCGTCCTAAGAGCGGTGGACATCGTCGCTGAGGAGAACACCTTCAGCGGGGCAGCCAACGGCATTCCGAAGGCGCTCTATCTCAACCTCTACAACCTCGGCAACGACGATGAACAATACGATTTGTCCATCGGCCAAAGCAACTGGCGACTGCAAGCCGCTTTACCTGCAGACCAATCTCCCGTTCTGGACGCTTGGGATGGCGAATCCACCGTTGTCGTGCAACTGCCCATGCCCATTGGCCTCAGCCCAGGCTACTACTCGGTGACCGTAACCGCAACCAGCGTTGACGACGATTCGGTCGTGGACTCGGTTGAGCTGATCATTGAAATCCTCGAAACGGCGGCTGTCTTCGTTTCTGACGAAGAAACCGGGCAGTCGTACATTCCGGGCGATTTGCCTCAAACCATGTCGTTTGAAGTGCGCAACGACGGAAACAACCCCGACAGCTTCACGATGTCGCTCAACACGCCTGTTGGGATGGTGGCTTCCTTCACGAACCTCATCAGCGGCAACACGCCCGAAATTGACATCGGTGCCAGTTACAACGTCTCGGTTGAGTTCTCGTTCATCGAAGGAACGGAAGGCAGTTTGAACCTGCAGGTCATCGCCACAAGCGTGGCAGACCCAAGCATCAACGCCATCGGTCAGGCCACCTACCTCGTCGGTTCTCAAGACTGGCTCCGCATCTTTGCCATCCAACCTGTGGAGGTTTCTGAAGAAGGAGATTACGAGGTGAACGTTCGAATCGTCAATCAATACACGACGGGCCAGCGTGTCGTGATGGAACTCGACACGAGCGAATCCAACTCTTGGTTCCAAACCTCCATCGCTCGCTTGGACAAGGACTTCACGCTTGGAACGGGTGAGACCAAGGAAATCACCATCACCGTGGACGTCACGGAAACCACACTCAAGAACCTCAACGACGATACGTTGACCGTGAACTTGACCGTTTGGGCACGCTCTGAAACCGTGAGTGACGCCGCCAACGCTGTCTTGGAGGTCACCCTCGTTCGCATGGACACCAGCAGCGCCAACGGCGGCGAAGATGCGGGGTCCGGTTTGCCGCTTGAGGCCATTGCGCTCTGGGGCGTCTTCCTCCTTGTTCTCGTAGGCGGTGCGGTTATTCTCCTCTCAATCTTGCGAACAGAGGAAGAAGAAGACGAATACGCCAACTGGGGGGAGGATGGCTACGAAGACAGTCTCTCGGCCACCTACGGCGCGGTTGCCGCCGCTCCTTCGGTTCCCACGGCCATGCCAACGCCCGCTCCGGCTCCGGCTCCTGCCGCAGCGCCAGAAGCACCCGTTGTGCAAGATTCCACGCCGCCCCTGCCAGCAGGTGGGTTGCCCGCAGGCTGGACCATGGAGCAATGGAAGCACTACGGCCAGCAATGGTTGGACCAAAACCAACAGTAAGCGCCTCAAAACCTTCACGTGGCCGAAGCGTAGGGTTCAAGTCGCAGGCAACCTCGCCATGAATGCCGGAGGGCAAGCACATGTATGGAAACGGACAAGCACCCATCTTCATTTTGAAAGACGGTACACAACGAACCCGAGGCCGCACGGCGCAGTCAAACAACATCGCAGCAGCCAAGGCGGTGGCCGATGCAGTCCGCTCGACGCTCGGCCCCAAGGGCATGGACAAAATGCTCGTGGACTCCATGGGCGATGTCGTCATCACCAACGACGGCGCAACCATTCTCAAGGAGATGGACATTGAACACCCCGCTGCGAAAATGATCATCGAAGTTGCCAAAACACAGGAGCAACACTGTTTCGACGGAACCACCTCTGCCGTCATTCTTTCAGGGGAACTCCTCAAGCGAAGCGAGGATTTGATTGAACAGAACGTTCATCCTACCGTGATTTGCGAAGGATTCCGTCTCGCCGCAGAGCGCGCCATCGGTCTGATGGAAGACCACGGCATCTCCACGGAAAACGACGACAGCGTGCTCGAAGAGGTTGCCAAGACCGCACTCACCGGTAAATCCGCAGGTGCAGTGAAGTCCTTCATGGCCGATATTTGTGTTCGAGCGGTGAACGCCGTTGGTGTTGTTGAAGACGACGAACGCCTGGTTGACCTCTCCGACATCAAGGTGGAAAAGCGCCAAGGCGGTTCCATCAAAGATTCCTCCCTTATCGACGGCATTTTGCTGGACAAAGAACGGGTTCACGCAGGTATGCCTCGAGGCGTTAGCGACGCCAAGATTGCGCTTGTCAATTCAGCCATTGAGGTCAAGAAAACCGAAGTGGACGCCAAGATTCAGATCACGGACCCCAACCAACTTGCCCTGTTCCTCGAAGAAGAGGAGAACTACATTCGCAACCTTGTCAACACCATCGAGAATGCAGGCGCCAACGTACTCGTATGCCAGAAGGGCATCGACGAACTGGCTCAGCATTACCTCTCCAAGAAGGGTATTTTTGCCATCCGCCGAGCAAAGAAATCCGACATGGAGGCCTTGGCCAAAGCGACCGGTGGAACCATCATCACCAACCTCGAAGACATGAGCGGCGACGACCTCGGACACGCGTCTCGAGTCGAGGAGAAAAAGATCGGCGATTCCGACATGACCTTCATCACGGGCTGTCCGGAAGCCAAGTCGGTGTCGGTTTTGCTCCGAGGTGGAACCGAGCACGTGGTCGACGAAATCCGCCGTGCGTTCGATGACGCCGTCGGTGTTGTTTCCGTCGCTTGGGAAGACGGCGCCGTATTGACCGGCGGCGGCAGCGTTCTCGCTGCACTCTCTCGCGATTTGCGAACCTATGCAGAAACCGTTGGTGGTCGGGAACAAATGGCCATTGAAGCCTTTGCTTCAGCGCTCGAAATCATTCCTCGCACCCTCGCTGAAAACGCTGGCCTTGACCCGGTCACCACCCTCATTGAGTTGCGAAAGGCTCACGCTGACGGTCAGTCCCATGCGGGCATCAACGTTTACGAAGGCGGTGTGGTCGACATGAAAAACGCCAACGTCGTCGAACCGCTCCGAGTGGTGGAACAAGCGATTCAATCCGCAACCGAGACCGCCATCATGATCCTCCGCATTGACGACGTCATTTCATCCAAGGGTGTACCCATGGACGAAGGTATGGGCGACATGGGCGATTTCCACATGTGATGTTGCCTTATTGCTGGAAGAAAATTCGACCAAAAACGAACCACGGGAAGCCTTTTTTGCCTGTGGTTTGATAATAACCTTCAAAGGCCACTGAAGGCTGGCAGAGAATACTCACAGAGCGTGAGCAAGAGGTCATCCCATGGCAGTCGTCGCAAAAGTATGGATTGACGAAGATTGTATCACCTGCGACGCTTGTCAGGACATCTGTCCAGAAGTGTTCGAAGTCACCGATGACTCATCGATGATTCTTGCATCTGTTCGCACCGATGGCGTGTTTGACCGCAACGTTGGCGGCGCACCCTTGGTCGGCGACCTGGGTACGGAACTCGGCGACATCATCATCGAAGCCGCTGAAGCGTGTCCTGTTGAGGTCATCAAGTTTGAACTCGTGGGCGACGGGGCCGCTGAAGAAGTCGAAGCCGCCCCCGCAGTTGTTGAGGCCGTTGCGCCCGCCGCAGCCGTCGCACCCGCTGCCGGCGTGTCCGACGCCCTCAACGCCGTTTTCGCTGGCGACCGTTCCATCAACATCCTCTTCGGTTCCCAAACCGGAAACGCAGCAGGCCTGGCCGAAAAGACAGCAAAACTTGCCGCAAACTACGGCCTCCAACCCAACATCGTTGACATGGACGGCTTTGACCCAGCCAAGTTGGCGACGATGAAGCGTGTCATGATCATCACCTCAACTTGGGGAGAGGGTGAAATGCCCGACAACGCCGACGCCATGTGGAACGCCATCAACGCCAACGGCCCGCCTCTTGGGGGCGTGCACTACTCCGTTTGCGCCATCGGCGACACCTCGTACGATGAATACTGCAAGGCAGGGCACGACTGGAACGACAAACTCGCAGCGTTGGGGGGCTCCGAAGCTTTCCCCATTCAGGAATGCGATGTCGACTTTGAACCACCCTGGAAGATTTGGGTTGAAGAAGCACTCCCGCTCCTCGCCTGCGTTGACGAGTCTGGCACGCTTCAAGTGGAACTTCTTGAAGAGATGAAAGCCTACGGTGCTGGCGACGACGACGACATTGTTGAGGGCGACTTTGCCCCCGGCATCATCAATCAGGAGCCCATCACCATCACGCTCGAAGTCTTCCGCTACGCTCCAGAAGCCGCTGAATCCGGTTGGGATACCCTCACCTGTGCGGTTCCGGCTCACGCCACGGTCCAAGACCTTCTCACGACGATGCAGCGAGAGGTGGACGGTAGCCTTGCCTTCCGCAGAGGCGCCATCGCTGGGACCCCGACCACCGGCGTCCGCGTGAACGGTCGAATCGTGCTCGCTGACTGCACGCAAGTCGGCGACCTTACGGTCGATGGTGGCCGTGTTCGCATTGAACCGCTCCCTGGCCACCCCGTTGTTCGCGACCTCATCGTGGACACCTCACGATACGAAAGCCATCGAAGCCGAGCCGAACCTTGGATGCGAACCGATCCCCGAGAAGGAGAGCGCTTGCCCTCGGGCATGGCGATGGGAACCATGGAATCGGCCACAGCAACGGCCCTTCACCAAGCAGGTGACGTGCTCTCGTTCCAACTGATTCAGGCCATGTCGGACACGCTCCCGCATGACCCACACTACGAAGGCCCAGGCGTTCACTTCCAGCAGTGGCTCCGTGTGCTTGACCCCCGAACATCCGAAAAGCAGCGTCGCAGCATCATGACCTCCCTTCAGGAAAAGGATGGCGTATGGTCGGAGGCCGACCATGCGAGTTTGATGCGCTACGGCGAAGACGGTCGTTTGGCTGCCCGCTCCTTGAACGAAGCCCGAGGCGCTTTGCTCAACCAAAGCCGCTATGCTGGTAAATCCGGCCGCCTCGTCAAGTGGTACGGTCGCAGCGTGAAGTGGTCCGGGAACGTCAACGAAACCACCCTTTACCGCCAAGTTTTGGGTCCTCTGGGCTTGGTCAGCAACGTCTTCAGCGGCGTGTCGGCCCGAATGGCGCTGGCGTTTACACGAAACGGCGGCCCCCCCATTCGCGGTCTCCAAGCCCTCTTGGTACCACCCGCTGGATTGGGCCGTATTCCGAAGATGTTTAACGGCCGAGTTGAGAACTATCACGAAGTTGTCAGCCTGTTCAACGAAATCGACCAACGGTTCTGAGGTGAGATGATGGCAAAGATCGCATACTACCCCGGAAACGTCGCCCGAGCAGGTGCATCAGAAATTGAAGACACCATTCAACCGCTCTGCAAAGCGCTCAACATTCAACTCGTTGAAATTCCACGGGCCAGCAGCGACGGTGGCAACGTCATCAAGCAAGCAACGCCGAAGTTGCAAGACTCGCTCGTGGCAAGGAATCTCGCCCTTGCCGAAGCCAAGGGGCTTGACATCATGACGACTTGTGCTACCAGCCATGCCATCATGTGCAACACGTCTCAAGACATGGCCAGGGACCCTGTCTACGCCAGCACGGTGAACAACCTCGTCGCCCGCACCTCAAAGGTGGAATACACGGGCGAGACCCAATCGTGGCACCTGCTGCACTACCTCGTTGAGGAAATCGGTCTCGACAAAATCCGAAATGCGGTCAAAAACCCGCTGAAGATGAACATTGCAGCCTACTACGGGCCCGACATGCAACGTGAAGGCGCCTGTGCTGGAGACGACCCCTTCATGCCCACCTACATGGAACAACTCATCGAGGCCTTGGGCGGCACACCGGTGGAATACGAGTCCAAATGCAACAGCGTTGGGTCAACTTCCATGCTCACCTTGGAAGATTCCTCTCTCGCCATGACCGCCGCAGTGCTGTCCGATGCCATCCAATCGGGCGCAGAACTGGTGGTCAGTGCATGCACCATGTCCCACATCAACCTCGATTCCTACCAGTCCAAGGCTGGAAGAGTAAGCGGAAAGAACACCACGGTTCCCGTGTGCCATCTCTCAGAAATGGTCGCCTTTGCTCTGGGCTTCTATCCAGACCGTCTGGCCCAACTTCGAACCCGTGTTCGCCTCATTGGTTCGTGAGTTCTTGATGCAGCAGTTCGGTAACTCGCTTTGCTTGGTCGACCGGACACCCCGTGTGCGAAGCGATATCTTCAGCACTTGCAGAGAACAAACGTCCCAAATTCGGTGAATACGCCATCAGCACCTTCTCGAGGTCGGGTGCGCGTTCAACCAACGGGGTCAGTGCATGCTCAAAGCATCGTTCAAGGTGCTGCTTTTGGTCATCAAGCCAAGGATGGGTGTTCTCGGGGTTGTCCTCAATGGCCATGAGCTCATCCTGAGCACGGTCCAGCGCTGCGTGCACCGAAGCATCGTCTTTTTTCGTCGTCGTTGCGTAGGCCTGCCAACGTTCCAAAGCATCGTGTTCTCTTCGGGCCGCAACGGCAATGAAATGGGCCGCTTCAAGGGGTCCTTTCACCATCATGACCGGCAAACCGAGATCGAGCGTGATGTGTGCCAGTGCCCCGAGAACGGCGTTTGGGTGAACGCTGTATTGCGCCTCTCCACCTGTTTCGACCAGCAGCAGTGGGCGCTGGGCACTCGCTGAAAGACTGCGGGACTGGCTGAGCAAGCGACCCGACTTCACCGATTCGAGAAGGTCCCTGGCCGTTTTCCGCTCGATAAGAACGCGTTCAGAAAGACGAAGGTCGCCCACAGGAAGTTGCGTGAAGACGGTTTGGAACCCCAACCCGTTCAGATACCCCGGCAAGGTGGAGCGCGACTCACGGTGGTCAATGTACACCGTATCTCCTTCACCATCAATTTCGTTGAGATCTGAAATTTCCTCCTCAGCAGCGTTGAGGACCACCCGAATCTCTTGACGCAAGGCGCTGGACTCAGACGGTGATGGAGGAGGTTGGTCAAACTGAAACAAGCTCGCTTGCGATTGGGGCCGAATTTGGTCGGGGCGTAGTGGCTCGGCGACCTTATCGTTTCTTTTTACGCTCGTTGTTTCCTTTTCTATAGAATCTAAATGAGGTTCATCTGTGGTGATAAACCGCTCCAATTCCCGTTCCAAAAACGCCTTTGCAGCCAGTGTTTCCGAAGCGGTTTGAACACCGAAGGCGCTGAGTGCATCTTCCTTGACAACATAGGTTTCGTTGAGTTGCTTTTGACGAACGAGACGGGTCATCAATCGGTGCATGTTTTCCTCTTGGCGTTCCGAGGCCCGGTGGACGTAGGTGTCTCTCGTGTTTTTGGCAAGCAGGACGTGGACCGAGCCTGCACGTTGCCTGGCGGTTCGCCCACGTCGCTGAATGGCACGAACAGCGCTTGGAACCGGCTCATACAGCACGACCAAATCTGCGGCAGGTACGTCCAAGCCTTCTTCGCCCACTGAGGTCGCCACGAGGATGTTGATTTCACCGTTACGAAATCGGTTGAGTTGCTCGAGTTGCTGCTTTTGCGTCATGCCACGTTGAGAACCTCGCGATGACTGGCCGATGAATGCATCAGGAAGCAAACCTTCGTGGCGCCGAAGAACGTCGACCATGCGCTCCACGGAGTCTCTGTATTCCGTAAAGATGAGGACCTTTCCCTCGGGTTTTGAAGCAAGCTCTTCCTTCACCAAGCGTTCAACGATGGAGGATTTCGGATGGAGTTCCCCCACGTCGTTGAGCGCTAATCGGAGTTGGTGAACCACAGGAAGGGCCAGCATGCGATTGGTTTTTCGCCCCGACCTTCCTTCTTCTTCCGCCCTGTTCAAAAAGGCCTGAGCCACCTTGGTTCCTTGTGTTTGCATCAGGTTGATCAGGATGTGAATTCGGCGCAAGTCGGCCACACGCCTTGCGGCGTCGTAGCCCCGAACATCGCGCTGTTGAATGGCACGGCTTGCACTTTGTTGAGCCCGTTCTATGTCGTTGGTCCCGATGTATTCCTTCGTGGGCATGAATCCGAGGCGTTGCAAATGAGCAACCTCGTCTTTGAAGTGTATTTGGAGGGGTGAAATCAATGCGAGCAGGGTTTCCGGCAGGTCTACCGTGTGGGTGTGAATGTCCATGTCGACATCGTACGCGTCCAGCAAGGGGTCCGTACGCTTGCACAAGTCGAGATTGTGAGCGTTGAGGTTGGTGCGAACCTCGTTGATGTTTCGAAGGGATGAGCCAGGACTGGCTGTTGCAGCGAGCACGCGTCCGCGGGGGTTGGTCCGCTGGTAGAGGGTTCCTACCTGTGCATACGCATGGTTTCCCGTGGCGTGATGCGCTTCGTCCATGATGAGAAGGTCGACATCCGACAGGTCGATGATGCCACTCATCGCGTCGTTACGGATCACCTGCGGTGTCGCCATGACCACCGTTGCCTGCTCCCAGAGTGCCTGCCGTTTGTCAGGGCCCGTGTCGCCCGTGTAGGTTACAATCCTGTGTTCCTCAATGTTGAGATGTTGAACGGCCATGTTTCGTTGCTGGTCCACCAAACCCGTGGTGGGTGCAATGAGAACAATTTTCTCGCTTCCCGTCCTGAGAAATTCAGCCATGGCCATCCACTCGACTGCGGTTTTTCCGAAACCGGTCGGCATCACCATCAAACTGGAAAAAGAAAGAATGCGTTCCAGTGAGCGAAGTTGGTATCCTCTTGCCTCAACACCATCGCTCAACAGAGGATGGACGACATGAGGCATGAAATCCACCTACGGTCTAGGGTTCAAAAGGATGATGTGGGGTGTTTCCTGCGAGGTTAAACAGAACAAGGCCGATTTGCTGAGAAATGTTTGAAGACCTTCAATCGCCATAGCGTCTCACGCAACCCATCGCCTGACCGCACCGAACCGCATATATACGGGGTGTAAGTCGGAGGGATGCTCAAAGGTGAGTAGCCAGACACACTGGGCCATCCCCCGAGGACCCCAACTGGCACGTTCCCCGCTCGTGGGAATGTGGCTCCGTGTCACGGCTTCGACGCTGCATGAGTCCTCGCACGCCCCCCAACGGTGGGGCCACTGCGCTGTAGAAAACCTGGAGGAATCCAAGATGGCAAAGCGAAACCACCCACGTCGTGGATCAATGGCGTTCAGCCCGCGCAAGCGTGCGAACCGCCCGTTTGGTCACGTCAAGTCGTGGCCCACAACCGATGCGAGCGAAGTCCGAGTGCAGGGCTTTGCCGGCTGGAAGGCTGGCATGACCCACATTTTGGCTCGTGATTTGAACCCCCGTAGCACCTCTGCCGGCCAGGAAGTTCGAGTTCCTGTGACCGTCGTGGAATGCCCGAAGATGCGAATTCTCGGCGTCCGAGGCTACGAGATGACCCCTTACGGCATGCAAGCCCGTGGCGAAGTTTGGGCCGATGCCAAGACCATTCAAGAAGCGTTCAAGGAACTCTTCAAGCGCGTTCCTGAGCGAAAGGAACACGACGCTGAAAAGCACATGACGAACCTCCAGCAGGCCGACCTGTGCGAAGTCCGCCTCATCGTCGCCACCCAGCCCCACACGCTCGCAAGCGTCCCAACCAAGGTTCCTGATGTGATGGAGATGGGCTTGACCGGTGGCACCATGGACGACCAACTCAACTGGGCGAACGAGCGCTTGGGTGAGGAATATTCCTTCGCCGATGCTTTCGAAGAAGGCACGATGACCGACATCGTCGCCATCACCAAGGGCTACGGTTGGCAAGGTGTCATCAAGCGATTTGGCGGTAAGCTCCAATCGCACAAGAACTCCAAGAAGCGCCGACAGCACGGAAACATGGGTGCGTTCGGCGATGGATACGTTCGAAAGACCATCCGCCAGGGTGGACAAACGGGCTACCATCAGCGCACGGAGTACAACAAGCGCATTTTGCGCGTCGCCAACCCAGAGGACCATTCCATCACGCCCGCTGGTGGATTCCTTCACTATGGTGAAATCAAATCCGACTACATTCTGGTCAAAGGAAGTGTCCCTGGTCCTGCCAAGCGATTGATTCGCTTCCGCGACGCCACCCGTGCGTCGGACAAGACGCTACATGACTACGAGATCACGTACGTGAGTACCGCATCCAAGCAGGGGGCCTGAAGATGAAGGTCGCAACCAAAGACATCGTCAACACGGTTTCACAAACCGAAATGGACGCCGGTAAGTTGTCTGCTCGCTTCGATGTTGAAGTCTCTGACGGCTCTAAGGTGAACCTTCCAGCCGCTTTCGAATCCGAAGTCCGTGAAGATTTGGTCAAGTTGGCCGTGGCTTCCAGCCGAGCCAACCGCCGCCAAGCCTACGGGTCCCGCCCACACGTCGGAAAGCGCCGTCCAATGGCCGGTATGAAGCACTCCGTTGAATGGTGGGGTAAGGGCCGTGGTGTGTCCAGAATCCTGCGACGCACCGGCTCCCGCCGTGGTGCTCAGAACCCTCACACGCTGGGCGGTCGCCGAGCCCACGGTCCAAAGGTCGAGAAAGACTGGTCCCGCAAACTCAACGCCAAGCAGCGCCATGCTGCTCGCAACGCAGCCCTCGCAGCCACCGTTTCCATGGAGACCGTTGCCGCACGAGGGCACCGCTTCGACGATACCGTTGAACACCTGCCCATCGTGCTGGGTACCTACACGGAAGTCGTGGACGGAAAATCAACCGAGTACGACATTGAAACCTTCAACCACGGCTCTGCAACCCGCAAGGCTGCTGCCATCTTTGACGGCCTTGGCCTCGGCCCTGACATGGAGCGTGCCCGCAACGGTCGAAAGATCCGAGCAGGAAAGGCGACCATGCGTGGACGTGTTCACAAGACGCCCAAGTCCATCCTTTTGGTGGTCAAGGAAAAATCGGGCTTGGCTCAGGCTGCTCGCAACCTTCCTGGCGTTGACGTTGTTGCCGCCAAGGACCTGTGTGCAGAAGACCTGGCTCCCGGCGGCGACCTCGGTCGTCTGACCGTCTTTACCAAAGCGGCGTTGGAGGCCATGAACTGAGGTGATATCATGAACGCATACGACATTATCATTCAACCCTGGCTCACCGAGAAATCCATGGAAGCCCGAACCACCGAGCAACGCTTGGAGTTTTTGGTCCTCCGTGGTGCCACAAAGGCCCAGATCGCTCGTGCGGTCGAGACCATCTTTGATGTGGAAGTGGCCAAGGTTAACGTTCGTAATTCCAAGCACGGCAAGCACGCATCCGTGAAGCTTGCCGAAGGTTATGACGCAGAAGACGCTGCCATGCGTCTGGGAGCATTCTGAGGTGAGTTATCATGGGTAAGAGAATTCGTGCACAACGCAAAGGTTCGTCGCCACGCTACCGTG
>JAYNUQ010000033.1:0-19572 GCA_038116375.1 Candidatus Poseidoniales archaeon | reverse complement strand
CAGGTTCTTCCGATTCATCGGCGTCCTCTTCGGTGGATTCGTCGTCGTCGTCGTCGTCGTCGTCATCGTCGTCGTCATCGTCGTCGTCGTCGTCATCGTCATCGTCGTCGTCATCGTCGTCATCGTCGTCCTCAGCATCTGCATCGGGGTCGAGCATCTCGATGACGGTGTCTTCTGCAGTTTCTTTGGCCACCTCGGCAGCGGCGGCGGTTGCTGCATCTTCGGCCTTGCTGATGATGTCCTCTTCGGAGACTCGGTCGGCGGTGGCCTGGTCAAGAATCATGGCGGCTGCAGCGGCCATCGAGGAATCAACCATGGGTGCGCCACGGTAGACGTATTGAGCAAACAAACCAAACAGGCCCAAAACGGCGCCAGAGGCAATGATCATCCCGCTGTTGTTGCGTTGGAGGTCATTTGGGTCGGTGTTGGTTTCCGTTCCCGTCGTGAAGATGGTCAGGTCTTGAAGGCCGTGAAACCACGTGTTCGAGAGCACTTCAATAACGGCCCAAACGGCGTAGAGAATCATGACAAGGGACGCAGGTTGCATCCACGAACGGTTTTCAAGCACAAAGCCAGCTAGGCCTGTTGCGGCGGGCGCGGGGGTGTTTTCTTCACTGGACATGGCAAGACCTCGCTGTGCGGACCTTCGGTGATTGACATTTAAATGATGTGCCAATAATCAACCTTGAACTGACGGTCTCAGCGTTGGTTTTGTTCATTTTTTCCGCTGTTTCCTTCGTTGCGACTTGCCTTTTCGCCGAGAATTGTCCCAGGCATTTCCACCCCTTCGGTCGTCATGCCAAAATCGGTTGGGTTGTTCCATGCCGTCGGGCATGTCATCAAACGATTCAATGGAAAGGCGCAGTCCTCCCAATTCATTTTGCAGTTGCTTGACGTTCTCTCCACCTCGGCCAACCAGCGTCGAAATCATGTTCGATGGGGCGTAAATGACGGCCGACGAATCACTGGAAAACCGCACTTGGCACTCAACGCCAACCCACTGGCGCACGGTCTCAACGATGCGTGCTTTGGCCATGGCCTTCACGGGCGACATGTCATTGGAGGTTCGCCCTTCAAGCGGAACAACGGCGATTTCTGACCCGAATGCAAACATCTCGTGGGTCAGTTTCCCGCTTGGAAACTCCACGACTTCGATCACCGGTCGAGCCAACTCTTCTTGCATTCCAGTTGGTGGTTTCACCGTCATTCTCAATTCCAGCACCTGCTGAATTTTTCCAGATTCAACATGAAGGATGGTGTCCAGCACCTGACTGACCAGACCCAATTCCACCTTGCCGATAAGGCGCTGGATGGCTTCGAGGGCAGAATTGGCGTGCGTCACGCCCAACAGGCCGACCCCTGCGAGGCGAACATCAGCAAAAATTTCGAAGTCACGGGCTCGTCGAACTTCATCGAAAATGACGAAATCGGGGCGGACAAGGAAGATGATTTCGGCGGTTTTTTCCAAGTCGCCCTCAAGCGGCGCATACTGCGTGATTCGGTCGGCGAGTTGCAGGTCTCGAGGGGCTTCCATGGTTTTGACCAGTGCACCAACCTCGGTGTCGAGGTATTCTGCAATCGCTTGAGCGAGCGTGGTCTTTCCCGAGCCTGGGCGGCCGCAAATGAACACGCCACGGTGATGGTTTCGGAGTCGGTCGACCAGACGTTGGTCGAGGTCATAATCGCCGAGGCTGAGTTTGGCCACCGGCCGAACCACCGTTATTTCCCTTGCATCCGAAAACGGGGGCCATGCGGACGTGATGCGAAGATCGCCGAGTTGAATGACCCTGCATCCTTTTCTGTCGATTTCGAGAAAGCAGTCGCTTCGATGACGATGCTCTTCCACAAGATGAACCAAGTCTTCCTCAACCTGCTCCAACTGTAAGGTGTCCCACGATGTGGTCGACTCAACCTCAACGAGTTCCAAAGACCCAATCGCGCCTCGTTTCACTCGGGGAGGGCAGTCCGCCTTGAGAAAGACCGTGTGAACATCCTCCATGAGTAACGACTCAAGGTGGTCGGGAAGAGCGGGGTGGTCACCGTGCGTTGCCATGGAACCGTAGGTCGGTGCCGTCGGCCCTTGACCCTTCGCCCCTAGGGCGACACCGCTGGTGGGTTCAAGCAGCGCTTGGTTGCAGCATGTAGCCCGTCAGCCAGAACGAGCCGATAAAGGACAACGAGAGAAGGTAAGCGCCTACGGTTGGGAAGGCCCAAATGGAGATGGAAACTTGAGCGAACACCACGATGCTGAGGGCGACGGCCAACATGTTCCAAGGACCGCTTCCAGAAAGGTTGAGGTCATCAAAGGTTGATTCTCGTTCCGATATGGCCCAAACGACGCCCGTCAGCGCGCACAGGGCAACGAGGGTCAACACGCCGTCCATGACCGTTCCCTGAAGAAACCACACTCCCAAGCTGGCGATGAGACTCGCACCGAGCATGCGTTGGACGGTGGTCATGGAGAGGCCCATGTCATCAGCGAAGTGCAGGGCATTCTTCAATTCTCGCAAAGAAGTGTTTGCATCATAACGAATTCACAGAGCCGTGTTTGGCCAGCCATTGACTCTGGTCAATCAAACGGTCGATGCTTGGAAAGATGTGCTCCTCGCCGACGTCGAGGCGGTTGAGAAAATACATCCATTCGGCCAAGAGCGGTTCATGGCCGCTGGATTGCAGCACGGTTCGTTCGCCTTGAACGGTCAGGGTGATTTCGCCCGAGCCAAAATCAACCGACGCCTCCCCTCCCGTGGCTCGAATGTGAAGGCGGCGCTCTTCGTTTTCAGCGTTCCATGCCACGTCAAACATCCCACCCTTTCCTGAGGGGAAGGTAAGATGGACGCGTGCATCGTTTCGCCCAACGTTCTGGAGGGTCGTGGTGCTGACCTCCAGTGATTCATTGAGCAGCCATGCGATGAGGTCCAACGCATGCACGCCCAAGGTCGTGATGGGTTCGGCGTGTTCGGGACGTTGGCGGACCGTTTGTCGTACGTAGTTGACCGAAGTAAATCCCCCGAGGGCGTCTGCGATGTTCGGACTCAAAAGATGCTGAATAGCATGATGGTGGCGCAAAATGTAGCCAACCACCATCACGGTGTTTGGACCAAGGGTTTCAAGAAATTCTTGGGTGGTTTCATGGCACTCACTCAACGGTTTTTCGACGAGCAATGGAAGATTGTTTTCCCTTGCTTGCTGGGCCAACTTTACGTGCGTGGACGGTGGTGTGACGATGGCAACGGCGTCCAAGGGTTCCGCCTCAAGCATCTCACCGAGTGAACCGTACGTCTCATCCGCTTGAACGGATTCAAGTTTCTTTGGGTCGATGTCGCACACAGCGATACGATGGATGTGGCCCGTTGATTTGAGGGCATTGAGTGTCCTGAGATGGTTGGCCCCCCATCGGCCGCAGCCCACCAGTCCAACCGTGCGTCCCATCAGCAACCCTCAGCGGTAGATTGAACTGAGCCACTCGCCTTTTTCGTCTTTGTATCGAATTTCAAAACGGTCAGGGGCTGAATCCCACTGCCACCACCCCTGGTCGTTGAATCCCATAAATTCGTAAAGTTCCGGGGTGCAATGGACCCCTGTGACACCGTAGTAATGAGCGTGGGAGACTCGGGTGGTAATGCGGTGGAGTCCAGCGAGATACATCGCCAGTGAGGTGATCGCGTCTTGGCTTGTTGGTGCTGAACGCCAAGGTATGGAAGGGAAGGGATTGTGAACGGCTCTGGAGGGCGGGTCCAATCTCGGGCCTGTGGGATGTTGGCGAACCTGCTTGATTTGCTGACGCATGAATCTCCTGATACGGTAGTGCGGACGTTGAGCGTACGGCCGGCGCATGAGAAATTTCTCCTCGTACGCATACAACACAGGTTTGATGATGTCCCACGCTCGCTTGGTCAGACAGTACGTTACGAAATGTCGGTTGGTCAATTCAACCTCGTGAAGGTGGGGTTGAAGTTCAACTTTGGTGCCTGGTTCGACGTTCCAAACCTGAACCGTTCCGACATCTGCGTAAGCCTCGGCCCAGTCGGAGAGCCTCAGCAGGGAGGTGAGGTAGGTGGAATTCAATTCAATATCGTCCTCCACCAACACCATCCGGTCGTAGCCTTGCTCGTCGAGAAGTTCTCGGCGAGCCCCGATGAGTTGACGGCCGACGCCCAAATTTTCCGGTCGAGCAACGATGGTCGCATAGGGTACGCCGCTGCTTTCAATCACGGCACGGAGAGCATCCTGTTCGGAACCTGTCCCCCCGTCGAGGAAATGATGGACATCAACCTCCCCTTTTTCCACTTCTGGGCATGAGCCCAACGAACGAAGCATGCGCTCAAAATGGTCGGGTCGGCCGAAACCAAACGTCGCCACAGCGGTGCGCATGACCCTTCTCACACTGACCCCCCTCAAGAGCGTGGTGATGTGTCCACGAGGGTTCAAGCGTTTCTTGCATCGGCGTCAGATCGATCGTCAGAATCGTCTTGGGACGCTTCTTCAGACCGGTCCGAACCGGCCGAATCTTCTGCTCCGTCCTCGCTTGATTCTGCGACGGCGACGTCCTCGTAATAACGGTCGTACACGGAGGAGTGAGGGATGGAAAGACGGTCAGACTCCTCCATCGATGTCAGGTTCGTTGCCGTGATACCAGCAGGGGAAATCGCATACACAAAGTCGCCCATGAAGATTGAGCGGCGGATGTTTTGCTCGCCCCAACCCCAGTAACGGTTGTCCTCTTCTCTGTCGTAAAACGAGGAGTGGTTGACTTCACCGTACATCGAGAGGGTCCCGTCCGACTCGTTGACGCCCACCAACATGAGTTTCGAAATGTAGTCGTAGGACCACGTGTATTTTCCGTTTTCATAACTCTCTGCATATCGATACGTGGACAGGGGGACGGCAAGCATTGACTTGGGGGCCCAATACTGGAACGCTTTGGATTCGTAGGTCGCTTCGGAGGAAGACCACGACCAACGGTTGGCTTGGTCTCGGGGAACAGGCGAGAGCCGTTGCGTGGCCGCTTGCTGCGGATCGGTTGGAACGGTGATGTCAAACAGTGAGATTTGGGTGCCCGACCAGTCAAGTCCCGTGCCGTCTTCGTTTGCGGGCCCAAAGCCGATGGTCAGCAAATGGTCTCTTGACAGCGGATGAATGTAGGTTGAAACGCCGGGAACCTTCAGTTCTCCCAGAATGGTTGGTTTGGTCTCATCGCCAACATCGATGACCCAGAGCGGGTCAATTTGCTCAAAGGTCACGATGTAGGCACGGTCTCCGTCAAAACGTGCGCTCCAAATGCGCTCACCCGGTGCAATGCCGTCGACTCGACCAACCTCGAGAAGAACCTGTTCGTCCGTCTCAACATCCACCGACCGAACAAGGGTCACCAGTTGGGATGACATCGGTTCGGGGTCGTCCATCCACCACCGTGCCCACTGGCCGACCGTGGTGGCGACGCGCAGGACGCCCTCGTGTTCGGAAAGCGAAAATTGGTTCAGGACGGTCCCGTCGATGCGACCCGAGCCCGTGTAAAGGGTAGCGTCGGGTGCACTGATGTCAAAGGTGTGAAGGTTGGTCATTTCATCCATGTCGTCGTTCCCCCAGAACCACCAGCCTGCAAAGGCCGATTCAGCCAACACCAACACGTCAGCTGAAGCATAGACTTGTGGATAGGTGCCCACCACATGGTCCACTTCATAGTCGAAAGAAGGGGAGGTCAGGTCGAGGGAAAAGATGCTTGAGATGCCTCGGTTCATGCTGTCTTGTGGGGCAACAAATCCCTGACATTCACCCTCACTCATCTCATGGACGACGACATTTCCGTTGCTGTATTCGTAGACTTGAGGAATCAGATCGGCAAGTGAAAGACGATCCAGCGCTTCGCTGTTGCTGAGCATGGTTTCATAGGCGACTTTTTCTCGAATCTCCAGTCGAAGTGGATCGTCATAATCCAAGTTCCAGTACCCTGTTGGGAGGTTCAAGTACGATTGCACCCCGGGCACATCCATCCATGCATGGGTGATGGTTCGAACCGTGCCGTTGACCTCTCGGGCCGTAATGTACGAGCCTTCAATGAAAAGTTCCCTGTCGACATCCGGCTGGCTGCGGTTGGTGATGTCAAGGACGGTGAACTTCGTCAGGCTGCTGGTCCGCCACGACCTGTATTCGTCGTCCCATCCCATGGCGTCAACCACCGGATGGGTGGGTTCAATGGACCACGGATTCATGGTCGAAATGACCACCAACCGGTCACCATCGAGCATCATGGCCACTGGATTACCGGAGAGCGATATGTTGGCCGTTGCTTCAAGTTCTCCAAATTCGGGGACGCCAAAGATGTGGAGATGTTCTCCTTGAAGGTAGTAAATGTGGTACCCATCGGTCTTCACGAAATCAGCTTCATCAACGCCAGACTCCTGGTTGTTGGTGCCTGAGAAATCTTCCCCCTCAACTCGAGGAGGTGAGGTGGTTCGAGGCTGCGCGGCCGTACTTGTGTCGGCGACGGCTCCATCGTCCATGGCCATTTCAGCCCCTTCTGCCCACATGATATCGGAGTAGTAGTATTGCTCGGCAACGGCCTGTAGGAGTTCAACACGGTACTGTTCTTCGATGGATTGCTTGAGCGAGGTTTCGAGATCTTCGCAATCATCGTACGCGTAAAGTTGAGGGTTCGCAACCGTTCGAGAAGGGATGGTTGACCAGTCATCTGGCAGCACCACATCGGGTACATCGACGTTGTCGGTGACGTTCAAGCATCCTGCGAGAAGCATGGTCAAGCAAAGGGCAACGGCAGTAAGTTGCTTGGTCTGCATGAACAACAACCCTCCCTTCTCCGTTATCAAAACCATGGTAACCCGTGAGCAACCTGCTCAAAATCAGGATGAAGATCACAATGGGAGGTAGCCTTGAGTGTAGGCCACGCCCGCACCGACCCCGATGAGAATGAGAAGAAGAATTCCACGACGCCCTCGGCGTTTCTTGGTCGGTTCAGCGGAGGGAACGACGACAGCCAAGTCAGGAAGTGCATCCAAGGGAGGGAGGGTGCCCGGCAACGGAAGGGGAAGGGGGGTCTCGAGGGGTCCTGCATCGGCCTCGATTTGGACCCGGTCGGGGTAGAGTTCGTCGAGGTCGTCGAGACCGGGCGCTTCTGGAACCGGCCCCAGAATGGTGTTCCATACGGTTCCCAAACTCTCACCAGAAACAGGTTTTTGCAACCAGGTTACGGCCCCGGCGGAGAACGTCGCATTTCGGGCAACATCCGCCATGCGTGCAGGAGCGACGAACACGATTCGGCTTTCTCCGCCGTGTTCCCTCATCTCAAGGGCTGCAAGGTGTCCATCAAGGGATGGGATGTCAAGGGAAAGAACGACCAGTTCCGGATCCAATCGAATGTACTCGTCCACGGCTTTGTCCCCGTCTTCACAGAGTTCAACGTTGAAATTTCGAGTTTTGAACAGGTTGCTCAACCTCATGGACGACATGGGGTTGTTGTCAACAACGAGCACGGTTGGTGCTGATTCATCGTCGACTTCGGTCACCAGTCCCATGCCAATCAACCCAACGCAACGAGCGATAACTCATCAATCAACCGCTATTCTTCCTCGCCCTCTGCAGGAGTTGAGAGGTCTTCGACGGGACCGTCCTGAGGTTGTGAGAAGGTTTCACGGATCACTTCGCTCTGAGTTTCCTCTTCTTGCCGTTGCCGGTGACGCTGTGGAGCCTGAGTGAACTGCATCTGAAGTTCACTGATGACCGCACGGAGCATCTGTGTTTCCTTATCGCTCAGGTTTCCGTCGGTCTTCCGTTGAAACATACGAAGCACCTCAATACCTTCTCTCGCCTCTCCCATGTTGTAGTGAAATGCACCCGACTGGTCAGGAAGATAACCCATTTGCAACAGTGTGGAGCGCTGAAGCATCTGCACCATTTGGAAAAATCGAGCCGCGTCCTCATCACCGAACATATCCGCCATGGAAAAGGAGCATCACGGAGGTTTTTCTTCCCTGCGGCTTACTCGAAAAGCTGGTCAAGCAGCCAATCAGGATTGAACTGCATGAGGTCATCGTATCCCTGACCCACGCCCGCGAACACGATTGGTCGGCCCGTGGCAAAAGCGATGGAAAGGCCAGCCCCACCTTTGGCGTCGGTGTCCATTTTGGTCAACACCGCCCCGTCAAATCGCATGATTTCCTGAAACATTTGTGCCTGCTCAACAGCGTCGTTTCCAGCGAGGGAGTCCCCAACAAAGAGCGTGAGGTGGGGGTTCGTGACCTTTCTCACCTTGTTGAGTTCATTCATGAGGTTGGTTTTGTTTTGCATTCGACCTGCGGTATCCACCAGCACAACATCAATGCCTTTGGCTTTGGCTGAATCGATGGCGTCACGGGCAATGGCGGCTGAATCTCCGCCTCGCTGGCTGGAAATGCATCGAATCCCAAGGCGCTCGCAATGGGATTCAAGTTGTTGGATGGCCCCCGCCCGGAAGGTGTCGCCTGCAGCAGCGATGACGGACCGCCCGTTGTTGAGAAGACGTTGGGCAATTTTAGCGGCGGTGGTGGTTTTTCCCGTTCCGTTGACGCCCACGAGCATGATCACGACCGGAACGTCTCCTGCTTCAATAAAGCCCTCAACGGTGGCATCGAAATCCCAGTAGCCCGCTTCGAGAAGAGCGTGAAGGGCGCGTTTGAGAGCGGCTTCGAGCACTTTGGCCAATTCAGCCCCGCGGCGAAGGCGAGCGCCGACCAGGGCGTTACGAAGGCTATCGATGATGGCGCTTGATGCGTGTTGGGAAATGTCGGATTCAAGCAGGACCCACTCGAGTTCTTCGAGAAGGTGCTCGAGGGCTTCGCCAGGTTTGATGACGCGTCCGCCTTCGGAGACCACACCGCCCCCAAGATCGACGTCGATGGATTGCCCGCCTTGGAGTTGAATGGCTGCACGCTTCGTCGAGCCCTTTGGTGCTTGTTGCACGTTGACGAGTTGGCGCCCCGTGGTGGTTCGCATCATTGAAAGGTCAACTTTGGAGCCTTTTGGACGGGCGACATCGACTGCCCCGCGCTTTTTCATCGCTTTTTTCGCCTTTTCTTCTCGCCTTCGGCGGTCCTTTTCTTGGCGCTCCAACAATTTACGCTCTTTCTTGGACAGGTGGGTGGGCGTGATGGGTTCATCCTCGTCCCACGTGTCCCAATCGTCTTCGTCATCGACCTGTTCCACAGAAGCAGACGGAGTGGGCTCAGCGTCTACATCGTCCCACTCTTCTTCGATTGGTTGGGGGGACGGCGGGGGTGCGTCCTGCTGAGTGAGCAGTGCCTGTGCCTCTTCGGACGTTGCCTCTACCGAGAGGGCGTCACCGTCCGTTTCCTCGGCCACTTCATGAACGCGTTTTCGAAATCGGTCAAACAACCCCATGAAATCCCTCAGTCGTCCAGTGTTAAATCGCCACCGAACATGCTGCGTTTGCGCGAACGGCGGGGTGTGCTCTCTGTTGTCGGCTCGTCGGGTTGCTGGTCTTCGGTTGGTGCGGGGGGCGCCGGCTGTTGTTTGAGTTGTTCAGCGAGCCCGTTGAAGGTTTGAGCGGCTTTTGCGAGCGATGTTTCTGTCAAATCGGATTGTTGCTTCAATTCATCTCTGAGCCGTTGGATGTCTTCTTTACGTTGATGGGTGATGGCGCGTGCATCGCTCCAAGGGCGTTCTCCAAACACACCAGCGCCCAAATCGACCAGTGCCACGCCTTCCTCCGCCCGCTCGTGGCGGTAGGGCAGACTGATGCCGGAGCCGATGGGGAGGTGGGTTGAGATGCTGGTACCTTCTTGGTGGCCAAGCAGAGCGTCAAGGACAGCGTCCGTGATGGCGTGCTCTGCCAAAACGGCATCGACCTGTTCAATGCGGACGTTGATTTCGTCCAGACGCTTTCGGAGTACCTCGACTTCTTGCGCGAGGCGTTGAAGTTGTGTCCTGTCAACCATGTCCGTCAAACTGCGGAGTTGGTTGGGGTTGAAGAAGCCCCCGCTGTCCAAGGTTGTGCGGATGAAACGCTGCGGAGTACCACCGTTGAAACTTGGTCTTTATGTGCAAGCGGAGGATGGTGCATACCGTGTCTTCCATCTCAGATGAATCGTGCGACCCCACCTACGGAAAGGTGGACACCGTGTTGGAATTGATTACAAAATCAAAATCGCTTCACATCTTGATGGTTCTTGACAGAGCCGAAGACCCCCTCCGTTTTGGGGACATCAAATCCAGGGTGGAGGCGTCGTCAACAACGGTTTCAAGGCGACTCAAAGAATTGGAACACCATGGCTTGGTTCAGCGAAAATCTCACCCAAGTTTAGCCTCTGGTTCACTTTATGCCCTGAGGAAAGACGGGCAGCGGTTGAGTCCGATCATGCAGTCTTTGTTTGACTGGGCGGAAACGTGGAGCGTCGAGTAGCGACGTGCAGTTGCTTCACTCTTCTTCCTTTTCGGGAACAATGGTGCCGCCCTTTGCCGCAATTTCATCCCTGAAATGATGCAGGATGACAGGTTCGGTCGAGGTACGGGGATCAATTTCACCGACGCTTTCAATGCTGATTTTTCGACGCATGATGCGATGTCGAGAACCAAGAATGGAGTACGCCTTCTCGGTTGCAGCATCAGCATCGGCTGCGGGGAAGTCGTAGGAAAAGGGTTGGCGTTGGCTGCCAAAGGGCGCCGTTCCTGATACTCGATAGGCCTTCATCGGGCCCTCCGACCTGCCATCCATCCTTAAACGCGCTGGCGCGCCCTCGGTCCACAATCAACCGATAGGTTGAGACAAAACGGTGATTTCGTTCATCCATGCGAGCGGCGATATGCTTGGTCATGTTGATGCTCGTTCCGCTCGTATCAGGCTGGATTCCACCTCACGACGCACCGCTTGACCCCGATGGGTCATCGGTTGGTGAATTCCTTTTTGTTCTCGATGAAGGCGTGTGGACATCGGAATTGTGGGCGTCTCTGGTTGAACAGGGAATGCAGCCACTTCGAAGCGTCCAGCCGAATGCGCTTTTGGTCTGGGTGGACGAGCACATGTCGTGGCCGGATGGAGTAAGTGTGGAGCCTTCTCCAACAGCTGTGCTTCGTTCGCCATCGCTGATTCAGGAAGGTCCCGCTGACTATCGTGTGCTGTTTGAGCCGCGCTTGCCCGGCGAGGTGATTCATTCAATTGAGCACGTCATGAGGAATTTCGGATTCAAGCTTCACTCCGCCTCTTTGGATGTGGAGGGGAACGTGCCGGCCTCAATGACCGTTGAGGCACCGAGCGTCTCGGCTGTTGAAGCGTTGTTGCTGATTGATGGTGTGCTGTGGGTGGAGCCCGTTCTTGAAACAAAGGCGAGGAACGGTCAGGCCTCCTCCCTCTTGGAGCACGGGTCCGCCGCCCACCATCCTTTCTGGTCGTTAGGACTCAACGGGTCTGGAGTGGTTCTTGGCGTTGCAGACAGCGGTATTGATGCAGACCACACCTGTTTTCGGAACGCCACCAGCGACGCAAGTGAACATGCGGAGGACGACGCCGCATACCCTTCCGTTGGAGACTTTGGGCAAGAACATCGGAAAATTGTCCACCTGAATTCGAGTATTGACGGAAACGATACGCCCGGCCACAGCGATTACCGACACGGTACGCACGTTATCGGGTCACTTGCGTGCCACGACGTTTACGCTTACCGTGATGGTGCCATGCCCGTCAACGGCTCCACCCTTGCTCACGGGGCCAAATTGGTCGTGCAAGACATCGTTTCGTCAGAAGGGTGGTCTCCACCTGATGTTGACCGACTGCTTTGGGAAACGAGTTTGCACGGCGGCATGATTCACTCCAATTCATGGGGCGACGACACAACGGCTTACACTGAACGTACGGGGCAGTTTGATGCGTTTGCGAGAGCCATGCCCTGGTCGTTGGCGTTCATCGCTCCGGGAAACTCGGGCGAAGGGGTGCTCGAACCGGCCAACGGACGAAACGTCGTTGCCGTTAGCGCCAGTACCAAATCCGTTGACGCAGAGCGCTGGGGTTCCACAGCCTACGGACCCACCGAAGCGAGCACGGACGGAATTTTTCTCCTTGCGCCTGGGGCCGATGTTCAATCGGCAGGGGCGGATGGGTTTTGGGACACCAACAACGCCAATCTTCGACTCTCTTCAGGCACCAGCATGGCAACGCCTCATGCCTCAGGCGCAGCGGCCGTGATCCAACAACTCTACGAAGACGGGTGGATTGTTCCCTCATATGCTTCGCTTGTACCCACCAATTTGAGCGACCTTCAGCCTGCTTGGGCTGAACAGCATGCCGTTGACTCGATGCTTCTCGGCGATGGATTTACGCCCTCAAGTTCGCTGATGCGTGCCTCGCTGGCCATGGCGGCATCGCCGCTTTCAAACGAACCACGAAACGGCGGCGAGGGTGGACATGATCTGCACAACCCGTACGACGGTTGGGGCGTTCTGAACCTCAGTCGATTGCTTGACCCAGGCACGCTTTCTGAAGGCAGTTCTCCGTCCTCAGACACGTGGATTCACGACAGTTATCGTTTGACCGACGGATCGGTTACAGAATGGTTCAGCGAGAAAGGTGGCTCGGCAGGTAACCTTTCTGGCATGCTCGATAATGGTTGGAACGGTGAGGGAAGTGTTGGGCCGTATTTGCAAACCGGCGATGTGTTCTCACAACGGCTTACACCGTTGGACGGTCATGACGTTCGCATCCGGATGGCGTTTCCTGCCCAACCAGAACCCGGCATGGTGGACGACCTCCAGTTGCGTGTCCGCCTCGAGGATGGAACGCTTCTGCTCCCTGACCAACTCCAAGCAGACGGCGCACCAACCTCATTTTACGGCGACGTGGTTGACACCAACAACACAACGGCATTTCCTCCGTCCAATGAGACCGTTTTTGGAATTGACATACCTGAAACACTCCTGAACGGGTCCTCATACATTGACGTCGACGTCGTCGCTCGCTTTGTACAGCCGGGTGGGTCAGCAGGACAGGTCGGCCTTGATGGCGACGCCGTTGGTTTTGCTCTGGTCGTCAAAGGCGTGGACAGAGATTCCGCTGACCATTTGGACGATGACGGGGACGGCGTGGTCAACATCGAGGACGCTTGTCCGCTTGAGGATGCACGGGCTGATGACGAAGACCTTGACGGGTGTTTGGACGATGATGACGGGGACGGCGTGGTCAACATTGAGGATGCGTGCCCGGACACATCCTCTGAGGGTTTTGACGGCGATGGCGATGGGTGTTTGGACGATTCGGATGGCGACGGTGTGACCGATGATGGCGATGCGTGCATCACGCCGGATTTGGAATGGCCCGTGATGGAAAACGGCTGCTATCCAAGCGACCAGCCGTTGGTGCTTGATTCGGTCCACGCGCCGGTGTCGGGCGCCCTGTTGGAGGGTGAATTCACCGTGCATTGGAACGTGAGCGATGGAGACGGTGACGGATATGAGATGGAGGTTACTCTACGCTCTCAAACCGCCCCAAACATCACGCTGCTCAACTGCACGTATGGCGCTGAGGGTCCAGGTGATGGCGTCTGCGTGTGGTCACTTCCAGACGATTTTCCCCCCTACTATCAGGCTGGGGAGCGTTACAGCCTCCATCTTCGCCTGTCCTCAACCAACATGTCACCCGCTGCCAACCGAACGCCTGTTGAGTGGGTTGAACGCACGGATTTGCTCATCCCTTCCAACGAAGAAGTTCATTCACCAACCGAGACGGGGGGCGACCAACCTTCCCTCGGTTTGAGTCTTCTTGGTTTGCTGGGTGTTCTGGTCGGTGTCGTGGTGGCGAGATGGCGTCGTCATAAGCGCCAGCCTTCTCCTTTGAAATCAGGCCATCCGCCCCCGTTCTCAGAAGATGGCCCAACAGATGAAGATGGAAGTGGTTCGTAAGCGTGGATGATGGGCTGAGAGCATGTTTTGCTCCAATCGAGGCCTGATATCTCCCAATTTGACAAGGTGAACCTTGAAGTCCAGTGCCATACTCGGTGAACCATCCCAAGTGGGAAGGTGAAGAAAAATGAGTGACCGCCTGTATGTTGGAATTGACCTTGGAACCTACCAATCGACCATCGCTTCGAGCGCTGGAAAATTGCACACGATTGAAACCGTCGTCGGCCGTCCAAAGGACCCCGTTGCACGAAACTTCCTCGGCCGAGACGTGCTGTTCGGCGAAGACGCCCTCAAGAACAAGCTCGCATGTAACCTCTACCGCCCCATGGCAGCCGGTGTTACCCAGGACGACGAAGCCAACTTGGCCGCAGCCAAGGCCTTTGTTTCCCACCTTCTCGAAACCGTTGACCCCGAAGAATTCGACGAAGTGCTCGGCGTCATCTGCTCGCCAAGCCACGTCTCCTTTACCGACAAGTCCAACCTCGTGGCTACGCTACGCGGTCAGGTCAACGCCATCATGGTCGTGACCGAGCCCTTCGCCACCGCCTACGGCATTGACGAAATCGCCGGTTCCATCGTCGTCGACATCGGAGCAGGCACCACCGACATCGCCCGTGTTTACGGCACCTTCCCCACCGACGAAGACCAAGTGACCATCACCGAAGCAGGCGACTGGTTGGACCTTCAACTGATGGAACTCATCAGAAAGAAGTACACCGGTGCTCAAGTCACCAAGGACATGGTCCGAAAGTGGAAGGAAGCCTCCTCCTACGTTGGTGGTGAAGCTCACGAAGTCACCGTTGAGTTGTCCGTTGACGGAAAGCGACAAGTGGTCGACATCGGCGATTTGATTTTGGAAGCCTGTGAACTCATCATCCCGAAGATCGGAAACGCCATCAAGCGCAACGTCGCCGGTGCTGACCCAGAATACCAACAGATTTTGCGCAACAACATCATCCTCTCCGGTGGCGGCTCGCTCATCGAAGGCATTGCCGACCGACTGGCCAGCGAAATCGCTGACATCGGTGATGTCCGCGTATGGTGTGTTGAAGACCCCATCAACTCCGTGGCTGCTGGTGCACTCAAACTCGCCAGTGAGATGCCCGACGATATGTACACCGCCATCAACTGAAGCGGCGAGCGAAGAAGGGTAGCAAATACCCGCTTTCCGGCCTTCCGACCTTGGGAAGGTTCAAGTGTGGTAAATCTGCGATGCGTTGCCGTATGGCTGTAGAGAGTTCGTCACCCGGTGGCATCCGACGTGTAGGTTCGTCGTCAAACGATGAGCGCGCTGCACTCGAAGGGATGCTCAAAGGATATCCCGTTGAACAACTCGTCGAAGAGGTGTTGGTCGCCTGGGACGAGTTGGGCAAGCGAAACGACGAACTGGTTGCGGTCAAGCAACGGCTGCGTGTGGTTGAACTTGACTTGGCTGAACGCCAAGACAACATCGCTCCGGAGGTCGCACGTCTGGCTGAAGCAGAGCAAACCCTCAAGGAAAACGAAGCCCAGATCATCCACTTGGAACGCCTGCTCGGCGATGCCAGAGAAGAGTTGGCTGCCCAGCAATCGTCACTCTCTCAAGAGGAGCGTTCGTCAATGGAGGGCGAGTTGGAACAACTGCGCACCCTCGCCACCGAACAGGACGAAGTCATCGGTGAAATGGAAGGGAGAATCTCGCAAATGGTTGAAGCCTTGGAAAAGGCCGCTGACGCTGGCCTCACGTCGGTCACAGCCGAAGAGGTCCGATTGCTGAAACAGCAGGTCGATGAACGGCAGCGACAACTCGACGTCGAAAAAGCCGCATCGGAAGCGCTCGAAGAAGAACGACAGCGTCTTCGAGACATCGCCGACCGATTGCGTGGTCTCCTCGATGCAAGGGACCGTCGTCTCGCTGAACTCGAAGAACAACTTGAACGGGTCATGCAAGGGCCGCGTTCGGTTTCCGCTGAACACGACTATCTCGTTGAGCAAATTGAAGAATTAAAGCGCCGCTTGTTGGAACGAAACCGCGAATACGAATCGCTACGCCGTCGTGAGCGCCGTCTTCACAACGATGTGTTCGAACGCGACGAGCGCATCCAACAAATGACCCTCACGCTCACCGACCTCGAAGCGGCGCTCCAGGACCGTACGGCAGAACTCCGCGAACTGGAGGACCAGCGTAGTTCCATGGAACATGAACTCAACTCCGCTCGGCGCAGCGAGCGCACGCGTGAGGTTGTCGGGCGTGTATTTGCCGATTCGCTTTCGCTTGTGCGCAGTCATGAAAGCCGTGAGTTGAAGCGTGAACTGTACGCCAATGCGCCGGATGTTGAGCGGACGATCAAAGCCCCAACGACCGAAGACATGGCCAAATTGGCTGACGGGGAAGAATTGGTGCTCGAAACCGAAGAAACCGAATTGGAGCCTGGTATGGATGTTGACGGTGTTCGGCCTCCCTCTCCCGGTGGAACGGGCGACCCTGTCCTGTTCGATGAGGAAGACGATTCCTGATTCAAACCGAACAAGCCTGTACCAAGCCGAGCAGGCGTTCTCGTAATTCATCCATGGACGACGCGTCTTCGGTGATGGTGCCCGTCACCACCCAGTGAGCACCTGCATCAACAGCACGGCGCACATCTTCTGGCGTGCGAAGCCCTCCACCCACCAGCAACGTAAGTCCGTCCACGGAAGCTGCTCGCTCGATGAGTTGAACGTGAACCGGTGCGTCTGCACCGCTTCCTGCTTCGAGATAGAGGAGTGAGAAACCGTACATCTTTGCGCACAGCGCATAAGCGTGAACCAACTCAACATCGTCTTCTTGAATCAATTCGGCACCACCGACTTCGCCCACGCGCCCGCCAGGGGCACAGACAACGTAGCCTGTCGGTAGAGCCTCGACGCCAAACTTCGCCAAGTACGGCGCGCCTCGAACCTGTTCGCCCACCAAAAATTCCCGTTTGGTTGAATTCATCAGCATCATGAACGTAATGGCGTCTGCTGCGGGGGAAAGGGCGTGTGCGCCGCCCGGGAAGAGAACCACAGGAACGTCCCAGTCGGCTTCGTTGCCCGTCGGATCTTGGCTCGCAGCGAACATTCGCAGTTCAAACGCCTCTTGGATGGCCGTGCACGTCGCATGAACGACGTCATCGGGCGTATCGGTCGAGCCTCCCACGAACACCATTTTCGAGCCGCATTCCACCGCCAACATGGCTCGCTGAGCAGCGATGTCCGGTGATTGCTTGGCAGGGTCGATGAGCGTGATGTGTCGGGCGCCCTCGGTCGGACGTCGGACTTTTTCCAACACCGAGGATTCTCCCACATTCATGAGGCTCAAGGCGAGGTCAGTGAGGAAAGGGCATAGGGCTTGCGCCCGTGGTGGCCTTAGGCGAGCCTTCTCAAGGGTTCGCTGTTTGGCAAGGCCATGGGCGAAGAGGGGCCGTTTCGTCGCCTGCTAGCGTACATGCGCCCTCACAGGAAGACCGTTCGGCTTGCTGCCTTCTGTTCGGTGTTCAACAAGTTCTGGGACCTTGCTCCCCCGCTTCTCATTGGATTGGCCGTGGATGTGGTCGTTCTTCGGGAGGATTCGACCCTCGCCGGAATCGGACTTGTGGACCCTTGGCACCAACTGGTCGCTCTTTCGGTGCTTACGTTTCTTATCTGGGGTTTGGAATCCCTCTTCGAATACTTTTACGGCGTTCTCTGGCGAAACCTCGCTCAAACGGTTCAGCACGAATTACGGCTTGACACCTTTGACCATGTTCAACAGCAGGGAATGGCGTGGTTCGATGAACGTCAAAAAGGTGACATCCTTGCCATCCTAAACGACGACATCAATCAACTCGAGCGGTTTTTAGACAAAGGCGCCAACGACCTGCTTCAAGTCAGTACAACGGTCATCGTCGTCGGAGCCGTCTTTTTGTTGATCTCCTGGGAGGTGGCCCTGTTTGCCGTCTTGCCCATTCCGCTCATCGTCTGGGGTTCATTCCGGTACCAACGAAGCCTTGAACCACGCTATGCCAAGGTTCGAAACGCTGCCGGACAGATGAACGCCTTGCTTGAAAACGACCTTTCGGGCATGTCAACCGTCCAGTCGTTTACGGCAGAAGCCAACGAATACCGTCGCGTCGAAACGCTCAGCAACGCTTACAGAGATGCAAACAGGGACGCTATTCGGCTCTCAGCGGCCTTTACCCCCCTCATACGAATGGCCATCCTCGTCGGGTTCACGGCAACCCTGCTTCTTGGTGGATGGTTCACGCTCGAAGGTACAATGGCGGTTGGGGCGTATTCGGTGTTGGTGTTCATGACCCAACGCCTGCTGTGGCCCTTAACCCGACTTGGAGAAACGTTTGACCTCTACCAACGGGCCATGGCCTCGTCCACCCGTGTGCTCGATGTGTTGGCCTCGCCCATTGAACTTCAACAAGGTGACTTCATTCCCCAAGGTGAAGAGGCTTCGTCTCCGCTTTTGTTTGAATCACTCACCTTTGGCTATGCTGGCCGAGACGTCCTTTTCGACAAACTCTCGCTTGAATTTGAACCGGGTAAAACAACGGGTGTCGTCGGCTCAACAGGCGCTGGAAAAACGACGTTGATACGTCTCTTGTTGAGGTTTGCAGAGCCGCAGTCGGGCCACGTATCATGGTGTGGCCACCCTCTCGAAGCATGGAATCTGAACGCTTTGCGTTCGTCCATTGCCTTGGTGGACCAACACATCACCCTCTTCCCAACAACCATCATGGAGAACATTCGCTACGGCAGACCGGATGCTTCTGATGAAGAAGTTGTCAACGCCGCCGAGGTGGCTGAAGCTTCAGCCTTCGTCGGCAGTTTGCCCGAAGGATGGGATACCATGGTCGGCGAAGGGGGTCATCGTCTCTCAGGTGGACAGCGTCAACGGGTAGCAATTGCCAGAGCCGTCCTCAAGAATGCCCCTCTCCTCATTCTCGACGAGGCGACGTCGGCCGTTGATAACGAAACCGAGGCTGCCCTCCAGCGGTCGATTCACCGAATCTCCAGAGATCGAACAACGGTGGTGATCGCGCACCGGCTCTCCACCGTCCGCCATGCCGACCGAATTTTGGTTCTTGAAGAAGGAAACGTCGTCGAGGACGGCACCCATGAAGTTCTCGTTGCTCAAAACGGTGTTTACGCTCGTTTGTGGTCGGTTCAGACCGGAACGACCCAGTAACCGTAAGAAACAGCCCGCGAAACTTTGCAAAAATACACCCATTTATATACTGAACGAGCAGGACATCGGCTTGAGAACCATGAAAACTGAAAAATTCTCGAAAACAACGAGCCTGCTTTTGATTGCCACACTTGCCCTCGCAATGGCCGGAACGGTCAGTGCGGCGGAAATCGTCGACCCGTCGGCGAAGTACGCTGATGACACCCTCGGTCTCATCACGTTCTTCCTCTTCTTCGTCGGCTACATCTCCATGGGTGCTGCCTTTGTCTTCTTTATGGCAGAGCGAAGCTCCGTGGCACCACAATACCGAACGACCATGACCATCTCGGCCCTGATTGTCGGTATCGCCGCCTTCCACTACTACTACATGCGCGGTGTCTACACCGACCTCGGTACCGTGTCCATCGAATACCGATACATGGACTGGATCATCACCGTTCCGTTGATGGCCCTCAAGTTCCCATCCCTCGTTGGAAAGGACGCCATCACCGACGACA
>JAYNUQ010000032.1:0-19808 GCA_038116375.1 Candidatus Poseidoniales archaeon | reverse complement strand
TCTCACTTTGAGTGCCTGAAGTTCGAAGGCGACGAAGCCTACGCCGACATCGAGATCCTCGACGTCGTGTCCTTCCTCGCTCGCCAAGTCAACGAGCAGAAGGCCCAACTCGGTGCTGAAACCACCGTTGGCGAGACCGCTGAAGCTTGAGAGCGAAACGAATCAGAGGGACCCTTTGGTTTGACGGGCCATCGGACCGTACGGTCTGATGCGGTGCTTCGTTAGTCGTTGTCGTCATCGTCGTTCATGCCGACGATTTCGTAATTGGATGGGAAGAGAGCGATGGCGACACCGGCCACCAAGGAAAGGAACCCCCACATGAAGCGTTGTTGTACAAAGAGCAATTCAAGCGCAAGGACCACCAACAACAGGCCTCCGATGTTTGAGGTCCATACGAGGTTCTTGAACGTCGAGAGCGAGACACCTTCGGTCCCTGGCTTGCGGTACGGTCCAAATTCGCCTCCAAAGCGTTGTGCTGTTGCATCTTTTCCTTTCTTTGACATGGGTTCACCTCATCGGTCGATCATCGTGATGGCGTCTGTGGGACAGGCGAGCACGCACAAGCGGCATCCGGTACATGCGTCTCGAATGATTTTCGCCTTTCGGTTGCTTTCAACCGACATCAGCGGGCTTCGAACATCCACAAAGTACAGTTCAATGGCGTCATCGTCGCACACGATGGTGCACTGATCACAACCGATGCATTTGCGTTCTTCAACAAAGGCCACGGTGCCTTCACCGCCTTTGGTGTTCGCCCGCTGTTCACCTCGTTGACGGTTCAAGGCCGTTCGGATGCGCAACGCCTCTTGCTCTCGGCGCTTCCGCAAGTCGTCGGCGCCTGTCATGGTCAAACCTCGGTGGTAGGTTCCCCTTGAAACTTGGCAACGCTCAAGTTAACCAAGAGGTCGCCAAAACAGTAGAACGCACCCACCAAAAGGGGCGGGTTCCACGCTGTCAGTCCCGTCCATGGGACCTCTGCAGCCCACGTCCAGTTTCCAAGGTAGGTGCCCCAGAGCTCCATGGCCAAGGCTGCCCACGCCATGGCAGCGTACAACCGAGGTTGCGGCCCCCACTTTGTAAAGGCCAGAACCAGGAGAAGCATGACGACGCCCGATGTGTCTCCCCCGGTCCATGCTCCGTAGGCAACCAAGGGAATGAAGGGCAGAAGAGCGGGAAGCGCCTGTTCGGGCTTCATGAGCGCAGCACCACGCCGCCCGAGGTCAAAGAGGAAGTAATGGCCTGCGGGGACAAAGAGCGGCATGAGGTCGCGTTGGTATTCGTAAATGAGCCAGACCTCTGAAAAGAACAGCTCCATCGGCGTAGCCAGGGCGACAACGGCGATCATTTCGATGCGTTCCTTCCGATCTGCCTCTCGGAAAATCCATGCAAAAACTGCCCAGCACCAGATGTTCACGGGCCATTCAGCCCAATTGTCGGGAAGCAAGCCACCAGCACCGGTTGCTGAAATCCACAGCCCAAGGGCGATGGTCCCGATGTACAACCGGACGCGCTGGCTCATGGTTGGGCGAGGATGCGCTGGTTTTCATCCTGTTGTCTCGTGTTTCCACGCAGTGGCTTCGGCACCCATGGCGATCATGCTTAATTCAGCGACGAGGGCGTGCCAGCCGTGTGCCTCCGTTGCGTGAGGATTGTCTGTGTTCTCGTAGTTCTCAAACCGGGCGCTCGGAGAGTTGAGGTTGTCCATGTCTGATTTTTTCCCGTTGATGCGATAAAACCAGGAAGCGGCTTCTCCGTCAACCAAGTAAACAACCGGTTCCAACGTCTCGCCTGAAGAGGTTGCCAAGGCCGTCGGGATGCCCTCTTGGATGAGGAAATTTTCGACCTCTGCCCCTCCTTTTGCATAGCGAAGTTTGTTTGCTTTTCTGTTGGAGAGGTTGAGGATTTGATTTCCCGAGGTCAGCATCATCACGCCCAGCCCGTAGGTTCCGCTGTCGTTTTTGATGACCACGGTGGGTTCTCTTTCGATGCCCAAGGAGCGGTATTTTTCTCGCAGTGCGTTGAGAAAATCGTCAATTTCAGCCGCAAGTTTTGTTTTGCATGCATCTTCCGTCAAGCATTTGTTTTCTGAAACAAACCAGTCTGGGATGAGGTGCCAAGGGTCGATTTCCAGCATCTGAGCCATCTCTTCGACATAGGGCCGCAGCATCTCGTAATGCTGTGATTTTCGACGACGAAACCACCCCATGTGGGGCGGAGGTGTGATGTTGGTGCTTTGCACGCCAGGGATGGCACCTTCTGTCAAATCGTTGTTGAGAAGTATCAAGTCGGGGCGTTCCCCGTTGACCACGAGTTCTCCGTCATCATCCACCTCTACCCTTTCAAGCATAAGCGGTCCAGAGAGTCCGTTGAGCGCACCGTTATCGTTGAGGTCTGGAGAACCAACCGTGCAGGAATAACCTGCTTGTTCAATCATGGATTTGATGCTTGAGATGTTCTCCACGTACCCTTGGTTGCGGGTATGGCTCTCTGGATAGATGTGCACCCACTCGCAATCTGGATGCGAGCGATGAACGTGCTCTTTGAACAACCCAGCGAGTTCCTGTAGGTTCTCCTTTGAGACGTTGTTGAACCCTGCCGGGAAGTGATTGGCATCAACCACGCCAATTTTCCAACCAGCATCTCGAACATCCACGCTGCCGTACACCGGAATGGGAACCTCAGCCCGTTTTTTCTTCATCCATGTTGTGATGGCTTCTCGCTTGCTTTCGAGCAGGTCTGTATGTTGTCTCAAATTCATGCTGATATCACCTCGCCGAGCAGGTCATCAACGGACCTGTTGATGCGTCGATGACCGTCTTCATGCAGATGGAGTGCGTCAAACAACCCCAATCCGATGGCCAATTCCTCTTGCCCTTTGAGTACAGGGGCCCACGTTGCGTAGTGGTCCATCAATTCTTCAATCTGGGAGCGCCTTTGGGCGAGGAAGGAATCGAGCAATGTGGGAGATGTCGCTCTTCCAGCAGGAAGTTTTGGGCGACGAACAATCTCCTTTGGGAGCCGTGTAAGGTCCGCCGCCTGTCGAAGGGCTGCTTTCTCCTCACGGCCCGCTCCGAGTTTCCAATCCATCGGCAATTCGTAGGCTGCTCGACGGTGGGCCTTCCCGAGGAAGGGGACGCGAACTTCCAGGGAATGGGCCATGGAATGGCGGTCGACAAGCCGCAATTGGAAATTACTGAGTTGACCGTGTTCAAGCTCAAAATTCAACATCGTCTGGAGATTGTTTGTGGCCAGATTTGGATCGTGGGCGCTTGAAAACCACCCCGTTCCTTCGTCGAGTTCACCGTTCAGGAGGCTTGAGCGATGTTCATCGGGCAGGCTGCTCATTCGGCGATTGAGTTCAGCAGCGTGTCCTTTGAGGTCGCCGTAGCGCGGATAACCTGCATGTAACTCATCTGCACCTTGTCCGCACAAGCCGACCTTCACGTGTTTCGACATGTGTTCAAACAGCGGATGGAAGAACATGACCGTCACATCAGCATCCTCTCCGTGCCAAGCCAGCCGAGGCAAGCGTCGCTCGAAAGCATCCTGTTCAAGGAGGTGCTGGTGGTGTTCGAGGTCGTGATGGGCGGCTACCAGTTCGGCAGCCTTCCAATCTGGGTTTTCTTCACTCTCTGCGACCGTCCAGCAAGCAGGCACAGGCTGGCCTGCGCGTTCTGCTGCTTCGTGAGCGACTGCGGCCACGAGGCTCGAGTCGAGTCCACCTGAAAGGACGATGCCCACAGGAACATCCGCCATCAAGCGTTGCTGTACGCCCTCCACAAACGTCTCGAGGAGAGCACCTGCGTGCTGTTCTGGATGCCATGATGCGGCAGGGGTCAATGTTTGGCGCTCAATATCGGCGCTGTCAATGTGGACAGCGTTTCCTTGTTCGTCAATCGACCAACGTTCTACGGTACCCTGCCTCACCTGGTGAACGCCTTTGAGGAGCGTGGTTGCATCAAGGGGATATTCCCATACCAGTCGCGCAGCCATGGCGAGTTCGTCAAGAGCAGGCCGATAGCGTTCGTCTGCACGGAAGGCCTTTGCTTCGCTTGAAAAGAGTAAGGAACCTCCAACCGTGGTGCGAAGAAGCGGTTTGATCCCCATCGGGTCTCGTGCGAGGATGAGTTGCCGTTCATGGGGGTTCCACAGGGCCATGGCGTACATGCCATCCAAAGTGTTCAACCAAGATGCGTGATCTTTGGCACTGAGCGGTTGGCTTGAACGGACCCTTGCAGAACGGTAGGCTGCGAGAGCGGATTCGGTATCGCCAGAGGTGGTGAATGGATAAGCCGCATGCGTGCGACGAAGTTCCTCGTGGTTGTAGATTTCCCCGTTCATGACCACCACGACACCCTCAGGGTCCGTCATGGGCTGTTGACTTGATGTCAAATCAAGGATGGAGAGACGAGCGTGAGCAAAGCCGACATGTTCGTCGACCCACACATCGTTTTCGTCGGGTCCACGATGTTGCTGGAGTTGATTCATGCGATGGAGGACGCCGCCATCGGGGTGTCCAAGGACGCCAGCGATGCCGCACATGCTTCAAAGAGGGGGAACTCCCTTTTCAAGAGATGTTCAAAATCATCACGGAATGATTACCAAAGTGGGTAGCGAACCATGGCCACGGCGAGAAGAACGATGGAGAGGGCAAAAGCCACTTGGTAGGCGATTTGGGGTGGGTCCGAATTGGTCGCATCGTCGGCCATGTCCTTCACTGGATGCAACCAGCGAAACCCCCCATTTCAACATATTGAAGGCGAGGCTTGGAATCTGTTCACTTAGGCCATCACGAGTGCATGGGGCTCAAGCAACATCACAAGGGCCAGAGGAATCAGCACCATCGTGGCGTTATCGTCGATGTAGGTGAGGCGAGGCCACTCGGAAATCATGCAGACCGGGGCAAGCACGAACGCCATCCAGAGCGGTGTGCCAAATTGGAACGAGGCGACAAGCCAGATGGCAAGGATGAGGAGTGTCGCATAGGCCATGACTTGGCCGTCGGTAAACTCCTTTCTTCGGAGCTCCCCCATGAACGGGTCCCCAAGGGCCAGCGATGCGATGAGGGGCCAAGCATAGGCTTCGTGTGGCACAAGGAGGAGCACGAACCCTACGCCAATAGCGCCCCAGGCCAAAGCCGAGACTTGCTTTGCTTCGTAATCACGTTGACCAAACACGGTCAGTCCAAGTTTGAGACGGACGCTCTCCAGAACCAGCGCGATGAGGACGACACTCGAGACCACCTGAGGCAACGAAAGACCGAGAGCATCAGCGACGTTTTCTCCGTGAACAAAATACAGGTAGGGAATTCCAATCATGGAGAGATGAACGCCTCGCCTCAGCACATGACCCCGCATGCCGCCGACCGATGTATCGACCGGATTGGTCATCTCAACTTGGCCGCTCATGTTCATCCCCTTGAAGTTCAGTCAATGCATCTTCAATATCAAGGGTGCCCTCACAAAGGGCGTTGAGCACGGCATTGTAGGCAGGATGCAGAATCAGCCGTCGCTCGTGTTGACCCAGCAGGCGCTCGCGCATTCTGGCTCGCAGCGCTCGGCCAGAACTCTCGAGGTTCATGAGGGCTTGAGCGGCTTCCTCGATGCCCGTCCCCTTGAGGCCTGAGGTGAGCAAAACGGACGGGGCCCCCTCGCTGCCAAGGGCGTACGATTCACGCAATTCCCCAGCATGTCGCTCAGCGCCATCAAGGTCGGCTTTGTTGACCAGTACGATGTCTGCCAGTTCCAGGAGCCCGGCCTTTTCGGCCTGGATGCCGTCTCCACGGGCGGGGCCTTCCACCACCACGATTCGGTCGGCGATGGCTGCACAACGCAACTCGGCTTGCCCTGAGCCCACCGTTTCGATGAGGACCCGCTCCCATCCGCAGGCCAACAAAAACGAGGCCATGTCTTCGACGATCAACGGCACACTGCCAGAGGAAGAACGTGTGGCAATGGACCGGACGTAAACTCGGTCGTTGATTTCGGGATTGTCAACCGATGACATACGTACGCGGTCGCCAAGAAGCGCTCCACCCGTTCGGGGGGAGCTCGGGTCAACGGCGAGCAACGCAACGCGGATGCCTTGGCCCGCCCAGCGCGTCATCAATGCATCCACGAGAACGGACTTTCCGACACCTGGGGCGCCTGTGATGGCCATGGTTGCCCAGTCACCTGTTTCTATAGAAGCGGCTTCAGGGAGAACGTCTCTGATGGAAACGCTACCGTTTTCAATGGCCGAAAGCAATCGGGCCATGGCCCGGCGGTCTCCTGCCATGGCGTGCTGAATTTCAACGGACATCGTTCCCACCCTCACGCAGAAGATGCCCAATGCCAGTCGTTGGATTGGCCCACGCCAGCGTCGTCTCGAGCAGATGCCTGTTGAATGAAATCGAGAATTTCAGTTGTGGGTGTGCCCGGGCCAAAAACTGCTCGAATACCCACCTCGTGAAGAGCAGGGCGGTCTTCTTGTGGAATGATGCCTCCGCCGAAAACGATGACATCGTCAAGACCCGCTTCAACCAGTTTTTGGCACACCTGCGGGAAGAGGTGTGCGTGAGCCCCTGAGAGTGAAGAGAGCCCGAGGAACCTTGCATCCTCGTCCCGTACGGTGTCGACGATCTGCTGGGATGTTCGACGCAGTCCCGTGTAGATGACCTCGTGGCCTGCATCCCGGAGGGCGCGGGCGACGACCTTGGCCCCACGGTCGTGTCCGTCGAGACCCGGCTTGGCCACCACGATGCGCAAGGGTTGGTCCATGAATGTCCAAGGGGAGGCCCTCCTATCAAAAACCCTCTGCGATGCGTATCGGCAAGAGCAAGGATGTTGAACGCAGCCCGCTGGTGTGAACTTCAACGATTTAGGGTGGAGAGAATCAGGTCAACGGTGGCTTTGGCCGAATTCAACACGCCAGGTAGACCTGCTCCGGGGTGCGTGCCAGCGCCAACCAGGTAAAGTCCTGGAATGCCTGCGTCCTCGTTTGACGGTCTGAAATAGGCGCTTTGGGTCAACTTCGGTGCGACGGAGAACGCTGAGCCTTTGTAGGCCGCCAATTCACGCTCGAAGGTTTTGGGTGTGATGTGTCGTCGGGTGACGATGTGGTTTCGGAGGTCGGGCATTTCGACTTCAAGCGCTTCAATGATGCGGTCGCCGTATTCTTCTGCGATGGTGTCCCAATCCACGTCGGCCCGTCCCAAGTGAGGAACGGGAGCCAAAACATACGCTGCACTGCATCCGTCGGGTGCGAGACTCTTGTCGGTCACGGTGGGAACATGGAGATAGAGGCTGAAATCATCCGGCAGTTCGCTGCCCTTGAAGATGTCATCGAGCAGGCCTTTGTACCTGGGTCCGAATAAAATCGTATGATGGGCGACGTCTTCGTAGGCGATGTCGGTTCCAAAGTACAACACAAAGAGGGACATGGACCAGTCCATGCCTTCGAGTTTTTTTGCTCGCTTTTGGGCCACCTTTGACGTAGCATAGAGGTGCTTGTAGGTATGGTGAACGTCAGCGTTTGAAATCACCATATCAAACCGGTCTTCGGTACCGCTACCGTCGGTGATGATGTGTTTGATGTTGGGCTTTTTACCCTCCACTTCGACCGACTTCACAGGCGTTGACAGACGGATTTCTCCCCCCAGTTCCTCGAACAACTTCACCAGCGTACGAACCAGGGCGTGCGTGCCACCCTCGGGGAAATAGACGCCCCATTCCCGCTCAAGGAAGTGGATGAGCGTGTATATTGACGATGTTTGGAAGGGATTGCCGCCCACCAGAAGCGAATGGAAACTCAAGGCCTGACGCAAGTGGTCGTCCTTGACGTACTTGGCGACCGTTTTGTAGACCGAACGGTCTGCCCGCAGACGGATAAGAGAAGGTGAGACGGCCACCATGTCTGAAAATCGGAGGAACGGGCGGTCAGCAAGTTCGGTGTATCCCTTGTGAAACACCTTCTTGGCGTATTCAAAAAATCGCTGATAGCCGTCTGCATCGGATTGGCTTCGCTCTGCGATTTGGGCCACCATGGTCGCCTCGTCCCGCACATAGTCGAAACGGTCACCGTCGCTCCATATCAGTCGGTACATCGGTTGAACTTCCATGAGGTTGATGTAATCCTCAAGACGTCGGTCGGTGAGTTCAAACAATTCGGTGAGTGTATGCGGAGCCGTGATCACCGTGGGCCCAGCATCAAAGGTGAATCCCTCATCTTCGTAGACGTAGGCTCGACCTCCAGGTAGGTCTCTTGCCTCGTACAGCACCGTTTGGATGCCAGCGGACTGCAGGCGAATGGCTGCGCCCAAGCCTCCAAAGCCACTTCCGATAACGGCGGCTTTCGTTTGTTTGAGGGGTGATTGAGCCATGGGTCGTCGGCTCCTTCATTCCTTGATAATGTTCGCTTTTCCGTGGAAGAAAATACCAGTCTGAAAACAACCACTTATAACCTCAAAAGGGCCATTTCCTCGCAGGTGTTAGGAATGGACATTGAACAGATTCCTAACGACCCAGAATACATTCTCGCTACGAGCGGTGAGAGTTTCCACTGGGCCCGCAGATTCCTTGGCAAAAAGATGGGCCAAGATGCGGCCGTGCTCTATTCTTTTTGCCGTGTCCTCGACGACATGGCGGACGGTGACATTCCGAACGGTCCAGCCCATCTTAAGGAGATTCAAGCGTCGCTGCTTGAAGGTCGCTGGGACGGGCACCCTTTGCTCGCTCATCACGGCGCTATGGTGCGAGAGTACAACCTCTCCACCGAGGTCATCGCCTCGCTGGTTGAGGGGCTCATGGACGACCAAGCCCCACAGGTCCTCATTGCGGATGAAGAAGCCTTGATCCAATACGCCTACAAGGTTGCCGGCACCGTTGGGCTCCTCATGTGTGAAATCCTCAACAACACGCACCCACAAGCCAAACTTCATGCCGTTGACCTCGGCATCGCCATGCAACTCACGAACATTGCCAGAGACGTGGTTGAAGACGCCAGCATGGGCCGTCGCTACCTTCCGGGCACGTGGGTGAACGACATGACACCCGAAGAAATCGTCCAAGCAGCATCCGACCCCAACGGGCACAACGGTGCCCAAATCACCCTCGCTGTTGAACGCCTGTTGGCTCTGGCAGAGACGTACTATGCAAGCGGGCGAGCGGGTTTGGCTTACCTTCCTTTCCGAGCACATTTCTCCATTGGTGTTGCGGCCAAAGTCTACCGACAAATAGGCCGCCAGCTTCTCCGCTCCGAGCGTTCATGGCACGGTGGACGACAAGTCACCTCCAAAGGCAGCAAAATTCTCTGCACGCTTCGAGCCTCTACAGGCCTTCTGCGAAGAATTTCTGTTGGTCGCCGTTCGCACAACCCCCATCTTCACGCATGGCTCAAGCCCTACAAGCACCAAGGCGGTGGTTGGTGATGGCTGATATCCACGTTTTGGGCGACGGTTGTGCGGCCATGATGTTGGCCTCTCGAGCCAACGAAATGGAGGGCGCCACCCTGTCCATTGTACGTCCCGATGGCGCCCCTGCCCCTCGAGACCACATGCTCGGCTTTTGGGCCACGCCCGACCTTCACGCCGCTACGCAACAGGCACGCCATTCATGGTCCAAGTGGTCGGTCATCACCGAGGCTGGAGCCGCCGTGATGTCTTCTGAGGTTTCCCCGTATCACGTCATGCACAAAGCAAACTACCTGAACAACACAAAGAAGTTGGCTCAAAAGCACGGTGTTCGTTTCATTGAGCAAAGCCAACACGACAGCGCTCATCCGGATTTGGTGTTTGATTCCCGCCCACCTCGAGCACCCGCTAACGCCATGTTGCAACATTTCGTTGGTTTGGAAGTTGAAGTGGACAAACCCGTATTTGACCCAGAAACGGCGATTCTGATGGATTTCCGCGTGGACCAATCGCACGGTATGCACTTCATGTACGTCCTGCCCTTTTCGAGCACCTGTGCCCTTGTTGAATCCACGATGTTCAGCACCACGAAGATGCCACGAGAATACTACACGGAAGCCATCGACGCCTACCTCTTCAGCCACCACAACGCCAGCATCAAGGATGTGGTCCGAGAAGAACAGGGTGTCATCCCGATGGGTCGTCTCTCCCTTCACGATCCGACCCTCCCAGGACTTGGTGCGAACGGCGGGGCCATTCGCCCTGCCAGCGGCTACACCTTCGCTTTCATCCATCAACAAATCCAAAACGCACTCAACGGTCACAACCATGGAAAACCGTTGATGTTTAATCGACCGCACAAGCGTGTGGACGTGTGGATGGACAGCGTCCTTCTTGCTGTACTCCGGCACTGGCCTCAACAAGGTCCAATCCTCTTTGGACGAATGGCCAAGGCTCTGAGCGGCGAGGAATTCATTCGCTTCATGAGCGGCCGTGCAAACTGGCGACTCCGATTCAAGGTGATGATGGCCATGCCAAAATTGCCGTTCATCCGAGGCGTCTCAAAGATGATGTTCAGCCGACCACGCAAGGTGGTTTCATGACGTTGCTTGAGTCGTTCATCGCCCTCGATACACTCAACCTTCTGGCACTCCTCGGCGTGGTGTTCATCGGTCTGCCTCACGGGGCCATGGACGGTGCGCTTGCCGTTCACTTCGGGTGGATGGGGCGTCCCACCAGGGCGATTGCGTTTTTATTGGCCTACGTCGGTCTGGCTGGTTTGGTGGTGCTGACTTGGGCCATCGCACCGGTGCTGAGTTTCATTACGTTCCTCGCCATCAGCACCTATCACTTTGGCCGTGGTGATGCGACCTCAAGCATCGTCGGCCGAGGCGCGGTTGAGAGCATCGCTCGGGGCGGCGTGGTCATCGGTGGCATCAGCCAGTTTCATCGTGCGGAGGCGAACGATGTCTTTCTCACCATCGTGGGTGCAGACACCACGGGCGTCTGGCTCTTCCTCGATGGTTTGGTGGTTCTTGCCGCGGCGTGCATTTTTGAAACCATGCTCTTCAAACAACAACAAGAACGCACGGCCTTCGGACTTGAGCTCGGTGCCCTGTCCTTGCTCTTCGTGGCTGTTCCTCCACTGGTGGGCTTTGCCGTCTACTTCTGTTTTGTTCATTCACTCCGGCACTTTTCCTCCATGCGTTCTGTCCTTCAGTCCACGGTCTCAAATCTTCGAATCACTCAGACAACGGTGGTGTTTTCCCTGCTCACATGGGCCGTTGGACTCGTGGTCTTGGCTCAGCAATCTGCGGCAATTGGCGTCGAACCAGCCCTCTTGAAAGTGGTCTTCATCGGCCTGGCTGCCTTGACCGTGCCTCACATGTTGCTCGTCGATGGCCTGGTGGCGACGGCCCCCCAACAATCGCATTCAATCGGCCGAGATTGAATGCATGGCAGCCTTGCTCCCGCCCGTTGGTGGTCCTGTGAGAGAAGGTGCAAAATCAGTTTCAATCAAGAGCAAGCAATAAGGGCGGCTTGGGCTGACAAAGTGTTGGGGAAGTTGATGTCAGGCACCGAAGAACGACTCAAGGACCTACGAAATCGTAAGGCTCGCAGCGAGGCTGGCGGCGGTCAAGCCCGTGTTGAAGCCCAGCACAACCGAGGGAAGATGACGGCCCGTGAGCGACTCGAACTGTTGCTTGATGACGGCAGCTTCCAAGAGATCGATGCGCTGGTCGAACACCGCTGCCGAGATTTTGACATGGACAAGAACGTCATTCCCGGTGACGGTGTGGTAACTGGGCACGGCACCATCAACGGGCGAGAAGTGTTTGCTTTCGCTCAAGATTTCACCGTGTACGGAGGCTCGCTTGGTGAAATGCACGGTCTCAAGATTTGCAAGGTTCTTGACATGGCGCTCAAGACGGGTCGCCCCGTCATCGGCTTGAACGACTCGGGCGGTGCTCGCATTCAGGAAGGCGTAGCGTCTCTGGGCTCCTATGCTGAAATTTTCTTCCGCAACGTCCGAGCCTCAGGTGTCGTGCCTCAAATTTCCGTGATCATGGGCCCCTGTGCAGGCGGTGCGGTGTATTCTCCAGCCATCACGGACTTTGTCATCATGGTGGACCAAACGGCTCACATGTTCATTACCGGTCCTGAGGTCATCAAGACCGTCACCAACGAAGTGGTCAGTTTCGAAGATTTGGGCGGTGCCGCCACCCATGGCTCAAAATCGGGCGTCTCACACTTCACGGCCAGCGATGACGAACACGCCATCCAAATGGCCCGAGACCTTTGTGATATGTTGCCGCCCAACAACCTTGAGCGACCACCGACAAAGAAAACCTCTGACAGCAAGGACCGTTCCTGCGACCCCCTCGACAGCATCATCCCCGAGGACCCTGCCAAACCTTACGATGTCCTCGATGTCATCACCGAGGTGTTGGACGACGGTGGCTTCATGGAAGTTCAGGCTGACTGGGCACAGAACATTGTGATCGGCTTCGGTCATCTCGGAGGACACACCGTCGGAGTTGTCGCCAACCAACCCAAAATTCTCGCAGGTTGCCTGGACATTGATGCCAGCGACAAAGCGGCTCGGTTTGTTCGCTTTTGCGACGCCTTCAACATCCCCATCCTCACCTTTGAGGACGTCCCTGGTTTCCTGCCCGGCACCAATCAAGAATGGGGTGGCATCATTCGCCACGGCGCCAAACTTCTGTACGCCTTTGCCGAGGCGACGGTGCCCAAGTTGACCGTGATTCTTCGCAAAGCCTACGGCGGTGCCTACGACGTGATGTCAAGCAAGCACATACGGGGCGACTACAACGTCGCTTGGCCCTCGGCTGAACTGGCGGTGATGGGTGCCGACGGTGCAGTGGAAATCATCCATCGCCGGCGTATCGCTCATGCTCGCAATCCCGAACAGGAACGAGAACGCCTCACGGAGGACTTCAAGGAAACCTTTGCCAACCCGTACAAGGCCGCTGCCCTCGGCTACCTCGATGATGTCATCGAACCCAATCAAACGCGACAACGTTTGAGCAGGGCACTTGAAATGTTGATGGATAAAGAGGAACTTCGGCCTGCTCGAAAGCACGGAAACATTCCACTCTGAGGTGAAATCATGGGCGAGGAAATTTCTGAATTGATGATGGCGGCCATCGCAGCGGTCATAGCGGAAACACAAGCTGACGGGGACGATCCCGCACAGGTGGCTCGCCAACCGGGCGCAGCTTGGTCTCAGGACCATCGGCGGCAAATGACAGGAAAGCGTTCGTTGATGAACGCACGAGCGGGGCGCTCTCCCTGGAGGTGAACAGATGTCGGAAACCAGAAAAGTGGTCGTCAACGGAACGGAATACGAAGTTGAACTCGACGGCGAGGGAACCACGTGGAAAGCGACCGTTGGCGGTCAGACCTTTGACATCGAGATGCCTGAAGCAGCCGTCGCAGCAAAACCGCGACGCTCCGGGGGCCGAAAGAAGAAGAAATCAGGAACGGTTTCGGCCAACATCCCAGGTAAAGTCGTCACCGTGGAAGTAGAAGAAGGACAGGAAGTCTCTGAAGGCCAAGTGATCTTGATTCTTGAAGCCATGAAAATGCAAAACGAAATTCAAGCCCCCGTTTCGGGCACCGTCGTCTCGGTTCAATGCAGCGAGGGTGAAGCGATTGAAGCCAACGTGCCGTTGGTGGTTATCGAACCTGCGGCGACGGAGGACGAGGACTGACTTGACTCCTTGCTGAGCAAGAGTTAATGTAGAATCATCAAGGATTGAATTCCATGGACGAACAGCCGGCTTGCGACTTTCCTGGATGCAAAGAGGTTGGCACCATCGTGTCACGTCTTTCTCCCGAGGGTTACCTGGTTGCCACCGGGAAAAAAGCCTACTCTTTTCGAGAAGCCTATCGCCGATTCCACTATTGTCAGGGTCATCACGATGAATTGATGGGCGGAGTTTGGTCGCGCGTTCGCCAACCCGATGACAAAGGCGACGGCCACGTCGCTCCCACCGCCATTTGAGGCCCTTCCTCACGGGGCAGGCGTGATATACCTCCTCAACATGGTCGGTGTATGAACGAAGCACGTGACCGACAGTCAACGACCACGTCCACCCTTCTCTCGTTGATGTTGGTGTTTTCAACCGTCCTCGTTGGCATGACGCCCGCAGTTCAAGCCGTTGGTCCCAACCAAAACGACCTGAATTCAGGCGGCGATTTGCCCGATAACACGAGCGTCAACATCACGAATTACATTTTTTCTGGAAGTTATTCCGGTTCGGGAGAGTTGGATTACGGCGATGATAACGACTTCCTCAAGGTGGCGTTGAATGCAAATCAAGGTCTCTCAGCAACGCTTTCCTTCCCCAGTACAACCACGTTCAGCAACGGTACAACCGTCAATAACGACTTTGACTTGCTCTTTTACAACGCAAACTTATCCATGATGGGAAGTTCATGGATGTCAAATCCCGAAAGCCTCTCCACCAACACGAGTTCACTTGCCCACGGAGGCATGGTGTACATTGACATTTTACGATACGCCGGGGCAGGTACGTGGAACCTTTCCCTCTACAAATTCACGGTCAGCAACGGTACCGGGGGTGGCGGCAGCGGTGGTTCATCGGTCACCAACTGCACCGGAGCCGGTACCCTGGTTTCGGACATCCTCGAACCAAACGATTCCACCGCCACGGCCACTTCTGCCTCTCTTCTCCCTCTCACGTGCACGGGTTTGTCCATCCACAGTTCAACGGATGTTGACTACTTTGAAATTGACATGACTGCCGGAGTTACCTACTACGTCAACGTCACACTCAACGGCGCCAACGGAGACCTGGATACTGGATGGGATACGGCCGGCGGAACGTTCCTTGACAGTTCAGGCACAACTGGAAACCTCGAGTCCATGCAGGTCACGGCCACGGCCAATCAGACCACCTTCGTCGATGTGTACGGATGGCAGAGCGCCACGAACACCTACGATATTGAAATCACTACCGACAACCCTGGTGGCGGGCAATCTGCTGAATCTGTTGAAGTCTCGATCATCAACACCACCCATGCCACCCTCTCGTTTTCAGGACTGACCAACGGGACGACGTACAGCTACAACCACACGTACGGCCAACTTCACCTTGACGATGATGAATACTGGGCCACTTCATCCAACGGTTCGTTCAATGCCACCAACTCTACGCATGAAATCAACATCACCGTGGCGGCGACCAACAATGAATCCACCCTGCTGGTATCGTCCACCCTCTATGATGCAGCAGGGACACCCGTAAACAGCGACATGGACATGCTGTACATCGAGATGGTTGAAATTGAGGCGACGTCTTCCACCACCGGTGATATCGAGTTGACCAACATGACGGTTGGCGCTGATTATGTCGTTGAATGGATTGTCGTGGACTACGATGAATGGCTGAGTAATTTTACCGTATCCAACGATGTTGATGCTGCCATCAACCACTCCATGATCGACTCGGACATGTGGTACCTCATGCCCACAACCTCTTCGATGTCGTACCAAATCAACTGGACAGGTCCGACCACGATGAACGACCACCTCTTCTTCGCCCACCTTTCTGTCAACGGAACAACGGTGAACTTGAGCGATAACGACAACATGACGGGTCTCCATTTCTACGACTTTATTCCACAGTTACCGAGCCTGATCATCGCTTCGTACTCGACAAGTTCCACGGCGGCAACAAACAACGTTCAGGGCGAAGGTCTGGACCTTGTTGTGGGGGATGACTATCGGTATCAGTACCGAGTCACGGACGCCTCGGGCGCGAACCTCGCTTCCTCGACCATGACCTCCTTTACCGCTACGGCACAGAATCAGAGCATGCCAACCTTCACCTACACCACGCCGAACGCGTCTGGAACGTATTGCGTCCACATTGACCTGTACTCAAACGTCTCCGTGCAACTCATCGGCGACAGCGCATGTTTCAATCTGGTCCAAGATGATGATAACGACGGTGTACCCAACGAATCCGACCTTTGTGCCAACACCGCCACCGGCGCCACGGTCGACCAGAATGGATGTGCACTATCGCAGAAAGACACGGACAGCGACGGCTACAACGACGATGTCGATGCCTTCCCAACCGACGGGACGCAATGGTCTGACATGGACGGTGACGGGTACGGCGACAACGCCAGTGGCAACATGGCGGATGCCTTCCCGACCGACGGGACGCAATGGTCCGATGCCGACGGGGATGGCTACGGAGACAATGCCAGTGGCGCCTTCCCCGATGCCTTCCCAACCGACCCGACCCAGTGGTCCGACACTGACGGCGACGGTTATGGCGACAATGCGAGTGGCAACAACCCAGATGCATGGCCTTCTGATGGCACACAGTGGAGAGACAGCGACGGCGATGGCTTCGGAGATAACCCGAGCGGGACCAACGGCGACGCCTTCCCGAACGATGCCAGTCAGTGGTCGGATGCAGACGGCGACGGCTACGGTGACAACCCCAACGGCACGACACCGGATACCTTCCCGAACGATGGAACCCAATGGGAGGACGGCGATGGCGATGGCTACGGTGATAATCCACTTGGGAACAACGCCGATGCCTTCCCCGACGATCCGACCCAGTGGTCGGATGCCGACGGCGACGGGTACGGTGACAATCAAGCAGGTACGACGCCCGATGCCTTCCCGAACGATTCAACCCAGTGGACCGACACCGACGGCGATGGCTATGGCGACAACGCCGCTGGCCTGAACGCTGATGCCTTCCCCAACGATGCTACCCAATGGCGGGATACAGACGGCGATGGATATGGGGATAATGCCAACGGCAACAATCCGGATTTGTGTCCAGGAACGCCCTCCGGTGAGGCGGTTGATCAGAACGGCTGTTCCACGTCTCAACTCGATGGGGACATGGACGGCGTAAGCGACGCCGACGATGCTTGTCCCGATACACCTGCGGGCGAGACGGTCGACAACGTGGGTTGTTCCAGCAGCCAAGAAGACGCTGACAACGACGGCGTCATGGACGCCTTTGATGCCTGTCCCAACACCCCGCTTGGAGCCGTTGTTGACGGAGCAGGTTGCGCCACGAGCCAACTTGACACGGACGGCGACACCATCACGGATGACCGAGACCAATGTCCAACCACCACGGCGGGTGAGCCGGTCAACGGTGTTGGATGCGCAGCTTCAGAACGGGATACGGATGAGGACGGCGTGGCCGACGCCAGCGATGTCTGCGACAACACCCCGTTCTCAGAAACGGCTGATGCTCAGGGTTGCTCACCTTCCCAGAAAGACAGCGACGGTGATGATGTCACGGACGATGTCGACAACTGTCCCGGAACAGAGAACGGACTCTCCGTAGACTTGCTCGGTTGCGCTACCAACCAGCGTGATGCAGACAACGACGGAATTTCTGATGCGGCAGACACGTGCCCTGTCACACCCTCGGGTGAGCAGGTTGATGCAGCGGGCTGCTCTTCTTCTCAGAAGGATGAGGACCTGGATGACATCATGAACAACATGGACCTTTGCCCCGACACGCCGGTCACACAAATCGTTGACCTTGACGGTTGCTCGGAACAGCAAAAGGACGACGATGAAGACGGTATCAAGAATCACGTTGACGATTGTCCCAATACGCCCGAGGGTGAGTTGATTGACGCCGTGGGATGCGCGCTTATTCAGCGAGATTCGGACGGTGACGGCGTCAACGATGCTGAAGATGCCTTCAAGTTTGATGCCAATGAATCGATGGATACCGACAACGACGGTGTCGCCGACCGCTGGGACGCTTATCCTGAGGACCCGACTCGCTCACAAGCCGCAGTAGAAGAATCGGGTAATGGCGTCCTGTACGCCATCATCGCCTTGCTGGTGCTTGGCTTGCTGGGCGGCGGCGGATACTTCTACACCCGGAAACCCGACTTCACGACGGTCAACCCGTTCGGTGAGGCCGCAGAGTCCATGGATGCAGCGACGGAGCAGAACATGGGGGCGCAGAGCAAGCAACTTCCATCCATTGAAGAAGCGGGGCCGCAGCAGTGGGAAGAGAACGGTGTTCACTGGTCCCGTGATGAGCAAGGAAACCTGTCCTACTACGATGCTGCTTCGGGCCAGTGGGTTGCCTACCAAGGTTGAGTGGATGAGAAGAAAGGGGCGTTTCTTCGCCTCGCAATCCATGCTTGGGTTTCAGGTGAGCACTTCGAGAAGCCTGTCCTGTTCAGCAGCCATTCGAAGCTCCATGGCGATGCGGCGCCCGCTGGACATCGGCTTTCGCCAGGTGGCATTCCCGTAGGGGTGGCCGACGCTCACGTGGACGTTTGTCCCCCCACCGAGACGAGGGGCAACATCGTAGATGTAGTAGTTCATGTCTTTGTCAATACAGGTCTGCAAACAGAACGGCCCGATGATGCCTGGATCGTAATGTTCTTTGCTGGCTTTGATGAATTTCTCCCCGAGTTCGAATGCTTTTTCGAGCAGGGATTCTCGAATCGTAGCGGTGTTGTGCCCGACCACGGTCATTTCTGGAATCTGCTGGTGGATTGGCATCGTCATTTGTTGAGGTGCTGGAAGGCGAACATGACCGTCAAGCGAGGACTCAAATCGCCAGTCAACCCCGAGAAGTTCCAATCGCTCGCCCTCCTCGGCAATAGGGCTGTAGAAAAAGTTCAGGTTGAACACGGGGCCAATGACGTAGCGCTCAATTCGAGCACCGTCAAGTGATGCTTGGTCAATAACGCCCTCCGAAAGGAGTGCTTCGGATTTCTCTTGGTACTCTTTGTAGGAGGCACAGGTGAAGAATCCACGCTCAAGTTTCTTCTGGGCGTGATGCAACTTGACGATGACAAGGCAGTCAATGTCTTGTGGGCTATCGATTTTTTCAGGATAGGGCAATCCTGCCTTTTCGAGAATCCAGTAGTAATCCTGTTCCTCCGTGCGCTCTTCCATACGAAGCATGTTGCGAGAGCCAAACATGGGAACACGGAAGTGTTCCTCGATGTCGCCGATCGATGAATAGGAGGTGAACGAGCGGTTGGGGATGTAGATGACGTTTCGCTTTCGCATTTCAGCCTGCATTTCAGGCGCAAGTACGTCGTTGAAATCGTTCATCACAATGGCTTTGTCGACCATCCCACGGAGCACACGACCGGAAGAACTGCGTTGGGTTTTGAAGTAGTTTGCATAGGTCTTGTGTCGCCCTTCCTTGCAGTAGGCGACCGTGGGGAAGCCTTCCTCAATCGCACCATCACAGATGTCCAACGCCGAATGCGACGCTGTCATTCCAATACGGAGTTTCAAACGGTCGTATTCCTCAACAATGGCAGCGATGTCAGATTGGCCAATCATGTGAACGACGTCCAGTTCATCTTCATCGTTGGAGGTTTTTGATGTATCCGCAAGGTTTGTTTCAATCAAACCGCTGGAGTTGCATCAATTCCTCGGTGGAAAGCGTCTCACCAGCCAGCAGTTTTGCCATCAAATCCTGGGTTTGGTCGCTGGCGGCAGGGCGTTGACCCTGTCCTGCACTTGCTCCTCGCATGGCACGTAGAATGTCCTGGATGGAGTGCAAGCAGCGCAGGGAGACGATGTAGAGGCTGTGCTCTTTGTCGGCTTCCTTCTTTGAGGTGCGAAGTTTGCGGTGGGCCGCTTCTGCTTTTTCGCGTTGGCGGTCGACCTCAGCGTTCCATTGGAGCATGTTATCGTGGGCGCTTTGAGCGGCTTCTGCTGCTTCTTTGACGGCATTGTGTGCCGCTTCCTGAATCGCCATGGCCTCACGCAGTTCTCCGCTTCCCTCTGCACTCTCCGTGGCGACTTGCGCTTCCTTCAGGGCTTTTCGCTTGGCGTTCAATTCCTTCATTTTCTTGAAGTATTTTCGCTCGTTTTTCCCTTGGTGCTTTCCTTGCT
>JAYNUQ010000031.1:0-20090 GCA_038116375.1 Candidatus Poseidoniales archaeon | reverse complement strand
ACGGCGCTGGGCGCGAACCGATTCGTAGAGCAAGTCAAGCGGGTCTTGGTCGGTCAATTCCAGCGTGTCCATGTGCGGTTCACGCCAGCAGTAGGTGCACGCCAGGTTGCACTGGTCAACCACGGGCGACATTTGCATGCAGTTGTGGCTGGCGACGCCGTAGAACTTGCCTTTGTAGCACTGGCGGTCGCGCAGCAGCGATTCTTTGGTCCAGTGACACGTTTTCACGCCACCGTGTTCGCCGACGATGTGGTAGCGTTGCTTCTGCAGTTTGGCTTTTAGCTGCGGGTCCATTCCTGCCATGCGGCTCACTCCTGGAGCCACGGTCCTCGGTTGGCAGGTGCCGGTTGGGGGTGGCTCGGATGGTTTGGGGGCGGCTTCCCGATGCTATCAAAGACTCGCTTGCCCAACGGCGTCTCTGTTTGGGCGGGTCGGCGTGATAAACGGGGGACTGCGTTTGTTTTTGGTAGTTCTTTTTTGGAAATTCTAACCGCCTTGACTGGATGGCTTCTACAAAGGTTCCTAAACGCGACGATGGTCGCAAACACTGGGGAGTCGTCATGACGGATGCGTTGGTGGATTTGGGATGGCTTGCAGAAGCGTCTGCATCGTCCTCCGACCACGACCAACAACGGAACAAACCCGTCGCTCTCGCCGCACTGAAGTTCACGGCCGACAACATTGACGTGGCGAAGGAAATCACGACCGAGGGCATTTCTGAGGATGAACGTCAGCAGTACATCCGAAAAATCAGCGAAGCCACCTCTGCAGAAATCTTTGAGTTTTCAACGTGCAATCGTGTGCTCTACGTTGGTTTTGACATCCAGGCTGAGGAGTTGAGCTCAACCGTTTCTCGCTTGAACAACACCGCTTCCATTCCCTTCGAACTGTACGAAGACACCGAGGCTTGGCGGCAGTTGGTGAAAATTTGCAGCGGTCTCGACTCGTTCATGATGGGGGAACTGCAGGTGATGTCCCAGTTTCGTAAATCCATCAATTTCCACAAGGAACACCAACTGGTCGGTCACTTCAACTCAGCCTTCTTCGAGCACGTCATCGCAGCCAACCGCTCGGTTCGCAAGGACCTCGGCTTTACGCACACCACGGAATCGATGTTGAGTTTGGCCACATCGGCCCTTCAGGCCTTGTTGGACGAGCGAGGGCCCGTGAGGGCGGTCGTGCTGGGCTTTGGTGACATGGGCATGAAAGCCGTAGAAGCCCTTCTCGAGGCCAATCAAACGACCATCGCCGTGGTATCTCGAGACCCCAAGCGTTCTGCAGAGCGCGACCCAGCACTGGCATCAGCCTGCACGATGTTGTCCTACGAGCAGTGGAACAACGGCGAACACGAAGCCGACCTCGTCATTTCGACCATCCGCAATGCAACGCCCACTTACAACGCCGACCACCAACTTCCGCTTTCATCTGCGGCCACCGTCATGGATTTCTCCTGGCCTCCTTCCGTTGACGCCTCGGGTGTGGCTGAGCAGCACACGCTGCTCGGGATGGACCATTGGATCAAGGTCGCTCGAAACGTCGGACAGGAATGGGATTACGACGCCATCATCGCCAAGAGCGAATCGATGATCGACGAGATTCAAGAACGCTATGCTACGGCACTTGAAAACAAAGCACAAGGCCGGTTCCGTGCCCTCGTTTACGGAACGATGGAGGAACTTGCCAAGACCTGGGAAGAATCTCCACACGCATCGGCCGAAGATGTGCCTCAACTCGGAGCGTTCTCACGAGAAATCGCAACTTGGGTGTGCCACCAGCCCTCCACCTTCTACCTCTCGGAACTGTCTGCCTTTGTCACCAACACCAAGCGGACGCTGAGTTCAGCCATCATCGCCCACGTGGAACACGAAGTCAAGCGCTCTGTCTTGGCGTTGAGCAAGCAGAACTCGGTATCCGGTGGGGTCTCATGACCGTCCGAATTGGAACACGAGCCTCGAACCTTGCCATGTGGCAGGCCAAAACGGTCAGTGCAGCCCTCGAAGCCAACGGCGTGGCGACCGAGCTGGTTCCGCTGACCTCAACCGGCGATCGCAGTTTGGGCGGGGAACTCTCCTCCTCGGTCGGTCAGTTCATTCATTCCATCGACAACCGGTTGCTTTCGGGTGAAATTGACATTGCCGTTCATTCAAGCAAGGACGTGCCCGTTGACGTCGACGAACGCATCACGAATCTGGCCTATCTGGAACGAGGCTGCACAACCGACCTCGTCCTCATGCGCAAAACCTCCGAAGTGCCCGTGCTTGAGGAGGTGCTCTCCTCCGCTTCGTCCACCCCGCTCGCCACCGTTCTGGAACGGTTTGGTCGTGGCGCCACCTTTGGAACCGTTTCTGGACGACGGCAATCCTTTCTCCTCAGCAAGCGGCCTGACATCATCCCGCTGGCCGTTCGTGGCCACGTTGAGACGCGCATTGCCCGGCTTATGCAGGGGAGGGTGGACGCCATTGTGCTCGCAGAAACGGGTCTTGCACGGCTGAACAGCATCGGGGTGCTCGACGGTTTCAAGGCCGACATCTCGGCGTTCCGCATCGACCCCAACGACTGGCCCACAGCACCCGGGCAGGGCGCCATTGCCGTCCACTGTTTGAGCCAACGGTTGCAAGAATTGAACGGGCTGCGTGAGGTGTTAAATCACCAGCAAACCGAACGGGATGTGTTGGCTGAGCGTCGCTTGCTGGCTGAGGTGGGCGGTGGCTGCCTGTTTCCAGCGGGCATCGGCGTTGAGGGCGATGAAGTTCGGGTTCAAGTCGCACCCGAAAACTGGCGGTCCATCTTCTGTCAAGGGTCGGCCTACACCATGTTTCACCATGCTGGAGCCATGGCCGACCTCGACATCAACCTCCCCGTGCAACCGTTGGAGGTGGTGTCGTTTGAGGAAGGCCGCCCCCGCTATCTTTCCACGCTGAATTCAGACCGAATATCGCTGGTGCTCTCCAAAAGCGGCGTGAACATGGAAAACATCCCCGTTGTGGACTTGGTCCCTTTGCTTGAGCATTGGCCTGCGGACTTCCTGAACGCCTACGAGGGGAAGGCTTCCTGGCCCTACTTGGTGCTCACCTCGCCCTTTGCGGCCAAATGCGCCGTCAAAGCGGCGGCCTCCAATGCCGACATCGGACGCATACCTTGGTTGGCCATCGGAGAAGGAACGGCCAGAGCGTGTTTCCGACTGGGCGTCACCGTTGCGGCGTGTGCGAGAGCGGCAAACGCCAAGGAACTCGCAGCCTACATTTGCGACCGCTTTGAACCCAGCACGGGATTCTTGATTCCCCGCTCAAATCGGGCTTCGCCTCAACTGGAAACGACGCTCCGAGCCGCAGGATTTGCCGTAGAGTCGTGGCTCGGCTACGAAAACAGCCCAAAACAGATGCCTTCGGTTGAGGTTCGGCCCGAGGACGTGTTGGTCCTGTCGTCCTCATCTTCGGCCCGCTCTTGGGCCGACAACGGGCTTAAGGCACCTCACGAAATTCTTTGTATGGGTGAGAATGCCAGAGACACCATACACTCCCTCGACCACTTCAGCGGTTGTCGTGTTTCGGTGTTGAGCGGACCCACATCAGAAGCCCTGATCACATGGTGGAAAGAAAACCGAGGGGAATAAGATGGACATCAGACCCCGCATCAACCGCTGGACAGCCTCAAGGCGTGACCTCCTGTTTGGTGATTCGCTGCTCAGCTCCCTCGTTCAACCGCATTTTGTCGTTGAGGGCTCCGGCATCGATGAGCCCATTCGTGGCATGCCCGGTATTCATCAGCAATCGGTTGATGTGCTTCTTGAAACCGTCAAAGCCGATGCTGCACACGGTGTAAAAGCCGTCATGCTCTTTGGCGTCGTGGCGAAGGAGCACAAGGACAGCGAGGCCTCGCAGGCATCCAACCGTTCATCGCATCTCCACCGAGCCGTGATGGAACTCAAAGCGACGTTTGGCGACGGTTTGGTCGTGATGACCGATGTCTGCCTCTGCACCGCCACCGACCACGGACACTGCGGTCTTGTTCATGAAGGTGAAATCGTCAACGACGCCTCGGTTGAGGCGCTCACCGACATTGCGCTCTCGCACGGTGAAGCAGGGGCCGACTATGTTTGCGCTTCCGACATGATGGACGGGCGCGTATCGTCCATCCGTTCGGCGTTTGAACAGGCTGGCTTGACCAACACGGGCATCCTGTCCTACTCGGTCAAGTACGCTTCCTCCTTTTACGGCCCGTTCCGTCATGCGGCTCAATCGAGCCCCGAATTCGGCGACCGAGCCACCCACCAGATGGACGTACGTTCGGGCTACGAGGAGGCGCTTCTCGAGACGAACCTGGACGAGAGGGAAGGGGCGGACATCATCATGGTGAAACCCGGACTGCCCTACCTCGATGTTCTTCGGAAGGTTGCCGACCACACGGTTCGACCCGTTGCCGTTTACAACGTCAGCGGCGAGTACGCCATGGTCATGAACGCCACCGAAGACGAGGGTTCTCGTCAACGCATGGTCACGGAGGTCTTGACAGCCTTCAAAAGAGCGGGGGCCAGCGTCATTGTCACCTACCACGCCCGAGAGGCGGCGCAGAAGCATTGGGTTGCATGAGGTGAGCGAATGAACCGTGCCAAGTCCGATGCGCTGCACCATGAAGCGCTGTCCCATTTGGTCGGCGGAGTGAACTCCCCCGTTCGTGCGTTCAAGTCCGTTCACGGAAATCCGATTTATTTCGAAAAGGCCTCCGGTGCTCACGTCACGGACGTCGATGGAAACGTGCTCGTCGATTTCGTCCAGTCGTGGGGGCCCCTTATCCACGGCCATTCCCACCCGAAAATCATTGAAGCCGTTCATGAGAAGATGCTCAACGGTACGTCGTTTGGCGCGCCTCACCTCGGTGAAATTGAACTCGCAAAACGGGTGAAGAAGCGATTCGGCCACATGGACAAGGTTCGGTTCGTTTCATCAGGTACCGAAGCCGTCATGAGCGCCGTTCGGTTGGCCAGAGGCTTCACCGGGCGGGACATTCTCGTGAAGTTCGAGGGCTGCTATCACGGCCACGTCGACGCCTTGATGGTGTCTTCAGGAAGCGGGCTGGCCACCTTCGGTATCGCCAGCAGCCCCGGTATACCTCAAGACACGGTGGCCACGACGCTCATCTGCCCTCTTGACGATTTCGAAGCGGTGGAATACCTCTTTGCCGAACACGGCGACGAAATCGCTGCCGTCGTGATCGAACCGCTCCCCGCCAACAACGGCCTCTTGGTGCAACGCCCAGAATTTCTGACCGGTCTTCGTAAGCTCTGCGACACTCACGGAGCACTGTTGGTGTTCGACGAAGTCATCAGCGGCTTCCGTTTCAAAGAGGGGAGTTACGGCGACCTTTGCGGAGTCACCCCCGACATCACGGCCCTTGGGAAGGTGATTGGCGGTGGCTTGCCCGTCGGTGCCTACGGCGCTCGCACCGAAATCATGGAGCAACTCTCGCCGCTTGGTCCCGTTTACCAGGCCGGTACACTCTCGGGCAATCCGCTGGCCATGGCGGCAGGGGCCACGACGCTGGACCTGCTCGACGAAGCCGCCTACGACCGCATGGAAGAACTCGGTATGTTGTTGGAGGAGCGCATGGAAGCGGTGCTTGCGAAACACGGCCACCCCATGCGTCTGGTGCGCATGGAAAGCCTGTTCTGGCTTTCACCGGGCGACGGAGCACCTGCCGTTCGGGCCGACCAAATTTCGAAGGACGCTGGTGCGCTGTACGCAGACGTCCACCGTGCGCTGCTCGACAGAGGCTACATGATGGCTCCGTCGGCCTATGAAATCGGGTTCCTCTCCACCTCCCACAACGAATCGCACATCATCGGGCTGGTCGAAGCCATGGACGATGCGCTCGCTCACATGGAGTTGACCGCATGAACGGCAAAGAGCGCATCGTCGCCGCCTTGAATCGTCAACCGGTTGACCGAACGCCCGTGTGGTTCATGCGGCAAGCGGGGCGTCATCTTCCCGAATACCGGAAACTCGCCGCCGAGCACTCGTTTTGGGAGCGTTGCCAAGACCTCGACCTTTGCACGACCATCACCATGCAACCCATTCACCGATACGGTTCCATCGACGCCGCTATCGTGTTCAGCGACATTCTCACCCCGCTTCCAGCCCTCGGATACGAGGTTGAATACGGCGGTGGCATTCGAATTGACCCGTTTTCCTTTGACGACGTTGACGACTGGACCGACTTTTCAGCCCGCAAGCACGCACCGTGGGCGGCCGATGCGTTGCGAGCCATCGGAGAAGACCACACCGACATCGCACGTCTGGGCTTTGCTGGGTGTCCATGGACCACCACAATGTACCTGCTCGCTGGCGGCACCGGGGACAAAGAATTCCAAAACACCCGGGCCAAGGTGTTCTCCAATCCCGAAGCCGCCGGGCGCGTGCTGATGCGCGTCGCCGACGCCGTGGGAGGCTTGCTTGCCGACCAGGTGAACCACGGCGGTGCAGATGCCGTGCAACTCTTTGACACATGGGCGGGCCTGTTGTCGGTGGAAAACTACCGCCAAATCGTCCTCCCCGCCACGCAACGAGCCATTCATGTGTTCCGCGAACAAGCCGAACGCAAGGTCCCGCTGATTCACTACGCCAAAGGCAGCGGTCATCTCCACGATGAAATCCGAACCCTCGACATCGATGCTGTCTCCCTCGACTGGCGCGACGACCTGCGGGCCAATCGAGAGGCTCACGGCTCGGATTTTGCCTTCCAGGGAAACCTCGACCCGTCTCGAATGCACGGCACGCCCGAAGCCGCCACACAAGCAGCACGGCGCGTGCTGGATGACGCCGGTCAAGCGCCAGGCCACGTGTTCAACCTCGGCCACGGGTTCGCACCCGGAGCACAAATCGACTGTGTGGAGGCCGTGCTTCGCTTGATCACAGGTGAATCAGCATGAGGCAAACCATGGTTGACATGGTCCATCGCCTCCAAGACATCATCTGTGAAGCGATTGCCTCCCAAGACGGCACCGCCTATCGAGAAGACCAATGGGAACGGGAGGAGGGCGGCGGGGGTCGCAGCCGTGTGTTTTCCGACGGGCATGTCTTTGAGAAAGCAGGCGTAAACGTCAGTGTGGTCCACGGAACGTTGAGTCCAGAAGCGGCCGCCAAGATGGGGGGAGGGCACGACCTGGCTGGAGAAGACTTGGATTTCTTTGCCACGGGCCTCAGCCTCGTGCTCCATCCCCACAACCCCATGGCCCCAACCGTCCACGCCAACTATCGGTATTTCGAGCGAGGAGAAGGAACCGCTGAAGGCAGCTGGTGGTTCGGTGGTGGCGCCGACCTCACGCCTTCTTATCTCTTCGAGGACGACGCCGTTCATTTTCATCAGGTCTACAAAACCGTATGTGACCGCCACGATGTAGCCGACTATCAGGCCTACAAGGCCTGGTGCGACAACTATTTTCACATCAAGCACCGAGGTGAGCGCCGCGGTGTTGGAGGTCTGTTTTTCGATGATTTGCGCACCGAATCCAAAGAAGCGTGTTTCGCCTTCGTGGAGGACTGTGCGATGCACTTCTTGGACGCTTACCTGCCCATCTTGGAGCGACGAAAGGACATGCCCTTTACCCCCGAGCAGAAGCAGTGGCAACAACTCCGACGAGGACGTTACGTTGAATTCAATCTGGTCTACGACCGGGGAACGAAATTTGGATTGACGACGAACGGACGCATTGAGAGCATCCTGATGTCGCTCCCCCTTACCTCGCGGTGGGAATACTGCCATGAGGTTGAGAAAGGCACGGAGGAAGCAAAGCTGCTCGACGTGTTGCGCCATCCCGTTGACTGGCTTGAGGGGTGAGGGCGTGGATTCCTTGGAAGCGTGGATTCGTTACGGCGATGAACTCCGCCGACCTCTGTGCATCGCTCAGGGATTGGAACAAGCGTCGTCTGTTTGCATCGTAGGTGCCGGGCTTTCCGGCCTCACCGTCGCTTATCGCATCGCCACAAAGCGGCCCGACCTTGCCGTCGAGGTCATCGAACGAAGCGAACGGTGCGGCGGCACCATCGAAACGTGGCGCAGCGGCGAATGGGTTTGCGATGTCGCCGTCAACGCCACGAGAGCGCATCCTGCGTTTTGGCGTTTGGTGGACGACCTCGACCTCGGCGAATCCTTTCGCCCGTCAAACCCAACGGCGACGACGCGTTGGATCTCGGTGGGAGGGCGGCGACAGAAACTCTCGCCGTGGATGGTCCTTCGAAACGGGCCGCTCAAGGTGATGAGAGGGCTGCGAAACGCCCGGCGGGGCGGTCAATCCGTGGCCGAGTCCGTTCCGCTCTCACCGCTCAACGACGCGATGACCCTCGGCATCGTGAACGACCGCTCGTCCAACGTTGACGCCGATTTTTTAATGCCGTCCATGACGCGTTTTGGACCCTCGCCCCCCGTATCGTGGAGGAAGGTCAAGAAGTTGATGAGCACCACCTACCCCCTGTTTCGCCCGGAAAAGGGTGCAACGGCCTCGTTCCACGGGGGCATGCAGACGCTCATCGACCGACTGAAGCATCAATTGGAGAACCTCGAGAACGTGAAGTTCACGATGAACGCTCCGCAGCTCACCCCCGACCAACTCGCTGAAGAACGGGGGCTTCCGATTTCTTCGGTGATTTGGTGTGCGCCGCTTGACCGCCCTCCGTCCGAGTACACCCGCCTCAACATCTACGCTGTGGGGTACGCCAAGACCGACACCGCATCGGTGCCGCTTGGCTACGGTACGCTGATTCCAGACCCCGATTCGCCCGTCAGCGGCGTGCTGCACGAAAGTGACGTCCACGGCTCACCACGCGCACCGCGAGGCCATCGCCTGTTTCGCGTGATGTCCCCGAGCACGCAGTCGGGTTCGGATGACGAGGTCAAGGCTGCGCTGCGTCAACTGCTGTGCGCTGCGGAACCCGTTCTCTTCGAGCACATTGGAGAGCGCAGCATCCCGTCCTATCCTCCCGGATACATGGCTTCGCTGAATCCCTCGGACGCCCCGTTTACCCGAGCAGGCTGGTTCTACAGCGGTGTCTCCATCACCCACGTGGTCGCCGAGGCCGAACGCATCGCTGATGTGTTCTAGGCGGCCACGGTGTTGAATTCCTTCGTGATGAGTTGCTCCAACCCCTCAATCCATTGCTGGTCGTCGTTGAGGCAGTTGATGACCTTCAATTCTTCACCACCGTGTTCCATGAATTCTTCACGGATACCGATGTCCAATTCTTCGAGCGTTTCCAAACCGTCTGCGAGGAAGGCGGGAGCGACGATGGCGAGTTTCTTGACGCCCTTTTTCACCAGGGCTTCCACCATTTGGGTGGTTGACGGTTCAAGCCATTTGACCGGGCCCAAGCGGCTCTGGTAGCTCAGTGACCACCGGTCGGGGGTCAAGCCCAACCGCTCGACAACGGCCATGGTGGTCTTGTAGCAGTGGTGGCCGTAGCACAGGCTGTTGGCGTCGCAGGTGACGGTGCAGCAGTCGGCCACCGTTTGACAGTGTTTCTTCGAGGCGTCGATGCGCTTGACGTGGGAAACGGGAAGCCCGTGGTAGGAAAACAGCAGGTGCGTATCCTCGCTGAGGTGAGGGCGAATGGAATCCGCCAGCGGCGCCACAAATTCCTCGGCGGTTTCAAAATGCCCCATTTCCAGTAAGGTCGGCGACCAACCCATGGCCTTGAGTTGCTTGTGTGCATGTTTGAGGGATGATTCGGTGGTGGCCTGGGCATAGTGAGGGAACATCGGAAGCAAGAGAAGTTCGTCAACGCCGCGTTCCTTGAGCCGTTTAAGCCCGCTTCGAATGCTGGGGTTGCCGTATCGCATGGCGAATTCAAACTCAATGTCGTGGTTGATGGATCGGAGATTTTCCGTCACCCGCTTGGAATAGACCCGCAACGGAGAACCGTCTTCCATCCATATTTTTTGGTAGAGCGGGGCGATTTTTCGCGGGCGGGTTCGCAGGATGATGCCTCGAACGAGGAGGTGGCGAAGCGGGGCCGGAATATCGATGACATCGGGGTCGAGCAGGAATTCCCGAAGATAGGTCCGTACCGACGCCACCGTGGGTTCATCTGGCGTTCCTACGTTCATCAGCAGAACGCCTTTCGTTCCCATGAATCAATTCACACCGTTGCGGTCTTAACGCTTTGTTCGCCTGTTGGGCGCCCGTGGTGAAGGCGTTCATGTGGGCTGTCAGGCGCGCAAACGATGTGTCAATGAACACCTGCTTTCATTTTAACATCCTCGTGTTGGCCTTTTCACCACTGATTGATATAGGTTCGGCACCAACTTCTCTATGAAGAACGAACACCTTCAGGGATCGACATGGATAAGGAATTGGAAGCCTACACAGAACACGTAGTTTCGATGCAAACGTACCGAAACGGAATCTTTGGACGAAGCCTCTGGGACCGATGGATGAGCGCCGTGGCGTTCTACCGTGCCGGTGTTGACCAGCGAGGTGCTCTTCAATCGAGGAGGACGATGTGAATGGACGCATATTTGGAACGCTACGTGGATGAAACGATGAACGCACAGGTCACCCGAAACGGGATCTTCGCTCGTCGAAGCCTCGCGGCTCGTGTACGCAGCTTGCTCGGCATGAACTGAAGCCACCCTTTACAAGTCACAGGCGCGTATTCGCTTCTGATGAGCGAGCGTTGGTCGTGGGTTCCCCATCTTTGGGGATTGATGACGCCGCTGTTCACGCTGGTCTGCTTGGGACTCGGCGGATGGTGGATGGCCGCTCCGCTCGTGGTGTTCTTGGGCGTGTATCCGCTGCTCGAAATCGTGCTCGGGCAATCGGCCGACACCCAACCGCTCCAAGAAGGACGGGCACATGACGTCATCGTTCACCTCCATGCCGTCCTCGTGCCGGTCATGCTCGTGGCTTTGCTTTGGCGAGTTTCCCTCGACGGGTTGACCCTGCTCACAGGCTTTGCCATCGCCTCTGCGGGCCTGACCAACGGCGCCTCCGGCATCGTCGCCGCCCACGAACTTGGTCACCGACGACCTCGTTCGAAGAGTTGGTGGACGGCCAGACTCACGCTCTTTTCCGTGCTCTATTTGCACTTCACCACCGAGCACAACCACACCCACCATCGCCACTGGGCTCGCGACGTTGACCCCACGTCCTCTCCGTGGGGGCGCAGCGTCTACGTCCACGTGCTGCAAACGATTCCGCGTCAGGTCCGAGGAGCCTACCGTGCTCGACCCGTCGACACCCGCAGAGCGCTGACGGTGGAAGCGCTGTTCCTCGCATGTCTTGCCTACGCTGGCCTGCCCTACCTCGTCGCTTATCTCGGTCAGGCCGCCGTGGCGATTTACCTGCTTGAGTTTGTAAACTACCTCCAGCATCACGGGCTTCGCCGAGGCGATGATGAACGCCCCAACGCCACCCACGCTTGGGAGAGTCGACACCGTCTGTCCCGCTGGACGTTGATGGAACTGCCCCTTCATCCCTCGCACCACCTCAAATCAAGCACTCCCTACCAGCGCCTTGACGTGCACGATGAGGCACCGCAGTTGCCCTTCGGATACTACGGGATGTTCTGGGTGGCCTTGGTGCCGCCGGTGTTTTCAAGGTTGATGAAGCACCAACACACAAAGGCCTCAATCATCGGATGATTCGCTGTGTTCAATGTTCCAAAAGCCTCCAGCAGGCTGGTCTTCCACCTCGTCCGGCGCCGTCGACGGAGCAGGCTCAGACGTCTTCGTTCGGTGAATTTGGCTGAGCAATTCCTCGGTCGAGGTGTAGGAAAAAGCGGTTGACCCATGAATGAGTTCCTCTTCTTTGCGCTCGGCAAGTTCGTCCAAGGTGACAACATAGGTGAGGCCTTTTCCGGTGATACCTGAGAAGAGCGTTCTCAAACCACCTGCGAGCGTGATGCCTCCGACGAGCAAGAAGATGCCAAAAAAGGGCACGATGCAGAGCATTTCTTCGAGATAGGCGTCTTGCAAAAACATGAGCATCATCGCAAGTGGAAAGAAGAAGAAAATACTCCCAAACAGCGTGAACGCCAGGCCCAAGGTCAGCGCTTCTCCCTGGGGAGTCTGCTCTTCAATGCCAACAGGGTGACCCTGTTCATCGAATTTGATGACGCTGCCCTCGTGCTCTCGTTCGAGGGTCGCAATCAGGGCTTTGCTATCCTCTGACATGTGCTCTTCGGCCATGCAACTCCCACGGCGGGTTCTTGCTTGAAATCTTCTCAAAACGAGCGACTGCTTGGGTCTTTCAAACATCAGTTGATATACCACTCCTTGGTGATGTGATACGAAAGGTGCCGAGATGTTATCAGTCAACGGGCTCACCAAGGCTTTCGGTTCAGGCGCCAACAAACTCCAGGTCCTCAAAGGCGTGGACATGGAGATCAAACAGGGCGAAATGGTCGCCTTGATGGGCCCGTCGGGCTCGGGAAAATCCACGCTTCTGAACATCATTGGCGGTCTTTTGGCCGGCGACGACGGCAGCATCACCCTCGCCAAGCGAACCTACGGCCTCAAAGGCCCTTCAAGCGTTGTCGACGTTCGCCGTGAATTGGTTGGATGGATTTTCCAAGACTTCCATCTTCTCGACAACTTGACCGCTGTGGACAACGTGGCGATGGCCCTCGAACTGTCGGGCATGCCATCCGCCGAAGCCGAAGCAGCAGCCCGCACCTCCCTCGAGAAGGTCGGTCTGGGCGACCGCATGCACTTCGTTCCCGACCAACTCTCAGGCGGTCAACAGCAGCGCGTGGCCATCGCACGAGCCATCGCAGGCAACCGCCCCGTCTTGCTCGCTGACGAACCCACGGGCAACCTTGACATCGCCAGCGGCAAAGAGGTGATGGCGCTGTTCAAGGCGCTCTGCCACGATGAAGACAACCCGATTTCCATCCTCATGGTCACCCACGACCCCGACTTGGCGTCCAACGCCGACCGCATGCTCCTGCTCAACGACGGTCGGACCGAGGCTTCCGACATTCGGAGTGCTTGGGGGCTGGACGAAGAAGAAGCATCGGCCACCGACTCGGAGGGTGAGGAAGAATGAGCGAGCCTCAGAACGACTTGACCGATGCGGACTTCTCGGTGGGGCGCTCACGCCTCGGACGCATCAAGCACAGGGTCGTGGAACTCCCGAGCCGTCTCCGACTCGCCGGGCAGGGTGCATGGCGTGGAAAGGAGCGCGGACTTGCGGTCATCGCGGGTGTGTTCCTCGCCTCCTTGGTCATCACGACGGTACTGGCCTACGGCGTCGGTTTGTCCCAACTCTTCTTCGAGGAGTCGCTCAAGAGCGAACCCTTCGACGCCAAGATTGAGTACGCTCGTACGCCTGTGGAAAACGCCAGCGGGTGGTCGAACAACACCTCGACGATGGTTGAAGTGTGCGACGAGTTGATGGATGAGTTTTCACAATTCAACGACTGCACCCTCGTGCTTGGTCGGCAAGGCATTCACAGCGCAGGCCTGTTCAACATCGAATTCGTCGTCGCTCAGCCGCTTGAAATGCGGGGCATCACCGACAACGAAAACCCATACTGGAGCAACGTGACGTTTGACTATCCCGAAGCAGCCGACGCAGGCCCACCCATTTCCGACCAGCGAGCCGTCCGCTTTTACGGGCCCGAGGCCTTTGACGGTGAACTGGCCGCCAGGTACAGCCCGAGCATCATCGCTGGAGCGGGTGAATGGCCAACCCCAGAGAACATGAGTGCCAACCGAGGGGTCATCCTTCCCTCAACCATCGCCAGCGAGGCTCAGGCCAACGTCGGCGATGTGCTCGACGCTCTCACCTTCGCTTACGTGGTGGACGAATCCACCATCCTTGAAGGCACGGTGACCGAAGACAACTGTGCGGGTGAAATCACGCCTGAGAACAACGAGATGATGTACTGCCGCATGTGGATGACGGTGGAAAATTTGACCGTGATGGGCATCTACGAACCGTGGCCCTTTGGCAACCCAACCTTGCCCTTCAACCCCATCTTCTCCACGTGGGAAGTCTTGACCGAAGAGCAGCGAGCCACCTTGATGAATCACGACCACATGTATCTCGGGGTCACGATTGACCGGGGCCAACTTCCCACCTCCTCCACCGCCGATGCAGCCGATTGGCTCGAGGCGCTGGGAACCGACGTGCAGGACGGTTCGTATACCGATGAGGAGGTTGAACTCTACTACACCGACATCATCAGCGGAACGATTCTCTTCCTCAACATCTTCCTCGGACTCATCCAAATTTTCGACTACATCATCATGATTCCCATCGTGTTTTTGTCCATCTCCGTGCTGATTTACGGCCTCGTGCTCTCGCTGGAACAACGGCGTCGGGAGGTGAGCATCCACCGGGTCATCGGTGCTGACGGACAAAGCTTGCAGGGCATGGTCTTGCTGGAACTCTTCGTCATGTCCTCCGTTGCTTGGCTGATTGGGTACCTCCTGGCCCTGCTCGCCGTACCGGTCGTCCTCTCAGCGGTTGGATTCATGGAATTCAGAACCGGCGATTTCGACGTCAACCCCACCCTTTCGGTGGGCTCCACCATCTTCACCGCCGTCACCACCTTGGGGCTGGCGCTTCTCTTCGGGCGAAGCCGTGCCCGTCAGTTCATCGAACTTGAAATCGAAGAGGGCGTTCGCAAAACGACCCAAGCCGCCGAACCCAAGCGTTGGCTTCACTGGTTGGCTTTCCTGTTTGGCATGCTGGCTGTCGGCGATACCTGGCTTGAAGCCAACGGCAGCGAAGACGGCCTCGTTTCGAACTTTTTCTTCGAGGGCCTCATCAACATCTTCGGACCCTTTGCCTTGTGGATCGGCGGGGCGCTCCTGCTGGGCCGTATCGGAGCCAAAGGCCCTCAAATCATGCAGGTCGTCTTCGGCCGCACGCCGCTGCTCAACGACGTGAAGCGCGGCCTCAAAGGCTCGGGCTCTGCGGAATCCGTAAATCGCTTGGCCGTCATCATGCTGCTGACCTTGTCCATCGTCACCCTCGCAGCCGTTCAGGGCTACACGGGGACCCTCGTCGACGAGAAAACCGTTGATGCAACGGTCGGCTCTGACCTCAAAATCACGGTTGAACGGCCCATGAACGAGACGACCCTGCTGGCCATGGTGAGTGAATTCACGACGGGGAGCGTCACGCCGGTGGCCACCTCCGTGCCTGAGATTGGGCTGGCGGACGCCAACGGAGGTGACGCGCTCCAAACCTATGTTCTGTTTGACGACAACGGCGACGTACTGCGGTGGAGCGAACAAGCCCTGCCCGGCGAAGACATTGACGCCACGCTGGCCGCCTACGCTGCCGGGGGCTTCAGTGCGGGCGAGGATTCAGCCTACTCCCTTGATTTGGCGGGCTCGGGTCGTGGTGGCGATGAGAAGCGACTCGACGACGTGTTACTCAAGCCAGGCGATGACAAATCCGAGACCATCACCTTCGTTTGGGAGAAAATTGAGTTCAACTTCACCACCGGTGGGTCCAACGAATCGGACCCGCTGGCCTTGTTCGAGGCTTACACCCTGCTGATGGACAGCGATTGGTCTCGCCTCAACCTCTCAGGACAAGACTTGAGCGGACGAGACATCGGACGGGTTGACCTTTCGGACGGAAATTTCTCGGGTGCCAACTTTGCCGAAGCCAACCTTAGCGAATCCATCCTCGTGGACACCGACCTGTCCTATGCCAACTTCCGAGGCGCAAATCTGCAGAACACCGTCATCGTGAACTTCATGGGCGGTTCTTTGGAAGGAACGGACTTTACCGATGCCAACCTGGAAGGGGCCTTCGGTTTCTTCGACCTTTCAGGCGCTGTCCTGACCAACGCCACCTGTCCCGACGGTTCCTCCGCCGACGACACGGCTTGTTCTTCAGGTCCTTCGGAGATTCCTCCGCCCTTGGGTGAAAGCCTCTTCTTTGCCGACACCACCGTTCGCATCATCACCACGCCCTACACCACCGACCTGTACTACGTGGGCGTTCACGAATACATTCCAGGCGTCAACACCGCCACCGCTGCGGGCGCTCTCATCATCGGGGAATCTTCGTGGCGTGCCTTGGTGGGCGACGACGAAGCCAACAATTACACTTCAACCACCTGGATTGTTGACGTTCAAGGTGTTGAGGACGAACAACTCGAAGCCTTGGGCTCGAAGCTTTCTGCGGACGCCCGGATTTCAAGCGTCGAGGATTGGGCCAGCACCCACAAGGACGTGGAGCGCAACGGCGGACTCATTTTCGGTACGCCCGGTCTCCTCTCGCTGCAGTTCGTGGTCGCCAGCGTTGCGGCGGTCGCCTCCAGTTTCGTCTTCCTCTCGCTCGTGCTCAGTCAGCGGCAAAAGGAACTGGCTGTGCTGCAGGCCATCGGTGCATCACCGAACCAAATCATTCGTCTTGTGCTGTTTGAGATCCTCTCCATCGTGATGGTATCGATGGCGCTGGGTATCGTGCTCGGTGTGGGCCTTGCACTGTCGTTCAACGGCTTCTTTGACGTCTTCGGCTTCATCTTCCAAATCTTCGGTGGTTCGACCACCACCATCCAACGGACGCTGGTTTATCCGTGGTCCCAGATCATTCTGGTGTCGCTGGCGGTGTTCGCTGCGGTGGTCGTGGCGCTGTTGGTGACGACACGACGGGCATTGAAGGCCGACTTGGCCAGCGTGCTGAAGGGGGAGTGAAGATGAGCGATACGATTCTGCACGCTGACGGCCTCTACCACGTCTACGAATCCAAAGCCGAAGACGGCAACGTCGTGGCGCTTCGTGGTCTTCACATCGACATGAAGTCCGGTGAGGCCATCGCCGTTGTCGGCCCTTCGGGTTCAGGAAAATCCACCCTCATGAAGTGCCTCGGCGGCCTGATGAAACCGAGCGCAGGCTCGGTCAGTTTGGCGGGCAAGAACATGACGCGTTTGACCGGTCAGGAACTGGTTGAATTGCGCCAAAAGACGGTCTCCTTCATTTTCCAGGAAGGCAATCTGCTGCCCGACCTCAACGCCCGAGACAACGTCGCCCAACCGCTTCGCCATCAGGGTGTCCCGTCCAAGAAAGCCCTCGCGCTGGCCGACGCCATGCTGACTCGCCTTGGCATGGGTCATCGCATCAACGCCCTGCCGGCCATGCTGAGCGGTGGTGAGCAACAGCGCGTGGCCATCGCCCGTGCCCTCATCACCCAGCCTCGTCTGATTTTGGCCGACGAGCCGACCGGTGCGCTTGACCCCGTCACCAGCCGAGAAGTGCTGGCGCTGTTCAAGGACCTGCATCAGAACGACGGCGTCTCCTTCCTGATTGTGACCCACTCAAAGGAAGTCGCCGCCTTCGCCAACCGCTCGCTTGAATTGCGGGACGGTCGCTTCGTCGCCGAACACGGCGAAGGGGTGGACGTCGAGAACCTCAGTCAAGACCGTGAACTCATCATCGACGAAACGGGGACCGTTACCCTTCCGCCCGACTTGCTCGTGCGCCTCGGTGGTGCTGGACGCTACACCGTGGGCAACGTCAACAGCGGCTATCTTTCCCTGCAGGGGGAGGCGGTGGAAGCCATGGGGAAGATGGAACTCGCTTCGGTCTGTCCAGCCTGCAAGCACGATTACGGCGAGAGCGACGACCAAGAATGCCCCGCGTGCGGTTCAAGTAGACCGATGGTCGAGGTCAAGCCGTGAAGCACTGGGTGACCTTCGTCGGCTATCTGGAAGGCTTTTCCTTCCTCATCCTGATGTTCTACGCGATGCCGCTCAAGTACATCGCTGGCGAGCCCGAAATGGTCTCGCTGTTCGGTTCTATACACGGCGGACTGTTCGTGGCGTACGTCGGTCTGTTGTTGATGGGTGTGGGCAAGCACTGGAATCGCACGGCGTTGATTCACGGCTTCGTTGCCGCGGTGGTACCCGCAGGGCCGTTTTTGTTCGAAGGCCTGCTCTCGGGTGGAGAATACGACCTTCCAAAGAGCGCTTGAATTCTCAATATCGTCTTCTATGATTATATGCCAGAACCAGCGTTGCGTCGCAAAGTGATACTTTATGGATGCGAAAACAATACTAAACCCGAAAGGCTGGCTCATTGGCGTTGGAATCGTCAACATTTTGTTCAGCATAATGAACTACATGATGGGCGGCGACGTCGCCACCACGGCACTGGAAGCAGAATACGGCACACTCTCTGACCGAGAACTCGCCGTGGCCACCGGCTACGAAGAAGGCTGGGGAATCTTTGGTATTCCTTACGGCGTCTTGGCCATTGCCTCGGGACTTCTCCTTACCGGCTCTGACCGGGCCAAGATGGCGCTTACCGCCGGTTTGACCTTCATCGTGACCTTCCTCTTGTTGGTGACCATTTCGAACGGAAACGGCTACGAGGTTCCCATGGGACAAGCCGCCCCGCTCTTTGTGGTGTTGATCGCTCTCACAGCATCGGGCTACCTCCACATGAACGATGACGAAGCACCTGCTGCGGAGGCCTGAACATGAGTGTTCTTCACAACACCAAACTCTGGCTCATCATTGTCGCCACTGGCCATACCGTTCTCGGCGCTGGTGGGTCGTACGCCACGTACGGTAACGATGAACTCGCCATCATTGGCTTCTTTTCGGTCGTCGGTGTCTACCTCTTCTACGCCGCCCTCATGCTCGAAGGTCAGGCTCAGGCACGCCTTGCAACGGTCCTTTGTGGGCCCATGTTCGTGTGGTTCGTGTTAGCAGCTGCTCTGGGCCTTGAAATGCTCGGCGACCCAGCGGCACCCATGCCCGAATCCATCATGCCAATCGTGCTCTGGGGCATGCCTGCGCTGTCGGGCCTGATGGGCTGGAACATGGACGAAGCTGCACCCGTTGCGGAGGCCTGAACATGGATTGGAAGAACAAAGTCCTCAACCCAAAAGGCTGGCTCATTGCCTTCGGTGTTCTCTTCTTGCTGGCAGGAACCGGCAACTATCTTACCGCTGAAACAGCCTCGGAGACAGCCTATCCAGACCCAACCGACAGGGACGTGTTCTACGAGCAGACCTTCGGTCTGTTCACGATGGCTTTCGCAGCGTTGGCGCTGACCACCGGTTTGTTCGTCACAGGCCGTGAGTTGTCCATCTTGGCCATGGTGTCTTCGGGTGCCATGATCATGGTGATGTCCCTGCACTACATGGCAGGCGAAGCCGTTGATTACGGCTACAACGACCCTGCTATCCTCGGCGTTGTTCTCACCTTGATCGCCATCTTGGGCGTTTCTGGTTTCCTTCACCTCAACGATGAGGAAGTTGAGGGTGTTGAAGCATGAATCCTGTCGTGAAGAAGATTTTCAACCCGAAAGTCTGGTTGATTCTTTTTGGCTTGCTCCACACGGTCGGCTTCACGATGGATGTCATGTCAGCCATCAATGACGACGACGTCATGAGCGAAATCATCGAGACGGAAATTGACGCCACGCTGGCCGATAACCAGGTCTTGATTGACGCCTTCCAAGAAAACATGTTTGGTGCGTGGGCACTGGGTATGGTTTGGTCACCCATCCTGTTTGTAGGGGCGTTTTGGTTGAAAGGTTCGGAACAAGCGAAATTGAGCATCACGTTCGGCGCTGCTTTGGCTGGTATCGGCGTGCTGTTCGGGTATGCCGGCGTGATGTTTGGTGATGGATTTTCAATCGGCGACATGATGGCGCCCTTGATATTCGGCGCACCCATGATCCTCTCAGGTGTTTTGCATTTGAACGAGGATGAGCCTGCCGAGGCTCCTGCAGCCGAAGCCTGAGTGGTTGCCAACTACTCTGGGATGTAGCGAATTGGGCTGTATTTCGCGGCGATCTCGCTTGCATCTTGCCCGAGCCATGTTGAGCGGAGCGGTTCATTCGCAACGCTGCCGACGAATTCCTTTCGACCTTCATCGGGGGATTGAACCCACTCCTCAACGTTGTAGACTTCTTTGACTTCGTTCTCGGCGACACACAGTACGGTTCGAACATGTTTGCATCGTTCCATGGAGAGCTTCCATGAACGTGAGGTAGCCAGGTAAAGTTCGTTGGGAGTCATGCCTTTCCTGTAAGATTGACTGATTTTGATGACGATGATCTCCCGCGCCATGTGAATCACCTCAAGCAGCCTTGACGCCTTGGGGCCACAACACGAGAATGAG
>JAYNUQ010000030.1:0-20300 GCA_038116375.1 Candidatus Poseidoniales archaeon | reverse complement strand
GTTTGGCTCAACCTTATTTTCATTAGTTCGATTCTTGATTATTGTATTCATCCTAATGGATATGCGTATTCACATTTATGCGATTTTAGCAATTCAGGTATTTTTCTCAATTCTTTTTGACAGCCTGTTTCTAAGTTCACTCGATTTCTCATTACAACTCGGAGTAAATGGAATTGCGTACTCGAATGCGATCGCTTCATTTTTCAGTCTAATCTACGCTGGAATTGTATTTTCTAAGAAAATGGACATGAACTTATCTGATTGGAAATCAAACTATGATTATTCATGGATGAAAGAATGGTGGAATGTTGGAAAGTTCTCTGGAATTGATTCATTCGTTAGAAACTTGTTCTACATGCTATTCATTGTTCGGATGATGAATGTAGTAGAAGAGCAAGGCACCTATTGGGTGGCAAATGGTTTCATTTGGGGCTGGCTTCTACTTCCATTCTTCCCACTCGCTGATTTACTGAAACAGGATACATCAAGACCCGAAACAATTGATCACAAAGAGAAAACATTCGCATATTTCGGAATTGCAACTGCAATGTGTGTGCTGTGGATATTCACCATTCCAATTTGGGATTCATTCATGTCTGGAGTAATGAATATTGAAGATTATGAGAAGGTGATTGGATTAGTACTAATTTTGTTGCCATTTTACATCTTGTACAGTTACAATACTCTGATGGATAGTGTATTCTATGGCAAGGGAAGAACAGAACTTTTGGCCTATCAATCGATTATCACTAATGTTAGCGTATATGGAACAGCATTCTTGCTCTTCCAAGCAGATGTTTTCAGCCCTACATTAACTTCTATTGCCCTGTTATTTGGGACTGGAATTGCTGTTGATAGCATAGTTACTTTCACGATGTATAGGAAATTACTGAAAGATGCCGATGGCATGATTTGATGTTTAGTCTAATCGATTCGGATAAGTTGCAAGGGGTCATCCGAAACCCCTTTGCATTTTATTTTCCGATACAAAGGGGATTCAGTGGGCCGATACAGACGCTACCGTTGTGTATGGACGCAAGCACTCGAACAGGTGTGAAGAAATCGTAGAGAGAAAGAACAAGAGGCTAAATGGGAGAGCCACAGGTTTTGATGTATGGGCGACGTCGTCATCGGCATTTCTGGCGCCTCTGGAGCCATCTACGGCAAGCGCCTCGCTGAAGTCCTGTCCGACATGGGTAAGACCGTGCGCCTGGTCGTTACCGACTCGGGAAAGATCACCCTCAAGCACGAGTGCGACACCACGCCCGAAGCCGTGGCACAGGCCACGAACGCCATCCTCGAAGACGCCAAGAACGTCGGCGCCAAGTCTGCTTCGGGCTCGGCCAAAATCGACGCCGTCGTCATCTGCCCCTGTTCGGGCACCACCATCGGCAAACTCGCTGCGGGTATTTCCGACAACCTCGTGACCCGGTCGGCCATCGTCGCCCTGAAGGAGCGCCGCAAGCTCATCATCGTGCCTCGAGAGGCACCCTACGCCACCGTTCACCTCGAGAACATGGCCAAACTTTCCCAGTGGGGCACCATCGTCATCCCCGCTTCGCCTGGATTCTACAACCACCCCAAGAACATCGACGACATGGTGGACTTCATCATCGCCCGAATTCTCGACCAACTCGGCTACGAGCACGACATCGGTCGCCGCTGGACCGGCGATGAAGTCTGATGCGACCGCTGACCGCCGACTTCTTGAACAAGGAAGCCAAGGACAACACGGGTGAGCCCCATGGACCTTGATGGCAAGACCGTCCCCGAACTCAAAGAGATGCTGCGCGAACAGGACCTTCCTGTCAGCGGCACCAAAGCGCAACTCGTTGAGCGGCTCCAAGCGAACAGCGCCACCGATGCGGTGCTAAGCATTGAGGAAGAACCAAAGGAGCATGCCGGGGGATTGGCCGAAGAAAACGTGCCCTGGTGGCGAAGTACGGAAGTGCTTACTCCTCAAGCCTTGATGGCCATCGGCGTGGTGGTCCTGATGGTCACCGCCGTCTTCGTGTTCCGGCCAACCTGGCTTGGATTCGCACCAAATTACGAATACGACCTCATCGATTACGACGCAGCCCAAACCCGAGCCTTTGCCGAAGACCTCGTCGCACTCGGCCACCCCGAATGGGAGGGCCGCATGAGCGGAACCGTTGAGGAAGCGAACACCTCGGCCTACATCGCAGCCCAGTTCGAAGCCATGGGCATGACCGCCACCGAACATTCCTACCAAGTTCCCATGCACAGCGTGAATTCAGAACCCAGCCTCAGAATCTGCGTTCAAGGCCTGGGCGGAAACAGCCCGTGCGAAGGTCCATTCGCAGTCGGAACCCAAATCATTCAGTTCCAACATCGCGTTGACTATGTCATCCAAGGATTCTCAGGACGTTCGGAATACGGATTCGGACAGGACGTTCAACTCACCGACTTGGGCAACGGCAGCGATGATGCGCTCTGGGCGTCCGCCAGCGGCACCGTCGGCTATGTCCGTAGCGGGGGTACGGTCGGCGGCAACACCGATTTGATGTCGCTCGCCGCAGAAAACAACCTTGCAGGCCTCATCCGTGTCAACAAGGACTACAACTGCGGGAAAGTGGAAAACACCGACTGCGTGCCGATTTTCAAGGGGACGGGTATTGACGCCATCACCGACGCCAACGGCGGCACTGTTCCCACCGAACTTCCCTTCATCGCCATGTCAAGGGACGCTGGCGAAATCCTCGAGCAAGCCATCTTCAACGCCACGGGGCCTCCAGGCGTCCTGGAGATGATCATTGACGTAACCAACGACCAAGAGCGCACCATCTACGTGCCGTGCGGTGAGATTCGAGGCAAAACCTCCGAAGTGGTCATCGTCGGTGGCCATCACGACACGGTTTACCACGCTCAAGGCGGCGTGGACGATACCTCAGGTACCGCCAGCGTGATGGAGATGGGACGCCAACTCAGCGAGATCGTCAACAACACGGGAACCCCAGAGCGCACCTTGCGCTTCTGTACGTGGGGCGGAGAGGAGGAGGGACTGTACGGAAGTCGAGCCTATGTGGAGGCCTTCCAGAACAGCCTACGGGACAACTTGCGGCTCTACATCAACCTCGACATGAACCACGTTGACGCTGATTTCTCCAACCGTGGCAACAGCGTCACTTTGTTTGGCAACAACGCCGAAGACATGGACCACATCTCCCGAATAACGGAGATCTACAAGAACGAACGCTCCGATGTGGCCGACCGCTACGATATTCGTTTGGCAACGCTCACCGGCGCCAAAGGTGCTGCTGACGGCATGCCTTACAATTCCGACCACGGTCCCTTCGTCTACGACTTGGGCGAAGGCGAGAACGGGCGAGCCGTCGTGTGCTACGGCAGCGGCAGCTGGGAATACCACACCTACGCCGACACCATGGATCGCTTCAACGAGGAATCCCTGGGCGTCTCGGTCACGGTCTACGGCACCTACATGCGCTTCCTGGCCTATTCCGATAACTGAGCGTTGGGTTCAAAACACGAAGGCGGGTGGTTGATTCATGGTGGCACCGAGCGCTTGGGCTTCTCACATTCTCGTCAATTCAAAGAGCGAAGCGATTCAAATCAAAGACAAGGTCGGGAAGCTGAAAGATTTTCAGAAACTCGCTCGAAAAAAGAGCACGTGCCCGTCCAGCCAGAAAGGCGGCGACCTCGGTTGGTTCCGCAAAGGCCGCATGGTCAAGGCCTTCGAAGATGCGGTATGGGACACACCCGTTAACACCGTTTCAACGCCTGTGAAAACCCAGTTTGGCTACCACCTGATTTGGGTCCACGAGCGCGACGAAGAGCGGTGAGGTGAAGACCGTGAAGTGGCGGGTTGGTCTGGAAGCCTACGTTGTCAACGCCGTTCACGGCTATTACGACGAGGAACACCACGCTCCGCAACCGTTCATCTTCACCGTGTGGGCCACCCTTGCGGGTAACGACCGTATCGAAGCACTTGAGGAAACGCTCAACTACGCCGATATCCAAATCGCGATTGATGAGGTCATGCTCAACGCCGACGCACCCATTCGCCTCATGGAGGAAATGGCACAGCGCATCGTGGACCACTTGGCTCAGCACCAAGGCGTCGCCAGCGTCAACATCCGCATCGAAAAACCGCAGGCACCGCTGCCGCATCCCGGAGGACTGCCCGTTATTGAGGTCCTGTGGCACCGAGATTGAGCGAGACTTAAACGCCGAAAGGCACAGGCATCCACATGGTCATGACCGGCCGTATCTATGTCCCAAGCGCCGTTGAGGAGGGCGGTGCCGTCGTGGGCATGGGCTGCTTCAGCACGCAAGAAACGGCGCTCAACGTGCTTCGTTCCTTCCTCAAGAAATCCCATCAGGTGCCGCTTGAGCGGGCCAGCATCGCTGCCTGGGAGGTTGATGTGGTCGGCGACGATGCCGTCACCGTCCTGTCCGAATACGAATGCCGTACCTGTCCAGTGTGCCATCGGACCACTTTTTGGATCGACATTGAGCGCTTCAAGGCCAAGTGCTACGGTTCTGCATGCGGTGCGTGGATTGAAGAAAGCGCCATTGAGGCCAACGTCATCGACTGCGGATGGCCACCAACCCGATTCGCTGAACAGGTCGAAAGCATCGACGACGCCATGCGCTCGCTGCGCAGAATTGCTGCACGAGCGGAAGCTGCGGGACTTTCGGCCATTGACGAGCGATTTTCGGTGGATGATGTTTGATTCTTTATATCGTCTCAATCCGGTCATTCGTCATGTCAAACCGCATCAAGACCGTTCTTGGGACCGAAGAAAACCTCCGACTCCTCCGCGACGCCACTCCGTTCTCTCCCGGAGAACTCTCCGACCCTCATCCTGTCCTTGTTGACGGTATTCGTGGCATGGCTTCGGTTGGAAGTCACGGTGCTTACAGCGATCGGATATACATCACCTTGGAGGAAGAACATCCAGACCTCGGTCGAGAATTTGGAACCAAGTACTTTCTTTTTGATGAGCCCGGTGTGGTCCGATGGGGCCATGAAGGAAAACATTTCACGATTGAGAAAATCGTTGAATGAGCCATTCTTGACCTTCAAACAGGTCTTCAAAACCTAACCAGGTTATTTCAAAATATGCCCGAAGGTCCTGAAATTCGTCGCGCCGCCGACAAAATCGGGAAAGCCTTGGTGGGCAAGATCGTTGAAGAGGGTGAGTGGCCCTTTCCATCCCTCGCACAGGCCAATGACTTGATTCTCGGCCATGAAGTTCTGAGCGTGACCAGCCGAGCCAAAGCCATGCTCATTCGCTTCAGCAGCGGCTACACCATGTACAGCCACAACCAGCTCTACGGACGATGGACGGTTCACCTGAAGACGACCGACCCGCGTTCACGTCGGAGCCTGCGAGCAGCCTTCATCACCGACAAGCACGCCGTACGCTTGTGGTCAGCCACCGACATCTCCCTCTTACCCACCCCTGAGGAAAACGGCCATCCTTTCCTCGCTCGGCTTGGGCCCGATGTTTTGGACGAGGACATCACCGCTGACAGCCTGCTCACGCATCTCAAATCCAAGGGCATTCATCGCAAAAAAGGCGCCACGCTCATGCTCGACCAGCGCAGTTTCGCAGGATTGGGAAACTACCTTCGGTCTGAGATTCTTCATGCTGCGGGCGTTCATCCCGACGACCGGCCCTGCGATTTGGACGACGAAACCCTCGAACGTTGGGCAAACTGCATCAAGTCGGTGACCGTTCAAGCCTACGAGCACAGCGGTATCACCGTCGATTTGGAAGTGGCCAAAGCCAGCAAAGAACGAGGTGAGCCACGCCGAATGTGGCGCCACGCCGTGTTCTGCCGAAACGACCGCCCGTGTTTGACCTGCGGCGACCTCGTTGTCCGCCTGCGCTACGGCGGTCGCCGACTCGATTACTGCCCAACCTGCCAGCCTTCTCGTCGTCCATCATGACCAGGAACGCAAATCCCCTTCGGGCGGGCGCACTTCTTGTCCAGCAGCAAGGGTTGCTCGGACGTGTTCAAAGGTCGCAGCGTCCAAGGCTTTCTCCTCATCAGCCCTACGAGCCACGTTCTTCATCGCGATGGCCATGCGGTGATTGCCCGAAAAGGCGTCAGCATGCCGGTTGAGGTAAGCCCAATAGAGACGGGTCATCGGGCAGGTCTTCTTGTGGTGAAACTGGCAGGACTTGCAGTGATCGCTCATTCGGTTAATGTAGGCTGAACCGGCGACATAGGGTTTGGTCATCATCGCCGTACCCAACGCAAAGGTCCCCATCCCGAGCACGTTGGGCTCCACCACCCAGTCGTAAGCGTCAATGAAGGCGGCATGAAACCAGTCCGTCAGTTGACGTGGGTTGATGTCCAGCAAGTTGGCAACGTTGCTGAGCACCATCAGCCTCGGAATATGGTGCGTCCATCCGTCCTCCATGACCGACTGCACGGAGGCATCAAGACATCTCAGCCCGCTGGTCTCGCCCCAGTACGCCATCGGCAAAGCGTGCCCTTGCTGAAGATGGTCGGGATGGTCGTCGCGGTCCTCTGACCCAAAGCCATCCCACCCAGCGCCGCGAACCGTCGTTGAGCGTTTGACATCAAGGGTGCGAAAGCCGTCCGTGACGTCGTGAATGTGATGTACGTACTCGCGCCAGATCATCTGCCGAACAAAGCCCTCCACGCTGTTGATGGGGGCCTCGCTCGAAAGGGCCGATTCAACGATGCGTGCCGGCATCACGCGGTGCAAGTTGACCAGCGTGGCCAAACGAGAATGGAACAGACCTCTGCTTTTCTCCGACATGGCGTCCTCGTAGGTGCCGAAATTTGGCAAGCAGTCCATGGCGAACCTCAACGCCTGCTCAAGTTCCTCTTCTGAGGTCGGCTGTGTCGTCAAATCAATTCTCCCTGGATGTTCGCCGTACCTGGCTCGAATCAGCGTTTCAACCTCATCGTCTATCATGTCCTTGCCGTACAAAGGCACCTCAGGAGCGGGGGGCTCACCTTTCCACGGGAATCGGTTCTCAGCATCGTAGCTGTACTTTCCTCCAACGGGTTTCCCCTGTTCCATCATCCACCCTGTCTGCTGTCTGACTTTTCTATAGAACGCATCCATGCGGAACGGGGGCTCGGTTCCGACGCTTTCAACGAACCAGGAACGTGGCGTCAGCCAGCCAGGATGAGGATGCTCGATGAGTATACCCGACGCGATGGCAGAGTCAACCTCCATACGCAGTTCTCGTTCTGCATGGGTAAAGCAATGCAGAGGCCCGAACGATTCACCGAGGTGCTGGAGAACGGTGCCGTAGCCCGCATCACTCATGAGATACAGAACAGGGATGCCCGCGGCTTGGAGTTCAAGCGCAAAATGTCGCTGGTTCGAGAGCAGTACCCCCAGTTTCTGCTGGTGGTAGGGTCGTCGGCGTGCTTTTTGGGAAGACTCAATCAACACCACACCAACGGACTGGCTTACGATGGATTCCAGGAAAGCAACGTTGAGTTGATCGTAGGAAAGCCATACCCAGGTCTCAGCGTCGCCAGAAACCACCTCGGACAGCGCTTTGCCAAACGCACCGGTTCGACCTGCCGCCGAGGTGGTACCCGCAGGAAGGGACAAAAGAGCGCTGCCCATGCGGTGAAAACCGACCTGCGGGGGATAAAGGGATGCTTTTTCCCAACTCAATAGTGGACCGTGAGCTTCCGAGGTTCGAGGTCTTCCTCAATGCTGGCTCGCATGGCCGCCACTTCCATCACAGCACCTCGCATGGTGGTGACAAAAGGAATGTTCAGTTCAACCGCCAAGCGCCGCATCATGTTGCCATCGCGAACAGCACCACCCGAAACGGTTGGAACGTTGACGATGAAACTCACCTTGCCCTGACGCATCAGGTCAAGCGCATCGGGATGGTTACCTTCTGCGATGCGATAAACGGTCGTGACGGGCACATCATGGCGACGCAGCGCATCAGCCGTGCCACCGGTCGCATAGAGCGTAAAGCCGATATCAACGAGTTCACGAGCGACGGGAACCAGGTTGTCCTTGTCCTCGTCGCGCACCGTCAGATAAGCCCCTCCTTCGGTGGCCACGGGGACTTCAGTGGCCAGTCTGGCTTTGAGGTAAGCCAAGTCGGCCCGTTCGTCTGAACCGTAGACTTCACCCGTGGATTTCATCTCAGGCCCGGGTGCAGGATCCAAACCTCGCAGCTTGATGAAGGGGAAAACAGGGGCTTTGACGCACACCTGACCCGAGGTGCGCCGAGGGATTTCCTGCCCCTTCAGAGGCTGACCGATGGTGATACGAGCAGCGATGCGGGCGAGAGGTAAGCCAGAGGCTTTCGCAACGAAAGGCACGGTTCGTGACGAGCGAGGATTGACTTCCAGCACGTAGAGGTCGTCGCCTTGAATGGCGAATTGGATGTTGAAGCAACCCTGGATCTTCAAGCCGATACCGATGATCTTGGTTTGTTCTGCAATCCGTTCGAGCATATCGTCAGAAATGTTCTGAGCGGGAATGAAACACGTGGAATCACCCGAGTGGATTCCCGCTTCCTCAAGATGCTCCATGATGGCTCCTACGAGCACCTCCTCTCCATCGGACGCAGCGTCGACATCGATTTCCGTGGCGTGGCCGAGGTATTCGTCCACCAACAGCGGCTTATCGGGTGCGAGGTAGGCTTCACGCAGGTACCCATCGAGTTGTTGCTGGTTGGACAGAATCTCCATCCCTCGTCCACCCAGAACGTAAGACGGGCGAACCAAGACGGGGAAGCCAATTTCCTCAACGGCCGCACGAAGGTCGTCCGCTGTCGTTCCTGTGGCTCCACGTGGCATGCGTAAGCCGCTTCGGCTGGCAAAGGCCTCGAAGCGCTCACGGTCGCTCGCTTCGTCAATGGCGTCGCAGGACGTGCCCATGATGGCCAAGTCGAGGCCTTTGGTCGCCAAATCGGGCAGGCGGGCCTCAAGCGGAAGCGCGAGATTGATGGCGGTTTGACCGCCAAATTGAAGCAGGATTCCATGAGCCTGTTCCCTGAGTAGGATTTCACTCACATACTCCAAGGTGAGCGGGTCAAAATACAACCGGTCCGAGGTGTCAAAGTCGGTTGAGACCGTTTCAGGATTGTTGTTGATGAGGATGGCATCCTTGCCAGCCTCACGAATTGCTTTCACAGCGTGGACGCAACCGTAGTCGAATTCAATGCCCTGTCCGATTCGTATGGGCCCGCTGCCGATGGCAACGAGACGTTCCTTTGTGCGCTCTTCCATGTTGGGCAAGAGGTCGATGCCCGAGAGGCCGTGGGGTTCGTACGTCGAGTAGTAATACGGTGTTTTCGCAGCAAATTCAGCGGCACACGAATCAACCATGCGATACACGGGGTGCAGTTCGAGATGATGGCGGCGAAGCATCACCGCACGCTCATCTTGCCCTGACGCCAGGGATTTCAGACCCTCGGGTGGGAAACCTGCCAGTGCATCGGCGATGTGCGCATCGCTGAACCCGTGGCTCTTCCACAGGCGGAGTTCCTCTTCGCTCAATTCTGCGGGAGACACACCTCGGTCCACGATGCTGCGCTCCATCTGAGCCAATCGCTCAAACCCGTAGAGGAACCATCGGGTGATGCGGGTGATCTCGTGCACCCGCTCAACGGTCCATTCTCTCCTGAAGGCTTCCAAAAGAGCACCCATGCGTCGGTCGGTCGCTACCGCCAACCATTCCACGAGCGTGTTGTCGGGGAGCGGTTCATGGGCGCGCTGCGACATGCCTTCGCCTTCGGACTCATCGGCCCGTGTCAGCGGGCGAGGGTGGGCGCAGCCTTGTTCCAACGACGCCCAAGCCTTGAGGAAGGCCTCTTCGAAATTACGACCAATGGCCATGACCTCGCCGGTTGATTTCATCGAGGTGCCAAGCGTACGGTCGGCGGTTCGGAATTTATCAAACGGCCAGCGAGGAATTTTCACGACACAGTAATCCAATGTGGGCTCAAACGCCGCGGTCGTTCCCTCGCCCGTGATGGGATTGGGCAGTTCATCAAGCGTATAGCCAACGGCGATTTTCGCTGCCATACGAGCAATGGGGTAGCCCGTGGCCTTTGAGGCCAGTGCGGACGAGCGAGAAACACGAGGGTTGACCTCGATGACTCGAATTTCTCCCGTAAACTGGTTGAAGGCGAATTGGACGTTGCATCCGCCCTTGATGTTGAGGGCACGAATGAGCGCAAGAGCCTGGTTGCGAAGGCGTTGATGGTCGGCATCACTGAACGACTGCAAGGGTGCAACGACCGTGGATTCCCCGGTGTGAACGCCCATGGGGTCAATGTTTTCCATCGTACAAACGATGGTGGCGTTGTCGGCCTCGTCCCGCATGACTTCGTATTCAAGTTCCTGCCAGCCAAGAATGGATTCTTCGATGAGGACCTGAGAAATGCGAGAATTACGAAGACCCAGTTGAGAGATTTCAACCAATTCGCCCATGTCACGAGCCGTTCCGCCACCCAATCCACCCAAGGTGAACGCCGGTCGAATGAGAATAGGCCAACTGCCGATCAATTCGGCAGCAGCGATGACCTCATCGATGGAATTGCAGGCCACGGCTTGGCTGATGGGGAGGTTGATGGATTCGCAGACCTGGTTGAACAACTCACGGTCTTCCGCTTTGTCGATGGCGTCCAAATCGGAACCGATGAGTTCCACACTCAGCCGCTTCAAGGTGCCGTTGTGGGAAAGCTCGCTGGCGATGTTCAAAGCCGTCTGGCCGCCCATGCCGGCGAGAAGGGCACAGGGGCGTTCCTTTTCGAGAATCTTAGCGATGGTGTCGGGAAGCAGCGGTTCAATGTAGACCACGTCCGCCATTTCGGGGTCGTTTTGAATCGTTGCTGGATTGGAATTCACGAGGATGACCTTGTAGCCGTCCTCTCGCAGCGCACGTACCGCTTGCGAGCCTGAGAAATCAAACTCAGCCGCCTGTCCGATTTTGATGGGCCCGCTTCCCAGCACCATGATGGTCTCAAGGTCGTCTCGGCGTGGCATCACGACTCACCTCCCAAATGGGCGTCGACCATGGCACGGAAGCGCAAGAAAAGCGGTGCCGCATCGTGTGGACCAGGACAAGCCTCGGGATGGAACTGGACGGTGAAACATGGCTTTCCGATGACGTCCAATCCCTCGACCGTGCCGTCATTCGCGTTGATGTAGCGCACTTCAACCTCTGAACCATGCTGGTTAGAAACAGGCGGTGAGGTCGCTCCCGTGGGGTGAGCAGCCAACATGCCATCGTTGGGGTGGGCCACGGCGAAGCCGTGATTTTGGCTCGTGATGGAGACCGTTTGGTCCTGAAGGTCAACCACCGGCTGATTGGCCCCCCGATGGCCGTAGCGCATCTTGTAGGTCTGCAAACCCGATGCAAGGCCCATGAGTTGATGCCCGAGGCAGATGCCCATCACGGGTAATCCGTCCTGAACCGCCCTTGCGAGGGTGTTTCGAGCGGCGGTTGCTTTGCCAGGGTGTGCAGGGTCGCCCGGACCGTTGCTGCAAAACAGTGCATCGATGCCGTAGTCCGCTCGAAGTCGCTCATAGTCGATGTCAGGTGGACACCAGACCACATCAAAGACCATGCACAAGTGCCGCAGAATGTTGTGCTTTACTCCACAATCCAAAACACCGAGCCGAGGTTTCGCAGCCCCGAGTTCGTCGGTTGAGCCAGGGTTGAGTTCAAGCGGTTCATCGATGGACACCTCGTCCACCAAATCTTCCAGTTCAGGCGACGTTAGTGTTTCCAACTGCGCCTTCATTTCCTCTTCCCGTTCCAACGGTCCAAAGACACACAACACCGTGCCGAGTTCTCGCACACGTTTGGTGATGGCTCGTGTGTCGATCTTGTGAATTCCCGGAACACCGTGAAGGCGTAGGAATTCGTCAACCGTCCCTACGGAATGACGGTGGTCAGGCTGATGCATGGCGTGTCGAACGACCACGCCCTTGGGCCAGACTTTGCTTGACTCAGAGGTCCCGTGGTGGACGCCATAATTACCGATCAGCGGATACGTGAAGGTCAACACTTGACCTGCAAAGGAAGGATCGGTCAACGATTCTTGATAGCCCATCATGCCGGTGGTGAACACCAATTCACCCGAACCAATGGATTGAGCGCCGAACAATTCTCCGAGGTAGCGTCCACCGTCCGCCGTCAACAGCACGCCTGGCCCGGTTGCACCGCCCGGTAAAGAGGCCCCAGAAGCCAACCCGTCTGCTGCATCGGGAATGTCAAGAGCGGAGGGGTTGTACAGGCGATGGGTCGCCGGTAGAGAGCGCGTATTTGCGATGCCGCCCCCCAACATTGATTTTTGTCGGAAAAGGACCCCCATAATGCTTGGGTGCGTGCTGCCATGAAAGCGTACGACGAAAGTACTCATCCATTCATGGAAAAATTCCCTTCTATCCCTCAAGTAAGAAGATGTTAACTTTCTTCGTCTCGGTCCTGGTCAACAACCGACTTCCCTCGAGCGGAAGGTTCGATGACGAGCCGAGCATCAGGGAAATGCCGTTCCGTCCCGCCTTGTCCAAACCACTCCTCCATAAACAGGGCGAGTGCAGCGACTTCGGAGTGAGGCTGATTCCCCACAGCGACGTTGTATTGAGCATACTCAAACACCTCGCTGGGCACTTTCGCTCCGCCGACCACAACAACGAGGGGGCGATCACGACGAATACGAGGAATGACCTCACGATAGGGTTCGCCGTACATGGTCAAATGGACGGCAACACCGGGCTCACCGTCGCCTGCATCGCGTTGGGTGAAGCGTTTGAGCCAGCCCATGGCACCTGAAACGTGTTCGCAGGACATCGTCCCACCAAAGCGTTCGTTGACCGAGGCGACGTTGGCGAAGAGGCCCTCGTCTTCGTCGCCAGCGAGCATGAAATGGGTCGCACCCAGGGCACGAGAGACAAGGGCAAGGTGGGTTGTGATTCGCGGGTCACGTCCCATTCGATAGCCGAGCCTCAGCACGTTGAACGGAGAGGGGCTCATGAACATCGGACTTGGCGTCTGTTCAAGAGGATAGCGTTCAATCTTCTGCAGCCGATGAAGGGCCATGGGAAGGGACCTGCTCGTTGCGGTCGGAAAAATCGTAATCGTTGGCGTCCATAAAGCGGATGAGCCACTTCAGCAAGAGGGCGTTCACGAGGAGGTTCGAACCGTACGTCATGCCTCCCCAGAGAACACCCAACCGCAGGGTTCGCCACAAGCCGGCTTGGAGGTCAAGGTCGGCGCTGCCGAGAAAGAGTGCCCCCACAAGAGGCTCAGCGACATACAGACCAGCCAAGATCAACATGCCTCCTGCAGCGGTTGAAGGCAGAATTTTCCCCATGTCTCGACTGAACTCCGTGAGCAGGGCAGAAACCAGAGAAAGCACCATGACGGCAAGCGCTGCTTGTTCAAAATTGAGAGAAAAGAACACCGAAACGCCTTGGGACAGGTCGTCGTTCGTTCCTCCGATGAAGAGCCACCACACCACGACCATCAAGGTGATGAGCATCCCCCCGTTCTTGGAATCGCGTGCTGCCATGTCGTAGACGAGTTGGGGCGTACGAGGATTCAGTCGGCGAATAATACGCTCAGCAAACTCCCAGTCCGCCGGTAACTCGGTGTCTGCAGGAGCCGAATGTCCGCTGGAGAGAACGTCGCCTTCCAGCAATGCATCCACCTCGGACATGCACACCCGTTCCTCGTAACAACTTATCAAACCTGCCGAACTGGGCAGGTCCATGGCCTCGGACTTTGGGCTTCCTCAAGAACGCCGAGACCTCGTTGCTCGAGCACTCTGCGCCGAGCCAACCCCACGCATCATGGGGATCGTGAACGCCACGGACGACTCGTTTTTTGCCGAAAGCAGGAGCACAGGTGATGCCGCCGTTCAACGAGGCTTGGCGATGTGGGAAGCGGGAGCCACATGGGTGGACGTTGGAGGTGAATCCACACGCCCTGGTGCAGAGGCGATTGGCGTTCACGCCGAACTTCGTCGTGTGCTTCCCGTCATCGAAGGATTGCGTCGTGCCAACCCCGAGGGATTGATTTCCATTGACACCCGACACGCCGTGGTCGCAAAGGCCGCCATAGAAGCAGGTGCAGACTTGGTCAACGATGTTTCGGGATTACGAGACCCTGCCATGGTGGAGGTCGTTGTTGAGGCGGGTTGTGGCGTTTGCATCATGCACATGCAGGGTGAACCAGGTACGATGCAGAGCAATCCCACCTACGATGATGTGGTGAAGGACGTGCGTCTGGTGTTGGAGTCAAAGAAGCAGGAACTCATCGATCGAGGCCACCCGGGAGCGCTGATCTGTCTGGACCCAGGCATTGGATTTGGAAAGACTCAGGAACACAACATCGCACTCCTGCAAGCAGGCCGGGGCCTGTTGCGCACGGATGGACCGCTTCTTTGGGGCGTTTCACGAAAGAGCATTGTCGGCCACCTTACCGGGCAATCCGACCCAGAAGACCGACTTCCAGGGACCCTTGGACTCGCATCCGTGGCGTATCGGATGGGTGTTGACCTCGTTCGGGTGCATGACGTCAGCGAGCACGCCGACCTCTTCGCAACGCTGCGTATCCATTCAACCTAGGCCGAGGCCACCGAGAAGAATCAACGGTGCAGCCCAAGCTCCGAGCATGGAGCCGAGGTTGGTAAGCGCCGTGACCAGCAGCACTTTGCCTGCTGGGTTGGTCCAGAACGAAGACAAGTCATCCAGTTTGAGAAATTGCTGAAGGTCTTCTGCCGTTGGTTCAGCCAACTTAAGTTGCACATAACCGGCAAACCAACCAGCCGCCAACGCGGGATTGAGTGACGTGATTGGAGACGCAAGGGCTGCCGTCAGGACGGCCAACGGGTGGCCACGAGCCAGCAAGCAAGCAAGCGCTGCAAAGACGGCATTTGCTGCCGTCCAGACGGTGAAGAACGTCAGCCAATCGATGTCTTGGCTCGTGGAAAAAACAGCAGCGAGCACACCGATCATGATCAGCGGGAACGCCCATGGCAGAAAGCGACGAACCACCGAGGGTGTGGGCAATTCTTCAAGTGCGGAAGAATCTATAGAAGCACTTCCATCTTCTAATTTCTTAGCCACGCCCTTGAGGTGACCTGCTCCCAGAACCGCCAGTACGCGCTTGGTTGAATCAAGTCCGCTCAATTTCGAAGCGATGTACGCATCCCGTTCATCGATCAAGACCTCCCCCGCACCCGGAGAGAAGCCTTTGAGTTCCTCCATCATGGACGACAACAGGTCGCTGTCTTGGAGCAGTTCGTTGACATCGAGTTCCGCGTCATCATCGTCTTCCTCGAGCAGGGACGTGAGCAAGCGCCACTTTTCTCGCAACTTCATTCGCTTCCATGCTCGTCGAAGGGTGGTCTGAATGTCTCGGTCCACCAACGCAACCTCGCATCCAACTTCATTCGCTGCTTGCACGGCAGCAAGAAGTTCAGCGCCGGGTTGCTGACCTTCGTTAACACCCAATTTCCGTTGCTCTGCAGAAAGCATGGACTGAAGCAAGACCATCGGTGCTTTTCCTTCCTTGATGACCTTAAGGAGCCCCTCTTTGTCCAACCTTCGGTCGCTCACGAGTGTATCATGGCGGCTCTGACAGAGTTCCACGGCGACGATGTCGGGTTGAAACGACGCAATGTGGTGGCGGACCGCTTCCACCGATGAACTGGCAATGTGGGCTGTTCCGAGCAAACGAAGGTTTTCACTCGCATCGATAACGGGTGCATCCGACATAGAGAAACCTCATTCCTTCGGTGCACGACCGATGCCTCTGCGGCCTCAGAACGAAATTTGAACGTTCTCTCGGGCAACGCCTTCCACGGACCACAGTTCTCGACGAACGCAGCCTTTCACGTTGGCCACGATGTTGGATGGAATCATCTGTATGGCCTTGTTGAAGTTCGTTGAGGCAGCGTTGTAGAACTCTCGGCGGTCGGCGATCTGGTTTTCAAGGGATACCAGTTGGTTTTGCAGGTTGAGGAAGTTCGTGTTGGCCTTGAGGTCGGGGTACTGCTCGGCGACCATGTTGATGCGAGGAAGCATACCGGCAAGCATGCCCTCTGCAGCAGCGACACCAGCAACATCGCCCTGTGCGAGTGCACCAGCAGCGGTTTGGCGAGCCTTTGCAAACTGATCAAAGATGCCAGATTCATGCTCAGCATAGCCCTTGACGATGTTCACCATGTTGGGAATCATGTCGTAGCGTTGATTGAGAAGAACATCGATGTTGTTCCATGCATTCTGCGCATTTTCGTCCAAATTGATGAGGCGGTTCCATGTTGTGAAGAACCAGATGATCAGTATCAGGGCAAGGACACCGGCAACGGCGATGATGACAATGGTCATTGTATCCATGACTTACCCACCGTACGGAACCTAATGAAACCTTCTCAGCCCAAGAACTCTCATCGAATGGGCAACATCATGAACGGCCAACTTCACCTCGCAACCACTTCGGAACCCGAAGCACGGTGAGAATGTGATTGAAACGGCACTGGTGATGGGGGGCGTTTTTCTCATCGCCTTCATCTTTGCACCCGTGGGAATGGGCGGCGGCATGTTGTTTGCCCCGCTGCTCCACTACGTTGCCGACTGGCCAATCGACGGGACGCTGTTGGCCGTGTCCTTGTTTCTGACCTGGGCGGTCAGCATCGGCAGCGGTTTGCGGCACCGACGTGAGGGGTTCCATCATGCCGAAGCAACGCGTTCCACCTTGTACGGCGCACTTATGGGTGCACTCATCGGCGTTGGCATCGTCAACGCCCTCGGGGATGATTTGGACACCGTCTTCAAAGTGCTCTCCATTGCGATGTTGTCGTGGGCGTTGGTCAAAACCTGGAACAAGCAACGCCATTCGCTTGATTCAAATGAAAACAAGGCGAGCGAGGAAGGTAGGATTCGCCACCTTTGGCTGCGCCTGGGCGGTGGTGTGGGTGGCGCACTTTCCTCAGTGCTTGGCATCGGAGCAGGCGTGATCTATGTCCCCGTCCTTCAACAGCAAGCTGACCTCAACCCTCGCACCTCCATTGGCTCGAGTCTTTCCATCATGATGGTCGTGGTACCCGTCGCCATGCTGGCCTTGCTCACCACGGCTCCCGATGGCTTGGTTGGCGAACTTTCGTCCCAGCCTTGGTGGGTTTTCGCCCTCCCCGTCCTGGCCTATGGGGGGGCGACCAGTGGCGCTCAATTTGGGCTTCAGCACATCAGTCAAGAGAACATCATGAAGGTGTTCATGGCGCTGGTGGCCATCGTGTTGCTCCGCTATGTTGTGGACGTCGTGCCTTTCAACCGTTGAGCGCTTCAATGACCATGGCGATGCCTTGACCGCCCCCAATGCACGCAGTAGCGACCCCGTACGTGCCACCGCAGCGACGCAATTCGTGAGCGAGCGTGAGGACGAGTCGTGTACCGGTCGCGGCTAGCGGATGACCGAGTCCAACCGCTCCACCGTTGACGTTGACCTTCTCGACATCAAGGCCGAGGTCGTTAATGCACGCCACCGCCTGTCCAGCAAAGGCTTCGTTGATCTCCCAGCGGTCAATGTCCTCAACGGTCAATCCAGCACGCTCGAGGGCTTGACGGGAAGAGGGGACGGGCCCGTAGGCCATGATGGCTGGCTCAAGGCCAACGATGCCCCACGATACGATGCGGGCCAAGGGAGCATCACCGTCGGCTTTGGCTTGGCTTGCAGACTTGATGACAACAGCGGCGGCCCCGTCAACGACGCCCGAGGCGTTGCCAGCGGTCACAAAAGATTCGGGGCCAAAGGCGGTTGGTAGACCAGAAAGCGATTCCTGAGTCGTTCCCCGAACAACGTGGTCCTCGTCTTTGTGGGTCAGCACGGTCTCGCCTCGTCGGGATTTGATGGTGACGGGGACGATTTCATCAGCGAAGACATCGTTGTCAATGGAGGCCGATGTTCTTGCGTGGGAGAGGGCAGCAAAGGTGTCGATTTCTTCCCTCGAGACGCCCTTTCGTCGGCACAATTCGTCCGAGGTTTGGGCCATGAAAAGGCCGCAGGTCATGTCCTGCAGGTTGGTCATCATGTAGTCCTCCACCTTTGGGGAGCGCCCAAGTCTCCAGCCGTCTCGAGCACCTCGCAGAATGTGAGGTGCCTGGGAGAGGTTTTCCATCCCGCCTGAAACCACGGTCTTGGCCTCACCGAGCATGATCATCTGTGCACCGGATACAATGGATTGAATTCCCGAGCCGCAGATACGTGAGAGGGTGAGCATCGGGACTTCTTGCGGGATACCTGCTTTGAGGCCAGCATGGCGAGCACCGTAGATGGATTGCGAACAGGTCTGGAGAGCGTATCCCATGACCACATGGTCCACCGAATCAGGGGCAGTACCCGACTTTTCGAGCGCACCCTGAATGGCGATGGCTCCAAGTTCTTGGGCACTCACGGTCTTGAGAGCACCCCCTGCTTTTCCGTCACCGCGCTTTCCTCCAACCCATTCACAAAACGGTGTTCGAGCACCGCCAACAATGACCACGTCTTCGCTCATGGTTCATTGGACCCTCATGAGGGGTATGAACATCACCCTCAACCGATGTCGTGGATGAATGCGTCAACCGAACAATTTGCTCTCGTCAAGGCCGTTGTTTGAGACCATCATCGGAATAGCAACCATCAATCCACACAAAGCATTGCAGAAGAGGACCATCACCATACCCACGCCTTGAACAATGCCGCCCACCTCTTGCAGCGCATCGTATTCTTCCTGCGTGAGGTCCCCATCGTCCAGCATCTGGTCGTAGATTTCGTCCACCATGCTGAGTTGTCCCACCCCAACAACGGCGCTTAATGCGATGGCGAGGAAAAGAAGCATCACCCCTCGGCGCTGATAATTCATCAGCATCACTCCACCAACAACGGTGACCACACCGATTCCAATGTTGGCAACATCAAAGACGATGAGCATCGCATTTCCCATATCGAGGGAACCCAGCAAATTGAACAGGTTTCCAAACACCCCAGCGAGGACACCATAGATGATGACGAGAATACCGATCACTTTCGCTGCGCCAGAGGGCGGTTGAAGGTAGATGAGTTGTCCTGTCGGCATTTGGGTCGTACCCGTGAGCATGGTCCCCTGGTTCATTGGAGCGAAGCCCTCAGAAATTGAGACAGGCTGGGGGGTAATCCCCGCTGCATCGTCGGCTTTTGGTTGGTTTTCTTGAGGGCCATCCGACCACGGAGCACTGCCTTCCATGGTTCACCAAACCGCCGATGCCCCTTGATAGTTTCTCGTATCTGGAAGAAGGGTCGTGTTCTTGAAGAAGGAACCCGTCCTTCGGGCAAGGGGGGAGCAAATGAACATCTTGGTTGTCTACAAGAAGAACTTCGAAGAAGTCCATGATGAAGGGTTGTTGTCGCTCAAAGCCATCCTCCAGCGAGCGGCAGGTGATGACCATCACGTTGATTACAAACCCAGAGAACATGTTCGGAGGGCCGATTTTATCGCCCGAGATTTGGTCATCATCTTCGGAGGAGACGGCACGCTCACTTCATTGTCGCACAACATCGACGCTGCTACGCCGGTGATGGGCGTCAATTCCCACCCACGAACCAACGACCCTGGCGGTAGTTATGGTTTCTACATGGATTCCTGCATTGACACCTTTGAGGATGATTTCCAAAGCGTGGTGAGCGGAACGGCCGTCGCCAATGAACTGCCGAGGATCCAAGCCATCATCGACACCACATCTGGAAACCGGTTCACAACCGATCCTGCGATGAACGACTTGCTGATCGCCAACACGCACCAGTACGCTCCGAGCAAGTACCACCTCCGACGTGGAAATCAACAAGGCCATCAACAGAGCAGTGGATTGCTGTTTTCGACATGGTACGGACAGGGTGCCTGGTTGAGAAACGCCATGAGTGAAGCTGAGTTTGCAAGCCTCAGGCAGCAAGCCCTTGATGAGCGTTCGGCCACGCATTACTTTGTCCTCGCAAGGGACCTCTCACCGGAGCAACGTGCAGCCATGCCTTGGGCCTGGATGGATTGGACGTGTCAAGAAACGACCATCACCTCCGACATGCACCGGGGCTATGTTGTACCCGACGGCTGGGACGAGGTCCACTTCAATCGGGGCGCTACCATCACGGTCAATGCACAGGCCCCGAAACTAACGCTTCTCACGTTCAGGACGACCATTGCGGAGAAACTTCGCGCCGCTTACGAATGAGGTCTCTGGGACCTTTGGTGTAAAAAGTAAACTGACAGGGCGATAAAAAAAGGGTTGGAGACTGGGGTCGCAAGCGACCCCAGCCTCCGGTT
>JAYNUQ010000029.1:0-20307 GCA_038116375.1 Candidatus Poseidoniales archaeon | reverse complement strand
TGCGGTCGGTCTCTTCGGCCACCGGGACCGTGACCTTGAGCATCGTACGGGTTTCAGGATTCATTGTGGTCTCCCAAAGCTGGTCGGGGTTCATCTCACCAAGACCCTTGTAGCGCTGAACGCCGATTTTGGTCGCGGGATTGTCACCTCTGAGTTCATCGATGATCGTGTCTCGCTCCTCATCGCTGAAGGCGTATCGGTTGATTTTCCCCTTGCTCAACTGATAGAGCGGGGGCTGAGCGATGTAGACATGGCCTTTCTCGATGGCGGGGCGCATGAATCGCCAGAGGAACGTGAGCATCAACGTGCGAATGTGGGCGCCGTCGACGTCGGCGTCCGTCATGATGATGAGTTTGTTGTAGCGCAATTTTTCGGTGTTAAAGGACCCTTCATCGTCCTCGTTGTTGCCTACGCCTGCACCAAAAGCCCTGATCATGGTTTGAATCTCTTGGTTTTGGAACACCTTGGCCACGTTGTGCATTTGCCGCTCCACGTTCAGAATTTTTCCACGAAGTGGAAGGATGGCCTGCGTGCGGCGATCTCGGCCGGTCTTTGCTGAACCGCCTGCAGAATCACCTTCAACGAGGTAAATCTCGCACTCCTCGGGCTTTCGGGATTGACAATCGGCAAGTTTCCCAGGTAAGCCTCCTCCTTCGAGAACCCCTTTTCTGCGCGTTAAATCCCTCGCTTTTCGGGCGGCTTCGCGTGCTTTTGATGCCAAGACGGCTTTGTCGACGATGAGTTTTCCAACCGATGGATTCTCCTCGAAGAACTCGTTGAGTTTTTCATAAACAACCGTTTGAACGATCCCCGCAACTTCGCTGCTCACAAGTTTGTCTTTGGTTTGCGAAGAAAAAGACGGGTCTGGATGCTTGACGCTCACGATTGCGACCAGTCCCTCCCGAACATCGTCTCCCGACAAACCCTCGTTCTTGAGGAGGTTTTTCTTCTTGGCATAGCCGTTGATGCAACTGGTCAACGCGCCCCGCAGACCGGACATGTGCGTGCCTCCGTCCTTGTTGCGAATGATGTTGGTGTAGCATTGGATGCTCTCACTGAACGCATCGGACCACTGGAGGGCGAGTTCAACGGTGACGGGCCCTTTCTCAATTTCTTTTTCGCCCGAAATCAGGATGGGGTCGGGATGCAGTGTTTCTCGCCGTGTGTTGAGCTGCTTCACGAATTCTGAGATGCCGCCTTCGTAGTGGTGCTCAACAGCATGCGGCTCTTCTGAGCGTTCATCGGTGATGACGATTCGCAATCCTGCATTGAGAAACGAGGTTTCTTTGAGTCGGCTGTCGATTTGATCAAAATCAAACTCGACGATGTTGGTGAAAATGGACAGGTCGGGTTTGAACGAGATGGTGGTGCCCGTATCATCGCAGGTCCCGACGGTTTCGAGTTCAGATACTCGAACACCGGCCTCGAAGCGTTGCTTGTAGACGGTCCCGTCCCGGTGAATCACCACTTCCATCCATTCCGAAACGGCGTTGACGGCTGAAACGCCAACACCGTGGAGCCCACCGCTGACCTTGTACGAACTGTTGTCGAACTTACCACCAGCGTGAAGTTTGGTCATGATGACTTCGGCGGCTGAGATGCCAAACTCCTCGTGTTGATCAACGGGTATACCTCGCCCATAATCACGAACGGAAAGGGAATGGTCAGGATGCAGGACGACTTCAACGGTGTCGTTGAAACCTGCAAGATGTTCGTCGACGGAGTTGTCGACCACTTCCCAGATGCAGTGATGAAGTGCAGAACCGTCGTGCGGGTCGCCAAGGTACATTCCCGGTCTTTTTCGTACGGCTTCAAGCCCTTCGAGCACTTGAATGCTGCCTGCGTCATAATCTTCGCTCATGGAATCGCCTTTCTTGGGAAAAATGGGGTGCTGCGGGCCGTTTTGAATTTGAAAACTTCCCCCTTTCCTCCTTCAAAATATACTGCTCGTTACGGGGTATAAAGGTACCTCCTTTTACGACTGCAAAATCGCTGTATTGCGGACCATTTTTGCAAATCCAGGACGGAGTTTTCAAGTGCATAAATCAAGCCATCTCCGCGAGGGTCAAATGGAGCCTGTTTTCGTGGAATTTAGACGGGCGAAGACGGAGAGAGGATGCGTGAGCGTTAAGAAGAGGGCACAAATGGAGCGTTCATGGCTGACCCAAAAGTGTGCGTCTCGTTGGAAGGCACGACCGTGAAGCAAATGGCTGATGAAGCCGCTCGCGCCAACTTGGCAGGTGCTGATTTCGTTGAAGTTCGGTTTGACCGATTGTTCATCAAACAACCCGAACCTGATGCCGTAGAGGATGAAAACGGCGAAGTCAAGCACGTCATGCCTCCAGAAAGTGAATGGCCGGTTCGAGACATGGAGAGCATCGATGTCGAGGAATGCATTCAGAGCCTAAAGGAGAGCATCCCGCTCCCCGTTATTTTCACCGTTCGTCCGCTCGATGAAGGCGGCCACTATCCCGGTGAAGAGGACGGTCGCATCGCCATTCTTGAGAAAGCCATTGCATCGGGCGTGAACTCGATCGACCTGGAACTCTCCATTGACGACAAGGTTCGCTCTACCCTGGTGGAACAAGCCACGTCCGCCAACGTGAACATCATCTCTTCCATCCACAACACATCAACCACACCAAGTGCCGAAGAACTTGTGAACATGGTCAACGAGCATGCGAAAGAAGGCGAGATTTTCAAGTTCTGCGGCACCGTGAACGACCACCAAGATGCATTGCAGATCGTCGAGGCGAGCCACGAATTAAAGACGGCCTCTCACGCTTACTCAATGATGGCCCTCGGCAACGGTGGCGACTGGGCTCGCCTCCACGCACCGGTCCTTGGCCAATCTCTGGTCTATGCAACGTTGCGATCGGAGTTCAAGCTGTCCAACAAAGGCCTTGTGAACATTCGAGACCTCAAGAATGCGTGGGCGCTCATGGAGTATTGAGTCCTTCTTCAGTCCCGGGAACGCCTTGTTGTTCCAAAAAAGGAACCGAGGCATCCTTTGACGACGCTGAACCGTCCAGCCCAGCCTCCATGTAGCGTTTGTTGAGCACCACAGGCACCACCACAACGGCGGCCAACGCGGCAAAGAGCGTCAACGGCACCGTCCAAGGTGGAAGCAGGGCTGTGCGCTCGGTCGGTATCACGGTCACGTCGGCGACGAGAACACGGTTGGTTGCTCCAGCATCACCGTCGTTGGTGTTGTCCCAGGCATCAATGACGAGGTAGAAATCCTGCCATTCGGCGCCGCCGAACAGCGCAGTGTACACCTCAGGGCCGTCCAGCGCCACGGAGAAGGTTGCTTCTTGTCGTGATTCATACTGATGTGCATCCCGGTATGTCTGCCAACCAAGTGGATTGAAACTTCGCCATTCCGGTGGCACATCGCTCAAAAGGTTCGAATCACCGCCAGCAAGGTCCAGGTCGTCCCACCACCAGCCACCGTGCATCATCCGGTAGACCTCTTGGTAGGAATCGTACTGAGATGCGGTCATGAGGTAAACGTCGCCATCCGCCGGGACCGTTTGGTTGTCAACGAGTGTGAACAGCGAGATGCAGAAGGTTGTGCGATGCGCACTTGAGAGGTTGAAGCGAAGGACGCCAGCGCTGTCGTTGCCAACCTGCATGTTGGCGTATTGTCCAGTTGTCAGAGGCTCAAGTGTTGGCAGGGGCCAAACGGGATTGTACATCCATGTTTCTTCGGGATGAAGAAGCGGGTCCAACTCACCGGTAGAGGCGACAGGCGCCCTTTTCCCTCCGTCATCATCCATGTCATCGTCGTACATCTCTTCAAACATGAAGGGAGTTCCGTAGACACCGTGAGGCACCAGTGCAAGGCGTTGAGCGGTCGTGTTCCATTCTGGAGCGGCCACTTCCCCCTCGCATGCCGTGGCAGCCTGTACGGGTTGAACGACAGCAAACGAGGAGGAGAACAAACAGGCGACGAGCAAAAAAAACGTCGCAAACGTCGCCGCCTTCATGCCATCACCGTCCCAAGGGGGTTGCCGTCGGCTTTAGGACATTGCCTCAACGACGTCGCAGCGGACGAACATATCCGCTGTCATCGCTTCGCCGTTCTTCCTTTGACAGAATCTTTGGAGCCGGTGGGGGCATGTGATGATCCATACCAAGAAGTCCTCCTTGCGTTTCGACGTGTTCGATGTCGGTGTAGGTTTCAGCGGCCTCTTTTGCTTCTTCTTCAACCGATGAAGGTTCACGCATGACCAACCAGCCCAGAATGAGCGCAACGACGATGAGGGCCAAGAACGTGGCCAACTCGGAGCCAGCATCAGCCAACCATGATTTCCACTCTTCAGCGCTAAATTCTGAGAGCGAGGGCGGGCCCTCGGGTTCTGGAACAACTTCGATGTCCTGTGTGAGGGTATCACACTGTCCCATACCGTCACAAATCTCTACCAGTACGGTGTAGTAGCCCGTTGTCTCCCACGTGTTGATGGTTCTTACCGAGGAACCAGCGATGGGCGTCACCCAGTCGTTCATCGCATCCCCGTCCTCATCAAGGTCGGTTTCGATGTCGAAATCCCAACGTACCGTGAATTCGGTCGCAATTCGCTCGTCGCGCTCGGTGATTGAGCCGTCCTCAACATCCAAGTCTCGGTAAATCTCCATCTCCATACCTGATTCTGTGTCAAAGACATCGGCATCAAAGGAAATTGAAGAGCCTGCGAAAATGTTCTCTGGGACATAAATTTCTCGTGCCTCTGGTGGGTGGTCAACGATGACGGTGAAGGTTTCTCTGGACACATCGCCCGTGCCAAAGCCGTCTCGAGCCGTCAAGGAAACGATGTAGGTCCCTGGCAAGGTGTAGGCGTGCCACGGCGTTGCATCGTGGACGAGAGGTGTGGCGTCTCCAAAGTCCCATGTGTACTGAACCAAGCCGTTCCAATCCGGCGATTCTGTTTCAAACGGAACATATTTTCCTTCGAATTGACGGTCACCGTCTCGGGTTCCAGAGGAGTCGAAATACAGCAGACGTTCGGGGGCCGTCACGACTGCTCCATCCTCGTTGAAGGTGTGCGACCATCCATCGGGTATCGAGCCCTCGGGGAAGACCGTGGAGGTGGTGATGAGTTCGCCTCCGATGTAACCGTCAAGAATTCGAACTTGGATGATGGGGAGTGGGTTGGCAATTCGCACCGTCATGGTGCGTGCAAAACTCTCTGCTCCTGCCTTATCGGTGACCACCAGCGTAACCGTGTGAACGCCTGGCGTCGTAAAACTGTGCGTAACTTGGGGGCGGTCGCCGAAGGTGCCGTCGGAGAAGGTCCAGTTCCACACTTCGATGTCGGTCGAGTCCCCGATGGTCCCGTCTGGGTCACTGCTGTCCAGACCGTCAAACACGTAGGCGGTATCGACTTCACCGTCCTCCTCACGGAAATCAATTTCTCGTGATCCCATAGCGGAAAGCGTCCGAACATCAAAGGTGGCCACAGGCATTTGATTCAACACGACGATGGTGAGGACGGCGGAGACTTGACTGCCGTCATCGTCGGTGACCGTCAGGGAAACGGTCTTGTTCCCAGGAACGTCCCAAGCGACAATCGGGTTGATTGCACTGCTTGTGATTTGGGAGAAATCATCGCCTCGTGACGGCGTCCCTGTACCCACTCTCACTCCGTCGGGGAAGGACCAGTCGTAGGTCAGAATCTCGCCGTCTTCGTCAACAAAAACATCGGGAAGCACCAAACTTGTGTAGGTCATGGTGGTCATCTGTTCGGCAAAAATTTGCACGGGGACACGGTTGTTGATGTGAACCTGTATGGTTTTCATGCCCGCATTGATGCCGTCCGAAACGGTCAACGTCAAATTGAAGGTGGCGGTTTCTCCGTTGATGTCGTCCCATTCATGCTGTTGGGAATAGGCTCCTTTGCCTCCGGTCGCCGTACCGTCGCCCCAGTCCCACTGGAAATCGAGGTGGTCGATGGGGACGTTATCGCTGGTCCGACCTGCTGAGAAGAGAATCCGCTGTCCGGTCAGCAACGTGATGTTGTCTTCGATGATGACGTTGTTCACCGTGATGATGGGGAACGGTTCGGTGACATCGCTGACGTTGATGGGATGAACTTGCGTCTCCGACCACGTACCGCCTCGGTCTTGAACGCGCAGTGTGGCGTTGTAAGCACCCACCGCTGTGTAGGAGCGCAACGGAGATTTCAGGTTGGAAGAACCGTTGTCTCCGAACACCCATGCATAAGCGGTTGGAGCGTCGAGGTAGGGCAAGCTGTTGTTGCTCAAGGAAAGGCCCCACGCATCAAATCCAGCGCCCAAGAACTGAATGTTCTCCCATGTTTGCACGTCGGTAAGGGACACGCTGCCGTTGGCGACGGGTTTCATGTTGTTCAGCATTTGAGGGGATGTTTGCAGCGTATCGACCACATCACCAAGCATGTCCTTCATGACCATCTCAAAGGAGTACTGGTCGGCCAATGGAGCCGTGAAGTAAACTTGTCCGTCAACCGAAACACCGCCTCCTGCGGCGACGCGGTCGGTGATGGAGTCAACGGGTTGTCCGCTGCTGTCTCGAACGTGAACTTCAACGTCCAAATCTTCGAAGAAAGCGTTGGAGAGGACGCCATAGTTGATCTCAACCGTGTCGTCCATCCCATCACCGTCTCGGTCGGACAGTTGAGTGGTGTTCAGCGAGAGGGTGGCCGGCGAAGTGATGCGGGCTGCTTCGATGTCAACGGTGCCCTCAGGATAAGCTGGACCGCACGAGGTGTAATCGCAATCAGCGATGGTGGAGGCGTACCAGGTGATGACCCAGACCTCATCGGTCAGGTTTCCAAAGCCAGGTACCAAACCCGTGGCGACGTTGTTGACGAAATTGAGGTCGGTGACGCTCCACAAACCGTCGGATACGGCCTTTGTGACAATCACACCGTCAAACTGACTCTTGTCGGCCGTGAGGCGGAGGGTGAGCGGTGCCGGAGAGGCGCTGCCTGGCGTGAACTGGAACGACCGAATACCCCATCCTTCGAGTGTGTTTCCAGTCGATGACCACGGCGTGGACCAGTCGCTGTTCACTTCGGTGGGTTGCGCCCGGCAGAAGGCTCCGCTGGTGCAAACGGGATTGAGGTCGAGGTTCGGATAACCGTAGATGCCTTGGTCCGAATCAAGAGTGGCAGCGATGCTGAAGTTGGCGAAGATTTCACCCATGGTCCGACCCAATAGGCCGACTTGCCCAGCCTGTGGTGAGAGGGCGAGGTTCTCGACACCTCGCCCGCCTGTTGCAGAGTCTTGGACGAGTTGACGGACGGCAGGACCACCACCAAGGTGTTCGGCGAGGTACATCGTGAAGAGATAGCCCGCTCCGTAGTCTGCGATGCGTTGGTTCCACCATCGCACGGATTGCTCTGGCGCACCCGTCCACGCATTGACGTGCCCCCTCAGGGTTGAATCAGCACCAAAGCAGAGGTAGATGGCAACGTCAGCATTGCCTTCGTCGATCCAGAGGTTTTCATACGGGTCGAGGGCATTGTGCAGCAAATGTTCAAGTTCGTGAGCAAGAATGGAGCGCCCCCAAGACAAGGTGATGTCGGCGAAATCAACGAAGACCGCTTCTCTCGATGAAGCGAACGAGGGTGCGAAATAGCCACCGGTGTTGTAGGCACCGTCGATGTCGTAAATGATGATTTGAACTTGGCAGTTGTTGTCGACATCGGGTGGCGCAAGACCCCTTCCGTCTTGGTAGTCCTTTCCGTAATAGGTCGTCATCGTTGGGTAAATGGTGGAATCCCACGTGCTCGCAAGGTTGTTGAGCACGGTTGAGGAAAGGGTTCGGCCGCTTTGCACGATGAAGGCCACCGTGTTGGTGGTCTTGGCCACGTACGCCGAAATGGAGCCGCCAGCCGTGGGCACGGTGAGGGCGTCGTTCACAACGTGGGGCGTACATGCTCGCCCGCTCGAGCGGCCCATGGACGGCTCAATGACCATCTGGTCAACGCCGGGACGTCCTGCATCTATCCATGCCTGACGCATGAATTGGGTGGCGGAAACAACCGGTTCATCCTCGTGAATAAACAAATACTCACTTCCTTCACTGGGGTTGAATTCTTCAAGATCTCCAATGATTACACCCCCTGCATTGTAAGCCGGCGTTGTGTCCGTTTCGTCCGCACCTCCAGCGGCCACCGAAAGGAGAAGAGGGGCGGTGCTGGAGAACACCATCAGAAGGACGAACAGAAGGGCTGGAGTGGAGCGTCGTTCCGACATATGAAACACCAAGGAGAATCGTCGCACTGATTCCCATTCCCACCAGAAGAAAGGAGGTATTTAAGAGTCCGTGGTCGAGGCATCACCATGCATCGCCGCAATACCCCTCAAAACGGCGTTCATGCCAAGGTTTTCCCGATGGTGATTTTGGTTTTGCTCGGCGTGGTGCTCACGCCCTTGACCAGCTCCACCGAGGCGCCCTATCGTGAGGTCAATACCTGCACCCTTTTGGAAGACCTCCAATTTGACGGTACGTTGGCCAACGCCTCGGTTCAGTGGCAAGTTGACTTGGGTCCACGGATTCCTGGAAGCGATGCATCTGCCTCGTTTCGCAGCAGCATCGGTGAGAATCTGACGGCCTTGGGCTATGAGGTATCGCAACAATCCCACGAACGTTATGACATGAACCTCACCAATCTGTTCGCTCGGTGGACGCCGAGCGGAGCCTCTTCAGGACAACTTGTCCTTTCGGCCCATTACGATTCACGAAACATCGCCGACCAGGACAGCAACGAGACCAATCGGTCCCTCCCGGTCCCCGGAGCAAACGATGCGGCCAGCGGTGTTGCCGTTTTGCTTGAACTCGCCAGACACATCCCCTCGATGGACCTGGGATACGACGTCGTGTTGTTCTTCAACGACGCCGAGGACCAGAACCACCGCTACACGCTGGGCGCAGAGGCGTGGGCACAGAATTTGACAACCGAGGAAATCGCATCAACGCACGCCTTTGTTTTGCTCGACATGGTCGGTGATGCCGACCTCCAACTCCACAACGTACTCCCGGGCAACGAGACGCTCAAGACCCGTGTTGTTGAGTTGGCCACATCCCTGGGCATGGTGAACCAAACCTCTGGCTGCGATGGTTCACCGGGCCGGGACATCGTGCAATACGATACACTTGTCGGCGTTCTCGACGATCACGTCCACGCCCATGAACTTGGCATTCCCAGCATTGATTTGATGGACACCTCCTACGGTGAGCCAAAACCCTACACCTTTGGTAGCCTCTGGCACACGATGGAAGACACGCCAGACAAAGTCAGCGCTGAGTCCCTTGAATCGGTAGGTCGCCTCGTGGAGTTGGGGCTTCTCAGTAACGCCTTTGTGGATGTTTCTCCCACCGATGAGGAAGGGAATCTGAGCGGCCCCGCCGATGATGAGCCAACGCCTGAAGAGGTTGAGTCGGCCGGCTCAAAGCGGCTTGCGTTGATGGCTGCCGTTGGATTGTTCTCCATTTTAGGCCTCATCTTGACGGCTGAATGGAAAGGAAAACCTTGAATTACGTACGCGGTGAAGAGGCAAAGAGGTATTATCCGCGCACGCGCTGGCCACATCAGGAGGGCTACCATGGACACCGACCGTGAGGAACGAATGGAAGCCCTTCGAGCGAGGGTGAGGGCAAAGAAAGAAGCTGCCCTCAACGATGAGGGAGAAGAGGAACTGGTGGTCAGCACGGCCGACCTCACGGTTCAATCTGCAGCAGAAGAGGCCGCAGATGAGTGGTATGCGATGATCGACCGTGATGCAGACCGGTGGAGAAACCTCGCAGCAGCCCTCATCTTCATCGGCAGCCTCCTGGGCATGATGAGCGGCGCCCTTATCCTTCAAGGCAACCCCACCGAGTTGCTCAACACCTCGTTTTTTGCTGAAAGCGATGCTGTGGACATCTCAGGGACTGCGCTCGAAGATGTCGATGGGAGCGGCGTGGAGAACGTGTCCGTTGAACTGCTCGATGCGACGTCCAAAGCCCTCCTGCAAAGTACCATCACCGATGCTTTCGGCTATTTTTCAATGAGCGATGTGAAACAAGAACTGCACATCATCGTCTTCTCAAAAGAGGGCTATACAACCGTTGAACGGACCTTTGTTCCGGACAACGTTGGCCTTGACCCGGTGACCATGAAGCCCGGGAACGGGACGAGGGAAGAAAGCGATGAACAATCCATTTCAGGTTGGACCCTCGACAACGCTGTGGGCCTGTCAACGGCCATTGGTTTGCTGACCATTGCGACAGCCCTTCTTGGCGTTCAGGCGGCCGTTGAAATTCGACGCGGTCGGCGATACCGACGAAGCCAGTACCTTGCAGCTGGGGCGCTGTTCAGTCGGGGCCTTATCGTGGTTGGACCAACGCTCATCCTCTTTGGAATGATTGTCAACCTCTTTGCAAAGCATGACTTTGAAGACGAGCGAGAGGATTGAGCATGTACTTGATCTCGGTCGAAGGCGGCGACGGGTCAGGGAAAGGTGAGGCAGCCAGGATCTTGGGTGAGCTGCTCAGCGAATTCCCTTTCCCGGAAGTGATGATGACGCACGAACCTCGTCGCCACAGCGAACTGGGAAAATTAGCACTTCAGTCGGTGAAACTTGGCAACAAAACGCCGCTCGAGGAGGCAGGCTTGTTCGCAGCAGACCGGCTTGACCACTCCCATACCTTCATCCGGCCCCATCTTGCTCGAGGTGCGGTGGTTATTTCGGACAGAAACATCCACTCTTCGCTCATCTACCAGGGCGTTGTGGGCGACCTCGGCCTCGAAAAAGTCGCCAGCATGAACGCCGCAGCCATGGTTCCCGACCTGGTGTTCTGGATTGATTGCGACCCTGAGAAAGCCATGAAACGAATCAAATCTGGCACGTTGAGAATGACGAGCCAAAAGCAGGAATATTTCGAAACCCAAGAAATTCAAACAACCATTCGCCAGGGCTTTCATGACCTGTTTGGAGAAAACGGCGTTGTTCCAGCCCCGTTCAATCAGTGCTGCATCGTTGGACCCATCATGAACGAAGGAGGACTGGATGACCTGAAAACGAAACTGAGGGCAGAACTTCGCCGGTTTTTCAACAAAAAGCCCCTCCCTCTCAATGTCGACCGTGATGAGGTCGACAGAAATTTGCTCAACACCCTTGTTCATGATGTGAAAAAGCAACGTCGGCTCCCGGGCGCCCCTCAGGAAAAAACAGCCATCCACATCGGTTGGTTGGGTGGGAAATCGCCCGCACAATGGATGGTCGAGGCCGAAGACAACTGGCCTTCTGCATCGGCGCAAGGCCACGATGTACCCGCCTCGCCGATGGCACATTCGTGCTGGTCGGTGTTGGGGACGCTGTCGTTGATGGTCGGTTCCAGTGAAGTTCCACGACTTCATGCGGCACTCGGGCCTGTCAGAATGGTAACTCAACGCCATACTCAACGCCTGATCAAGTGGCTGCTGGCCGAACATTGGGTCCACAAGCAGCAAAACCACACCCCGTTTAGCGATGCCCAACTCTTCAAACTTCGAGAAGAACGACTCGGATTTGCTCGACTGACCTTGGCCATGTGGCCGCTGCGTGCACAATTGGCATCGTGGCGTCGTGCCAACCCCGACAACGACTGGTCCACAGCGTTGGATGAGCTGTTTCATGTCGAGGAAGGGAAAGAACTCTCATCCAGTTTGAAGAAAGCCGTTCACGACATCAACCAGCGGCTGAGCATCCTCACAAGCGGGCACGACGGATGTCCGCTGCCGAGCACGGCTCCAGAATTGTGTGCTTGGTGGTCGTTGGAACCGCCCGCTCATTCATCTTCCTGATGTGTGCTTCGCACCAAGGAGAACGAAGCATTGCCGGGCAGGAGAACCTGGCCTGCTCGATGAAAGTCCTCGGCACGGGCAGAAAACATCGAACACATCAAGATTCCAAGTCCGAGTCCGAAGGGAATGCCCGTCAAGATTCGCTTGACGTTGGTGGACTCGTAGGACGTGAGCAGTTGAAGGAAGCCATCAGCGATCAGCGGCAAGCACAACAGGGTTCCACAGGCAAGCCAGAGCAACGTCCGCTGATTTTTTGCATAGACGGGATGGAGCATCCGTTCTGGAAGCAAGGACAAGCATGTGTCCCTGACCGTCCAACGGTTCCAGCCTCTCCTCGTGAAGACGACGCCCCCCAAGAACAATCCAAAGAAAATACCAACATCACGGGTACATACAGGAAGTTGGTTGTTGTTTACTTCCCATGAACGTTCGTGTTTTTGATGGCAATTCACGTCACCGAATGCGTAAATAAATGCCGCATATGGATTCACATCGGTCCACGAAAAAGGCGTGTGCGTGTGATTGCCCTCACCTTCGTGTTCGTGCGGCAGTTGGTTTTCGTTGCCGCTGGACCCAAATCCTTCCTCGTCGTAGAAGTCAACGGCGTTCGCACGGCCTTCCATGGGACCAACCGTACCTGCCTCAAGGGTGAACGGCGCAACGAAAAACGAGAGCAAAAAGAAGCCACTGACGCCCAGAACCCACTTTCCGACCTTGGTTTCCCGACGTCGGTCGAGCAGGCCGTTTCGCTCCATGATACCATGACGCCTCCAAACCCTTTGATTCTTTTTACGGCCACGCAAGGCTTCAATGACTTGCCGCCCCGGGGCGTACGCATGGCCGAGACCGAGCCACCCCGCATCGGTTTGAAAACCGGACTTCAAGCAGGGGCCTTTATTGGGCTGTTTCTCGGATTTTCGCTCGCTGTTGTCTCTGCGCTTACGGCACCTGAAGAACTTGAGCGCCTGGTTCGCTTCATGTGCTTTACTCCGCTGCTTTGCGCAGTCGTTCTTGGCCCATTTTTGGGTTGGAGGCGAGCGCCACAAGTCTCCAATGAAGACCCCATTGATGCTTTGCGCGAATTGCTGAAACCCTTCAACGAAGGTCAAGGGAAGTGGAGGGTGTTGAGCCATGTCAGAAGCGATGGCCGAACCGTGCGGATTGACCTCCACAATTCAACCCAGCCGCTTACCATCGTTGCTGCGACGCTGGACTTGACAGAACAACATCCGATTCGCTACATTGTCGGGCGCGGTGAAGCGAGGAGCAGAGACCCTGAACTCCGAGGCAGCGTCCTTGCTTACATCGAGCAACACATTCCGCTTAATCGCCGTCGTCGGACCTCTTCATCGGTTGAGGTTCTCCCTCCTTCGATCATTGAACACATGGCAGCCACACATCGAATGCACCGGCGGTTGTTCTTTTTGCTGCCCATCATCCTGTTCTTTGCTTGGCTTGAGATGCGATGAGACCAACGCAACAGGCTATGAGGGAGAGGGGAATCCCACCTTCATGGCGAACGATATCGGAAAGGCCATGTCTCGATTGAAACACCGAGACATTCGCACCCGCCGTCGTGCTGTTCGAACGTTGTTTGAACACGACGACCCGAGTGTCCTTGATGCGTTTAAGCCGTTGCTTGACGACGATGATGCATGGTTTGTTTCCAAGGCTCTGGACGCCTACCGCCAATGGGCTGTGATTGCAGGACCAGGTGCTGTTTCAACGCTGCTGAATCATTCCTCGTTGGATGTCCGACGTGCAGGAGCCAACCTGCTGCTCTCGCTGGGCGAAGCGGGGAGAGAACTGGCCCTCAGCGCTCTTGATGACCGCGATGGAGTCGTGCAAAAAAAGGCCTCGAGAGCCCTCCTGAACTTCAAAGAGGCGGATGTCGCTGAACGACTGGCTACCCATGAAAACGATGCCGTCCGTATCATCGCTACAAAGCATCCATCGTTGCCTGCCACGATGCTCGAGCAAGCCCTTGACGACCCCAACGAGGGCGTCCGTTCTGCTGCTCTTGATGCCGTGCTTCGCAACAACACGGCAATGGATGTTGAAGCCTTCATCCCGTTCTTGAAAGCCAATCTGCAGACCGTCAGCATCGTCATCTGGATCGCTGCCCATGCACCTGAACGTCTGGATGAATTCACCGCCCACCTCAACCAAAGCCACCACAAAGCGATGAGCGACCATCTGCGAGCTCACGCAAACGACAGCTCCGACCCGTTGATTCAGACGCTGTTGGAATCGGGAACGCTCGAACCCATCGCTCGTTGGGTTCTTCGGCAGGGACCCGAAGAGGACGACCTCCGATGGGCTCTCATCAACGACGAACGGCTCAACATCATCGAGCGGTCAAAACTTCTCGAACGCCTCGTCGGCCGAGCACACGAACCTGACATCATCAAGCGAGCAGAAGCGTTGCGTTCCGCCACCGATGAAGAACTGCTCAGAGTGGCGTGCGAGAACCTATCAACCGCCGCATCTGAACTTTCCCCATGAGCACGCAACCGTCTGGCCTTTGCTTCGTTGCCGATGCCACTCTTGGCACCCACCACCATCTTCAAGCGGGTTTGGATATCGAGGGGCCGTTTACCTCCACCCGCCTCGTGTTGAGGTTCCCCAGGTGGGTTCCAGGTTCGTACTTTCTTCGCGAACCCATACAACACATGTTTGATTTTTCAGCAAGCGATGAGCAGGGAAGGTCGTTGAACTGGAAACGCGTGGGTGTTGACGGCATTTCCGTACACCTCCGAAAGGGTTCCTCTGCCGTTTCCATTCGCTACACGCTCCTGGCCAAGGAATTGTCCGTTCGTTCAAACCACCTCGACACGACGCACCTCCACCTTATGCCCCCGTTCACGTGGTTTTGGCCAGAGCGCGGCATTGATGAAAAACGACTCAACATGACCCATCACGTTGAGCTTGTTGCACCCGCTGAATGGAGTCCTGCAACCCAACTGGACCTGAAGGATGAAACCTCTGCAGGCGACCTTGCGAAGCGATGGACCTTCACCTCACCAAACAGGGACTTGCTGCTTGACAGCATCATGGAAGTCAACCCCAATGCTCCCATGACGTCCGAAATCGACGGCCGAACGCATCACTTCAAGTGGTGGGACAGCGGAGGTCATGCCCCCAATCCCGAGCGACTTCAAGCCTTTGTGGGCGACATGGAACGCATTGCGAAGGAGCACCATGCCCTCTTTGGTGTGCCCGACTGGCCGGATTACACAACCGTGCTCCACCTGACCGACACCGGGAGGGGCGGCCTTGAGCACATGAATTCGCAAACATCGATGATGCCGAGATCCTGCCTTTTCCCCGACCATCCCGATGAGTACAGAGACCTCGTGAGCCTGTTTTCTCACGAATATTTGCATCAGTGGAACGTCAAGCGATTGCGCCCCAAGTGTTTCGTGGATTATGACCTCCAAAGCGAAGTTCACACCGACCTTCTTTGGTGGTTTGAGGGTGGAACGTCGTGGTTGGGCGACATGATGTGTGTTCGTTCAGGGGCATGGTCGGAAGAGGACTGGCGTTTGGATTTTGAGCGCAAGATGAAACGCCACACCACCGGCAACGGCATGCACCGTGAATCGCTCGCAGAATCAAGCCATGATGCGTGGATACACCTCTATAGAAGTGGCCCCTATACAAGAGAGAGTCAAATTTCATACTATCTTGAAGGCGAGTTAGCGATGATGTGCTTGGATGTTGAATTACGACGACGAAACAACAACACCTTCGGTGCGTGTGACTTGATGGCAGAGCTCGTTCGTCGATTCTCCATTGAATCCGATGAGGAAGAGGGACCGGGTGTTGACTACAACGACATTCGAACGGCACTCAAAGCCTGCCCAGGAGGCGCTTCTATGGGGCCTTTCTTGGATAGACTGGTCCGTCAGCGAGCCCTCCCCAACGTTCAACGTGCCCTCTCCGCCTTCCGACTCAAACTGGTGCCGCATGCTGGTGATAAAGAGGGCAAGGGATGGTTAGGCGTTGGTTTACGAGAAACATCCGGAAGGGTCACCATCACCACCTATCATGCCGGTTCACCCTTGAGGACATGCACGCAGGTCGGCGATGAGCTCGTGGCCGTTGACGGTGTGCGCATCAAGTCCTCGGCCCACCTCAAGAAACTCATCGGTGGCCGTGCAGGCGAGACCATCACGCTGGAAATCGTACACGAAGGCATTCTTTCCAACGCGTCCATCGAATTGCCCCCGTCACCTCAGCACGGGGTCACCCTCAGCGGAAAAGGCAATGCCCGATGGAAGGAATGGATCACGACGCGTCAGGCGAGTTGAGTGACGGGTACACTTCCAGCGTTGACAACGGCACGAAAATCGGCGGGGAGTGTTCTGGAAGCGTGTGACGGCTTGTTTTCGGAGGAAAACATGCCCCGGAGAGCGCCATCTCCACGACCTCTTCCTTGGTCAGCGAATCACGCCCGCAATTCGGCCACACGCTGAGATGAATCCCCTCGTCAGCGAGATAGTCAACGCAGAGTGCGGGAACTCGCTTGAGGCCGAGCAAGCAAGCGATGGAATAGCGGTGATGGCCGTCGAGGATGGTCCCCGTCTTTTTGTCGACAAGGAGCGGTTTGGTGTAGCCACCCCACCGTTTTGTCATCTCGAGCAACTTGTCTCGATTTCGCTCTTTGATCTCTTCATGCGGCTTCAACCAAGCCACGGGAACGAGGATGACATCGTCTTCGCTCCACGACATTAACCGTTGGAACCACCGTTGTCACATAATCCTTTTTCACAGTCAGCACAACAGAACAAGAAGAGGGGAGTCATGATGGAGGGTCCGACACTGACCAAAGGCCTTCAGGCCGACCTCGACGGGCAGCCGTGTCCACCTCAACTGCTTCGTTGGCTTGCAGCCCTTGACGACGACCTCATCTCGTTGCTCGAAACCATCGCCAAGGAAGGAGAAGGCGCTTGGTTGGTAGGTGGATGTGTTCGTGACGCATGGTTGGGGGCCCCATCCACCGACATCGATGTTTGCACCACGTGCCCACCGGACCGATTGCTCACGCTGTTTGGAGACCGAGCCATACCCACCGGGATTGAATTTGGTACGGTCACCGTCAAAGGTCAAGGCAAGCACTACGAGGTGACCACATTGCGTACAGAATCGCTCTACAGGGACGGACGCCGCCCTGAACATGTTGAGTGGGGAGTGTCTTTGAGGGAAGATTTGAGCCGACGCGATTTCACCTTCAACAGCATGGCCGTGGACGTTGCTCGCCAAGAGATGTACGACCCGTTTGATGGTGTGGGCGATCTTGCTGCACGAAGGGTTCGGGCCGTTGGCGATGCGACCCTTCGATGCGAGGAGGACGCCCTTCGTATTCTCCGTGCCTATCGATTTATGCGGCGTGATGAGGGTGCGCTTTGGAAGATGGAACCTTCCCTCCACGACGCCATTGCGAAGCATCGCAACCGACTGACCATGGTGGCCATTGAGCGCCGCTGGATGGAGTTGCGGAAAATCCTCAACGCCACCCGTCCAGGAGAAGTGCTTCACCGAATGCAGGAAGACGGGGTTCTCCGATTTGTCTTCACGCACATTCCGGTGTTCAACCCCGAAACCTTCAGGCTCCTCGACGACCCAACTCTCGAACACCTGACCGTAGACCAACGCCTTGCTGTCTTGATGAGCGAACATCAAACCAAGGACCTGCTCGATGAACTTCGCGCCCTACGAACCTCAAAAGAGTTGCAGCGGGCCACGGCGCTGTTCCATGAACAACTCGGCCACCTACCAACCGGACGAACGGCCGATATGCGGGTCTTTCAGCACGTGATGGGTTCTGCCGCTGAGGCGCATCTTGCCGTTCACAAGGCTCTGACATCTCTCAACATCAACCTCCACACGGGGAGCCAACCTTCCGTCTCGGATGTCGAAAGGGTTGTGGACCTGTGGAGCAGGATTGACCGCTCAGGCTCAACAAAGGAATGCTTGGTTGATGGGCATTGGATCATGGCCCGAACAGGCGATGTGGAAGGAATTCGGTTGGGGAGGTTGAAACAATGGCTTCATCGGATACAAATTGAAGAAAACCTGACGACACAACAGGAAATGGCAACCGCCTTGAGCAAACTTCCCTACGAGCACGGGTCTCACGAGGCGTGGCCAACGCCAACCTTTCCCTGAAACATCGGCATCAATTTGATGGGGATGAAAGGTTTCGACGATGCATGGCGGCCATTCAACTGCCCGAAAAAGCCGTCTTTGACCAGCAAGTCAATGTGGTTTCAAATCGGATTGAAAGCATCACAAACGGCAACACCATGGCGCAGTTACTCAACAACAATTTCAAGAAATGGCTGTCAAATTCCGCCATGGACCCCATCACCCTCACCCAAGAACTTGATACCAACAAGGACAACGTCATTTCAGGCGATGAGTTCGCCAATCTCTTGGGGAAAATGACGGGCGAACGCCCCCCTGAGTGGGTGGTTGAACTCGTTTTTTCCTTTGTTGATGCTGACCCAAAACGTGGCATCCCCCTTGATGATTGGATGGCCTTTCTCGCTGCGAGTGGACTCGATATTCCAGAGGAATTGCACGAGGTTAAGGTCGATGTGAACGGCACCATCGCCATTCTCGAAGACACCATCGAACTGGGTGAGCCCGTTTCCATCACCGTCTCGTTTAACGTCGAGATCGTTGCCTACGAATTTCTCCTCTTCGCCGAAGGTTCATCGGAAGCCGTTGACAACCGTTTGATTCCAAACTCGGACATGGACAGGCCTGATTTTGATGAATTTGAAATCGAAATTGACACGCCCGGCATCTACACGGCTGAACTTCGACATCTCGGCGTTCGCCTCGACACACAGGAATTTACCGTTGTGGCACGACCTGAACCCGTTCACGAACAACCCGAAGAAGAAGCGTTGGAAGAAGAGTACACGCATGAACCCGAGGTCGTTGTGGCAACCGCCGGCGAAGGAAGTTTTGGTGAATTTGTTGCCGTGCTTGAGGGCGCAAAACTTCGTAGTGACGCACAAGCACTCATGGCAGAGGCGCCTGCCTTCCGAGTTCACGCTCACATCAACGATGTTTCTCGCACCTTGCTTGGCAGCGGAGCTTACCGAAACGGCATGACGCTCCACTGCACCGAAGACAGTGGATTCCAGTTTAGGGTGATGCTCAAGCCGCATGACGAAGTTCTGGTGAGCGGTGACCGGTTTGTCAGCGACATCGCCATGCACGATTGGGATGTTGCCCTTCGACAACCCGTTTGTTTGGAACTTTGATCACTTCAACGCACGGGCGATGACGATGCGCTGCACCTCTTGGGTACCTTCGTAGATTTGGGTGATTTTGGCATCTCGGAAGAACCGCTCAACGGGGAATTCCTTGGTGTAGCCGTAGCCTCCCAAGACCTGGATGGCTCGCTCCGAAACCCACATCGCCGTGTCGCCTGCGAACAACTTGGCCATGCTTGCTTCTTTGGAATGACGTGGACCGTTGGCATGATAGTGCTGTTCTTTGGTCCAAGCGGCCTTGTAGACGAGAAGGCGTGCGGCTTCAATCTGAGTTGCCATGTCAGCCAAATAGGCCATGATCATCTGGTGGTAAGCAATGGGTTTCCCGAAGGCCTCGCGTTCATGGGCGTACTTGAGGGCGGATTCATACGCACCTTGGGCAATCCCCAAGGCTTGCGCAGCAATGCCAATTCGACTGTTGTCGAGGGCGTTCATGGCGATGGGGAACCCGTTTCCAACGCCCTTGATGGCGTTCTCAACAGGGACCTTGCAGTCGTTCAGGACGAGGGTACAGGTGTCCGAGGAACGGATGCCGAGTTTGTCTTCTTTCTTTCCAACGGAGAACCCCTCATACGCCGCATCAACGATGAACGCCGTGGTTCCTCCGTGCTTCTTTGAACCGTAATCTGGGTGGTCGACGTCTTTTGCGAACAGCACGACGATCTGTGCTTGAGCGCCGTTGGTCACCCACATCTTCTCGCCGTTGAGAAGGTAATGCTTGCCGTCGTCGGAGAGTTTGGCTTTGCAGGACATGGCCGCAGCATCCGTACCGGCACCTGCTTCGGAAAGTGAGTATGCCCCTACTTCGCCCGCTGCGAGGCGGGGGAGGAACGTACTCTTCTGGTATTCATCGCCGTGAAGCGCAATGGTCATGGAGCACAATCCGACGTGTACACAGTACATCACGGCAAAGGACGGGTCGACCCGAGCGAGTTCTTCGATGATGATGGCTTCGGAGACATCGTCGATGGGAGAACCACCGTAAGCTTCGGGGATGGTGATGCCGTGCAGGCCGTATTCAAGGAAGGCTTGCCATTCCTCAGAGGGCGGGATTTGGTTTTGATCGCGATGCTCAACCGTCGGCGCAAGCACCGTTTCAGCAAAGTCACGCACCAGTTCACGAATCATTTGTTGTTCATCGGTTTCGCCGAAGTTCATGCGCTCACCGAATCTCCCAACATGAGGAGTCTCTTAACCCGTTT
>JAYNUQ010000028.1:0-24697 GCA_038116375.1 Candidatus Poseidoniales archaeon | reverse complement strand
ATCGACGGAGATGTCGTCATCTTCAACCGACAACCATCGCTTCACCGCATGTCCATGATGGTGCACGAAGTTCGGGTGATGGAGGGGCATACCTTCCGTTTCAATCTGGCCGTTTGTACCCCGTACAACGCTGACTTTGACGGTGACGAAATGAACCTCCACGTGATTCAGTCCGAGGAGGCTCGCGCAGAGGCAAAGATTCTGATGCGTGTCCAGGAGCACATCCTGACCCCTCGCTACGGTGGAGCGGTCATCGGTGGAATCCACGACCACATCTCTGGAGCCTACCTGCTGTCTCGACCCGGAACGATGATTCGACAAGCCCACGGCCTCGAGATGCTGGGCAACATCGGCTACACTGGCAAACTTCCTGAACTCCTGAAGGACGAAAACGGGAAGCCTGCCTATCGCGGTCAAGACATCATCTCCCTCATCATCCCTGACAACATCCACCTCCGCTTCCGAAGCCGATCCAACGACATGGTGATGGTCAAGAACGGACAAGTCGACGGAACGCTGGACAAGCGAGCCATCGGAGCTGAAGACGGACGGTTGCTCGATGCCATCGTCCAAACCAACGGTTCTGAACAAGGTGCTCGTTTCCTTGACGAGTTTACTCGCCTGTCCATCGCTGCCTGTACATCGCTCGGTTTCACCACCGGTATTGACGACGAAGACCTCTCTACTGAAGCCGTTGCCGCCATCAACTCGGCGAACGAAAGTGCTCAAGAGGAAGTGAACCAAGCCCTCGAACGCTTTGGCAAGGACGGCAAGAAGTACGAAAGCCGACCCGGTCGAACGCCCCGTGAGACCCTCGAAGAGGACATCATGCAACTGCTGGACAAAGGAAAGCAACAAGCCGGTGACATCGCAAAGGACGAACTCAACAAATCGGGTTCAACCAACGCTGCGGTCAACATGGCCATTTCCGGTGCCCGTGGTTCCATGGACAACCTGACCATGATGGCCGCCTCCATCGGCCAAGCAAAGGTCCGCGGTAAGCGACTCGAGCGTGGCTACGACGACCGTGTCCTGCCCCACTTCAAGCGCGGTGGACGCGGTGCTGATGAGCGAGGTTTCATTGCTTCATCCTTCAAGCGCGGACTTGAGCCAACGGAGTTCTTTATGCTCTCTGTTTCAGGCCGTGAGTCCCTTGTTGACACCGCCGTTCGTACGGCAAAGTCTGGATACATGCAGCGACGTCTCATCAACGCCATGGACGATTTGAAAGTTTACGACGATGACATGCTCTCGGTGCGAAACACCGCCAACCGCATCATCCAGTTCAGTTATGGTGAAGACGGTATTGACCCGTCCCGTGGTGTCCACGGCTCACCGTTCAACATCGACGTCATCGTTGACGCCGCCCTCGGGACCGAAGGCGGCCTCGAAGTTGACCGAGAGTCCTACGAATTCAGCGCCGATGAAGAAGACATGGGCGCATGGGAAGAAGCCGCAGAGCACGACGGAGGTGAGAACTGATGGTCGTCAAGAGTGCAACCAAGAAGAAGCTCATGGATTTGGGCATTGAAGAAAATTTTGCTCACGCCCTTGCTGACGACCGAAAGTGGGACGATGTCAAGGTCATGACCCAGGCTGAAATCGCAAAGATCTGCGAGACCGACTCGGAGACAGCAGGAAACATCCACGGCACCATCATCGCCGCCACCCAAAAGGGTCGCGACGGCGACGGCGAAAGCACCGGTCCGGTCACCAAGGTCCGTCTCTCAGGACGGGCGACCAAGCGACGCACACGTGCCAAGACGGTCGTGGACTTGGAGTCTTACGATTACGACCGCAAGATGCAGGCCATGGAAAACGAACTCGCCAACGACCCTGTTTACCAGAAGTTGGAAGAAGCCGTTGAAGCCACCGGGTCCGGTCGCTTCACCAACCGAATTCTTGCCGACCTGACGGTGGCATGCCACAGTCGTGGTAAGAAGAAATTGACCAAGCCACAAGCCAAGAAGGTGATTGACGAAGCCATTGTCGCTCTTGAGCGAGCCAGCATTGACCCCTACGAAGCCGCAGGCATCATCACGGCCCAGTCCATCGGTGAACCGGGCACCCAGATGACCATGCGTACGTTCCACTACGCAGGTGTGGCCACGGTCAACGTGACTCAGGGTCTGCCTCGTATCATTGAGATTGTGGACGCCCGAAAGGTGCCCCAAACCCCAACGATGACCATCCGCTTGAAGGATGGCCAGATGCAAGACGCAAAGGCTGCTCAGAAGCTCGCTGCGGCCATTGAGGTCACCACCACGGTCAACATCGCAACCTTGGAGACCGACGTTGCACAACGACGGCTTGTCTTGAACCTGAACAAGGGTAACCTCAAGCAAAAGGGCATGACCCCCGCCGAAGTCAAGGACAAGCTTGAACGTGCAACCCGTCTCTACGTCCAGGCCGACAAAGAAAAGAACCCCTCGACGCTGACGATGATTCCCGGCGTTCATGCCGAGGAAGACCTCGCAGAACTCGCTGAGAACCCACCGTCCTACACGATGCTCCTCCAGCTTGAAGAAAAGATTCGAGACATGCGTCTCAAGGGTATTCCTGGAATCGAGCGAGCCAACCCTCAACTCGACGACAAAACGGGCGAATATTACCTGTCGACCATTGGAAGCAACCTTCCACGAGTCAGCGAACTTGAGAACATCGACCGTTCCCGAACCTACACCAACAACATCATCGAAATCTACGACTACCTGGGCATTGAAGCTGCACGCCAAGCCATCGTCAATGAACTGCAGATGACGCTTGACGGCGCCCGCCTCGAAGTCGATGTCCGCCACCTGTTGATGGTCGCTGACGTCATGACGTCCGAAGGAGAAGTTCGGGCCATTGGTCGACACGGTGTTTCAGGAACCAAGCACAGCATCCTCGCTCGTGCTGCGTTCGAGGTCACCGTCAACCACTTGCTCAAGGCCGGTATCATCGGAGAGAAAGACTACCTCACGGGTGTTGCAGAGAACATCATCGTCGGTCAACCCATTTCCCTGGGCACCGGCAGTGTGGCCCTGTACTACATCCCGGAAGAGTGAGATTCCAACCATGAGAAACACATGTGGAGAATGGAGGAAGAAAAATGGATCTAAGCCGACAACTGAAAAACGCAATCGCAACAGGAAACCTGTTGTTTGGACAACGACAAGCCAAGGACGCCTGTGCCAACGGAAACGCCAAGATGGTCATTGTGGCAGCCAACTGCCCGGAAGACTACACGACGGACCTCCGTGCTGCCCACCCTGAAGTGAGCATGCACCGTGCACGCATGGTGAACCGAGAACTCGGTATTGCCTGTGGTAAACCCTTCTCGGTTTCCACCATCACGGTCCTCGATGCGGGCGACAGCGATTTGATGGCGCTCGAGAGCAACGTCGAGTGATGTTCAAACAGCAAAACAAAGGCTTGATGGCCTTTGTTGAGCAGGGCGATGCATGCGAGTGAACCATGTTGCCACAGCGACGACTCTCACGGCCCTGCTCTTGACCAGCCTTCTGCTGAATCTCGCCGTTGAACTGCCACCGCAACCCTCCCTCTCGGAGGGGCCAACCTCCGCTGAATTGACAAGCGGCCGGTCAACATCACCCGAAGTTTTCCTCGCAGGAGGTGGCTCGAGCACGCATGACGAATTCTCGGGCGCCATTGCCTCAACCGACAACGGTTGGGTCATTGCAGGAGACGTCAATTCCTCTGCCGCATCGCTGGTCTTCGGTACACAAACCTACGTGCCCACCTCACCCTACAGCAACGGTAACGATTTCTTCGTCGCATCGATGGACTCGACGGGCGCTTGGAATTACATCAGCGGGGCAGACCACACGCAAGGCGGCGTCTCGTTCATGTCCGATGTCGCCTCACATGCAGGGAACGCCATCGTGTCCGGCTACATGTACGGGCCCCTGGATTTCGGGCAGATATCCCTCAACACCGCCGTTCAGTTTGATGGCTTTATCGCTCAGACCGATGCAACCGGCAACTGGATCTGGGCGAAGGGGTTCCAGACCTTACCGAATTCTTCCACGGATTCCAGCATCCCTCAAGCCATCACCGTTGATCAAGTGGGCGATGTTATCGTCGCAGGTTATTTTTCGGGTGAAACCGACTTTGGAGGAACGAGCATCAACGTTTCAAATGCTGAGATTTTCATCGCCAAACTCGACGGCGCCAACGGTGCACTCAAGTGGGTCGTCAGCGGGGGTGGCATCGGCAATCAGCAGGTCACCGACGTGGTGGTTGACAATGCCGGGAACATTTTCGTCTCCGGCATCACTCAGAACAACGTCCTCTTTGGTACGAACAGTTACAACATCGTCGGGACACAGGATTCGTTCGTCGTGAAGGTTTCCAGCACGGGCGCCTTCCTTGCCCTAACAGGCTACGGAATAGCGAATCAAGCCGTTTCGCTCACCTCCTTGGCCATGGACGGTAACGGCGACCTCTACGCGGGGGGTTCCTATGAAGGAACAATGGCCAAGAACGGATGGTCCATCACGGCCAACAAAGGTGGCGCAGATTTGTTCTTCATCAAGGAAGGTACGACTCCATCGAACCAGTGGGCTGCCACGGGTGGCAGCAATGCAGCTGATGGCCTGCAGGGCATGGACGTCAGTTCAAACGGGGAACTTGTGTTTACCTCCTTCTTCCTCGACGGAACCTTCAGCGCAGGGACCAAATCAACCACTGGAAAAAGCAGCAGTTGGATTTCAACACTTGATGCCGACACCATGGTGGGTGGATTAACCAAGACGGGCGGCTGGTCGTGGTTGGACGTAACCGACAGCAATGCGCTCGAAGTTGGATGGGACATCGCCTACAATTCAAGCGATGTTGCCTCCGTCATCGGCTCCTATGCAGGACCTTCTGGAAGCAACACCATCACCAAAGGCACCGACAGCGTCTCAAGCACCGGCGGATGGGACAATTTCGTTTGGGCTTTGGACCCTGCCAACAAAGCCGACAGCGACAACGACGGCGTTCCTGATGTCTCAGATAATTGCCCCAATGACGTGAACCCATTGCAGGAGAACACCGATGGCGACGCCCAAGGTGATGCCTGCGATTCAGACGATGACAACGACGGCATCACCGACAATTCTCCAGACAACTGCCCACGAGGAGGGGCTGCCAACTGGGGGTCGACACAGAACTTCGACGACCCTGCCAATTCCACCGATTGGGACCGGGACGGTTGCAAAGACGACGTTGAAGACAACGATATGGACAACGACGGCGTGGACAACGATGAGGACCTTTGCCCACGCTCCAGCTATCAACCGCCTCGCCCCACATGGGTTTCGGACGAAATCACCGATGTCGACGGCGATGGATGTCGAGACGCCGATGAGGATACGGACGACGACGGCGACGGATTCGAGGACGTCAGCGACGACTGCCCCACGGTTGTAGGCAATTCAACGCTGGGGGAGGAAGGCTGCCTCGACGAAGACGGCGATGGTTGGTCGAACAATTTCGATGATTGCCCCAACCAGTTTGGGAACTCCACGCTCGGCGGAAAGAATGCCTGCCCAGATATGGACGGAGACGGTTGGGCCGACGTTGACGACGCCTTCGCCGAAGACCCAACTCAGTGGTCTGATGCCGATGGGGACGGATACGGCGACAACACGGCGGGAACCACACCCGACGATTGTCCGTCGGTATCCGGCACGTCAACGCTTGACCGTTTGGGCTGCTTGGACACCGACGCCGACGGCTACTCTGACCCAGATGTCATGTGGGACGCCGAATCTGGAGCAGATGCATTTGCAGACGACCCCACCCAGTGGTCCGATTTTGACGGTGATGGATACGGCGATAACTATGCCAACACCACATGGGATGACCGAAACCCCTCGTGGCCTGGCGAGTACAAAGACGACGTAACGGTGCAAGACGCCTGCCCCACACAGGAGGGGACTTCATGGCAGAACGGACTGGTCGGTTGCCCGGATCAGGACGGAGACGGATGGTACAATCTGCAAGATGCCTTCCCCAACGATGCCACCCAATGGTCCGATATGGACGGGGACGGGTACGGCGACAACGCCTCTGGAAACGATGCTGACCAGTGCCCTGACATCGCGGGCACCTCAACCGTGGACCGTTTGGGCTGCGTTGACGGCGACGAAGACGGTTATTCCGACCCTGACATCACATGGACGCCCGCTCAAGGGGCTGATGCCTTTATGGCGGATCCAACGCAATGGGCCGACCAAGACAGCGATTTCTACGGGGACAATCCCAACGGTGAACGGCCTGATGCTTGTCCAACCGTTCGAGGCACCTCGTTCATTGACCGATTCGGCTGTGAGGACGGAGACGGCGATGGCATCTCTGACGCCACCGTCGCATGGACCCTTGAGCAGGGAGCAGATGCGTGCCCGCTCACCTATGGAAACTCGAGTGCCGACCGCATCGGTTGCGTTGACACCGACGGCGACAACTACTCCGACCCAACTCCTGATTACCGAGCAGAAGACGGCGCTGACGCCTACCCAAACGACCCGACACGTTGGATCCTCGAACCTGAGGAAGAGGGGGCACTCCTCGCTTCATCCACCGCACTCATCGGCGGAGGCGTGGGGCTCCTGGTCGTGTTGGCCCTGATTGGATTCTTGATGCGTGGCCGAGGTGGAAAGGACGAAAAGACGCAGTGGAAAGTCCCACCGTCCGTCGGCATGCCTGATTTCAACGCTCAACCGATGACGGCACAACCGGCCTACGCTGCACCAGTCGCCATGCCTGATTTCAACGCTCAGCCTGCTGCTGCACAGCCCGCCTATGTCGCTCCTGTTGCTCAACCTGACCCTGCTCGGGAGTATTACAACAGCCTCATCGCTCAAGGATACCCGCACGACGATGCTGTCCGCTACACGCAGCAATACTTTGCTCAATTCCACGGTTGAAACAGAAGGGAATTGGATGGAGACGAAAGGTGTGTTTGACCACCCAATGGTAAGGGGATTGCTCGTCTTCTCCGCGTTCAGAGCGGTTTATGGCACGGGGATTTTGGTCGTAACTTACTTTTTAGCAACCGATGGGAGTGCTCCATGGTGGACGGCACTGGTTTTTCTTGGTGCATCCATGGTGTTTTCACGATGGTTGTTTCGACGCTTGAAGGCACGCTGGCCTGCGATTTTTGACCCAAAGAGGGACAGCGAGGGAACCGATCAGACAACGCCCTGAGCGATCATGGCTTCGGCAACCTTCAGGAAGCCAGCCACGTTTGCTCCAAACACGTAATCGCCTTCTCGACCGTACTTCTTAGCGGTTTCAAAGGCGTTCTTGTGAATGTTCACCATGATGCCCTCGAGGCGCTGGTCAACCTCTTCGCGAGTCCATGCCAGGCGAAGGGAGTTTTGCGACATCTCCAATCCAGAGGTGGCTACGCCGCCCGCGTTGCTGGCTTTTCCTGGTGCAAAGAGCACACCGGCTTCATGGAACACCTCCACCGCTTCAGGCGTGCACGGCATGTTGGCGCCCTCGCCAACCGCAATGACGTTGTTGGCAACAAGCATCTTCGCTTCCTCACCGTTGAGTTCATTCTGTGTAGCACAGGGGAGGGCAACATCCACATCAACACCCCAGAGGGCGTTTGAGGACGGTTCAGGGGCGCTTGCGGTAAAGGTCGCCGAAGGGTACTGCTTGGCATATTCTGAAATTCTGCCACGGCGATTGTTCTTCAAATCCATCACCCAAGCGAGTTTTTCTCGGTCGATGCCGTCAGGGTCGTGGATAAATCCTGATGAATCGGAGAAGGTGACCGGCTTACCGCCGAGGTCGAGAACTTTCTCACAGGCGAATTGGGCCACGTTTCCTGACCCCGAGATGGAGACAACCGCTCCTTCGAAGGATTTGCCCTTGGTGGCGAGCATCTCACGAGCAAAGTAGACGAGCCCGTAGCCGGTTGCCTCCGGACGGATGAGCGACCCGCCGTAGGACAGGCCTTTCCCGGTCAGCACGCCGCCTTGGAATTCGTTTTGCAATCGCTTGTACATGCCAAACATGTAGCCAATTTCTCGACCACCAACACCGATGTCTCCCGCAGGGACGTCGCAATCCTGGCCGATGTGTCGCCAAAGCTCCATCATGAAGGATTGACAGAATCGCATAACTTCGCCGTCGGATTTTCCTTTGGGGTTGAAATCTGAACCACCTTTGCCGCCGCCCATGGGAAGGCCGGTCAAGGAATTCTTGAAAATCTGCTCGAAAGCGAGGAACTTCAGGATGGAGGCGTTCACGCTGGGGTGGAATCGCAATCCACCCTTGTAGGGGCCGATGGCACCGTTGAATTGTATTCGAAAGCCCCGGTTGACTTGGGTGTTGCCCTCGTCATCAACCCAAGGGACACGGAAATGGATAAGACGTTCGGGTTCAACCACGCGCTCAACAATGGAGATGTACTCTGGATTTTCCTCAAGAACAGGCTCAAGGGATTCAAGCACTTCTTTCACCGCTTGGTGAAACTCGGGTTGGTCGGGGTCTCGGGCTACAACTTTTGCATAAATTGCGTCACTGGGGCTCATCGGCATACCTTCTCACACCCGTAGGTGTATTGGCCTGCCCTAACACAGTCCCTTTCTAATGGTTGTCCCTGTTGAATCTCCGCAACCATCAATTGAGGCCGTATGAATTGATGTCAAAAGGAGCAAACGGTGAGGTACCGTTCCAGGCGTTCCACCCTTCGCTGACCGTGTTCGTCCACTTCGCTCATCGCCCTGATGGACTCTTCGATAAGCGCGTGCTGATCTTCCTGCAAACCGATGATGCGACGAAGGTGGTCCAGCATGGCCCACTCGTCCTCGCTGATGACGTCATCGTCGAGGGCAGCAATCAGGGCTGATTGGTAGGTCGTGGCATCACCCATGTGGTGACCTCCGTATTCACTGTTTTCGTCGAAGGGCCAATCCACTTCACCGGCCACGGCTGCCCGACATTCTGCGGTGTCAGATGGCGCAACCCCGAGCACTTGGGCCAAAATTCGCAGGATTTGTGCTTCATCATCGGTGACGATGGCGTCATCAAATGCAATACGGAGCGTCTCGAGGTAGAGGTAGAGTCCACGTGTGGGTTCCAGTGCCATGAATTCCCGTGGAACGGTTCGTCCTTCAAACTTCGCTCGTTCCTCCGAGCAGTCTTGCGTTTTTCATTGTAATACATTTGAAGTCATATTGTCATCATATTCGCTACATTGATATACTGCCAACGCTGGTCCATGTCTACGAGGCGACCACAATGACCCAGCCCACCAGCGCCGTTTCCCTTCGAATCACGGAGGAAGACCTGGCTTTGTTGGACGCCCGCATCGGCATGGACGGTGCACGAAGTCGCTCCGATGTGGTTCGCCTTGCGATTCAAGAATTTCTTCACAACCAACCCCTGCTTCAGGGAATGAAATCCATCCGTATCCCACTTGGTCGAAACGACCAGATGCAACTCGGAAAATTGTACGAGCTCCAGGGCACAACCCCGGAGATCGCGGCCCAAGAGGGCCTCAAATTGTACATGAGAAAAGCGGCCGCCGAGCTCGAGGCCGTTTCAAGCACCTTCGATTCCGCTCTGGAGGCGTCCAGAGAAGGAACGATTCGACGCAGCGAATACCAAGAATGATGGTGAGAGACTGGAGGGGATGGGATGAATTGGCAAAACTCAGGATACAACCTTGGTGATGCCACCCTTACAGCTTCGCAAGACCGGCCCGTCTTGCAGAGTTTTGTCTCGCTGTGTCAGCGTGCCCGCCGTGCACGTCTGGGCCTTGGTTCCAACAGCCAAACACCCCCACACACCTCCCTGGACGGCGGCCAGGGAGGCTCAGATTCCACCCCCGTCAGTTGACGCGGTGGTTCCCCCGTGCCCAGCCCCCACACTTCTGGGCACATTGACATCCATCGGTCAAGCCTGTAACCTCCATGCGAATCCTTTAGGAGGGTCGTCGCACGATGATGGATATGAACGAGCAAGAAGAACCGGTGGATACATCCACCTATGCGTTCCTTGCTCACGCGAAACCGAGACCTGGACAACTCGAAATGATTCAAGACGGCATCAAGGCGCTCGCAAGAGAAGGATTTCATCTCGCCGCAGCCCCAACGGGCATCGGAAAAACCGCTGCCTCACTCGCTGCTGCTCTTGAGGTTGCCAGTCAATCCAGTCAAAAAAAGACCGTCTTTTTCTTGACCTCAAGGCAAACACAACATCGCATCGTCGTCGACACGGTTCGACGAATCAACAACCGGCGCAAGGGTATGATGCCGGTACGTCTGGTCGACATGGTGGGTCAAGCCGGGATGTGCGTCCAACCTTTTGCCAAAGAATCGCCACTCGTTTTCTCGCTGCTGTGCAGCCAAGCCAGAAAAACTCGCTCCTGCAAACCCTGGATCACATCAGCGCCCGGCCTCAAAGAGCGTATTCTCGCCTCGCCGCTCCACGTCGATGAACTGGTTGACATCGCAAGGACCCATACCGCCCACGGTGAACCCGCTCAGACCTGCCCGTGGAAAGCAGCCCGAGAAGCGGTCAGCGGTGCTGATGTCTTTGTTGGAGATTACAATCACCTCTTTGACGACGGCGTTCGTGAGTCGAGTCTCAAAGCCATGGACATCGCTCTTGAAGACATCATCATCGTCGTGGATGAAGCGCACAACCTTCCAGACCGCATTCGGATGACGCTTGAGAAGCGGCTGACGAGAACGATGATTCGGAACACGCAGATGGAACTCGAGGAATATGCTGGCGTGATGGCTCAAGCGATGAAGATGCCAGGCGGAGAAGCGCTGTCAATGTCCCACGCCCTTGCAACGTGGGCATTTGAGGTGGTCAAGGCCTCCCGCGTAGGGTTTGACGCCTTGTTTTCACAGTACCAACGAAACCTCTCTGGTCAGGACGAAGAAGCAGAGGTTGCGGTTGATGATGTGTTGAACGTGTTCCATCGTGCCTGCGATGTTGTTGATGGGAAAGCCGGCCAGCAGCAACTCGGCAGCAAAGGAGCGTCCAACCACCCAGCGGTAGAGGTGGCTGTTCGAATCCATCAACTCAGAGACATGTTGGCCAGCGTCGATGTGGACATGGAGGCGGGTGATGACGGAAATCCAATGGAGCCAAACGCCCACCGCGTTGCTGAGATCCTGGATTGCATGCTCAAATTTGGCTCAACTCCCGCTCTGACGATGATCTACGACACCAAAGGCAGAGACGGACGCATCACCACCCATCTTCTCGACCCGGGCTTGGTCTCCAAACCCGTGTTTGAGCAATCTGCAGGTGCGATGTTGATGTCAGGGACGCTCTACCCACCCAGCATGTACGCCAACATCTTGGGTCTCCCCCCAACCACCACGACATCCGTAGCGTATGCTTCACCGTTTGCAGCCATGCGGAGGCCCGTACTCGTGGCCAAGAACGTGACGACAAAATACACCGAACGAAGTCCAGAAAACACCCGAGCCATACGCGCTCACATCCAAGCCCTCATCGATGCCTCTCCAGGCCATGTCGCTGTCTTTGCCCCCTCCTACGCCATGCTCAACGACGTGGTGCTCGAGGGGCATTTCTCCGGCGCCCGAATCATGGCAGAGAGCAGGGAATGGACCAAACAAGATTTGGACCAAGTGGTGGATACCCTCCTTGAGGAAAAGCGAAACGGCCGTAAAATCCTCCTTGCAGGTGTGTTTGGCGCCCGCCTTTCAGAGGGGGTTGACTATCACAGCGGGGCTCTTGACGCCGTCGCCTGCATTGGCATTCCAAATTCACCGCCTTCAGTGCTCTCCAAATCTCTGAAATCCTATGCTGAAGACCGTTTTGGTCGTAGCCTGGCTTGGCGCTATACCGTCTCTCAACCGGCGGTTAATTCCATTCTGCAAGCGATGGGGCGCCCCATCCGCTCCATCGGTGACCGAGCCCTCATCCTCTTGCTTGACCGTCGTGTCACGGACCGAACCTACGCCGGCTGCTTCCCCGCTGACCTGCGAATGAACGATGCCAGCGACCACGATTCCACCCAACGTTTTGCTCGCCGCTTCTTTGCCAAGATCCAACCTGATGCCTCACTTGAGACGGACTGAGGCACGTCCGAAGGTTCATGTGGGCTCGTCGGTTCGAAACCGCCATGGACGAATGGAAACCGCTTGACTTCACCTCTGAAGAGACGCCATCCGCTCCACACGAATCCGTTGTTGAGGGGCTCTCAACGGATGCTACCACGCTGCAAGGCCACTTCGATTCCATGCCCACACACCTCTCGGAGGTGCGTGCCCGGCACACCGAAGTGTTGGTCACAGCAGGGATGCTTCCCGAGACCGGACTCGCTGACCGTCATCCCGAGCGAGCCTTGGCATGGGTGGTTGAAAGCATCAACGGACGCGTGGACCCCGACGGTCTGAGCATTCCCCTTCTTGGCACCAACCAAGACGCCATCCAACTTCAGGTGAAAACCACGGAAGACGCCACCCTCGTGAAGCTCGACATTCAGGACCCAGAGGGCCCGCCGCTGGTACGAGAATTTCCGCTCCCCGTCGACGCCAATGACTCCCTCCAAGCAACCTTTTCTCAGGGCCGCCTGCATCTCCGCTGGTGAGCCTCAACGTTGTGGAACCTTTTGGATTTGAGCGATCTCACCGGTCATTCGGGTCAAAGATTGAGCGGCGACCTCTTGGTGTTGCGGGCCCATTTCCTCACGGCTGTAGCGGGCCATCTCAAACGTGTTGTCCAAAGCGGTCAGAGCATCTTCGGAGACCCCCTGAAGCGCTTGGCGAATAGCGAACTCAAACTCACGAACCGTCTCGAAGTCTCGTCGGAGGAAACCACGTTGCTGAAGCAGACCGCACAGGTCTTGGTAGCACGTGAAGATGGCCTCACGGGTGGCATCGCCCGCTGCCAGAAGTTCAGCGGTGTAGGCGAAGACCTCTGCGGCGTCCTTGAGAAGGTCGTCAGACATCTTCTTTCGACGGTACAGGGCTACGCCTCCCGCTGCCAGTGCAGCCAGCAGAAGCACCAATCCGTAGGACCACCACGGTGTTTCGGTTTGTTCGGCAGCGAATTCATACTCCGGGGCAAAGCCTTCACTTCGTAGCGCCTCAAAGGCTTGGATGCTTTGAGCGGAAAGACGTGGGTCGTTGACGATGATGTCCATGGTCAATTGACCCCACACATCTGCATCTCCGTAGGGTGGGTCTGCATCAAACACGAAGGTCGCCTTGCCGTTTTCATCGGTCTTTGCACCCCGGTTGGCGAGTTGGGATTGGTTTTCATCGTAGAGATAAATCACGATGTCAATGTCAGGTAGACCCGTCCCTGTGTCCTCTGCGATGACGGTGAGGGACCCGCCCACCTCTTCTTGTTCGTCCTCAACCACCTCCAGCAGGTCAACGGTGATGATGGCGTCGACCTGCACAAAGACCGTTTGACTGATGCTTGCAGCATTGAGGTAGAGCGAATCGTTTCGGGCTACATCGAGGAAGAAGTACTGCGAGCCAACCTCCAACCAGTACGGTGCGGTTGCGGTGAGCGAGAAATTACCGTTTGACCACAGCACGACGCTTTCGGAGAAACAGCGAGCACCATCTCGAGCGTTTTCACAGTCCGAACCGTTTCCGATGGAGAGAATGAGGTTCTCAAACACCTCGCCAGAACCACCGACTTCCCGGACCGATCCCGTGTAAAGTATGGGCTCAAAGACGCTGTCCGAGCGGGTGACGACGTTGGCGTTGGATGACGGGTCAACCTGGATGATGAGGTCAGCCCACACACGCACGGTGCTTTCGGCGTCTGCAGAAAGGTGCGCTTGTGTGCCTTCAAATTCCACGGCAATGGTGTGATCACCACGCTCGAGGTCCATGGTTGCAGGAACCGTGGCGGTCCATTCTCCGTTGGCACCTGTTGTGGTGGTGAAGAGGGTGTTTCCGTCAAGTTTCACCTGAAGTTCAAACCCGACCAAACCATCACGGTCAACCGTGTCGAAGTCGTACAACCGTCCGCTCAACTCCCAGACATCGCCACGTGTTGCATCCGTTCCGTCAGCAAAGATGAGGGTGACCCACGAACGGTGAGACAGGAAGAAGGAGACGTTGCCCTCACCCCCGCGATAGTACCCCTGTGGAGCCACCTCAGCCACCAGCGTGCGGTTGCCAAAGTCGAAGATATCGGGCACGACCCATTCGAAGGAGAAGTCGCCCTGCTCGTTGGTCATCAAGGAGGTGATGACGATTCCTTCAACCACGAGTTGAACCTCATGATTTGCAACGCCAACCAGTTGGTTGTCCACGACCGAGCCGGTAATGGAAACGGTCTCGTTCACAGCGACAGGTGAGGACATGTCAACGGTGACCAGCACGGGGCTGTAGATTTCCCAAAGGCCCGAAGCGTTGCTTGGCAGGTAGGCGACGGTGCCCGTGAATCGTGTTTCAAGCACAACCGGACCGAGCGGAGCATCAGCAGGCACGGGGTGGACGGCTGAGAATTCTCCGATTTCGTCCGTCGTGGTGTTGGTCAGCCATTGACCACCAAGCCAAATCTCAATGGTCATGTTGGGGAGTGGGTTGTCAACAACATCAACGAGCCGCCCCTGGATGGTCATCGTGGTCTCACGGTCGGCGTCGCCTGTTGCGGTGAGCAAGAGGATCTTGGTCGGCACGCTGACGTTGAATTCAACCGTGGCCGAACTTGGTTGGTAGTATTCTGGATTGTTGCTGTCTCCAAAGCCAACGGGGTCAACCCATTCACGTCCGCCACGGAACTCAACCGAAATTTGGTGAGGACCAGCAGCGGTTCCCTCGGGCAGCACGTAGGAGAAGGTGTAGGCACCCGAGAGGTTGCTGGTTTCCACGCTGGAAACTGGAACACCGTCGATGAGCAGGTGAACAATGGCCGTGGCATCCTCACCGTTCTTTTGCAAGACAAGCCCGAGGTCGTCGAGCAGCGTACCGTTCACCACCAGTGTATCGCCGGCAACGAGTACCGTTGGCGCATCCGTAATGACAACTTCTGTCTGTCCGAGGACAACGAATTGAGAGGTTGCATTTGTTCCAAGAATACCCGTGGTCCCCGAGATTCCCGCATAATCAGCATGAATGCCGGTCGGCCCCACGCTCATGTTCGCAGGTACCGTCAAATTACCCCATGCAGAACCGTTGGAGGCCGTCAACACCGTGATTTGCACGGGTGAGGCGTCGGAGAGGGTAGCCGTTAGGGAAACCACGATGCTCTGGTTCGCCAGCGGCTGGCCTTGATTGTCCCTGAGGAGAACGGAGAACTCAACGGGCGTGCCTCTGTCGGTTCGATCGTTGAGCGATGGTTGGCCAATGCCGTCAAGGGCAGGCAAGATGAAGTTCATCACAGAGAATCCTCGTGAATCGAAGGTGGTGTTGTTGTCAGACCCGACGTAGAAGTTGACGTTCGGGATGTAGGTCGCCTCCATGATGTGCGTCCCTGCTCCGAAGGTCTCTGCCAGACGGATGGTGGCGTTCCAATACCCGTCAACACCCACCGTTCCACCGGTGGCCGTAAAGCCGGTTGGCTGGCCGTTGATGGAAAACAGGACGTTGGCGTTGGGCAAGACACTGTTATCTCGCTGGACGATACCTGAACCGTTGTCGGAAGTAAGTTGCCCGCTGATGTTGAACGACGCCCCAGCGACGGGGTTGGCCGAAATGGTGTCGACGACCATGAACGTAAGGGAACGTACGGTGATGCTGGTCAGATTTGCACTGGTGGACAACAGATCGGTCGAGCCGTTGAACATCATTTGCACCACGATGAGCCCAAGTGGGTGGTCGTAGGGAACGTTGTAGGAGAAGTTGGCAAAGCCTTCACCGTCGGTGGTGGTCGGTGCGAGCCACGTCTCGTGGAACCGCAAGGCGACCTCATAGTTTGAGAGTGGCGCAAACAAGTCTGAAGCCTCGACCAATTTTGCCGTCATGTTGATGTCGTTGCCTCGGTTGATGACAACAGCGTTGAGCGGTTGGAGGTTTTCAAGGCGTGAAACACCCATCACTTGAATCGAGGATTGAGAGGTGGCGGTCAAGTAGAACGGTGAGGACTCGTTGACCACGGTGATAACGAGGGTGTGTGGTCCTCGGGTCGTACCGTTGCCAGCCGTGTCGGTGGGCACGGTCATGTTGAAACTCCCGTTGTTGGTTGTTGCGAAATTGCTCAACAGTAACTCATCGGGGTTCTCCAGCCAAAACACGTTCAGACGGACAGCAGAAATCAGTGGACGGCTGGCGTTTTCGGCGTCTTGGACCTGCCCGATGACGTTGAACGGAACACCGGCCGTGACCGTGCTCGGCACGGTGATGATGTTGATGTCGCTGGTGACTTGGACGGTCACGTTGATGATCGTAGAATTTCCATACCGTCGGGAATTCCCTGCGTTCAACACGGCGGAAAGGTCGTCTTGGACAACGATGCCCACATCGTAGTAGCCCGGAGCGATACCCGATGGCGTAAACGGCAGTGTTGCGTTGCCATCAGCGTCGGAGGAAACCGTCCCAAGGCTTTGATTCGTGTTTCCGTAGTCCCAAATGTAATCCACGCTCGCCCCACTGACATTGGAGTTGTCTGCCACATCAGTGATTTTCGCAGTGAACGAAACGGTGTCGTTCATCTCAACGATGTAAGCCGAACGTTCGGCTTCAATCGCCACCTCCGTTACAATACCGCCCAGTGTGGAGATGAGCGTCGGTGGAGCCGGCGGGAGTGCCGAATCGACGTAGGTGTAGTAGGCGCCACCGGCCGGAGCTTGTGTCTCAAAGTCGAAGTCCACGACAAAGTCGTAGGCATTTGACGGAAGGAACGTTGGCATGGTGATGGGAATGTCGAAGGCACCCGTGGTGTTGTTCAAGGTCGCCTGGGCGATGTCAATGAGACCTTCATCCGTGGACAAGCTGACGCTGATGAGGGTCGTGTTGTTGAGAACGGGTGTGAGGTAAACAGCATCAAACACATCACCGAAGAGGCGGGTAGAGTTGCCCATGAACGTCCAATCTTGGCCGATGGAGAGGTTCCAGTCGATGTCGGCCATAACTCGAATACCGCCAAAGCCTGTTGAGGGTTGGTAGAAGTCCGAGCCGTTGAACGAGATGTCGATGGGGTAGTCTCCCGAACGCAGATTGGCATCCAACGGGAGGATGAGTTCCATGAGGTCAAGTTCAGGGTCAACCGTGGTGTTGAACCATGTTCCGTTGAAATCGAAGTCATAGTTTCCAACGATGTCGCCGCCTGCGGCTACGCCTCGGTGGTCGTTGATTTGGACCGTGAGGAGTGCATCTTGGCCACGAACCTGAGAGGAGTCTTGGACGATGAAGTCAAGGGTCCCCCTCAGGAAGTACGGGGCACCGGCGCTCAGGTTGGCGTCGTCGGTTGCTGGAAGCGTTGATGGGAAGAATCGGAGCCGTGTCTCGATGTCGCCCATTGCCACCATCACGTTGGATGGAATTTGGTACTGGAAGGAGAAGGTTCCGCTCACACTGGTGTTGAACAACTCGAGCCACTGGTCGCCCGAATCGTTGGCCCGAACGGCCAACTGCAGGTCACCTGTGAGGGCAACAGGAGAGGTTCCAAGCGAGAGGGCACTTCCGTTGACCCAGATGTCATCGCCAACCAAGATGATGCTCTTGTTGGTTAGCGGGCCTTCGATGGTGGCCGTCAAGTTCGGGGCTTCGGTGACGTTCAGCACGATGGAGGTCGTGGTGGGATTCAGGTGGAAGGTGGCGGGTGTCGCACCGACCACTGAGGTGTCCTGCCACCCCGAAAAGCCGAGCGTGGCTGACAGGTTCCCCAGCGTCTCGGTTTCGCTGAGGTTGATGGTGATGGTCCACGAACCGCTCAGGTCGGTCTGAGCGGAGAAATTCTGCGCCCCATCCACCGACGAGGTGTAGGAAAGCCAAACCGTCTGGTTTGGCATGTTGGAAATTTCCTCGGACGGTTGATTGGCGAGAACCAGTTGACCTTCAATCACGGTTGTAGCGCCTGCTCCCGCCACCGGGGCGTTGATGGCAAGCGGTGCCGTATGGTTGATCGAGGCGTTTTCTGTCAGGTTCACGTACCCGTCAAAGATGACACCGTCGTGAGATACATAGCCGGATTGACGATGCTCGATGACGATGTTGTGCATGCCAGGGGCGCTGGGCGCTCCCGGGAAACCGGTGAGGGTGAACGTACCGTTGGCGTCGGTGATGTTCTCGTCCAGCAAGCGTTCTTGGGTGGCTCCCGAACCGGGAACGAATTCGGCATCGGACACCGGTGTCAGGTACGAAAGGACCCGAATGTCTTGGATGGGCGTGCCGTTGGCAACATAGCGAAGTTGGCCGGTGACGGTGATGCTCTCCGTCCCGTCGCGAGCCACGGTGAGCGTTGAGATGGTCTGGTTGACGATCTCAACTTCCTCTGCAGGTGGACACGGGTCAAAGGGAATCCAACCGAGGTCGGTGTTCCCGTTGGCGCTGTTTTGTTGCAAACGGACTTCCGACCACGTTGCTGCATCCGTGGAATACACGGCATATCCGTCACCCGTCCATGTGCCGCCGACGTAACCGGAGACCTGGCGTGCGGGAAGGCCTGCAATTCGAGCCATGGTTACGAAGACGGTGTTGAATTCACGGCACGAACCTTCCTTGAGCGCTTCCAAAACATTGAGCGTGACGTCAACGGGACTGACGGTTCCCGAACCGTTGTAGTTTCGCTTAAACTCCGTCGTAGCGTTGCCGTTGATGAGGAAATCTTCCAGTGCAAGCGCGGTGCTGTAAGCGTCGGTTGCGCCAGCCTGGCTGATAACGGCAGCCGTGACGTTTTGCACGAAAGAGAACTCGCTGGATGAATTGGTGAATTGTTCGTCCACCAGCACCTCATACGGGAATCCTTGACCTGCCACCGTGGTGGAGGCGAGCGTGCTCCAGTCGAAGTAATACTCGGGTTGCTGATAGATCACCTGATCCACTGCACCGTCAACGATGTTCAAAAGATGCGTATCGTTGGTTCTCGAGATGTTGGCTGAAGTCTCGAAGTAGAACGAGATGTTGGAGTAATAGGAAGGCGCAGGGATCTGACCGCGGGTCAACGGCTGTGAAAACTTCACGTCCCATTGTACGGTCGAATTGGCAAAAGACGTCGGAGCAAGGTGCGTGAGGTTGCTCATTGGCACAGCAAGGGTTTCTGCTGGGTGAACGCTCTCAAGGTGGGCATAGGTCGTCCCGGTGTAGAAATCGTTGGTGACCGTTCGCCATCGGTGGTCGAGGTCAAGGTCAACCGTACCTGAAGTGTTGTTGGCGTAGAACACGATGTCGGTCGACATCAGGTCGTCCGTGGGATCGAAGGGGTCAAACGGTGCACCGGCACAATTCACGAACCAAAACAGATCGGGACATTCATCGCCGTCAAGCATCCCTCCGCCGTCGGTGTCAGGGTTCGTCCAGTCCGTTCCGGTTTGGTTTTCGACCGCATCCGGTATGCCGTCGCCGTCGAAGTCATCCGGTTGAATGTCGTCTGAAGGGTCGTTTTCGGGGTTGGTACCGTCGAAATATTCCGAGCGGTCGTCAACCCCACCCTGATCGGAGTCAAAGGCAGACGAAGAAGTGACCCAGACGTCTTGGGACCCGTTGTTGATGCCAATGTAAATCAGGTCGCATCCCGTTGTGTTCTCGAAATAATTGTTCAAACCATCGCTATCGTCATCCAGAAGGTTGGTGCACGGTTGGTTGGGGTCGGTGTTGTCTTGGATTTCATCGAAGTCATTCACGCCGTCACCGTCCGTGTCCGGTATGGCAGGGTTGGAGAACCAGCCGAAGGTGCCGAGGAGTTCTTGCCAGTCGGCAAGGCCGTCTCCATCGCTGTCCTCGAAATCGTCATCGCAATATTGCTGTGTGGTGGTAATGGTGCCCGCGTTCACGGCGTCGGTGTGACAGAACGAACCGTTTCGGTTGGCAACATCAGAAGCAGTACCTGAAGGGCCGTTTGAAACACCTTGGAGGACGTTGTTGACCACCGTGCCGTACGTGAAGGACTCCCATGTGCCCGAAACGTTGTACCAACCAACGCCACCCCCTGGGTTGAAGCCTGAACCGTCTCCCACTTGCAGTCGGCTGCCTGTGAGGAGCTGCCCGTACGAAGTTTCGAAGTTGACCAAGGAATCGCACGGGTCGGTGCCGTGGCTGATGTTTCGCTCCTGCCCGTCGTTGATGCCGCCAAAGTCCGTATCGGCGACGTCCCAGAGCGTACAGGTGAGGTTCTCCTCCCAGTTTTGAATACCGTCTTGGTCCTCATCACCCGAATCTTCTCGGCGGGTCGGATCGGTTTCTCCAGCGTCCAACACGCCGTTGAAGTTGGTGTCTTCCTCACCGTCGTCAAAAGCATCTCCGTCGGTGTTGTTGTTGCGAGGGTCGCTGGCTTGGGCGGGGTTGCCGTAAGCACCGTTGACCTCGACACCGTCGCTGATGCCGTCTTGGTCCGTATCGGAGGACGTTGGGTCCGTGAGCAAGGTCAGGGCTTCGTAGCTGTCGTTGAGACCGTCACCGTCGGTATCGGCGCGCTGAGGGTTGGTCGATGTGATACCGTCAACCTCAGCCGTGAGCGTTGCACAACCGCCGGGTCCAATGCCCTGAACGGGGTCACACGGCGAGGTGGTTTCGGTCACGATGCCGTCGGGCCCGTTGCGGAAACAGGGTGAACTGCCGCACATCGTGGTCCATGTGGGGTTCACGTACTCCAGGAGGTTGTTGAGTCCATCACCGTCGGGATCGCCGTTGGGCCCGTCAGCGTTCGAAGGAGAAGTTGCGTTGAGACCGTTTGCGGCTTCCCAGCCGTCGGGCATACCGTCGCCGTCGGTGTCCCAACCTGCGGGGTCTTCGTCAATATCACCGTCACCGTCATCGTCATCGGAGGCACAGTCAGCGTCGCCGTCGTTGTCCGAATCGGCAGAATCCACGAAACCGTCCTTGTCGTCATCAAAGCCGTTGGTACAGATGTTGCCTACGGGGTCCTCATCACAGAGGATGATGGAACCCGTCCCGTCGGAGCCGGAAGCACCGCAGGCAGGTTGGTTGAACTGCATGGCGTCTTCTTCGTTCCAATCGTTGACTGGAATCGTACCGTTCCACCAGACGCCGTTGTCGAGGACAGAGGCCGTGTTGGTGTTGTCCCAACCGCTCGGCTGGAGGTAGAGGTATTCTTGGAGATTTGACATTCCGTCGCCGTCCGGGTCGGCTACAGCCCCGTCAGCACCCGTCGAGGAGAGGGGGTCAAGTCCGTACTTCCATTCCCATCCATCGGGCAGTCCATCGTTGTCGGAATCGGGGTCGTTTGGCTGGGTGTTCATGAGGTATTCCAAACCGTAGGTAAGGCCGTCTCCGTCTTGGTCGGAAGCCGCTTGGACATCGACAGCAGTATACTGTATGGATGCGAGGGTGGAGAGCACCATCAGCAGGGTGAGAGCCACCGATTTCAGCGCTTTTTTCCGCTCGGCGAGGGCTGGTCGAATCGCGGCCGCATTGGAATTCGAGCCTGTCAGCATGGGTCTCACGCTGTTGGGTGCGTCTGATGCCTCATAAGGGAAATGGTACGATGTTCATACAACTTGGACTTCGTGAGGCGTTCTTGCGTCACAAATCCTCAAGTTCCTCGAGCAGTTCAAGGTCGTCGTCATCGTCTTCTTCAGCCAAGACGGGAGCCGGCAAATCATCGTCCTCATCCAGCGGCTTGAGTTCGTCCGCAAAGGCGTCAATCTCGTCTTCGTAGAAGACATCTTCTCGACGACCACTTCGGCCTCTTGCGTAGAAGAGGAGGGCCAAGATCACCACATAGAAGGCGATGGTTTGAGGCTCGGGATTGACGAGTTCTCGGAGCAGACAATTTGCACCGCTGCATTCGGTCATGTAGGAGAAGGTGAACCTCTGAACATACTCATCGGGGAAGGGCGTCTCGTTGTCCATGGGCGTCACGCGGAATTCAAACTCCGCCTCCTCGCTGTCCTTCAAATCTTCAGGAGCAACCATGGTCACGCTGAAGTCTTTGGATGAATATGCAGGGAGGTTGATGATGAGGAAATCGCTCCCAAGTTGACTTGACGTGGCACGGATGGCTCCGTCCCAACCCGTCGGCTGGTCCAGACGAATCACGACATCGAGCGGTATGTTGTTCTGGTTGCTGATACGATATTCGAGGTTCTTTTTCTCCCCTGGAGCGAAGCGAGACTTTTCGGTTTTGTCCGTTATTTCAATCCGGTTCGGGATGACCTCTTCCTGGATGACGACCTTCACGGGAAGGTCGAAGTATCGAGCATCGTCGATCTCAACGCCCTCTTCGATAATGCGAGTGTAGACGGTGTGTTCGCCGGCTTCGACTTGACCGCGCAGCGTGATTTCGAGTTTCATATCGATGTACTCGTCCGGTGCGAGGTTAACGGCCACGAGGTTTGAATTGCTTCCGTTGGAAATGACGTAATCCCAAGCAGCGTACTTCGGATTGTTTTCTGCGTTCTGCTCTACGTCTCGGGGGTTGACAATCTTCCACGTCGTTGAGCCCGTCCCGCTATCGCTTGAATCGGTGATTCGTAAGTTGAAGTAAACGGTCGAGTCGCCAGTGACCGGCCCAACCTGGCCCAGCGGGTTGTCCTCGCCTGTTCCATCGCTGTCAGAAATCACCTCGACAAGAATCCCAAACGTACGGTGGACGGTGAAGGCGGTATCGGTTCGGAGTTCTGAGTCCTCCTTGCTTGAAACGGAGAGTTTGAACAAGCCGATGTCAACGCCGTCTCTATCGGCGGGCGGATAGACTTCCATGCGAACGGTGAGGATTTGCGTTGAGCCGATGTCGGGTGTGAGAGAATAAATCCCCTCTTCGACCAGTTCAAGGCCAGTATCGTTGTCGTAGAACCGGTATTGCCAGTCGTCTGGCTGTTCGAGGACCCTGATTTTGAAGGCGTCTGTTTGGAAGCCCGTGTTGAACACATCGACAAAGAAATCGCCGACTTCATCGGCATCGACGTAATGCGAGAGCGTTTCATCGTACGCCTCAGGACGGGTCGAGTCGGCGATTTGCTTCTGATGCTCATCGTCCTCGTACACGAAAATCCGTGGGGGTGCGAAGACATCAACCTCCTCAAAGTCGAGGGATATCGTTCGGATGGCCACCTCTTCGTTCTGCCCGAGGTTGTTCTGAGCGTAAACCCGAGCTTCAATCTCGAGGGAGTCGGGTGCACTGTCCAAGTCGCCCTCAGGAACCTCCAACTGCAACTCGGGGAGGACGGAAGAACCTCCTCCGTTGAGGGTGTAGGTGCTGCTGGGTGCGCTCCATTGGGGGTCGGACCACGATGATGGGAGGTTCGTTTCCAAATCAAAGATCACGTCAATACTGCTGGAAGATGAACCGGTGTGCTCCACCAAGAATTCAACTTGAACGACGGCCCCTGGTGCGAACAACACCACGTCGGGTTGATTGGAGGGTAGGGTAAGGTAGATGTCATTTTCCAGCATCGTGATGCCAGGGTGTTCAAACACCACAGAATGCCCTTGAACGTCCTCCACCTCGAGGCGAACAGGGTATTCGCCAGCCGCAATCCCAGCGTCGTAGGTGTAGGTGAAATTACCAACCAGTCCGTTGTTATCGAGTTTGAAATCGTCGTCCTCAAAGTTCTCCTCGAAGATGACGTTGGCACCGTTGGGAGTGTCCATGACGAGGTTGACTTGTTCGATGTCTTCTCGCCCAAAGGCGTCTCGGACTTCAACCGAAAACTGCATCTCTCGGAAATCTGGCCGATGGTTCGGAGACCACTCGAACTTCTGTGCGTCGTTCCAGTTGCACCCGAACGCCTCGTTGCAACTGTGGACGCGGACGCTCGAACCCGACAGGGCGTTGGTCATGATTTGAAGGCGAGAATAACCGCCTGAACTCTCCATCTTTCCAAAAGCGATGTCCACGGCACAGTCGCCACCGCCCACACCCCCAGTGTTGCCCTCGCATGTGGCTTGGGCGTCAATCCGAATCTTCAGTTGCTTGCCCTTTGGTACCATGAATCCGTTGGCGCCCGCATCAAATTCCACTTCAATGATGGTCCAGTCGCAGCCACCGCCGGTGAAGGGGTTGGGTGAACAAGCGTCTTCCAATTGACGGTTCTCGGAGGAAATTTGGGTGTCGCCCGACTTCAAGGAGAAGGTGACGTCAGCGGTGGAACCTTCTGCGCCTCGGAATTGGATGTAGGCAGAAAGGCGAGCCGTGTTGGATGAGCCGCTGCCGTTGATGTACAGGTCGCTGATCATCTCTGCACTGCGGAATTCGAGTCCTGAGATGGCGCTGCCCTCCTCCTGACCGCCGTTGGGTTCAATGGTGGTGATGGAGCCTTGGCCTCCGGTTTCAGAGGTCGGGGCGTCAAGGTAGAGTTCGTAAGTCTGTTCGGGAATGGAAACCGGAGCCACAACCCGTTCCTCATCAAGCACCTGAACGGGGAGGTCGAGAGGCGCACCCGGTACGACCACAGAGAGCAGGGAGAAGAGGAAGAGAAAAACCAGCGCAGAGGCGATGCCGCGCTTGCCTTTGTCGGATTGACCAAACAGCATCAAGTCCACCGTATCGCCGTGGTGCAGGGGGTGTTAAACGGTTTTGCATGGTTTGTGCAACAAAACGACCATCTGAACCGCACCGTTCGTGAGCGAAAATGGTGCAGGGGGTGGGATACGAACCCACGAACCCATACGGGACCGGATCTTAA
>JAYNUQ010000027.1:0-26178 GCA_038116375.1 Candidatus Poseidoniales archaeon | reverse complement strand
CCGAAGTTCATGCGCTCACCGAATCTCCCAACATGAGGAGTCTCTTAACCCGTTTGATTCAGAAAAATTACATTTTTTTCCTTAGTCTTCATATACCACCTGTGGAAGCCGCGATGTGAGGCAGTGAAGATGGATGACGACATCATTGAATTTGTGATTGCTCAGGACCGGAAATATTCGATGGACCATTTGTGGTTCCAGCAGAAAGACCAGAAGTTGATGATCGGCGTGAGCGAATTCATGCGCGTTGAAATCGGCGATGTGCTCCGTGTGATTTTGCCTCAAGCCGAAACAGAAGTGGACGAAGGCGGGAGCCTTTTTTCCCTGTGGACGGCTGATGAAAAGGTCTCGCTCACCTCGCCGTTCTCCGGCGTCATCTCCGACGTCAACGGTGAAGTCGAAATCAATCCTGACCTGGTGAACGATTCCGCCTACAACGACGGCTGGATCATCCTTCTCGAGCCGCATGAACTCCAGGTCAACCCTGACGACAAGCAACTCTTGGAGAACTTGATGGAACACGACGAGTACGTCGAATACCTGGCCGAACTTTGAAGCAGCCTTGCTGGGTCATGTCATCCCCAAGGATGATGAACTCACGCATCAACGGATTTTCATGACCGATGCCATGGAACAGCTGAAGACCAGCCTTCAGGCAGCACCCGTCATTTGGAAAGGCGATTACCCCTACTTCATTCATCCCGTCACCGACGGCGTTCCTCGCATGGACCCCACCGTGCTTCGAGCCATCACCGAATTATCCGTTGAGCGGGTCGATTGGGAAAACATTGACCTCCTGTTGGGCATTGAAGCGATGGGTCTGCCGCTAACGGCCCCTCTCAGCATGGCCACAGGCATTCCACTTGTCATCGTCCGGAAACGTTCCTACGGTCTTGAAGGGGAAGTTGAAATCGACCAGTCCACCGGCTATTCGAAGGGCGCAATGTACCTCAACGACATCAAGCAAGGCGAACGCATCGCCGTTGTTGACGATGTGCTGTCCACCGGAGGTACCCTTGAAGCCGTTATTGAAGGCGTCCGCCGTGCAGGGGCGGAGGTGACCGATATCATCGCCGTCATTGAGAAAGGAGAGGGGCTCAAGCGCCTCCGTGGCGTGTACCCTGACCTTCGAATCCAATCCCTCGTTCGCCTTGTCATGGATGGCGATACCGTCGTCGTGTTGGACGATTGAACATCCCTTGAGCGAATGGGTGGCTTCATGAGGGGGAGGCCACGACCCCGCCATGAGGGGAACCATGGACCTTGACCGCCACGACTTTGAGTTGGACGAGTTGATGGAGCGGATTCGCGCCAATGACAACCGTCTGATTGCCCTGCAAGTTCCCGAAGGACTGAAAATGCAAGCCCTGGAGATGATGGACACCATCGAAACCGAAACCAGCGCCCAAGTCGTGCTCGCAGCCGACCCGTGTTATGGTGCATGCGATCTCGTCCACGACAAAATGCAGCTCATGGGCGTGGAACTGGTCGCCCACATGGGCCATTCCCAAATGAACATCGATTCCGGCATGCCAACGCAATTCATCAACGTCACTTACGACGGCGACCCTGAACTCCAGCCCGTGCTTCCCTGGCTTGAACAACACCGTGCGATGGCGCAACAGCGCCTGGCACAACAGGGCGATACGCAAACCCTGTCCGAGGAGGAAGCACAGGAGAAATTCATGGACGCTGTGGGGCGCATGGCGCCGCTTACCGATACCAAACTCGGTCTTGTTGGGTCCATCCAGCACCTGCATTTGCTGCCGGACTTCCACGACCGTTTGGAACAGGCAGGGTTTGACGTGACCGTGCCCATTGGAGGTGCTCGCTTATCCTTCCCAGGCCAGGTTCTCGGCTGCAATTATTCGGGCGACGACCCCTCGATTGGCCACTACCTCTTCCTCGGGAGCGGCGACTTCCACCCCATCGGCCTCGTGCTTCACACGGGCAAGCCGCTTGCGATGCTTGACCCCTACACGGGCGAAGCCGAAGAGATGTCGCTTCAGCGGATTGAACGCATTCTACGCCAGCGCTTCGGACTCATCATGAGCGTCCAAGATGCGAATTCCTTCGGCATTCTCATCGGGGAGAAACCCGGTCAAATGCGTCGCACACTTGCCCTTCGCATGAAGCGCATGTTGGCGAATCACGGCAAGAAGGGCTACCTGCTGGCGCTCGAACACGTCGGACCTGAACTGATTGACTTTTACCCAGTGGACGCCTTCGTCAACACCGCCTGCCCTCGAATCGCCATCGATGATGCTGTGAAGTACCGCAAACCCCTCATCACGCCCTTTGAGCTCGAAGTGGCGCTGGGCGAGAAAAAGTGGGAGACCGGCTACCAGTTTGATGAGATTCCGTGATTCGGCCACCGGTGCCTTGGAAAAGCGAACCCCTGTCCCGTTGTTGAGACCACATCTTTTAGAACGGTTGACATCAGCATTCCCTTGATATGGTGGACTATCTGGACCGCATCGGCGCTGGGCTCATCATCGCCCACCCTGAGATGTTGGATTTTGATTATGTTCCCGAAGAACTGGTCGGAAGAGAAGAAATCCAACGTGAATTGGCCTCCCGGTTTTCCAACGTCGCCTCCCCTGAAGGTGCTGCTCGAGCGGTCATCACCGGCCCGGTTGGAAGCGGAAAAACAGTCCTCGCCAAGACCTTCTGCAGGGATCTGCAGCGGCATCTTTCGGGAAAGCGCGAACTCAAAGTCGCCCACATCAACTGCCGCAATGCTTCAACCAGCATGCGGGTCGCTCAGCGGATTCTGCATCAGTTCGACCCTGGGCACCCCGACCGTGGACTCTCTCTCGGTGAAATGCTTCTCAGTTTGAGAAAGATGCTCCGACGCACCTCAACCCACCTCATCGTGGTGCTTGACGAAGTCGACCACATGCTTCGTCGGTCAGGAGATGAACTGCTGTACCAACTTCTCCGCATCGACGAGGACCAAGTTGGAACCGGTACGCTTTCGTTGATGCTCATCAGCCAAGAACAGGTGCTGGACGTGTTGGAGACGGCCGTCCTGTCCAAATTTGGGCAGTCAAACCACCTTCGTATCCCGCCTTACACCGTTGAAGGCTTGGAGGCGATTGCTCGCCAACGCGCTGAAGTGGCCCTGGTGCCCGGGACCTGGTCCGACGCAACGATTCGGCTGCTGGCAGAGCGAGCCGAAGGGAGCGGAGACGCTCGTCGGGTGATTGAATTCCTAAGCAGTGCGGCAGAACGTTGCGAATTCCGTCAGGACGGGCACACCGAGCAGGTCATCACGGTCGAGGACATTCACGCCATGAGCGATACCGTCGCTCTGGATACACAAACACGCCTTGAGGTGGTCGACGACCTTTCTGCACAAGGCATGCTCGTTTTGTTGGCCATGTGCCGTCGATTACGAACCGAAGAGAGCATGACCATGGGAGATGTTGAGCGGCTTTACGCCGTCGTGTGTGAAGAATACGACCAGAAACCAAAGAGCCACACGACGCTGTGGAAATACGCCAAGCAAATTGAGAAAGAAGGCGTGATCAGTGCCCGAGTGGCCACCGTTCCCGGTGGACGAGGTCGGACCACCCACCTGAGCATGCCGCACTTCCTTCCCGCCGACATCGCAAGTCGCCTTGAATTGCTTCTCCCTAAGCGACTTCGCCGCTCTTGAACGCACCGTGGGAGACGATGGGGCTAAATACGGGTCGTGAGTCGGACAAATCCCGAGAGGTGCTCCTATGGCAGAATTCATCGCAGTGGTCAACGATACCGACCCAAAGAACGGCGGAAAGTCCTACGCCCTGAAAATCACCGGAAACAATCACGCTCAAATGCTCGGAAAGCGCATTGGCGACATCGTGGACGGTCTCTTCGTCGGCGAAGGCGACAAAACGCTCTCAGGCTACAAACTCGAAATTACCGGCGGCTCTGACAAGACAGGCACACCCATGCGCCGAGACCTTGAGGGCGGCAACCGCCAATCCATTCTCGTCACCCAATCCACAGGATACAAGGGCGAAATCATCGTTCACAAGGAGAAAGGCGGCGGCAAGAAGCGATTCCGCTACAAGCCAGACGGTCTTCGAAAGCGCCGAAACTTCCGAGGCAACACCGTCACCCAAGACACCCGTCAAATCAACCTCCGAGTGGTTGAATCTGGAAAGAAGCCACTCGCCACCATCCTCGCCGCAGAAGGCGAAGAAGCATCGGAGTGAACCCGAGAGGGCAATCGCAGAACGTGAGGAGGGGGAAGCATGGCACGAAAGCTTCCCGCTCAACCCGAAGTCAACATTGGACTGGTGGGTCACGTCGACCACGGAAAAACCACGCTGACCCAAGCGCTCTCAGGTGTTTGGACCGACACCCACTCTGAGGAACGAAAGCGAGGCATCTCGATTAAACTCGGATACGCCGACACGGCGTTCTATCAAGACGACACAGGGCAATTTTACGCCACAGGAAAACGACCTGACGGTGGGAAAGATGTTGAGAAAGAACTCAAGCGAGTCGTTTCGTTTGTCGATGCACCGGGCCACGAGACCTTGATGGCCATCATGATCACTGGAGCTTCCATCATGGACGGCGCCATGTTGATGGTCGCCGCCAACGAAACGTGTCCTCAACCACAGACGCGTGAACACCTGATGGCGTTGGAAATCGCTGGCATCAAGAACATCGTGATCGTTCAAAACAAAATTGACCTCGTTTCCAAGGAACGAGCCATCGAATCTCATGGAGAAATCAAAGCGTTTCTGAAGGGCACCATCGCTCAAGATGCGCCGGTCATCCCCGTTTCTGCGCACCACGATGTCAACCTCGACGTGCTGATTCAGGCCATTGAGGCGACCATCCCGACGCCCGACCGGTCCAAGGACAAACGCTCGATCATGCACGTTGCACGCTCGTTTGACATCAACCGCCCTGGCACACGCCCTTCGAAACTTCGGGGCGGCGTGATCGGTGGAAGCATCGTCGAGGGTGAATTTTCAGAAGGCGATGAAATCGTCATCGGACCGGGGCGAAAAATCGAGAAAGGGAACAAGTCGACATGGGAGCCCATTGAAGCCGTCGTCAGCAGCATGCAAGGAGGAGGTTTGAACCTCGATACAATGCACGCTGGGGGCTTGTGCGGAATGGCCACCTTCCTCGACCCCTCCATCACGACCTCGGACAACCTCTCTGGCCAAGTTGTGGCTCGAAAAGGTGATTTGCCCAAGGTTCACGATTCGGTATCCATCAGCGTCAACCTCATGTCGCACATGGTTGCAGGGGATGGTGAATCTCCCGAAAAAATTCAACCGCTGCGAAACAACGAGATGCTGATGCTCAACGTGGCAACGGCCACCTCCGTTGGGGTCACCCGAAACGCCGAGAAGGACAGGACCGATCTTAACCTTCGCCTCCCCATTTGCGCCGACAAGGGTCAACGCATCTCACTTTCACGACGCATTGGCTCCCGATGGCGATTGATTGGATACGGTACCATCGAATGAGGGAAACCCATGCAACACGTGCTCATCGATGCATGTGGATGGGTTGCATGCATGGACGCACAACTCAATGTTGAAGCCGACATGGAGGCCTTGCTCGGTCCGTGTACGTGGGTTCTTCTGCCGAGTGTGGACCGTGAACTGGAACGGTTGGCAGGCACACGCAGCCGGAAGAACCCACTCCTTCTCGACATGCTCCGAAGCAAAGCGGTTCGCCATGATGGCGAAGAAACGGGGCACGCAGACGACGACATCTTGGCCTGCGCCCGACAACATCAGTGGGCAACACTCACGGTGGACACCCGACTCAAACGCCGACTCTACGAGGCCAACCTACGCGTACTTGAAGTGCGCCAAAACAGCCACTTGAACCTTGTAGATTCGCTATAGAACGATTACGGAAGCGTGAAGAGCACGTCATCATCGTGGCCGTCCAGCCATCCGATTTTTACGCCCGCATCAATCCAAGCATGGGCGTAATTGATGGCACCAAAGGCTCGGACCAAGTCTCCCGTATCCAAGAAGTGTTGAGCGTCAGAGGCATAGTCGTCAGCCATTCTGAGCATCGTAGCCAAGTGAGCCCCCTCGGGGCTCTCTTCCGACACCAAGGAGGTGGCTTTCGCACGAGCCCGACGCGTGATGTCGAGGTAAGATTCCACGCGTTCTGCCGTTAATGAGGTGAGGTCGTCGCTCATTCCCCACCCTCCTTCTGCCTCCTGAGGAGGCGTCGGGCATCTTCTGAGCGGCCAAGAGCCTCGTAGAGTTCAATGGCCAAGGAAAGCTTGCCGAGGTCTTCAGCCTCTTGGGCTCGCAAAAACATGTGCCGGCGTTCCTCCCAATTTCGAGCCATGGCGGCCTCAGCAGCTGCCTTGTAGCGGCCTTCTCGTTCAGCATCGGCGAGGTGGGGCGCCGTCCAACGGCGAACCAAACCGTCCCGCGTCGCCGTCATCATGGCATCTGGCGTACAGAGAACCAAGAGATCTCCAAGGTTCATGCCTTGGGTAAGCGGTGGTTCATCGCCTTCGTGATGCGGTGCGGTCATGGACAGGAGGTGCCCTTCGATGCCAAGCACCCACCAGCCATCCCCTGTACGAACCCCGCTCATTGGCTCCACGCTGTCGTATTCAAGTCGATTGAGCATGTCCCACCCAAAGGGGTGCGGAACGCCTTCCCAAAGGCCCCCGTCGCTGCTCTGCAACAACAAACGTCCATCCGTCAAGGAAGAGCACCAACTCCATGAGCGCTCCTCGAGTTTTCGCTTGCGGTCCTCCCCCGTAAGGCGCCCGCACCACAAATGGCCTTGTGGGTCCTGCCAAAGCAAGTGTTCACGGTCAAGCCAACCAATCAATCGCCGAACGGGTCCGCTCTCAACACGACGAATGCCTCGCCCGTGCTGCGAGAACAGATGGATTTCTCCCCGGCGACCTGCCAACGCCCAACCTCCACCGGGTCGAGAACAGAGGTCGCTGAACCCGCCAGGGGTGCTGCGTCCCTCGCTCACCATCGAACCATCACTTGTGTTGAGGAGGTAGAATCCATGAGCTGCGAGCAAGCCCACGGTCCCTTGCGCCGCATGAGCTGCATGGACTTTGAAGGGAACGTCAACGTTCCAGCGCGTGGAACCGTCGGCTTCGAGCAACTCGAGTTGGAGACCAGAGCTGACCAAGACGCCGCCTTCAACTGCAGCAATCGTGGCGATTCGGGAAGGGGCTTGCCATGACCAGGCGATGTTCCACGTCAAGGAGCATCACCTGCCTTGAGAGCACCCCACGCTATGAGTTGAGCCCGTGCCGCCTGAGTAAGATTATACTTACGGCTCCGTCCCGCTTGACGAACTTGGAGAATGCCGTTCTTCAACAAACGACTGCTGATCTGGGAAAGGCGGGCTCGCTTGATACCGAGATGTTCGAGCATCGCTGTGTCTGAGGGTGAATAAGCACGCTCTTGAGCAATCGCCACCACATAGGCTTCCCCTGAGTTCAGCCTTCCAAGCACGGCGGGGTTGAGGTCGTAGGATTCCTTTGGGCCAAGCCCCCGATGATACCGCTGTTCAAAGAACGAAAGCAAGGCCTCTCGGTTTGAACTCGCAGCCGGACTTGACTGAAGCACGCCCACGAGGGCCTGCAACATCTCGTCGGCCGATGTTGATTGAGCGAGAGGTTCAGGCGCTGGTGATTCAAACGGAGGCTCGTCAAGGTCCAGTTCAACATCCAATCCAGCGTCTTCTGGAGGTTCTACCAGACCGATTTCATCGTGAATCATCAACGCAGATTCCGCCTCGGGGATGTCCACGGGAAGCGTTGGCGTTAGAAGCGATTCATCAACCCAGTATTGGTGCCCACTGGCGGCGGAAATCAATTCATGCTGGCCTGCTTTCACCTCACCGTCCGATTCCAAGCCTTGATTGGACTCCTTATTCCGTTGCGCGAGACTCTTGAACATCCCCTTTACGTTGGTTGTTGCCGCTCCTATAGCCTCATCTGCGTCTATGATGGGGGAGTGGAAAGGAGTGGGTTGAAGCGGTTCATCGTTGTCCTTGTCGTCGTCCAGTTGAACGAAATCCAAGTCAAACGAAGATGCAGGCAACGGTGATGATTCAGCGGGCGCTTGTTCGTTCCCGTTCGATTGGAGTGGAGGTCGCTGGTCCCAAGGCATGGAAGCATCGATCAGTTCGGTCGGTTCGTTTTCCTCAAAGGACGGGAGGTAGGGGGGCCGTTCTTCGTGTTTCTGCACCGTGGGCTCAGGTTCCATCAGTCGGTCAAGCATATCGGGCTCGTCTCGAGGGAGTATTCTCGCCGAAGTGTCCACGTACGTCGTCGGCAATCCCTGAACGTCGTTCATACGAATGGCATCAACGGCATCCCTCAAGATGGTGATGACGGGAGCTGGGAATCCATCGCAGTCCTCGAGGATGTTCGTTGCGTCGTGCATCGAAAACTCACTGTCCATCACGCCGACCGATGCCAAACGCTGACGGACCAATGCCAGAACATCGCTTGCGTTAAACGGCGAAAGGCGCTGAACTTCAAATCCTTCAAGAAGAGCAGGAGGGAGGTGATGTCGCTCCTTCACATCGCACACCAAGACCAACAATGCGTTCAAGCGCTCAAGCGAAGAATGGGCATCTCGTAAAGCCACCTCAAGGACGGAAAGATCACTTGCCGGCACGTCGATGACAATCATTGGGAGTTTGTCTTGATGGCCGTACATTTCGTTGACCAGCCCGTTGACGAGGTCCATCCGATTGGAGGGGGGTTCTCCACCAATCATTTGCCGATAACACATGCTGAGAAGAGAAGCAGCAGGGGTTTGAGCAGGCAGGTGGTCGATGGTCGCATAAGCGCCTGCATACGGTTTGAGGCAGCGTGCGAGAGAAGTTCGGCCGGACCCCAAAGGGCCGAGAAGCATGACTTTTCGAGCCGTACCCAACTGAAGATACGTCTTCATGCGATTGAATACATCGCTTCGACCCACGAGTTTTCCAGATTCCCCTGCCTCGAGCGGACGGATGGAGAACGGATTCTCCTGAAGGGAGGGTAAGCCGTAAGCCTGGGTTTCTCGAACCATGGTCGTCAAACGAAGTTCATGTATATCATGTTTGAGCGGATGGAGCGGCCAGAGCAATGCGTTACGAACCGTTAATCGGTTTGCCGCACTCATTGATTCTCCGCAATTAACGCACAATTAACGCATAATTAACGCGTTAGTCAAACCGTTAATCCCGTTAATGTCGACCAATAAATCACAACCTCTGAGCGATTGATTCAAGGAACGAGCCTCCCAGCGTTTACACGGGAAGCCCATGCCTGTGGAGAACAGTCGAGTCAAAGGATTGTACAAACTCAGCGTTCAAGAACGCCGAGAACTCGTCGCAACGTTCGCTCAACTCAGTGATGAACATGTTGCGGCGTTGGCTGCACACGGGGAATTGGATGAAACAGCTGCTGACCGCATGATTGAGAACGTGATCGGCACCATGTCCTTGCCCGTTGGTGTTGCGACCAATTTCGTGATCGATGGAAAGCACTACCTTATCCCGTTTTGCCTTGAAGAATCAAGTGTTGTGGCCGCAGCGTCCAACATGGCGAAACGATGCTTGGCCAGCGGTGGATTTCGTACAGAAAACGACGAACCGGTGATGATTGGCCAGATTCAACTTTTGGATGTCGAGGATATTGAAGCGGCTGAACGGGCGATTGAAGCCGCAAAGACTGATTTGATGGCCTTCTGCAACGATGTGCCCTCACGAATGATCGCCCTCGGTGGCGGCTGCAAAGGCATTGAAATGCGCCGATTGAACACCCCACTGGGCACCATGCTTGTCGTCCACCTCCTGGTCGATTGCAGGGACGCCATGGGCGCCAATGCGGTCAACACCATGGCCGAACGGGTGGCCCCACGATTGGAAACGCTCACGGGGGGGCGAGCCCATTTGCGCATTCTCTCCAACCTTGCAGGCCATCGACTTGCTCGGGTCAGCGCTGTGTTTTCACCTGAAGAAATGGCCTCTGACGGCACAAGAGAGGACGGCATGGCCGTCATCCAAGGCATACTGGAAGCACACGCCTTTGCCGTTGAAGACCCGTTTCGAGCCACCACCCATAACAAGGGCATCATGAACGCCATCAGCAGCGTTGCCCTCGCTTGTGGACAGGATTGGCGTGCCATAGAGGCAGGCTGCCATGCGTGGACCACCATGGCCGATGGCCGCTACACGTCAATGTCCACTTGGGCCCCCGATGCTGATGGAAACCTCGTCGGCTCCATGACCCTCCCCATGGCCGTTGGCATCGTCGGAGGGGCATCAAAGGTTCACCCTGCAGCCAGGGCCAACCTCGCCATTCTCGGTGTTGAAACTGCCCAGGAATTGGCCGGCATTATTCTCTGTGCCGGACTGGCCCAGAACCTTGGCGCCCTGCGGGCTTTATCCACCAAAGGCATTCAAGCGGGCCATATGAAACTGCACGCCAAGAACATGGCCGTCAGTGCAGGCGCCGTGGGAGAAGAAGTGGAACTCCTCGCTGCTCGATTGCAAGCACATGAAGGCCATCGCACGCAAAGTTTGGTTGAAACATGGCTTGCTGAGATGCGACAATCCTGAGTTCACTCTTCTTCCTTCACGGGAAGGGAGGATTGAACCGTACCTGCATCGTCTGATTCTTCCCGAAGAATTTCCTTGCGGTCTCCCAGTTCGTCCAGAAGCCCGCTGGATTGGACCTGTTCCCGGAACCAAGCCTTGACTTTTTTCCGGTCGGTGTGAGGGCACCCAAAGGCTTCGGAAAATCGGCGTGTTGTCGCCAAGCGCCGAGTATTCCCGTCTTTGCGACGATCGATCATGCCGTGTTGAGCGAGTTCTCTGACGTAGTCGTAGGCTTTCTGGCCCAGCAACTCAACAAGACGAGATTGGGGCATCGGTTGGTGATAAGCGATGAGCGCGGCTGCCTTGAGCAATTTGGGAGGCATGTCCGTTTTGGTTTCGCGGGGCAAATGCGATGCGATGGTGGGTTTGACCTCAAGGGCCCAGCGATCGCCCACCTCCGCGAGTTGCAACGCTCCGCCTTTCCGTCGCTTCAACGTGGCTTGTAAAGAGCCCAGACAATCCAGCATCTCGTCCTCATCATAACCCAATACGGTGGACAATTCCTCTACAGACATTGATTTTCCCGAGCTGAACAAGGTCGCTTCGATTAGGGATTCCAACGGTAGTTCAGTCATGATCTCCCCTCACTCTACCAGCCAGTCGTGCTCGTCCAGCACGGACATTGACCCAGGTTCTTCTTCGTTGACAGGCGGTTGGTGGTCTGCTTCACCTGCTTCTTTTGCCGCTTGAGCCTCCAATTTTGCCTGACGACGAGCGGCTCGCTCTTCGGCAACTCGAGCCCGTTCAGCAATGGCTTCCATTCGGTGTTCTGAACCGGTGGTTTGGCCGTCCAAGGCTTCGGCGTCTTCGGCCATGACCGCTTCAACGGCCTCGAGAACATCACCAAAATCGGTGATTTGAGGCCAGAGGTCTTCAATCATGATGTTCTCAACCGCCTCGCCTTCTTGAGAAATGCTGGCGATTCGGCGATGCGTCAAAAAGAGTCCAGCGATGAACGAGGCGACAAAAGCCTCACTTTCGATATCGTCGAGTGCAGTACCAAAGGTTGCTTTGAGAATGGGTTGGAGTTTCGTGATGACGTTCATCAGGGGCACCGTGGACGAACCCATCTCCTCACAGGTCGCTTTGAGCGCCTTCCAACAGCGCTCGATGTCGCCTTCAAGGTCTTCGTTGTGCATGCGACCCCCGACATTGTCGAGGTATTCACTCAATTCCCGCTCGTGTTCGAGACGGTTGATTTCTCGTAACTTCAAGGCTTCAGCATCGTCGGCAGCGTCTTTGAACGCCGAAAGCAATTCCGCTAAGGTCACCGGACGTCCCTCATCACGGCGGACCCGTTCGTCGAAGAGTGAGGTCAGCATTTCATCAGCATCCCCGTCCAACACCGATTGAGTGAACAAGAACGCCTCATCATCGTATTCGCTTTCCCATCCAAAACCGTAGTCGTCCTCCCAAACTTCTTCCTCTGCAGGTTGAATTTTGTCGAAGAGGACTGCAGACTGGTGATGAAGGACCTCCCACGATAGACGAATCAATCGTCCACAGGCAGGAAGGTCGAGGTTCTCACCGTCGTTCACACGCTTTGCAAAGACGTTGAGGAAGGCAGAGAGGTCCACGTCCCACGGATTGAATTCTTCTTCTCTGACCAGCGAGAGTACCAGGGCAACGGAGCGATCAAACGGATCGTGAAGACTCTGATGCTCTGCCTCTTCGGTTGCAGCGATGGTGGCAATGCGTTGACCAAATTCTTCAGCATCCTCTCGCTCCTCACCCTGTCCGAGGAGTTGATCGATGATTTCCTGCTGGAGGAACCATCGGTCGAGCATGCTCTGTTGTTCTGCCATGAATTCACCTCACTGTTCTTCGGATTCTGTGAGCACTTCGGAAGATGAAGCAGGTGACGTACGCTCGTCTTCTTCGGCGATTTTCGCCACAACCTCCGCTCGTTCATTGATGTCGTCGGTCAACTCTTGGGTTCGCTCCATCAGCCCCCCAAGCGATGCTTCTTCCTCAACATCCTCATGCATGTGCGCCAGTAGGCCGCCTAAGCTTTTCGGGGTGGTGAGGGGGTCTGGCACCGTCGGCATGTCCTCTGCGGCAGCCACGGCGTCCATGATACGAGATTCGTTCTTCACGGCGTCTTTTTGCGCTTCTTTGAGGGCCGCCTCGCCAAGAGCGATGGCTCGTTCTCGGTCAAAGTCGAGGATACGGCGACTGCAACCGTCGCCACCGTGCGTGATGCCAATGTGGTGGTCGGCGAGTTTGAGTGAAACCTTTCGGAGCGTTACCATGATGAATTGGGCTCGCTTGCTTCGCTTACGACACATCTTCGCAATGCGTTCGGCGTTGTACGCATCGAGGTTCTGGTCGACTTCATCGAAGTAGTAGAAGGGGCTTGGATCGTAATCCTGGATGGCGAAAATCAACGCCAAGGCCGCCATGGATTGTTCACCGCCAGAAAGTTGCTGACGGCTCACCTTGGATGATTTCCCACGTGGCTGAGCCCAAAGTTCCAAGCCGCCCTTGAACGGTTCGTCTGGATTTTCGAGGAACAGCTCCCCTCGCCCTCCGTCAGACAGTTCGTTGTAGGATTTCTTGAAGTTCTCGTTGACCTTCTCAAGGACGTTAAGCAGGCGTTCCTTTCGTTGCGACTCCAATTGTTCGGTCACTTCAATGAGATGCTTCCGTCGTGCTTGCAAGGTAGCGAATTCATCCTTCATCAAATCAAGACGGGCCTGACACTCATCGTACTGTTCAATCGCCATCATGTTGACGTTGCCGAAATTCTCCATCTTTCGTTGCAGCCCTCGCAATTCTCGCTCAAGCTCACCGACGTTCTTGAGGCCCTCAGGAAGGTCTTCGAGTGACAGATTCGCATCAATGAGTTCCTTGGCCATCAACTGAACCTCTGCTTCCTTATCGGCGATGGTACGCATCAACTCATCGGCAAGACGGCGATGGTTCTGGGCCTGGTTGAGGCGTTCTTCGTTGCGCACTCGGAGGGTGGCCCTCTGGTCCGTCAGTTCTTGGCGTTCTTGCTCGAGGCCCTGGTTTTCTTCGAGGTAAACAGCCTGTTCGTCCTTCTTCGCCTTGAGGTTCACGCGGTCGGTGGCCAGAGTCGCTTCAAGTTCGTCCACCCGTTCCATGCGAGTTTCCTTATTTTTGTGAAGAACATCCAACCGTTGCTGCGTCTCATCGACGCGGCGCTGAAGAACGGCCTGGTGGCTTGCGCCACTGGCGATGATTTCCTCTGCCTTTTCCTTGTCTCCCGTGGCACTGACTCGGAGAAGGCTCGCTGCGTGCATGCGTTCTCGGAGGTGTTCGGGGCTGGCGGCTTCAAGGGCAGACTTGGCCTCATCATGCGCTTCCCGTGCGCCCGTGAGCGTGCGGTCTGCCGCATCAAGAGCCCGCAGTGCATCCTGTGCTTTGATGCGGACCTCGTCGAGTTTTTCTTCGAGCCCGCCCACGATTTCCTGAGCTTTTTTGTGGGCCAGGCCGACCTGTTTTTTCTCTGCTTTGAGTTCTCGGAGTTCTGTTGCGTGAGAATCGTCAACCATGGCGTTGATCTTGTTTCGTATCTGTTGCTGGTTGGTGCGGGCCTCTCGCAGGGCTTCGTTGACGGTTGCTTCCATCAAATGATACTTCTCGACCTCTGCAGTCTGCTTCTCAACCTCGCTGGCGCCCTGAATTCGACCGCCAAAGGCGATGCTCATTTTTCGCTTTGAACCGCCAACCATGGCACCACCGGATTCGATGACATCCCCTCGAAGGGTTACGAAGCGAGTGCCGCCCATGTACTGGCGTGCAATGCTCAAATTCTCAACCACGAGGGTGTTGCGCAGCACGAATTTGACGGCCACATCGATGCGTGGGTCATAATCCAGCATTTCGTGAGCGAAGCCCAAAACGCCGTCTTTGCGGGCGGTCATGACGGTCTTTCCGCCCGCTCGAGAACTCGAGAGTTTGTTGAGTGGGAGGAAGGTTGCACGTCCTGCTCGGTTTTCGGCGAGCCAGCGAATGGCGTTGGCGGCGTCCTGGTCGGTTTCAACCACCACGGAAGCCATGCTACCGCCAATAGCGGTGGCCAAGGCAACCTCGTGCGAGCGGTCCTTTGGCGCACAGAGTTCGGCCACGGTTCCGATGATGCCCCTCAATTCTTGATTGTCCCTTGCGGCGATGACGGCGCTGGCGCCACCCGCCAGTCCTTTCGCACCCGATTTCTGTTCCATCTCTGCTTTCGCCAACGAGAGCGCTCGTTCGGCCTCTCGTAGTTTGACTTCGATGCGGGTTCGGTCTTCGGAGAGTTGTGCTTCGGCACGTTGGGCCTCCGTGAGTTGGAGCGCAAGGGCTTCACGGTCGTATTCGGGCGCCTCGTCTTCCATGTCCTTGAGACGGATATCGAGTTCACCGAGGGCAAGGCGAATCTCTTCGCTCTCCTGCTGAGCCTTGGCCAGTTGGTCGCCGACCAAATCGGCCTCAACGGCGAGTTTGTCCACATCCGATTGCGCATCGGCTCGTTGTTGCTCGTGGGTTTGTACGACCCCTTCGGCTTGGGAGAGCGCTTCGGTCAAATGTTGGTTTTGTTCTCCAGCGGTGGCCAAAGCACCCCGGATACGCTGCTCTTCCGCCTGCGCTTCTTGGAGTTGGCTCATGGCTTGCGAAAGAGCATCGTTTGCAGATTCAAGATTGGAGATGAATGCATTGAGTTCATCCTTTGCTTCCGTGAGTTGCCCCGAAACGGTCTCGGCCTCGGCGGCTTCTTCTTCCTCCTCCTTCGCCGCTTCAAGCAGGCGGTCGTTGTTGAGTTCAATCGCCACTTGGAGCGATTGAATGGCTTGACCGAGTTCAGATGTTTCACCGCCGGTCAAGAGGTTGATCTCCTTCTGTATCTCGGCGATTTTATCGTCCAGTTCAAGAAGCACCTTTTCCGTAGCCTTGTGCTCATCGAGGAGGTCTTGGCTTTCATCGAGATACTTCTGACGCTGCTCGATGTGGAACTTCAGTTCGTTCCTCATCGTAGCATAGCGAGACTGCAACAGCATGGCGTTCGTGAGTTGAATGGCATCGCTCACTTCTTTGGCCTGTTGCGCAACATGACGTTCCTTGGCCAGCGTGGAAAGGCGCTCGAGTTGTTCCTTCTCAAGCAACCCAATTCGGTCAAGGTAATTTTCCACCATGTCCTTTTGCTTGTTCGCTTTCCGAATCTCGTCATCGTACGAGGTCACGCCCGCCACGTTGTCGAGCACCTTACGACGTTCGTTGGCGGTCATTTTGGCCAGGCTTGTAACGTCGCCTTGAAGGACGATGTTGTAGCCGTCAGGCCTGGCGTTGGCAGCACCCAAGAGTCGATGAAACACCTTCTGTGTGCTGTCTTCTCCATTGAGTTTGTAGGTCGTCACCGGGTTGTTGGACGCCGTCAAGCGTATGCTTCGAGACATTCGTATCTCCTCTTTGTCCAAGGGAAGGCGGCGGCGCCCGTTGTTCATGACAGGGTTGGCAAACACCAGGGTGACCGAACACTCGCGTGCTGGCTTGGAATTCTTACCGCCGTTGAAGATGAGGTCGGTGGAATTTTGCGCTCGAATGACGCGGTTTGATTTGGGCCCGAGAACGAATTGAATCGCATCACCGCAGTTGGATTTCCCAGAACCGTTTGGCCCCGTGATGGCGGTGAATCCTCGGTCGAGGGGGACGGTAACCTCGCCTTTGAACGATTTGAAATTCAGCACTTCAAGTGTTTTCAGGTACATCCCTATCCCTCCTGCAACGGAACTTTCGTTCCATCACTTTCTCGGCACCGGCGCTTTACAGGTTAAAAACAATCCGAAGAATCAAGGCTCAGTGCCACGGTTTTCTGGGGTGCAACCAAAGTGCCGAAGAGGGTCAAAAGACGCCGTTCTGATTGCACTTCTTACACCCTGCACCCTGACAGTAAGGACAGGTAGCCATAACCAAGAGATTGCTCCGACGACGGCTCATGGCGAGGTCTTTGTCCGATTGCAAGAACCGAGAGCGCTCAACGCGTTCCATCGTCCGCTTGTCACGCTTTTCATTGCTGAAGAACGAACGGCGGAATACCCCAGCCTTTTCTCTGCGTCGCTCCAACTTGTCTCGTGTTTGGGCAACGGCTTCAGCCTCCCAGTATTTCGGACCCCGGATCATGATGACGCCGACCACGGCAAAGAGGATTTGAACAACCCAAGGTTGGACGGGGAAGGGAAACATGGTGGCCAAGCCCTCGGAACTCGCCGAGGTCGGCAGCAGCGAAAGGCGGTCGAGAACGGCCAGTGAACACAGGATTGAACCCATGATGAAACCTGCTTTTCGCATTCGTCGAGCCCAACCTTTGTTTTGTGGAAGTTCGAACCCGTAAACGAACAGGAAGAGGCCTTCCATCATCATCAGAACGTCTGCACCGGACCACTGACCAACCTCGCCGAGGCAGTAGGATGTCCCCGTGTCCCTCAATTCTTGTTCTACGGCCTCGAAGGCACAACTGGGCTCGAACATCAGCAGAGCGTCCAGCTTGTAGCCTTCGGCTCCGTCAATGACTTGGGGTGCGACACCGCCAAACTGGACGTTGTAGATGACAAAAATCATCATCGCCAGACCAAAGAGCGTGAGAATTTTTCTCAACCGGAGACCAAACACGCTTGCACCTCGTCAAATCCAACTCACCCTGATTCATAGTGATTCCGAGAGCGCAGGACGTCAACTCTTGTCCATCACGGTCAAGAAGGGGGAGAGCGAGGAGGCAACGGGGAGGAGTTGGCTTTGGCCCATATAGCCATCATTGGAAGCGGCATTGCTGGCTTATTTGCCGCCTCGAAGCTCGCTGATGCCGGGCACCATGTGACCGTGGTGACCAAGAAACGCCCCAAGGATTCCAGCACCAACTGGGCGCAGGGAGGCATCGCTGCAATTCTTGACAAAACCAATCACGAGGGAATGGAAGCCCACGTAGCAGACACCCTTCGGTCTGGAGACGGGGTTTGTGATGAGGAGGTCGTGAGGTCGATCATCGGCGAGGCCGGCGACCGCATTCGGGACCTGATTTCCATCGGTGTCGAATTCGAAAAATCGCAAGACGGGACGTATTCCTTCATCCGAGAGGGGGGCCATTCAACCAAGCGAATTCTTCACGCCAAGGACGCAACGGGAAAGGAGATTGAACGGGCGCTCACGACCTATGCTCGAGACCACAGCAACATCACGCTTCGACCGAATACGCTGGCAATTGACCTCATTCAACGTCAACACGGCCATCCCGAAACGGGCGTGGCAGGCGTGTGGTGCCTGAACCAAGAAACCCAAGTTGTTGAGACGCTTGAAGCCGATGCCATCGTGCTTGCAACGGGTGGCGTGGGACAACTCTGGAAGAAAACCACCAACCCCGATGTGGCCACCGGAGACGGTTTGGCAATGGCCTATAGAACAGGGGCTAGCGTCAAAAATCTTGCGTTTATTCAGTTTCATCCCACCGCCCTTGCATCGGCCTCGGAGCGTCCATTCCTGATCTCTGAAGCCGTACGTGGTGTTGGGGCTGTACTTCTTGATGAAGAGGGGCTAGAGGCATGGCGGCAGGCGCGTCAACAAGCGCACCTCAACGGAGAGCCTGCACCGCTTCCGGACGATTACTCCTTCACACTCCTCTACACGCCCGAGGGGTCCATGGCCACAAGGGACATTGTCGCCAGAGCCATTGACCAACAAATGAAAAAACTCGGCACAACCCATGTTTATCTCATCACATCGCACCTTAACGAAGCGTTGGACGACAAGTTTCCAACCATTGCTGGGCGTCTGCAAAAAGAAGGATTGAAGCTGGGCGTCGACCCAATTCCCGTTGTACCTGCAGCTCATTACATGGTGGGTGGGGTTGAGGTTGACAGCATCGGCCGAGCCATTCTGCACAACAGCGACCGCATCATGCCTCATCTTTACGCCATCGGCGAAGTGGCATCCACCGGCATGCACGGTGCAAACCGACTGGCTTCGAACAGCCTCTTGGAGGCCGTGGTGTATGCGGAACGCGTCGCTCAACACCTCATCCAAAACCCTCCATCTCCCTACCAAGGCAGCCATCCATCTTGGCGGGCTGACGGTTTGGGTGCACTCAACGAACACGCCCCCATCATTCACGACCGAACAAGTTTGGTCAGGACCATGTCAGAAGAAGTCGGAATCGTTCGCTCTCACCAGCGGCTGAGACGGGCAAAACGACGACTTGACCTTCTCTTCACAGAGGTCGATTTGATGTGGAAGGCCTCGCTCCCAACGCGGGAAATTATTGAACTTCGAAACCTTTGTCTCATCGGGCAACTCGTCGTAGAGAGCGCCTTGTCTCAGACGGAAAACCGGGGACTGCACTACAATGCAGACCTCATCAAGGATGGCACGCCTCAATAAGTGAGGCCAGCATTTGGTTGATGGGAACGGAAAGTCCGTGGTGTTCTGCTCGTTCAACAATGGCTCTGTTCAACGCATCAATTTCAGTCATGCGGCCGGCTTTGATGTCCTGCAACATGCTGCACGTGTTGTCGCGTGTACGCTCCAATACGTTGCGGAGCCGCTCTTCAAAATCGCGTTCATCCGGGTGATCAACCCGTTCCATCACCGCTACGGCTGAGGCCTCTCGATAAACCATCATGCAGGTTGCAAACAACCCATCGTCGAGCAATTCACCGTTCTTGAGACCGGCAAGAGCGGCAAGAGGATTGATGGCCAGATTGAGCAGCACCTTGTTCCAAACCAAGGCAGCAGCATCGGGTTGCAATGATGCATTGAGGGCGCCTTCGTTGAGGAACTCAACAACCTCAACAACACGTTCAGCTGAAGGGCCAAGAGGGGGGGATGCAAGGTCAACACCACCGTGGCCTGCCCACATCGTCAGGCCTTCTGGTGTCGAATACGCCCCGTGGGTTGTGCTTGCTGCGAGAACTTGTGATGGCCCGATGATGCGAACGAGGGTTTCCACATGGCCCAAACCGTTGGAAAGAGCAAACACCACGCCGTCTGGTTTCACGAACTCAAGCGCCCGTTGTGCGAGGTCGGCGACGGCATAGGATTTGCACGCCAAGACCACCACATCCGACGCCTGATGCAACGGGGCTTCGATGGGGAGTTCTTCGCACGAAAAGAGGAATCGGCTCGCATCAACATCAAGACGTTGATGTCCCTCTACCCGAAGACCTTCCACCATTTGCAGGGCACCGCGCTCACCTCGCACATGGAGGTGAACCTCTGCGCTTGTGCTGGCGAGGTTGGCGGCCACCACGCTTCCGATGGCGCCGACGCCCAAAATGGAAACACGCATTTCAACACCTCACTGATAACTCGACAGATGGAGAACAACAGCGCCTGCTTCGTAGGTGAGCCACATCGTAGCCAATGGTGCAGCCGGTGGCGTTAGCGTGAAACTCGTCTCGCCTGGACCCAAGGGATTGCCGTCCCAATCATGGCCCCAATCCTCTCCAAAACTACCCCCACGGTCCAAACGGAACGGCACGGTGGCATTGGTCGGGTTGTGCAGAGTGAACGATGTCATTCCGGCGTTGAGCACGGTCCCGTTGATGGAAATGGCCCATGGCGTGGTCCAGAAGCGAGATGAGGAGTTCATCCATGACACAACAAGTTCAGGCCCTTCAACCACCTTGAACGAGAGGTCGCCGTACGGGTTGAATGCATCTCTGCACAGCGTCATGTTGGCGCCCTCGGGCATCAAAAGTGTCAGGTTTTGTGTCGGTAACATGGTCGGGATTTTCCCAGCGGAACGGAGTTCCATGTCCCAAATCCACGGACCTGTCTCGGGACGGGTGGGTGTGTTCAAACTGGCGTTAAGGGGGCAATGTTCTGCATTCATGAGCAGGTTGCCGCCACCCTCGAACAACGCACCCCAAGATGTGTTTTCCTCGGTTGTGATGTGCCACCCTTCCTCGGGAACATAGGCGACAAGCGGGCGCTGTTGAGGCAGCAAGGGAGAGAAGGTGTGATTGTTGAGGACAAGGGTGGCCATCGAAGGCTCAAACACCAACGGGTCAAGCCCTTCAAGGCAAACACGCTCAGGCACATCGGCTGAGGTGAGGTTCAATCCAGGCTCGCCGACGATGCTCACCAGTTGAGTCTGCAAACCTTGGAGCGTTGAGGCACCCGTGCTGATGTTGAGTGAAGTAGAATTGATGAGCGTCCCGTCCAAATCCACGCAGCGGTGGATGTAAGAACCTGCTGACACATCGTACCATTGGGCTGTTGGGACGACCTCAAGAGAAGGGCGAACCTGGGTGGAAACGGTCTCGTGATCTCCGTTTATGGCCACAACGTAAGTCAAATTCGCCAGGGTAGGTGCGTGTTCAGACTCCCATGTCAGGTTCATCCAAAAGAAGGCTGTGCGTTGAGGGAGAAGGTCGGACCCACAACCCTGTCCGTTCACCGTGTAGGTCTCTTCTCCATCGCAATCCCACGACAACGACCATCCTTGTCCTTGGTGTTCCAAAACGGCCGACACAGCGAACGGTTTCATGAGCGCAGAAGGATTGGTAATGCGCACCTCTGTACTCGATAACCACGTCCCGTCTTCTTGCAGAACGGCTGCCTCTGGGGGAATCAGTGTGTGCGTAAGTGGGTCGTCCCAGCTTTGCTCATGCGCAACGGGTTGGGCAGCAGGAAGCAAGAGGATGCCGACCAAAAGCAACAGCAAACCCATGCGGCCATGCTCTTTTTCGCTCAATCCTGTGGTTTCATCGAGAATAAGCGGAATTCGAAGATCGTTGCCGAAGAAAAAGAGCAACGGCAAGAGCAAGGCAAAGACCAGGAACCAAAGGGAGAATTGGTCAAACACACCGAAGGCGTAGGCTGTAAACAAACCGAGCACCAGAATCAGACTCTGCGTGCTGGAACTGCGGGCGTCAAGCAACCCCATTCGAGCGATGAGAATTCGTCCTCCTGGGAAGGTCGGGACTGGAAGGATAGAAATCCATGCGAACAGCATCATCATTCCACCCACATGGACCCAAGGATGAGCCCACAACAAACGGATGTAGGCGTCGCTTTCGAGGACTCCCGAGGCCAACAAGGAAAGGAAAAGGGGTGTGTCCGAGACCAGCGGCATCGTACTGGAGGCCAGATACTCGGGCGTCATGGAAATCCCCAGCACCATCAACACACCCCCAGCGACTCCCAAAACCACGGGTACGCTCAGCGCCGTAAAGCCCAGAGAGGCTCGGTTCGGCCACGGCCGTGCATCCATCCGCGGCATGGAGGGCAAGAGCAAGATGCCAAACGGCCAAATCAGCCATGAAGATGGAAACAAGCCCAGCGCAAACAAGGCGATGGTAAAATCAGGAACCGGGAGAAGGTGGCCGCTTCGCACACCGTAGCGTGCAGCCACCGCACGCTGAACCGACGAGGCAACAAAGAGGAGTACCATCGCAGGCAGCGTGTATCCCAGAAGGGCATCAACCAGCGAGGAGGTGTGGAACCATCCACCCGTAGGACGCGCACCCGACATCCAAAGGTCACCAGCAAGGGTGAGGGTAAGGAACGAGAGGGCCCAAAACAACAGGACCGTGTTCATCCGCGGGAACTGACGTTCAGGCGTTGGGAAGACGGTGACGACCCAATCATCGTCTTTGGTCAACTTCGCCATCCAACCCAATCGCTTGAGATGAGCGTTCAAATTCATCAGGTCAGCGTGGACATCATCCGTTCGACCATCAACGCACCACGAAGGCCAACGGCCACCGTTTTTTCGAAGGACGTTGAAGTAATTCTGAAGGGTTGATGCGAGGAGGTCGTGCTGAGACCATGCCTTCTTTTGATGAGGCAAACCCGTGGCTGTGTCCGTGCTCAACTCACTCACAGCCATGCCCCCCTTATCATCGTGGTATGGCCCCTCCCCCATGAATCCCTCGTTAGGGGCTGGAAGGAGGCTCACTTGTTCTTGAACCGCTTCAGTCGGAAGGTTTCCTCACGCTCCATCTCTTCAAGACGGAGTTGAATGAACACTCTGGCTTCTTCAAGTTCTGGAATGACCTTGAACTCGAGGGCGTTCACACGGCGCTTTGTTGCTTCGATTTCAGCGAGTAAACGCTTCAACGTCGCTTCCATCTCGGATGCCTTAACGATCTTTTCAATCAATTCACTGAACGAGTCGCTGGCTTCGTCAATGTACGGCGAGGAACCGATGAAACCGATGCCTCGCTCGGCAAAGGTGGACTTGAGATTGCTTCCACTCACGCTCGGTACGACAACGCCCATGATGTTTCGGCGTTCAACTTCAACCTCCGGGTGAGCCGAGTTGGCGATGGCTGCGGCACGAACCGCGAGGCCGCCCTCAATGGCGTTTGCGAGGTCAATTCGGGTCTTGGCAAGGCGGTAGGCTGCCGTCAGGTCTCGCTTGGCTTCGATCATCTCTGAAAGGAGCGTTCGGAACTCATGAAAGAGACCGTCTCGTTTCATCTTCAGCAGTTTGTAACCGTTCTTTGTCTGCTTGATGCGCGCCTTGAGCTTGATGAGTTCGCTGCGGGTTGGTTTGATGTCCAATGCCATGCTTTCTCACCTCCTCTTACGGATTCATTTGATGACTCACTCGCGGTTGTCTGGATGGTACTTCTCAATCCACTTCTGATCGAGTCGAACGAGGTACTTCGTATCAATCGACGACATCAAGGTCCAACAGAGGTCCAAAGTCTCGTTGATGGAACGGTCTTCGTCTCGAGATTGTCGCAGGAAACGGTCTTCGAAGACGCCGGAAAAGTCGAGCAGTTGCTTGTCACGCTCGTTCAATGCATCTTCACCGACGATGGCCACCAATCCTCGGAGTTCGCGACCCTGTGCGTACGCAGCGTACATTTGGTCGGACACGGATTTGTGGTCCTCACGAGTGGTTTCTGCACCGATACAGGACCCCATCAACCGAGAGAGCGACGGGAGAACGTTGATCGGCGGATAGATACCTTGCTGATGCAATTCACGACTGATAACAATCTGCCCTTCCGTAATGTATCCCGACAAGTCAGGGATCGGATGCGTAATGTCATCACCGGGCATGGTCAGAATTGGGAATTGGGTAATGGAACCCTTCTTGCCCTTCACGATACCAGCACGCTCGTAGAGCATGGCCAAGTCCGTGTACATGTATCCTGGGTATCCACGTCGACCGGGAACTTCTTCACGGGCCGCACCGATTTGACGAAGTGCGTCGCAATAATTCGTCATGTCCGTGTAGATAACCAGCACGTGGTAGTCTTTCTCAAAGGCAAGATACTCGGCCGCCGTCAACGCAAGACGTGGTGTAATGATTCGCTCAACTGCCGGGTCGTCGGCGAGGTTGACGAACAAGACAGCGTTCTCAAGCGCACCGGTTCGCTCAAGGTCAGAACGGAAGAAGTTGTATTCTTCAGCCGTGATACCCATGGCGCAAAAGACGACGATAAATTCCTCATCGGAATCCTTCAGCTTGGCTTGGCGAGCGATTTGGAGTGCAATGTCGTTGTGAGGCAGACCCGATGCTGAAAAGATCGGAAGTTTCTGCCCGCGCACGAGCGTTGTACAGCAGTCGATGGCCGAAATACCCGTTTGAATGAAATCGTGGGGCGATTGTCGGCTGTACGGGTTGATGGCCGCACCGATGATGTCCGCTTTTTCGTCAGCAACGATTTCTGGGCCACCATCACGAGGGCGTCCAGCGCCGTCGAGAATGCGTCCAACCAAGTCGGTGCTCACGGGGAGTTTGAACACGTCGCCCATGAACGTAACACCGGTTTCTCGGTTGATTTTGGCCGTACCTTCGAACACTTGAACGATCACGAGGTCGTCCGAGGTGTCGAGCACCTGGCCGTTCTTGATGTCGCCATTCGACAGGCGGAGGGTAACGATTTCACCAAACGCAACAGGTTCGGTTTTGTTCAAAAAGACCAGCGGGCCTTTCACGTCGGTAATGGTTCGGTATTCTTTTCCAGTCATCTTCATCCTCTCCTCAGTTGGCCTCCACGGCGTTGGCGATTTGTTCGTTCATTTCCTTGACCATCTCTTCAATGCGGTCAATGTAGCCCTTTTCGAATCGGCCACGCATCAGGTCTGAGCGGGCAGGCACGTTCACGACATCGTTGAGCAAAGCACCGTCAGCCATGGCGCCCTTTGCTGCTTCTTGGAAGGAAAGGATTGCCTTGGCCATTTGGTACTGCAGATGAATGTCGCAGTAAGCGTCAACATCGTGGAATCCATTTTGTTGAAGGAAGAACTCACGAATCATACGAGCGACTTCAAGCGTCAACTGCTGGTCAACGGGGAGCGCATCGGAACCGACCAGCTGCACGATTTCTTGCAACTCGGCCTCGATTTGAAGCAGACCGCTGATTTGGGTTCGGATTTCAGGGAAATCCTGTGCGATGTTGTCTCGGAACCACTGGTCCAAACTCTGCGGGTAGAGCGAGTACGAATTCAACCAGTTGATGGCAGGGAAGTGACGTTGTCGAGCCAAACCAGCATCGAGACCCCAGAACACCTTCACGATACGGAGGGTGCCTTGGGAAACCGGTTCGGAAATATCTCCACCAGGAGGCGATACAGCCCCGATAACCGTGACCGACCCGTCGTCGCCGTTGAGGGTTTCAACACGACCTGCTCGCTCGTAGAATTCGGCAATCCGGGAAGAGAGGTAAGCAGGATATCCTTCTTCACCTGGCATTTCTTCCAAACGGGACGAAATCTCACGCATGGCTTCTGCCCATCGAGAGGTCGAGTCTGCCATCAAGGCCACGTCGTAGCCCATGTCTCGGAAGTACTCGGCAATGGTGATTCCCGTGTACACCGATGCCTCACGTGCAGCCACTGGCATGTTGGAGGTGTTGGCGATCATGACGGTTCGGTTCATGAGCGGCTTGCCCGTGTTCGGGTCAATCAGGTGGGGGAATTCGTCCAACACTTCGGTCATCTCGTTGCCACGCTCGCCGCATCCAATGTAAACCACGAGTTGGGCGTCGGAGTACTTGGCGAGGGATTGCTGCGTGACCGTCTTTCCAGACCCGAACGGTCCCGGAATACCTGCTGCACCGCCCTTGGCGAGCGGGAACAAGAAGTCCAGAATACGCATACCGGTGACAAGCGGGGTGTCAGGTGCGTACTTTTGGGTGTACGGACGAGGCGAACGGACCGGCCACTTCTGCATCATCTGCAACTCCGTACCGTCTTCGAGCACACAAACGGTTTGTGTGACGTTGAAATCACCGGATTCGATGGACTTGACCTTGCCTCCCTTGCCGGGTGGAACCATGATTTTGTGAACGATGGTCTCTGTTTCTTGGACGTGGCCGATGACTTGGCCGCTGGCCACTTCATCGCCCTTGGCGACTTGAGGCTCAAACGTCCAGGTCTTTTCCATGTCGAAGGCGTCTGCATCAACACCACGGGTGATGAACACACCCATGACTTCCTCGAGGGTAGCAAGAGGTCGCTGGATACCGTCATAAATCTGGGTCAGGAGGCCAGGCCCCAGGGAAACGGACAGCGTCTCTTCGGTGTTCAACACGGGCTCGCCGGGCCGGATACCCGAGGTGTCTTCGTACACCTGGATAACGGCCTTGTCGCCGTGCAGTTCAA
>JAYNUQ010000026.1:0-26911 GCA_038116375.1 Candidatus Poseidoniales archaeon | reverse complement strand
GAATCGATTACGCTGGACGACGTCAACGTCCTGAAGAACTGAGGTGAGATGATGGCAGGTTCAGCAAGTACAGAAGTCGTCGAAAGCACTGCGTTGGAATACGCACCCTACATTCTCTTGTTGCCCATGTTGGCCTTCCCCGTGATTTTGTTCCTCGGGAAGATGTTCAACGGCAACAAAATGTGGAAAGAGGGTCTCAAGGAAGGCGGTCTCATCGCTCTCCCCGTCATGGCGGGCAGCCTTTTGCTGTCGTTGTGGTTGATCACGGATTTCATCGGCGGCAGCGGTGCCGGTGAAACCGAAAAGTGGACCTGGTTCACCTCAGGAATGTGGGATTCAGGTCAAACCACGGTTCGGGAAATCTCGCTCGGCTTTGGCGTCTACATCGACCACGTCACCGTGATGCTGCTCTTCATCGCCTCGTTCCTGTGCCTGCTCATCAACACCTTCGCTATCGGCTACATGAACACCGACCCCATCAACGACAACCGCAACCACCGCTTCTACGCTGAGTTCGTCTTGTTCTGTTCCGGTATGCTCGGTATGGTGCTGGCCGATTCGTTCCTCTGGTTGTTCATCTTCTGGGAACTGATGGGTCTGTGTTCCTACCTGCTCATTGGGTTCTACTACGAACGCCCGAGTGCGGCCTACGCCGCCAAGAAGGCCTTCCTCACCACCCGTGTGGGCGATGTCTTCCTCATGGTTGGTTTGGCCATGTTGTGGACGCTCTTCCACCCGCATGTTGACCCGGCCTCTGGTTTGGGCGCCTTGGACTACGCCGTGGTCTTTGATGGAGAACTCATCGACAAGGTTGCCGCATCGAATCCGGGGACCCTCGCATGGGCGCTCGGTTTGATGTTCATCGGTGCTGTCGGTAAATCGGCCCAATTCCCGCTCCACGTTTGGCTCCCCGACGCCATGGAGGGTCCGACCCCCGTTTCGGCCCTCATCCACGCGGCAACGATGGTCAACGCTGGCCTCTACCTCGTCGCTCGTATGTTCCCCTTCTTCGGAGCGGAGTCCATGCACGGAGAGCTGGCTGACCTGGCCTTCATCATCGCTGCCATCGGCGGTACGACCGCCGTCATGGCTGCTGCCATTGCCTTCGTTCAGCACGACCTGAAGAAGGTCCTCGCCTACTCCACGATGTCGCAACTCGCTTACATCTTCACGGGACTCGGTGCAGCACTCTACCTGGCCAACACCCTGCACTGGCACGAGTACCTCGCCGATGGTAGCAAGAACCCTGACTACTACGTCAACCACGGCATCGTCATTGTGGCCTTTGGCGCCGCCCTCTTCCATCTGTTCAACCACGCCATGGCGAAAGGTATGCTGTTCATGGCCAGCGGTGCGGTGATTCACGAAGTGCATCATGCCCATCATCACCTCCATCCGCATGACGACCACCATCACGATGAAGAACCAAAAGAACTGCTGATGCTGGCCAACTATCTGGCCGATACTGGACAATCGGTGTTTGGATTCTTCAACTCCATCGACTTGGACCAGTCGGGCGAAATTGACACCTATGAATTCCAAACGGCGCTGAAAAACGCCGACATCGCCGACCTACCTCCGTGGGAAATGGAGCCGCTGATGAAGGCCCTTGACATGGACGGTAACGGAAAAATCAACGTTCCTGAGTTGGAGTTGACCCTCGGCCGTGTCCACCTCGCTTCACTGGCTGGCGACGACCACCATGAGGACGAGTTCGACGCTCAGTCCATGGAGAACATGGGCGGCTTGGCTTCCAAGATGCCGCTCACAGCGACCGCCATGCTCGTCGGTTCGCTCTCCATCATGGGCTTCCCGCTCATCGGTGGTTTCTGGTCAAAGGAAGGCATCATCGCCAACACGTGGCGTGTCGCCCTCGACGATCCTCGATTCTTCTATCCGGCCATGTGCGTGCTGCTTGGCGCTGCCATGACCGGCTTCTACATGTCGCGCATGTGGTTGAAGACCTTTGCAGGTTCACCCAAGACCGATGTGGCCGCCCACGTCCACCCAACGAACACCTGGATCAAAACCCCCCTGTTCATCTTGACGTTCATGAGTCTGGGCGCCATCGTGCTCGCCAGCATGGGCTTCACCCACTGGGCACCCGATGAATACTACAAACCGTTCTTTGACGGGAAGAAATCCTTCATCGAAGGCTTCGTCTATGAAATGGAACACGCCTTCGCCAACAGCGATTCCTTCTTCTTTGTCTTGACCTATGTGGCCATTCTGCTCGGCGCCATCGTCGGCCCCGGTTTGGCCCTCTCGCTGTACGGCGGCAACCTCGACGAGGGCGAAAAAGCCCCACCCTGGTTTGGTCCTGTCTTCGCCGTGAATGAATTTGTGAAGAGCCGCTACCACTGGGACAACTCGTCCTTCGGCCAATCGGGCTTCGCCACAGCGCTTGAGAATCGCCTTTACTTTGACCACTACTACGACATGGCCATGCTCAAGATCGTCGCTGCCTTTTCCTTCAAGGCCGCTGAGGCCGACTCATCGGTCATCGACGGCACCGTGAAGACGATTGAACGAACCTCTCAGCAACTTTCGACAAAGTTGCGCTCCCTGACCACGGGCTCTGCGCGTGATTACATCCTGATGGCGGCGGTGGGTACACTGGCCCTCTTCGCCATGATTTGGGGGGTGGTCGCATGACGACCGATTGGATTTCACTCCCGCTGGTCGGGATGCCCCTCATCAGCAGCATCGTGCTCTTGGCCTACGTCGCCACGGTTTCCCCTGCGGCTCGAGAGCGAATGGGCCCAACCGTTCGACTCGTTTCGCTGATTCTCTCCTTGGTGATGCTCGTCCTCACCACGGCGATGTTCTTTGGAAGCCAATACATTGAGGGCACGCTCGACTGGAACACGCTCTCCTTTGGCTCGTTCAATTACGAGTACAGCACGGTCTGGATTGAATCGCTCGGGATTTACTGGAGCGTGGGCATGGACGCTTTGTCCTTCCCAATGGTGTGGCTGACGACCTTCTTGTTGCCCATCACCATCGTCGCAACGTGGAACGAGAAAAACGCCGCCGTGTACTTCCCATTGATTCTCATGATGGGCGGTGCGCTCATCGGTGTGTTCGTGGCTCTGGACCTGTTTATGTTCTACGTGTTCTGGGAGTTGACCTTGATACCGATGTTCTTCCTCATCCTCAAGTGGGGCGGCTACGACCGAAAATATGCGTCTCAGAAGTTCTTCATCTACACCTTCACGGCGTCGGTCATCATGCTCTTGGGTCTCGTCACCGTGTACTTCCTTCAGCCCGAAGGCCTCTCACGAGCCGGCACGTGGACCGGGCGAACCTTCGACATCCCCACCCTGACGGCCCACGCTCAAGCCGCCAACGCCGGTGGAGCCTGGTTCCTCGGTGAGAGTTTGCAGAAGATTCTCTTCGTCATGCTGATGATCGGTTTCCTGGTGAAGCTGCCCTCCGTACCCTTCCACACGTGGTTGCCCGACGCTCACGTTCAAGCCCCAACCGGCGGTTCGATGTTGCTGGCCGGTGTGATGTTGAAGATGGGTGCTTACGGTATGTTCAGACTGCCGTTGGCGATGTTCCCCCACGCCGCCGAACACTTCCAGCTCTGGTTGATGGCGCTCGGTATGATTTCGCTCGTTTGGGGAGCCGTCGTGTGTTTGGGTCAGACAAATTTGAAGAAAATGGTCGCCTATTCCTCGGTGTCCCACATGGGTGTCATCCTCATCGGCATTGCGACCATGCAACCCCTTGGATGGGCTGCAGCGCTCTTCATGATGTTCGCCCACGGCATCATCAGCCCCATGCTCTTCGCCGTCTGCGGTGCCTTCAAGCATCACTATCACAGCATGGAAATCGGTGCCATGCGAGGCATGGCCAAACACTCGCCGTGGTTGGCGACCTCGATGATGTTCGCGTGGATGGCCTCCCTTGGCTTGCCGCTTTTGGCAGGCTTCGTGGCCGAGTTGATGATGTTCCTCGCCCTTTGGCATTTCATTTCCGCCGAGGGGTGGAGCGTGTTGTGGATGGTCGGTCCAGCCTTCGTGCTCGCCATTACGGCGGCCTACTATCTGTGGTCGATGCAGCGCACCATCTTCGAGGGTGGCGACGAAACGCAGCCCCCAGAGAGCCTCAAGGGCCAAGCCGTGCCTGACATTGGTGATGCTGAGAAACTCGCCATGGTCATCATGGCCGCCTTCACCATCCTCTTCGGTGTCATGCCGTGGATTGCGTTGGACATGATGAACGGGTGGACGGTGGCGTTCTTCGAATCGCTCTTGATTCCGATTTTGGGAGGTGCCTGATATGGACCGAATCGAACCCTTTGCTGAAGGCTTTGTGCTCGCTCTTGCCCCCGAGTTCGTCCTCGTCATCGGTTTGTTTACCTTGATGATCGTCCCGAACATGGGCGACGCCAAGTTCCGAATTCCGCTCACGCAGATCCGTATTCCGTGGCTTTTGGGCGGTCAACGCGGGAAACTCGACAGCGACCCTCGCTTGCCCGGTCTCTTCGCTACGGTGTTCTTCACCATCGCGTTTGGCCTCACGGTGGTCTCTTTCATCGGCGGCATGAACAGGACCCAAATCATCACACCAGGCGGCACCACCATGCTCCAAATCGATGAGTTCAGTCGTATGTTTGAGTTGATTTTCTTCGGTGCGCTCGCACTGGCAAGCGCAGCCTCGGTGAACCGCCTTCCAGCGACCAGCCGAGCCGACCGAAGCCTGAACGGCCTGTACAACAACCGACGCCAGGTCGACTTCTACATCCTGCTCATCACGACCGGTCTTGGTATGGCCGTGGTTGCGCTGTCTCAAGATTTGTTCATGCTCTTCATCGGGCTTGAGTTGGCGTCGTTCTCGACCTACGTCTTGGTTTCCTTCATCAAGGAAAGCAAAGAAGGAACCGAGGCGGGCATGAAGTACTTCATCGTCGGTTCGGTTGCTTCCGGTGTTGGTTTGTACGGATTGTCCCTGCTCTACCTGTGGTCGGGCTCTTTGCAGTTCACCGACCTGTCCGTGGCCTTTGCCGAAAACGGAATGGAAGCCCTTCCGCTCATTGCGTTGGGCATGTTGTTGGTCGGCTTTGGATTCAAAGTCAGCGCGGCACCGTTCCACTTCGCCGCACCCGATGCTTATGCGGGTGCTACGGCGCCTGTTGCCGGTGTCCTGGCTACGGCCAGCAAGGCCATGGGTGTGCTCGGTTTGCTCCGTATTCTGCTCGTGGTTGCATCGCCCGAAGCGACCGATGGTTCCGCCGTCTGGCTTGTGGCCCTGGGCGTGCTCTCGGTCATCACCATGACGTGGGGCAATCTCGCTGCTTTGGGTTCAACCAACCCCAAGCGCATGCTGGCCTACTCCTCGGTTGCTCACGCTGGCTACATGCTGGCGGCCATCACCGCCATCGGCGCCCTCAACTGGGAAGAAGGACACATCGACATGAGCAACGACGCCGCCTTGGTCGTGGTGACCGCTCTCATCTTCCACCTCACGGTTCTGGTGTGTTTCAAACTCGGTGCCTTCCTCGTTCTGTCCTTGCTTGAATCCGAAAAGGGCGGCCATACCCTCGAATCTCTCGGAGGCCTTGCCAAGCGCGAACCCCTCCTTGCTGCTGCCATGTTCATCTTCATGATGTCCTTGGCGGGTGTGCCACCGCTTTCCGGATTCGTCTCCAAATTGCTGGTCATCATGGGAATCGTCAAGGTCGCTCTGCTCGACGTCACCGTCAACAGCGACCTGGTCTTTGCAGACATCCATTGGGTGTGGTACCTTGCACTCCTCATGGTCATCAATTCTGCCATTTCCGTGTTTTACTACCTTCGAGTGGGCCTTGTCATGTACTTCCACGAGCCCGAGGAAGGCCGTGAGGGAGCGCTTCCGAAGGGAACCCCCGTTCGGTTTGCTATCCTCCTGTGTCTCATCACCACGGTTTACTTTGGTGTTGGAGCTGGACAATTGATTGCCCTGTGCGAGTCGGCTGCAAACGCCCTTGTGGGCGCTTGGTAAGCCTTCGAAGCCCCTCCAAACCGTGTTTTGGGTGATGACTTCAAGAAGGGTTGACCGCTGGGGTAAGCAGGTGAGACTGATTGGGTCGTAGATTTGAGGAAAAGGTGGACGTGGAAGAACTCGCCCGTCTTGAGAATCCCGAAGATGCGAGCGACGGTAAAATCCGTGTGAAAATGCCCAACAAGAAAGTGAACGAGATGTTCGCTCTTGCCTCCCAAATTCTCGGTGGCCGCCGAGTGACCGTCCTGTGTGCGGACGGAGAGACCCGCATGGCCCGTATTCCAGGGAAAATGCGTCGCCGCCAATGGGTTCGTGAGGGCGATTTGATCATCGTCTGGCCATGGGACTTTCAAGATTCAAAAGCGGATGTGAAACACCGTTACACCAAGACGCAAGCAATGTATCTTTCACGCAAAGGTGTCCTTCCCGACGACGTTGACATGTTTGGCATGGGCGCTTCGGTTGATGACGACGGTGAACACGACGACCTGTTTGGAAGCATGGACGACGATGTCGAACCCGTTGCTCAGGAGGAGGAGTCCGATGACCTCTTTGCCGACGATGGCGATGATGACTTGTTTGCTGATGATGACGAGAGCGACGACCTCTTCGCCGACGATGGTGAAGACGAGACGGAAGAGGCCGACGAGCCTGAAGCTGTCGAAGACATCGTTGAAGAGGAACCCGAAGGCGACGACGAAGACGATGACGACGACATCGACGCCTTGTTTGCTTGAGACGATGAGGAAGGCACATGGTCAACGAGGACGACTGGGACGAGTTGGCCGGTCGACCTCGCAAGGGTCGTAAATCACGCAAGCAACGCAAACAGCGCTCAGCCGCTGAACGCTTGGACGACGAGCATCACCGTGCGGAGGAAAACAAATTCCTGAGCGGCCTCAACGACCGCCAAGGGCGCTACGAGTGGATGAAAGAGAAACGCTACAACACGATGTTCCGCGACATCGAAGCCAAGATACAGGGCGCCATGGGCACGGGAACCTACGACTGGGTTGACCGCCGTGTGTTTGACCAGGTGTTCGACCGATTGACGTTGATGGCCCTCTACAAGATGATGAAATCAGGCGTCATTGACACCCTCGACTTCCCGGTTGCTCGAGGGAAGGAAGCCCACGTGTTCCACGGTACAAATCTGGCGGGCGAAACCGTAGCCGTCAAGATCTTCCACACCTCCAACGCCGTGTTCAAGAACCTCATTCAATACATCGAAGGCGACCCTCGGTTTACCGGCTTGCGTCGAAAGCATCGCGACCTGGTTGAGGTGTGGGTGCGCAAAGAACATCGCAACCTCAACCGTTTGGCACGTTGGGGGTTGAACGTCCCGCAGCCTCTTGGCGTTCACAAGAACGTCCTCGTCATGGCGTATTTGGGCTCGACCACCTCTCCGTCGCCGAAACTCCGAGACGTGGCGATTGACCGACCCGAGGAGGTCTACGATGACCTGCTCCGTTTCTTGGCAATCTCGTGGCAGAAAGCCAAACTCGTTCACGGAGACTTCTCGCCTTACAACATTCTCTGGCATGATGGCCGTGCTTGCGTCATCGATGTCGGACAGGCCGTCGTTGACAGCCATCCCAAAGCCCAAGAATTCCTCGTCAGAGACGTCACCCGTTTGGTAGAATGGGGTCAGAAGAACGGTTTGGACGTGGACCTCGCCGGTGCGATGTACGAGGTCTTGAACATGGATTTGTCCGATGTGGAACAAGTCGAACTTGTTGAGTGATCATTCCTCTTCCCACGTGATGGCTTCGTCATCGGCGAGTTCCATCATCTCGGTGACGGCTTCTTCGTTTTCCGGGTCCACTTGTGATGCCTTCATACGGCGGTTTCGGCGCTCTTGGGAAACCTCAGCGAGCCCGGGAACCAAGCCTTCGAAACCTGAGGCGGAGGTGTCGGTCTGCGCCCGCTCTTCGAACACCTCAAGCGAACGACCTTCCAGCCGAGCCCGCTTACGGTCTCGTTCAAGGAAACCGATGACCGTGCCGTGTTCCGAGCCTCCAGCCAACATTTCAATGGCTTGTCGAGCAGCGAACAACCCGCTTTCTTCTCCCACGATGACGACCGTAGAATTGTAGATGCTGATTTGGGTGTTCGTCAATTGCTCAATCAATTTTCGAATTTTGCCTTGGCGTCCGATGATTCGGGCGCGCACACGTCGTTGTTGGTTGGACCGCTTTCCAACGTATTCTCGGATGTCCACCATTTCGAAGAAGTGGTCGTCATCGAGCAAGCGAATGGCAGCATCGGGTGCCATGCCTCGACCGATGGCTTTGACCACATCGGGCAGTTTCATGGCTCTGACCGGGTCGTAGGTACCGGGTTCTCCCCACTCGACGTCGATATCGCCCGAGTCCGAGTCGATGATGAACTTCGTGCAGCCTGCAGCCTTGCGAATGGCTTTGCTGGTCGCACCCTTGGCACCGATGATGACCGCTATGCGGTCCTTGGGTACACGTGGAAGCGACTGGCGCATGGTCGGCCGTGAGGCCCGATGCTTTTCAATCCCTTGTCCTGCGCTGGAGGAGGGACAAGGCGAAGCCAACCAAGACGAGAACGAAGAGCGATGGAGCAAAGGAAGGCACGAGGCCTGGGGCATCGAGGGCAGCTCCCGTAACGACGAGGTAGTTGTTGTTGTTGCCCTCGTCGTACTCGTCAATCACGTTGGCGAAGTCGATCACGAGGCGAAGGTCAAACTGACCCGAACGGGGGACGGTGTACTGCCACACGATGGTCTCCGTGCTGTTGGACAGCGTACCTGCGGGGAGATTGCGGGTTTCCATCACCGTCCAATCCACGTTCGAGGAACGGTCGGCCGGGGCTGTTTCGAGTCGTACGATGACGCTTCCACCGTAGTCTTCGTTGGATTCCAAGACACTGGTGATGGTGACGTTACCCGTTTGTTCGCCGGGTCGCACGACGATGCGGTCAACGTTGGTTTGACTGACGTTCCACGAAAGGTCGAGGCCTGGAAGAATCTGGTAGGAGGACGCTTGGGTTGTGAAGGAATTGCCCGCCTCGTCGACCAAAACCGCTCGGAGCATCAGATGTTGTCGGGATTTGGTGGCCCAACTCGCCAGTCCCACCTGGCCAGAGAGGCCGTTCACGCCCAGGGTCAGCCATCGTCCTGAAAGGTCAGGGGTTTCGCCTACGCCGTTCGAATCGAAGCCGTACTGAATGTACGAGGATGAAGTGTCAATGCCTGAATCGGCGTCTTCAGCGTTGAAGGCGATGTTGGCTGGACCGACGCGACTTGTCGTCAATTCGTCGACCGTCCACGAGAGGCCGATGGGAGCCGTTTGGTCAACCCGAACCGTGATGCTGCTGTTCTCGCCGAGGTTGCCGACACGGTCAACGGCACGCAGATGGAGGGTGTGAACGCCTTCGCTAAGGGTGAGCGTGATGGAATCGCTGGTGGTTGACGTCCATGCGTTCTCACCGAGGGCATAGTCGACGCTGGCGACCCCAGAACCTTGCCCGTCGTCGGCTTCCTCAATGAGGCCAGAAACGGTTACTGTGGTCGATTGCTGCCATGCATTTCCGTCGCCAACGGTCACGCTGCCGATGGAAGGGCCGGTCCTGTCAATGCCGATGAACAGCGTTGAGGTGTTGGAGAGGCCAGAGTGGTCGTGAACGGTCAACCGGGGCGACCACGTGCCCTCTTGCATGTTTCCGCTGTTCCAATCCCATCCATAACTCAGGCTGCTCGGCCCGTCGGTGGCTGGCGCTCCAGGGCCTGGAACGTTGGCCAGTGTTGCTTGCTTGAGGTCGTCATCGCTTGCACCCCATCGGAAAGACAACGCTTCTTGCGCTCCGATGTTGAACCACGCTCTGTCGGCAAGGCTGGTCCCGGTGCCAGCATCAGGGTTGAGAACCGTGAAGGTGGTGACCACCGGAACCTGATTGACGATGTCAAACCAACCGCTCGATGCGAGCGTGAAACTTTCGGCATCGCTGTCCCAGCCCGACGCTCGTAGTTTGTAGGTGCTGTTGGTGTAGCCCGTGGTATCAAACGGATACATCCACGGCGATGTGGTCAGGTTCACCACGGTCGTCCACGCAGATTCGTCTTCGGTGATCTCGATGAGCAAGGAGTCGAGGGTACCTGTTCCAGCCACGCTAAACGTGAGGGCATGGGTTCCCTTGATGTCGTCATCTTGGGCAGGTCCGTTGGAGAAGGCGATGTTGAGGTTTGACGCACCGCTGGCTGCAACCTGGCTTTTCTCACTCAAGATGTCTCCACGGGAGGCGAGAGGGTCACTGACAGGCAACAGGGAACACAAGAGAAGACTGACGAGCCAAACGGCCGCGACGCTTCGTCCCATGCCTTCTCCACACCTTCGGTGAGCCTTCAACTCTCCCCTTGACGACGGGACAAACCGTGCGTTCCTTTTCCGCTCGCTGCTCGTCGTGGAAAAAACCTCAACGCATCTCCTTTTTCCCCGCTCTTGCAGAGATGGGTTCAAGTGCTTTGCATGCCCAAGCAACAGCATGGAGCCGAAAGCCAAAGCGACGCTCATCCTGTGCCTTCTTCTGGCCAGTGTTCTTCCTCTTTCGGCGCATGCGGAATCAAGCGGCGGTGTTGAGGCTTCGGAATTCACCATGGCGTTGACCCCACAGAACCCCGTGATGGGCGGTTCAGTGGACATTGATGTCACGCTTTACAACAGTCAGTCGACCGATGCGTTCAACGTTGTCGTTGCGTTTTTCAAGGAGAACATTGCGAACGAAAACCGTCTCTTTTACGATGAAGTAACCGTGCCTGCTGAATCCTTCTACACCGCCAGCACCACCTGGTCCGGGTTGACCGAAGGCGTCCACAAGGTATGGTTTGAATTCTCTGCGGGTGGGGACACACCAGCGAACTTCAACAAAGAATTCACCGTTGAAGGCCTTGCGAACCTTCGTGTAGATGCCCTTGAACTTCCCACAACCGACACCGTGTTCGCAGGCGACAGCGTGCCGTTGGCGGTATCGGTGTTGAACTCTGGAAGCGTTGACGCTGCGGCCACCAAACTTCTGCTTCAGGTTCCAGAATCCGACGATGTCCTGCTTGATGCCCCTGCCCTGACGGCTGGCTCCTCGGCTTGGGTCAACACGACCATCATCGCTCCAAGCAGCGGTCTGCACACCGTTCACGTGACACCCGATGCGGAAAACGTGGTCGAAGAAGCGTCAGAAATGAACAAAATGGCTGAAGTGGAGTTGCTGGTCGCCACCCGAATGGATTTGAGTTACAAAGACGATTTGACGGTGACCACGGTGGAGGGGGCGCTCGAAGGTCCCTGGACGGTCGAAGGAACGATGGTGCGGACCAACGGCACCGGGCCACTTGAGGTCCCCATGTGGCTGCAATTGACAACCCCCTCAGGCGGACTCATCACGGGTCAGCCGTTCACCGTCTCGTTCACGGGTGTTGGCTACACCGAACAACCCTTCAGCACCGTTCTCAATGCCACCACGCTCAGTTCCCTGCCCGACGGCGACCACATCGTAACGGCGAAGATCAATCCGTTCAACGACGCTGGTTTCGAGCAAGAGCGTACCGACAACGACATGGCCTCGGGCGTGCTCACCATCTATCCCATTCCCGATGTCTACGTCGATGCCAACGCCCTTCCAACGGTGCCGTCGGTGCAGTCGGGCGAAGATGTCGAATGGCGTGTTACGATGGAAAACACAGGCGACATCGGCGTCTCTGGTAGCATTCAGTACACCTTTGACGGTCTTGAAGGGCAATCTCCACCGATTCTGTTGAACGCTGGAGAAGCGTTCACGTGGACGGTTTCTTTGCCCACGGCTCTGGGAGCTCACACCGCCGAATTCGCAGGCCAATGGGTGGCCGCCTCAGGGAGCTGGGACGCCAACAAGCAGAATTCCTTTGCATCGGGTACCGTTCTCGTCGAATCCAAACTCAAACTGGATTGGGAGTACGCTTCACTGGAACTGTTGGACGTTGAGAACAACGTGCCCACAATGCCGCTGGCCGACGGTGAGGTCTACACCCTGAGCATCGGTCTGACGAGTCAAGAAACGGGCGAAGCGAATTACACCTGTCAGGACGCCAGCAACACCGTCTTGTCGACCATGTCGGTGGACGTGCAAAACCGAGGCGATCGCGCCCAACTCTCCTGTACCTTCACGGCAACGGCTGCGATGACGAGCATTCGCTTGATTCCAGAAGACACTTCCATCAGCACCACCTTCTCGCGTTCTTTTGCCACGTTGGCCAGCAACGACGGCGGGGACGGTACAGGCTCCGGCTCGGAATCCGGCACGGTGGCGCTCTTCGGCTTGGTTGCTCTTGGTTTGGTCGGAGCCTTGGTTGCAGCGGTCATTCTGACCAGAGAGCGAGAAGAAGAGGTCGAGCGAGACATTTACGAATATTGCCCGGCTTGTGACGGCGAGTTGGAGGGAACAGAAGACCGCTGTCCTCACTGCATGTTCAACCTCAAGAAGGCGCGCAACCAATTCCACGACTGCAACGAGTGCGGCGAATCCATTCCAGACCTGCTTGAGAACTGTGTTTACTGTGGCGCTGCTCAAGATGTCTCATCGTACTTTGAGCGCAGGGAGCGACGAGAACGCCGTGAAGTCGTCAAGGAAGAAGTGGCTTTGCCCGAGGATGACGACGATGAAATCGTGACCGGAACCCAAAATTTCGCCGACGCCGTGAAGGAATTCGGCTTTGATGAGGAACACCTCGAAGAAGAGTGGGACACGAACATTGAGGCCGCCGAGGCAGAGGTCGAGGCCGCCTACGACCGTCGCTTTGCTGATGAACTTGCCATGGATGAGATGACCGAAGAAGAAGTCGAAGCGTACAAGGAACAGGTCACGACCACCCTGCGTTCGCCAGCGGACCTCGAGGACAAGGGCATTGAATCCATCATCGCTGAGCGAGGCGAACTCAAGTCGTTGGAGCAAGAGACCGGTGAATTGAGCGCATCGGATGCCGCCATCCGCGAACAGTTGTTTGAAATCACGGGCGAGGAGGGTGTCCTACCGGGTGAGAAGGTGCAGGTGGGCATGAGCCTCACAGATTCCTCTTTCGCCGGAAATGAAGTTGAGGAGGCGACGGCGAATTTCGCCTTCGACGACGCAGATGATGTTCCGCTTTCAGCCTCAGTGGACACAGGGAAAGCTGCGACGTCCAAAGCCAAGAAACCCGTCCGCCGCCGTCCGTCCCGCCAAGCGAAAAAGGAGGAGCCAGCGCAGACCGATGAATGCGGTGCGTGTGGTGCTGACCTTCCCGCTGGCGCCACGGAATGTGGCGTCTGCGGTGCAAAGTTCGGTTGAGTGTCTGTCGGCGTTCATAGGGGTCGTCATCGCCGTGGCTCGGCCTCGTGTTCGCTTCATTCAGACAGCAAGACCAATCCGCAAACCGTTTTCAAATGCTCGCCAACAATGCAGCGTGGGCTTCATAGGGTTGTGGCCAATGGTCAAGGCATGCGGCGACCCGGCCTCGGTGCAGCACTGCTCATGGCGGTGCTGATGGCCTCCACTTCGGGTTGCATGGGGCTCATCGCTGCGAGGGAGTCGGTGGAATCTCTTCGCGAACCAGCCTACGAGAGCCTGAACAACGAAAAGGTCAGCATCATCCATCAGTTTACGGGGTTGGCCAATTACTCCTATGAATACACCAATCGGGAAGCGTTCATGGTGAACGACCAGACCACAGAAATCAGCATTTATTTCAAGGCTACTTTTGAGTTGTCAAGGAACCTTCCTCCGAGTTTTTGGGACAACGAAAGCCGCTATGTTCGGGCCACGCTCACCGATGGCGACGGCATGGTCCAGTGGGAACAGGACGTGAGCGAAGACGCCAATCCACTCGAGGAGACGCTCCAGCCCAACCCTTCCTTTGCACAGGGTGAATGGGAACTTGACGTCAAAGCGAGGGGCGGTGGCGACAACACCCTCGTCTCCGTCAACGACAACTTCGTTATCATCGTGACCGTCATCAACACCTGCACACAATACCCGCTGGTTGAGGATTGCAATTGATCAGACCAAACTCGAACTGCACGCATGCCGTCGTGAGCAATGTTGGCATTTTCCAGGTCGGTCATGGTTCCGCATTGCCCCACCGTTGGCCATGACCTCTTGAATGGCGTGAATTTGAGCAAAGAGTTCCGCTCTGCTGTCGTCATTCCACAGCAGTTGGTGGAGGTTGTCCTGCCCGTAGCGCAAGAGGGCATAGGGTGGTGCTCTCCCTGTGGTTTGCTCCACCAAGCGAGCGTAAGCAAGCGCCTGAAGTCGGTGTGAGTCGTGGGGTCGGGTTGGAACCTTGCCGGTTTTCTGTTCGACGGGAATGAATTCGGAATCAATGATGACGATTTGGTCGGGGCGCCCTCGCAACCCTGTTTCCTTGTCGATCAACAATTCTGCCTTTTCATCACCGTCAGAATAGGAAATTTCATGCTCAACAGAGAGGTCGTTTTCGGCGGCCAACCGTAGAGCCTGTTCGTTGTTTTTGAGCGCACGTCGCAGCAGGATGGAGGCGAGCAAGGTCCACCCGATGGTGGTGAAGGCCAAGACATAGGAGGCCTGTTCACGGTCGTTGGCAAATTGAAGCGCACTCGAGTGCAAAGCCAGAACAATGGCGGAGACGAACATGGAGGCTTCCAGAACCCCACCTTCAAACCAACCTCCCATGAATCCACGAGGTTCAAAAATGGGGTCGACGTGCTCTACCGCTCCATCCAAATCAGGACGAAAAGGGCGGTTGAGTCCGATGGCGCTGCGCCAAGGGAGGAGGACGGCCAGAACCCCCACAATCAAGAACGCCAAGCCGGCGACGGCCAAGAGTCTGGAAAATTCAACGACGTCCATGTTCAGTTCGTCAAGGCTACGAAAGGCGATGGTGTCGATGAGAAGCACGACGATGACACCAAACCACCACTGCCAAATCAAGAGGTTCCGCTGGGTATGAAATTGGTGCTCTTTCATGTTCATGAGTGAATCATGGATGGCTTGATGGCGATGCTTTCCTTCTTCGATGGCCTCGCTCTGTCCGCTGGTACCTGTTGCGGCAAGATGCCATGAGAGCGGGCAGTAGGTGAACCGTTCAAGGTCGCTGGCACTCACCGGAAGCGGCTCACCGCTCGGCGTTTGCCATCGCCCGTCTTCACCCAATTCGGCTTCTGGATGGGTCGGAGGGCTGCGTTCCGCAGTTGATTCACCCTCCGTCATGGAAGGGCCAATGAAACGCTCTTTATTGAGTCCTTTCCGTGCTGTGTGGCACGCTTTTGCGAAGAAGAAGACGGCAGAACGGGACGAAGCGGTTTAATACAGGGGGTTTGTGGGCGGCTTGCTGTGGTTCAAGATGTCCGAAGAAGCCAGTCTACTCGTGTCTGCCGAAACCTACGAGGAGAACGCCGTGAACATCGGTACTCAACAGAAGAGCGCCGACATGAGCCGCTTCATTGACCGAGTTCGGGAAGACGGCCTCTACCTGTTGGACATCAACATCACCGACGCTCGTATTCGCTCCATTGCCGCGTTGTTGAACACGTACGACGCCCCTTCGATCATGGTCGTCAGCGCTCGACAATACGGACAGCGCCCGGCTCGCATGTTCGCCGAAGCGGTTGGTGCACACTCCGCCGTGGGTCGCTTTATCCCTGGCTCCTTGACCAACCCTGCCCTTCGCTCGTACATCGAACCTGACATCCTCTTTGTCACCGACCCAGCCAACGACCAACAGGCGTTGCGAGAAGCGGTCGCTACCGGTCTTCCCATCGTTGGTATCGTTGACGCAAACAACCACCTGCGCAACGTCGACATCGCTCTTCCTGCGAACAACAAGGGCCGTCGTTCCCTCGCCCTCATCTACTGGCTGCTCGCTCGAGAAGTCCTGAAGGTGCGCGGGGAAACCACCGACGAGGCCTGGGCTGAAGCCAACGACCTTGAAGAGTGGGAATCCACCTTCTGAAGCTCAAACCGCTTCCCCGAGAAACCCGCTGATGGCATCAGCCATGGCTTTTTCAGTCGTTTGTTCGTGCATCAGCGTACGGACTTTTTTGGCCCCAGGAAGTCCCTTGGTGAAGGCGATGGCGTGCCGCTGCATCCATTTCCCTTGCAAACCGATGGTGGCCTCGGAGAGGGCGATGTAGCGGTCCCAGCACCATTTCCTCGATGCAAAGGCTTGTCCAACCTCGCTCATCTCGTGCCAGTGATCGTTACCGGTCACCCACGGCAAGTCATCCTGTTCCATCCACCCCATTCCGACTTTGATGTCCGAGAACACGGTCGGTCGACCGATGGCTCCTCTGCCAATCATCAATCCTGAGGCGCCGGTGTGTTCCAAACACGCCGCCGCTGATGCAGCGTCCACAACATCTCCGTTGGCGATAACCGGGACGTTCACACGCTCCACGGCCTCTTTGATGCTCGTCCAGTCGGCGACGCCGGAATACCGTTGCCGCAGCGTTCGCCCGTGAATGCACAAGCGTTGCGCGCCCACCTCCTCAAGCCGTTCACAGATTTCCGTGGAATTGTTGGCGTCCCGTCCCGTCCCCAGTCGCATTTTGGCGGTTACGGGAACATCGACGCGGTCGACGATGGTCTCGACCATGTCCACCAGTCGGTCGGGTTCACCCATGAGGGCCGCACCTGCACAGATGTTGGTAACCTTGGGAGCAGGGCATCCAAAATTGAGGTCGATGACATCCGCAGAGGGCGCCAACATTTCGGCTGCCGTAGCCATATCACCCGGGTCGCCGCCAAAGATTTGCGGTATGAACGGCACTTCGGTTTCATGCGTCTCCATGCGACGCCACGACGTCGCTGCTTCTCGGGTCAACGCGGTAGAATTGGTGAATTCCGTGATGGTGACATCTGCACCGCATTCCTTCGCCAGAAGCCGATATGGTAGATCCGTGACGCCCGACATCGGAGCCAAAAACAACGGGCGGGGTTCACCGTCCCAGGGCCCCTGTTTTGGTGCGATAAATTCGGACATGACGGCACCCGTTCAGTTGGAATCGGTAGAAGCCAACGCTTCGTCAAGCAGGCCTGCCACGCGAACCATGCGGCGCACGACGCGGTCCAGCCGGTCTTGGACGCGGCGCTGTACCGCCTCTGCGCTCGTTCCCGCCATTCTGTAACCCATCGGGAGTCGTCCTCCAAGCAAGTTCAGCAGAAGCATTTGCTCCCTCGCATCGACACCCTCGAGGTGTTCAGCGACCTGGTCAACGCTCAACGAATTCTTTGCAAGGGCCTTCAGCACTCCTGATTGTTGTTGCTGGTTGAGCAGGCGTTGGAACCCTCCCTTTTTGAGCATCCAATCCTCACCACGGCGTTGATGTTGGGTGGTCATCGCCGTCCACAAGGCGGTGTTCAAGCGATCGGTCCTCGGGACCCGCTCCACCATTCCTGTTGCTCGAAATCGTTCAAGGATTCGCCCGACCCTTGCTTTTTGACCGCCGTGCATTTCGGCCGCTTCATCGAGAGAGAGCGGGGCATTCCGTTCCAACAACGTTGCGAACAGACGCACTGAAAGAGAATCAGCAGCGATTTCGGCACCGGGTCGCTCGCCCAGGAGTCCGAAATCATTCATCCAATGCGACAACACGTCGCCTTCCCCGTCGTTTTGGAGCGGTCGGTGGTCGACCAGGCCGATGGAAAACGGAGCGCTCTCGTCTTGAGGCAGTTCAACGGGCAGCGGTTCTCCTGAACGTTGCCAACGGGCGGTAACCGTGGCGAAGCGTTGCTGAAGCAGCAGTGAAGCGTGCTGTTGCACGTAGGCCACGGCGTTGGAAAGAGACCCGCCTCTCAGGTAGTATTTGCGCCAGCCTTTGCCCTCGTTGGTGAAACCGATGAGTCCGGTGTCGACCAAACGGGAAAGATGATGATTCAGCGAAGCTGGCATTTGAGCAAGTTCGTCCGCCAACATTTGAGCGTCCCAACTTTGGTCGGGTTGTCCCAACAAATGGTCTCGAAGCAATCGGTGGACTGGGCCTGCTCGGCCGTGGTCGGCGGTGGCATCCCCTCGTTTTCGCACCAACGAGAGCGAGTCGATAAGCCACGAGATCAGACCGTCGACGTCCCGGTCGGTCGTCGGAAGAGGGTGCTCAACCAAACGGAGTGAGAACATGGTTCTCCGGCATCGCCAAAGGTCTTTGAAGCCTGTGCATTAAATGCCGCTTGAGCGACAGATTTCGTAATTAACCAACATAAAGGGTCAATCTTGACGTCGCTCGTCGACGTAGTCGTAAGCGACCCCTGTACGCGCTTGGGTGTAAATCTCAAGGTCGATGTGAGGCATCAATTCAATGCGGTCTTCTCGCACTATTCCACGGCGTCGCAGCACCTTGACGGCGCTGTGGACCGTGGCTCGGGTTCGGCCAAGGCGGCGAGCCAGGGCCGCTTGGGAGCGAGGCACACCTTCCCTGTCAATGCTTTCGAGAATCATTCGTTGAACGGGAGACAGGCCGATGGGCAACTGCTGTGCCATGCGTTCTTCGCCTACGACCTTGCTGCGCAACACTTCGACCTGACTTGGGCCTCCGGCGAAGTAACACGTTCGTCCGTTGACCGGAAGAACGGTTACCGAACGGCGTGTTTGGAGCACATCGAGATGATGACGCAACGTTCCGTTCGCCGTGCTCAATACGGTTTGCAGTTCACGATAGCAGAGACCTGGACGGGCTTCCAACGTCGAGAGAATACGTCGCCTTAGTGGGTGCTCGTGCGCCGTAGCCCTGGTCGAGATACGACCCACGGTGAGTGCACCCACGGCGCTTGCGACGGTCGCAAGACCGCCTGCAATGCCCACCACGCCGCTGGCTGCGCCGGTGATACCAGCGGCCAGCCAAGGGCGCTGACGGGTCCACTGGGCCAAGAGAGGCATGAGACGGGCTTGGCCTTCTCCTCCCTTAATCCATCGCCTTTTCGTTCGTTTTTGAACGATTGAAATCACGCGGTTGTTTTCCATTAAATAGTGTCGCAGTCCTTTGTTTATGCAGGTTGGTGAGTGCATGCGAGATATGGAATTGGAAGGAAAATTACAGGCGGCTTTGGACGCAGGACAGAACGTATGGGCGGTGGGCGATGTCCACGGATTCTACCGAACGATGATGGAACTGTGCAATCGAATGGACCTGCAGGAAGGTGACTGGGTCGTCTTTCTGGGCGACCTCATCGACCGAGGTCCAAACGCCTTCGGTGTGGTTCACCACGTGATGACAGCGGACCGTGTGGTCTCGGTGAAAGGTAACCATGAGGACATGATGGTCCGGCAATTTACGATGAAAAAGATGCAACAACCCGACCTTGATGTCATGCTCTGGATGCGAAACGGAGGCAACACCACCGTGGAGTCCTACATGAGAGCCCACCGATCAAGTGAGGGTGAATTGGATGAAACGGCCTTTGAGGCCTGTGCAGAGCAGCACACAAACTGGATGGCCAAATTGCCCACGCACATCGTGTTGAATCAGTGGCGCTTGGTTCACGCTGGCTATCGCCCTTCCGTGGATTTGGACCAGCAAAGCGACGATGACCTTCTTTGGATTCGACATGCATTCCACAGGGCTCGTGAACCCATTGACGCCGCTCGAACCGTGGTTTTTGGCCACTCCATCACGGCCACGCTGCCCGGACGGACGGCCAAGGATTGGGGGCAACTCTGGGAAAGTGAACTGCGTTTGGAGGACGACCGCCCGGCGGCCATCGGCCTCGATACCTGTTTGTATCACGGTCCAAAGGACAAACGCTTGCTCACGGCCTTGAACCTTCGAACAGGCCGTTCACTTCAGCAGCCCTGCGTTGAGGGTTAGGCGTTCACGACGGAGCCGGCGACCATTTTGAGGTGAGCCACCAGCGGCGACAACAGGCGACCACAGGTCTTTCCGTGGGCGCTCAGTTCGTAGCTGACCTTGACGGGCGGTCCGTCGGTGACGACCCGAAGGACGAGGCCTTCTTCGGTCAAGAATCGCAACTTATCGGAAAGGGTGCGGCTGGAGATGCCTGAGAGCATGCCCTTCATCTCGTTGAACCGTCGCGGTCCCGTGATGTAGAGGGTGGCGAGAATTTCGATGGTCCACCGAGAAGCGAACACGTGAAGGGCCTCAACCGCTGCTTCAACTTCCCAATCTGCATTGTACGGGCCCTGGTTGGAGTGTTTTGCCAGCATCTTCCGAATGGATGTTCCTGCATCAATGGTGGCTTGAATGCCGTCCTCAATGGCCGTGAATTCTTCCGATGGGATGGACATGGGCGGTGAGGGCATGGTCGTTCAACAGAGCGGAATCGGTTTCACTACTTGATGTCTTTTCCACACCATAACCTCTCTCCGTTGGGATACGACGGGGCCGCCAATCAGCGATGTTATCCATTCAAGAGGAGGCTCTTCTTCCCCAAACCATGGAGCCATCTCCCCCCGCCGCAAACGCTCGTCGAGTGTTGCTGGTTCGTGGCGGTGTTCTCACGCCCTACTCTGGAATTGGGGGGGCTTTTCGCGATCTGAAGGATGCGCTTGAGGCGGGAGAGATTTCGGGTTGGCAATCAGCCGGCGTGCAGGAGTATGACCTCGGGGAATCGCCTTCGGGCATGAGACGCCTCCGAGAACGATGGTTTCGTCACCCCCGTCGTGTGAAGGCCTCCATCGACGCCCTTCACCGAGAAAGGCAGGTCGACCTTGTGTTTGTGAGCGATCAAGAACAAGCGCATCTCGTACCGTCGTCTTCACCCGTTCCCGTCGTTGTTTACGTTCACGATTTGTTTCATCTGTTTCCCGAATCCGTGGCGCTCTCTGGCGAGGTGGTGGAAGTGGGTGAGCAACGCCCCGGCCTCATTCGTCGCCGGGATTTGCGCCGCCTGATGAAGGGGCTGCGCCGTGCAGATGCCTTCATTTGCAGTACGAGCGCCGTGGCTGAAACCTGCAAAAAACGCTTTCCAAACACGCCCCTCTTCCAAATTCCTTACGCCATTGACGTGGAGCGATACAGGCCCCCTGCTTCGCTTCCATCTGCCCCAAAGGGCGTCGAATCCTCGTCTTGCAATTTGCTCGTCGTCGGCAGCCACGACCCGCGAAAGAGGCTTTCGTTTCTGATGCGCGTCCTCTCCCGCCTTCCCGAGGCGTTGGCCGACGACATCACCGTGCACCACATCGGTGGTGATGCCTGTCCTCACGGGGGGCCTTCCGCATCTGTGCTCGCACGACAACACGGTATCGATTGGAAAACGGTCGGTTCGAACATCAGCGACGAGGTGCTGAGCACCTACCGCTGGCACTGCGATGCGCTGCTGTTTCCCTCAGGGGCCGAAGGGTTTGGCTACCCAACGGTTGAATCCATGGCTGCCGGCCAGCCGGTTTTGGCCTCAAATCGACCTGCTCACAACGAATTGATGCCGACGAACACGTGCCTCGACCCCGAGGACATGCAAAGTTGGCTCGATGCCATCGCCCATGTCCATGCCGCTTGGTCGGCACGGTCCGGCGAACCACGGCCTGCTGACGTGTCGCTGATGGACCACGTTTCCTTCCTCGCACCCGAGCGTTTCAATGCTGACATGGCGGACGCATGGGCCACCATTTCCTCATCATGATAGGCCGTATGCTTCATGAGCGTCGTTGAATTCGGCGGAACCATGACACAACCGATTCAGCGTGTGGCTGTTGTTGGCGCAGGTAACATGGGTTCAGGTATTGCTCAGAAAAGCGCACAGGAAGAATTTGACGTCCAAATGGTCGACCGCGAGTTGCAGTGGGTTGAGCGAGGTCAATCCATCATTGCGAATTTCCTTGAAGAGGCCGTTGAGCGGCGTATTTTTTCCCCTGCCCAGGTGGATGCCATTCAGGGTCGCATCACGGGCGTGGTGGGCGTGGAAAACACGGCACGGGACACGGATCTTGTGATTGAGGCCGTGTTCGAAGATTTTGACGTGAAAACGGCGGTGTTCAACGCCTTGGACGAGGCGTGCGGAGACGGAACCATCCTCGCATCCAACACCTCCTCACTGTCGGTCAACGCTCTTGCGGAAGCGACCGGACGAGCCGACCGTTTTGTCGGCCTGCATTTCTTCTACCATCCAGCAAAGAATCGTCTGGTCGAAGTGATTCCGGCTCAGGCCTCAAGCAAGGAAACCGTTGACAAGGTCGTTCAGTACTGCAAAATGCTCGGAAAAGTCGTCATCGTCTGCGCTGACCGTCCGGGCTTTGTCGTCAACCGCTTCTTTGTGCCGTGGCTCAACGAGGCCTGCCTTTTGCTCGAAGAGGGCGCGGCCAACGCTGCGCAAATCGATGCCATCGCCTGCAAAGCCTTCCGAATTGGACTCGGCCCCTTCGGCCTGATGAACCTGACCGGGCCGCCCATTGCGCTTCATTCCACGGACTATCTCGCCGAGCAACTTCACACCCCTCGCTACACAGGAGCTGCAAACCTCCGTGCACTGGTGGAAGCCAACGAACAGTGGGATGTGTCCGAAGAGGCAACCTACAGCGACGAGCAATACACCGCTGTTTCCGAGCGCTTGCTCGGCGTGGTGTTCGGTGTCGCTGCTCAAATTGTTGAGGAGGAGATCTGCAGCATGGAAGACGTGGACCGAGGTGCGAAAGTCGGTCTTCGGTGGGCTCGCGGGCCCTTCGAGATGATGAATCGAATCGGTGTTGGCGAAGCCTGTCGTATGGCCTCTGCGTACGCTGAAACAGCCGGCGAAGGTTGGAAGGTTCCTGCGTTCTTCACCCAACAAGGCAGCACCCCGTGGAACTTCTCCTACGTCGACACCACGGTCAGCGAAGGGGTTGCCACCATCACCATCAATCGCCCAGAGGCAATGAACGCGCTGAACGTCACGGTGGTCGGTCAACTGACCCAAGCCGTGGCCGCCGCCAACGCTGACGACGACGTTCACACCATCGTCGTCGACGGAGCAGGCAAGGCCTTCGTCGCTGGGGCCGACGTGAAGTTCTTCGTCGACAAAATTCGAGCCGATGCCATTCCAGACATCTACGATTTTACCGCCGAAGGGCACGACCTGCTCAACATGCTGGAAACCTCCAGCAAAACGACGATTGCGCTCACCACAGGACTCGCGTTGGGTGGCGGCTTGGAACTTGCTCTGGCGTGTGACTACCGCATCGGAACACGCCGCACGCAGTTTCGGTTCCCTGAAACCTCCATCGGCATCTACCCTGGTTTGGGTGGCTCGCAGCGACCGGCCCGTATTTGCGGTATTCCCGTCGCCCGTTGGGCGGTGTTGGCTGGAAATTTCATGGACGCCAACACGGCCAAAGACCTCGGTTTGGTCACGCACCTGGTCGATGTCGCAGGCGTTGATGCTTGCATCCAAACCCTGGCGAGCGAGGGCAAGCCGGCCCAGAAGTACCCCGGTCAGCCGGCGAACCCTGCTTCTCCGGTTGCGAAGTTTGCCTCGACGTTCTTCACCGACGAAAACATGGCCGTGTTGATGAACGGCGATTGCCCGGAAGGTTTCGACAAGGAAGAGAAGGTGGTCGCTCGTCAAATCAAGAGTTTGTCCTTCACGGCGCCCATCGGATTGCGCATGGCCAGCGACCTCATCGATGCCACGGCTACAACCGACCTCCAGGTTGGCTTGCAGATGGAACTGGACGGCCTGAACACAATTTTCTCGACCAAGGATGCACTGGAAGGCTTGTCGGCCCTCATTGAGAACCGACGACCAACCTACACCAACGAGTGATCAAGCCCACTGGTCGGCCAGGTCGTTGAGCGATTGAACGATGGCCAGGATGTCCACATCCTCGCCGCTTTCTTGTGCCATAAGAAGGCGATTTTTGACGGCCTCAACGGTCTCTTCCGACGGCACCTCACCGGTCAATTCCTCGATGACGTCCGCAATGCTGCGACCTCGGCCGTTCAACACCGCCAAGAGCGCTTTGAAGTGTTCTTCCTTGTCCTTGGGCCCACGTGCACTCATTCGACCACCTCGACCTTGATGTTGTTGAGGCCGTACCACTCGGTCCACGGCACGGGCGCTTCGTCGGTCCACTGGCTGAGCGGACCTTGGCTGCTGAGCATGGAATCATCGTCGACCTCGACCAAGGAGCGGTTGCTGCTGTGTTTGGGACCGGGCTGACCCAGCACCATGGCGGATTCCAGGATGCCCGTGCCGAGGCTTAGGCTGGTGGTGTCGGTGATGCTCCAGTACGAGGCAAACCGTGGGTGGGTGTGAACCCACAACTTGAACGGAATACGCCCACCAACCGGAGGTTGGAGGGTGACTTGACCGGCGGTGCCCCAGTCGATGAAAATCTTCTCTTCAGCGTCGATGAGCACGGAGGTTTCGAGCCCTGCCATGACCGAAAGGACGTAGACACCGTCCCATCGCCCGGCCTCGGCCAGCATGCGCTGAGCGGTGAGCAAATCCTCGTCCTCCACACGTCGTTCCTGAGCGGCGAGACAGGCTCGTTCCCACACATCGTCTCCGAGTTCAAGTTCTCCTGCATCAGGAAGTCCAATCATGCGCTCACCTCCGGAAACGACAGTGCACCGTAGGTTAGGCTGCCCATGGATTGGACGGGCGCAGGCCGTCCACGCCAGTGTTGTGTCGCCCATTGGGCCCCAAATGCAGCGGCTGAGGCAAAGCCGTATTCGAGGTTGCCAGCGTCGAGCGCACCCGGCACTTGACAGCTCGCAGGCTCATGGTCGGGCGTCATGCGCTCAACGAGCGCGGGAAGGGATTGTGAGGATAAGGCCACATGGCCGTCACCGCTGCAACGAAGGTCCAACCAGGGGACGCTGAGTTGATGCACGAGGCGACGTGGCTCTGGACGGTCGACGCACACGACCACGAAATCGTAGCCTTCCAATTGCTCTGCCGTTCTCAAATTTTCAACGATGGCCTTGACGCGTAGGGGTGAGTTTTCGTCGTCCATTCGTTTGGCAATCGCACCGACCTTGGCCTCGCCAATGTCCTCCTCAGTGTAGCGTTGATGGCCCAAATTGGTGGCTTCTACCACGTCGGCATCCATCAGGGTGATGGTGCCTTGGAGGTTGATCCTTCTCAGGGCAGGCACCAGCAGTTCAATCAGTTGGGTGCCGATGCCTCCAGCACCGACCAAAAGCAGATTCCGTGAGTTGGGCTCCTCGTTCATGAAAGAGAAGGCGCTCAAGCATACTTAAAGAATCCAAGAAAACAGCCATTTCGCCGTCATTTCGGATTCAAGAACGGTGCCATGATGCGCTCAATGGCCTCGAGTTGGCTCTCTGGAGGATAATTGCTGGCGACGTGTTTTCTACCTGCGACGGCCCAAGCCTTCCGAGTCTCTGGGTCGGTTGCCGCTTCGTAGGCCGCCATCCAACCTTCGTGATCGTCACGCTCAACGAGTCGACCGGCTCCAGCATCCCTCATCGTGTAGTGGAATCCGCCCTCGTTCACCATGATGGGGGGAACACCGACGGCCATGGCTTCGAGGGGGGTAAATCCGAACGGTTCGTGATGTGCGTGGCTGACCATGGCGTGGGCTCCCCGTACCACGCCGACCAGCGCCGCTTGCGAAAGGCGAGGCATGCAGAACACGTTCACCCCGAGGCGCTGCCCTTCAGCCACGAGGGCCGCCTTCTCTTCTGCCGAACCTCCGCCTGCTTGGACCAGTGAATAGGGCGTGTTCACCAGAGAGCGCATGGTGGCGTAGGTTCCCTTGACGTGGGAGACCGTGCCGATGGTGACGACGTACGGTCCCTCTGGGAGGGCCACATCGCCTCGCTCGGTGGTTTCCTCTGGCGTGGCCTCCGCAGGCCAATTGCTGAGGTCAACCGTCGGGAGAACATGGGAGCCTTCGAGAGGACGCTGGTCTTCGTCTCGTCGAGGGGCGTGTCCGTTGGTGACGGTTGGGTCAGAATGCAGACCGTAGGTTCGTCCAAGCAGGATTTGACTCCACGGCGAGTTGCCAAACATGGCGCTTTTTGGCCGCTTGAGCAAGGTACGAACGAAGCGCTGGTCTCGGCGACGTTGTTGCGTGAACACCAAACGGGTCAGCCAGAGCGGGCGTTTTGGTCGTCCGTTGGGGTGGCGGTGAAGCACGTCCTCGTAGAGCCAACGGGGTGGCTCGAGGCAGTGGTAGTTGACCGGGAGATGGGCGGGAATGAGCGGCAGAATCTCAAGCGTGCCTCGGCAAACCGACAGGTGGACCACATCGAAGTGCTCCCACGGGATGTCCAACGAAGCCCACGCTTTTTGCGCCGCTTTGCTCGCTGCGGCCGTCACTTCTGCGACGGCACCTTCGGGCCACGGCAAAGAGGTTGAGGGCTTGATGAGGGTGGGTTGGGCAGGTCGCATCAGCTCGACGGCTTCCGGTGAGATGTCAAGGGTGGCCAAATGAACGTCCCAGCGCCCGTGAGCCATTCGAATGAGTTGAAGCAATTCACGCTCGGCGCCGCCCATGGTCGCGAACGAACCGCGCACGATGAGAAGACGAGGGCGTGCCCCTTCCTTCTCAAGTGCCATGCCGAAACGCTGGTCAAGGCGTCTTTAAAATTCAAGGGGTCGTTTTTGTGTTCAGGTAAGGCCCCTCCTAAAGGCGACCGTTTGAAAAGGGAAACCATCTGCCATCCAACATGGGCAGCAAGACCGCAATGGTCACGGGCGTCACTGGACAGGATGGCTCCTACCTCGCAGAACTCCTTCTCGAGAAGGGTTACACCGTCTATGGATTGGTCCGTCGCGTGTCTCAACCCACCTCAGGTCGCAGCCTCATCAACCACCTGATGAGCAACGACAACTTCCACCTTCTCAACGGCGATTTGGCCGACCAGAATTCCATTGACAACGCCGTCAACCAGACCCAACCCGACGAGTTCTACAATCTTGGAGCCATGTCCTTCGTCCCCGAATCCTGGCGCTCACCCATGATGACCGCTGACATCACCGGGCTTGGCGCTCTTCGCTGCCTCGAAGCCATTCGCAAGCATGCGCC
>JAYNUQ010000025.1:0-27671 GCA_038116375.1 Candidatus Poseidoniales archaeon | reverse complement strand
TGGCGGGCCTGACGGGGTTCGAACCCGCGACCGACGGATTAAGAGTCCGTCGCTCTACCTGACTAAGCTACAGGCCCGACTTGGCCTTTTGCCGCGTGTATTTAATGCTTCATGCAGGTGGATTCTCATTTCTGTTCAATCGTTCTTGGTCAGGACGGAAACGCCGTCCGTTGAGGCCAGAACGACCACATCGCACATGTTGTTGAAGAGTCCAACTTGAACGACGCCAGCGATGTTGAGGAGTTCCCGCTCGGTCTTCTCGGGGTTGCTCAGGGATGGCCCGGTATGCGCGTCAGCGATGTAATTCCCGTTATCGGTTTCAAGCAGATGGTTGTCCGTCTTCCGCATGGTGACTTCACAATCGAGGAGCTGTTCAATGGCCCGTTGTGTGGTCGCAAATGAAAACGGGGTGACCTCAATGGGGAGAGGAAAAGCACCGAGGGCCTTGACCTGTTTGCGTGCGTCGGCGACGACCACCATGCTCTTCGAGGCTTGAGCAACCACCTTCTCTCGCAGCAGGGCTGCACCTCCACCTTTGATCAGCTGAAAGTTCGGGTCAAATTCATCCGTCCCGTCAATGACCACATCCAACCCTTCCAGGTCGTCCAAATTCGCCAGTGGAATGCCGACTTCCACGGCCAAATCCCGAGTTGCGATGGAGGTTGGGACGCCGATAATCTGGAGGTTTTCTTCGCGTACCCGTCGCCCCAATTCCAGAATGGTGTACTTTACCGTAGAACCCGTTCCGAGGCCGACGTTCATTCCATTTTGAACATAAGCACATGCTGCGATACCCGCTTCTTCTTTGAGCGCTTCAACGTCCATGGTTGCGCTTCTCACCCGCCATCTATGGACTTTCTCTCAAAGGTGCACCGTGGCAAAAAGTCCCAACCCTTTAGACCTTGAAGCGAGCGTGTGTATGCCATGAGGGGCAGTGCGAAGCCAGCCATCGTTGCCCTCAGCCTCATCGCTTTGTTTCTGATGTCGCTGGCGCCGCTCTCGCATCATCAAGGGTTGGAACTCGATTCCAATGAGGACCAAAATGAAGCAGCTCCGCTGGGACAAAGTCAGAAGTTGACCATCGGTTCATGGCCCGACGGAGCCAATCAGCGGGTTAAACTCAGCGTTCCAGACGGACACTCCATTCAATCGGTTGATCTCAATCTTACGGCCGGTACGTTGAGCAATTCCATCGCCAGCAACCTTTCTCAGTTGGGTGATTTTGACGGCAACGCCGTCTATGACGGCATGGATGTTAACAAATCCTCACTTCAAATCCTTCCGCAGGACTGGCGCTATGATTTTGAATCGGGAGCATGGGCTCCTGAATGGACACGTTCGGGTACATCAAACTGGGCCATCGTCGCCGATACCCGTCTCCAGGGCGCCCAATTGGCGAAGGCAGGAACCATCTCCCACAATCAAGAATCTCGAATGACCTTGGACGTCTCTCAACTGCCTGCCTCAACGGGAACATTCCGCTACACGGTGTCATCAGAGTCAAGTTTTGATTATCTCTTATTTTGCATTGACAACACGGGATGTTCTCGATTCAGCGGGTACAGCTATCGGTGGTCAGGAACGGTGAACAACGGCCTCCAAACATTTTCCATACCTGCAACCGCACAATCGTTGACGTGGAAGTACGTGAAAGACGGGAGCGTCAACAGCGGTTCCGACACGGCTTGGGTAGACGACATCGTCATCACCCCTCAAGGGGGTTCAGGAAACGGAGAGGGCAATTGGACCTCGGATGTCTTTGGGCCTTCGCTTCTGGGCCGCGGTGAGGGTCTGATGCACGGTTTGCTCCACATGGATGCTTACATTTACCCAGGTTCGGTGTTTGAATGGCAAATCCTCGATGCTTCGACCAATGCCCCCGTGCCTGGCTTTGAACGCCTGACTTCCACGTGGGCGGACCTTGGGATGATCGACTGGAAAAACCATCCGTTGCTGAGATTTAAAATTCACATGAAAGAGGCTGCAGGCGGGGGCTCCTCAGAAATTCGAAGTTGGTCGTTGAACGGCCACCTCGCCAAAGCGTTTGACACCGATCCCACGGATGAGGGATGGGCCATTCAAGGTGGAAGTTGGTCAAACGGTGCCATCATCGGTTCGGGGACTGTGCTTTCCGATGTGTACCACGTTCGCAGTGGATTTTCTGCTGTCGACGTGAACAGTGCGCAATCCAGCAACGGGCAGCTCCAATTTTCAACCGACGGGGGCATCTCTTGGGTTGACGTTGATGACCAAGGCCGTGCGTCGCTCTCTGCGCCCGCTTACATGATTCAGTTCCGAATGGTTGTCGGAGCGGGCGGTGGTTCGTACACCTGGACCTCCTTTGAAGCAGAGTTGGTGCGCACATCCATTCCCGATGGCTTGCGTTTCGACGTCGGCCTTGACGGCGCAAACGAGTGGTCAATGGACCGTTCGGGCATTGGCGCCTTTGGCTTGCAAAACAGGATGGTAACCGACGACCTGTGGGTTTCACAGGCCATTGCTCCAGCCAACACCGCTTCCTTGGAAATTGCGACCCCAACACAGGGCGTTGGCGCATTTTCCTTTGCCCTCGCATCGCCCTCGTCAACCGTTGCGAGCCCCTTCATGGCCATGGCGGTCAACGGGCAGGACATCCTGAGTCGAAACCTCCCAAACATCGACGATTTGCAGGTGGTCTCGCTCACAGACAGCGAACTGAACACCCTCAATGGCGCCCTCGCACAGGCCAATGACCAACACGGGTTGACGGGCCTTCCCATGGCAACCGTTGAGGTTCGGGTTGGTTCTTCTCTGAGTTCGGCCGACTTGCTGTTCGGTGGTGTTTTTGCTCCTTACGATGCTGAGATCAACATGAACCTCAACGCAGGGCATTCCTTGGTGTTGGGTCTGAACCACGCGCTTTCCCAAACGATACCCGACGCAGGTCAGCGTACCGTCAACCTGCCGGTCAGAATGGACGCCACGGGCTCGGTCTACATGACGCTGAACGATGTCGTATCCCAGGCATCGGTAAAAGCCGTCGGGCTTGAAGTGCACAACGTCTCCGATACCTTCGTCCCGGGTTTGGATTGGGTTGAGTCCGTGGGAACATTCGACTTTTCTCCTCTTGGCATTTCTGACGCCCTAACCCACGCCACGCAATCGGGCTGGCAGGTTGAGTTGCATTTGGCCGGTTCTCAGCAGCAATCCAAACTGCGATGCCCTGTGGCCTCGCTCCCCATCACCTCGACTTCACTTGCGGCTTGTACTGCATCAGGAACGGCCCTCTTGTGGTTTGACGATGCTTCGGCTGGCTCGATTTCGGTTGTGGGTTCTGGCTCTTATCTTGAATTCCGTCATCATTTCAGATTCCCAGACGGGTGGAATGACGAGTCATCAGCCACCCTCTCCGTGAGCCTCATTTCATCGGCTGGTCCTCTTCTCCCCGTTTCCAAGGTGTTCGGCTTGGGCCACGACCAAGGGGTTGAGAACGACATTGAGGTCAAGGCATGGTCGGTACTGTCGGGTGAAGGCATTCGTTCGGACGCCTCGTTCCCTTACCTACGAGGCGGCGAGGTGGTGTACCTCGAAGTCGTTCTCGGGTTCGAAAACACGAGCGAAGGAGTTCCCCGTTCCGGCCAAGCCTTGGTCCGCTTCCTCGTGGACGGGAACGAATACGCCACCACGACGATACTTGACGAGGGCGTTGCTCTGTTCCCCTACACCGTCCCGCTTGGCCGTCCGTCCCTTGACCTCGGCGTCGAAGTTGTACCGCTGCGAGGACAAGATGTCGTGAGTGGCTTGCCCGCAAGTCTCACGTTCCTTTTTGACAACGTTGCACCCACCTTGATGAGCAGTTCCGTGGAGCGGTTTGACAGCCGAGACATCGCTCCTCGCACCGCGCTGTCCTTTACCGTGGCCGACCGCCCCCATCTTCCCACGCACGCCATCATGCACCGGTGGCATTCATGGCTTGATGATGGGAATGGAAACGGCGTCCTTGACGCCCAGGAGGTGATTGAATCTCACCTCGTGCTGCCCGAGAATCTCTCGACCTTGATGGGTGAATACACCTTGGACGTTGACACGAGTAGCGCAGAACAAGGGGATTATTTCGTTGGATGGATTGAGATTGCCGACAGTGCGGGCCACATGATGGAGGGCGGGGGGAGCATGTCCGAGCCCATGTTCCACGTACAACTCAACACCAACGGTGCTCCTTCCCTCGGTGCTTCTTCCCTTGGTTGGCCTGGCGGTGAGCAATCGCCATGGTTACACCCTCACGAATGGTACGAAATTCGCGTTCCTGTTTGGGAGCAAAACGGAATTTATGACCTGGCAGATATTGAACTCAAACTGGCCGCAAACACCCCGAACCCCGCCACCATTTTGTGGAATCAAACCACCGATGTCTGCACGTCACTTGACCCCTATGTCGAAATTGAAACGTGTGAACTGGTTCCTGCAGATGCTACGGACCTCTTTTCCAGAAACGGTGAATACGTGGTTAATTTCTCGATAGAATGGGGTTATGATCCAGATATTTCGATAGAGCGTATCCCAGAGATCACGCTCTTTGACCAGTCGGGTCAGTCCAATCGCTTCATGCTGGAACCTCTCAATTGGCGGTTTTCGGGTGAATTGTCCATTGACCCAGACTCGCTTCGTATCTCGTTGCCCAATGAGGACGACGACGCGCAGGGGTACTGGGTCCAACCTCGCACCAATTTCAACGTCGAGGGTGATGTCGTTTGGTACAGAACAGGCACCCTGCCCAGCCAGAATCTCGATGTGGAATTGACGTTGGGTGAAAACAATCTCGAAACCAACGTGGTCAACGGGAGCTTCTCTGGAACCATGCTCGCTCCTCTTGTGGACGGGACATACGGTCTGTACGGCGACCTCCACGATGCGCCTAATGGAGCGGTCTATAGAGGTGAAGCATCGGCTTTCGTCTGGTTCATTGTCGATAACGAAGCCCCGCGTGTTGCGGCGGTTGACCGACCCGGATTCAACACCATGCTGGCTGAGGACGAGTGGAAGGACATGGAATTTGAACTGAGGTTGGATGAAAACGCCCGACTGGATGAGTCCACCCTCCTGTTGCATTGGTCATTGAACGAGGCCGGACTTGGTTTGAATTCGTATGTCTTTGACAACGGCAGCCTTCCTCTCGAGATACTTGGTGAACGAAGAAACGGTGAGTCGATTCCCGTCCGTTGTTCCTTGGATGTTGATGCGTTGATGCTACCGGCCTTCCGCACGAAGGCCGTTGAACTCAGGATTTGGGTGTCGGGGGCGGACGAGGCAGGATTAACCATTGACGCTGTATTCAACGATGTGGATGCTCCGCTTCGGGTTTGGAATCTTGAGCAACGCATCCCTGTCTATTCGCTGATGGACATTGAAATGAAACCCGCAAGCGACATTCACCAAGGCGACCTCATCGATGTTTCAACCCTGATTTCAAACGAAGGTTTGGCCGATGGTGAGGCCAACATGGTCCTGGAACTTGTTGAATCGAGCGGGGCCCGAACGCGCTTGGATGCCCGAGTCATCGACATTCAGGCCGGCGAGCAAATCGTCTACCAGTACCTCTGGAAACCAGGGAGAGACGGTTCTCAATGGCTCGAATTGAGCATCGTCAACGGGCCAAGTGCCCAATCCAAAACGGTGCTGGTTGAGGAACCCCGCTCGGAGGGTGTGTTTGGCACCATCAGCACCGTGAATCCCGTTCTCTTGACGCTGGTTGGCTTGCTCACCTTGGGCCTGGTTGCCTTGCTCGTTGTCGGTCTGCGTCGTGAAGAGGCTCCGATGGTGAAGGCTCCGGTGCCCATCCATGCTCGACAAACAGCACCCGTACAACCCACCGAAACAGGGCCCTATGGTGCGCCGCAACAGGACCGCTCTCCAGGCGAAAATCCCTATCAGTGATGGGGTTGCGGCATGGGTCGCATTGAAATGAGAGCGGTTGCCATCCCAGTGTGGAGGGAGTAGGAGGACCGCTGACAGAGTTCGACTCTGAGGAAAGTCCCCTCTCCATAGTGCAGGCGGCTACCAGAAGGAAGCAAACAGAAATGGTTGGGTCAAGGCTGCAGAAACGAACGATACAAGGTGTGTACAATGACGTTGAAAGACCGAGGTTGCCTTGTTGTCGATGAGACGAGCCACCCCGCCGGAGCAAGTCCAAACCGTCCCGCTGACTCGGCACGACGAGGGACAGGTAGGATGCACAGTTGAATGCGGTCACCGAAAGGGAACAGAAAGGGGCTTACTCCCTACTCCCTCCCCCTAATCCTCAGTGAAATACGAGCCAGGTATCACGGCGTCCATTGGTTTCATGACCGCTGAGTCGCCCATGGCTACGCCTTCTCCAAAGTCGATCCAAGGTGGATGGCCGTTGATCTTCGCACGGGCGACGTGCTCGGCAGTGAAGATGGCCGGCAGCAAGAAGGCGCTTGTGATAAAGGCAAAAATGATGAGCAGGCACATCAGCATGAAGAAATTCTCGAGTCCTGGAAATGCAGCGAGGAAGCCTGCAGCTATCCCCGAAACCGTGGTGATGGTGGTTTCAAAGATGGTTTGCCCTGTTTCTTCGATGGCTGAAGCCATGCCGTGAGGCGATTCGCCTTCCTCTCGAATCCGGTGCATAACGTGGATGGAGTCATCAACACCGATACCAAACACGATGGTGCCGATCATCGCCGTGAAGATGTTCACGTTCACATCCCCACTTTGCATCAACAACGGCTGCCAGAGGATGACCACGGCGACGGGAATCATGGTGTAGATGCCAAGCCTTACTGAGCGGAACACAAACATCAGGAGGACCGTCAACACGAGCAGCGTGAGCAGCGTGGTGGTGCTTTGCGTATCGTGAATGCCCTCGTTGATGTCCAAGGAGACGGGAAGTCCCCCAGTAAGCAACGAGGTGCGGGTGTTCAGCAGGGTCGGCCCCTCAGCAAGGATGTCGTCAATTTGGTCTCGAAGACCTCCTGCGACGTTCAAGTTCATGTACGGCTGAGTGACGTAAACAATGGCCTTGGTGTTGTCTTCGTTCATCAACATGGACCGAACCTCCGACGATAGGGTGTCAAAGGCCACATTGACCATGTCTTTGCGCAACGCTTCTCGCTCACTGAGCGGCACGAGCGTCCAGCCAGCACAGTTGGGGTCAAGCAGGTCCTCACTTTCCCAACACGGGTCGTGAAGGAGGTCCCAGAGCGAACCATCACCGAGCGTGACCCCTTCGGTCAAGGTGATGGTGGCAGGCACGGCTTTGAGAAAGGTGATGATGCTGGTTGTTGAGGTCTCATCAACCATGTCAACTTCGTTTTCCATGGCGTCAAGTGAATCCAGAACGGGCAAGTCCCGAATGTTGTCGGTGTTGTTCGTGTTGGGGCGCTGGGATGCGTCGTAGATGAACAGAGAGGTTTGTCCGCTGCTGAACTGCCTCGAGTATTCCGCTAACGAGTTGAGTGAATCAATGCCATCAGGCGCTTCCGAAGAACCCGTGATGGGTTTGTTCAATTCGTCCATGTTCGCAACCCCGTATGCCGTGACAGAACCTGCAAGGAGAATGACGATGAGGAAACCCTTGATGGGAGCCTGGCCGATGTTTTTCCACACTCCAGGATTGCTCCGTTTGTTAAATCGCAGCATCCAGGCCAACGTAGGCACCAACACGATGCTCAAAATCAAGGTCGATGAAATGCCGATAACCAAGGTTACGCCAACCGAGCGAATGGGAGCAATCGGAACGATGAGGGGGGCGATGAGCACAGAAAAGCCAACGATGGTGGTCATGGCGGATAAGAACACAGCAACCCCAGTGGAACGGGTCATTTCCATAACGCATGATTTGTAGAATTCCAAATCCCAGAGGTCGGGAACGGCCTGTTCAGGTTCACCCCGTTTTCGTCGCCGCTCATTTTCATCATGAGCTTTGTCAATTTCTTTTCGCCTGACCTCTTCGATTCGGTTGACCATGTGCAGGGCGTAGTCAACGCCCAACCCGATAAGGATCGGGAAGGTCGCTACGATCATGGGGGTCAAGGTGATGTCCATCACGACCGATGAACCAAAGGTGATGGCCAGGGCCATCAGGATGGGTGTGCCCGTGATGACCACCACCTTTGCAGACCGATGCAGAGCGGTGATAACGAGCACGGTGAACAACACGGACCAGGGGAGAATCATCAAGAGGTCTTCATAAATTGCATCGGAAATGTCCTCCAAAACCTTGGTGAGCCCAGTAACCGTGATGGATTCGGTGTTTCTGTATTCCGAAGGCCGAGAATCAATGATGTCTTGGAAGTGATTCAGCAGGGCCGAGAAATCCTCCCAATCACCGGTGACCGAAGGGTTGTGGTGCATTCCGACCACAATGGCAGTCGTGTCCCAGATGCCATCACCGTCCATGTCGTTGGTGTAGTTTCCATCACCATCGCTGTCAACGGTCGGGTCCATATCGTTGGTGTCCTTGATGAGGCTGTCAAAAGCACCGCCCGATTCTTCGATGATCTGGTCAATACGGTCCTGGCTTGGGATGGCGTATTCTCCACCTTCTGGCAACATCTCACAGTCCAGAGCCACAGGTAAGCGGTTGTTTACTCCATGCACGCAGAGCGAATTGTTGAATCGTCCGTCCGCCGAGTTAATTTCCTTGATGACCTGTGCTGGAGAAATGATCCACAGCACTCCATCGTTTCTTCCATGGTCGTTTTTGTCGAAATCCATACCTCTGCTGGTTGAATCACCGCCGATATTGCGGTCGTCGCCCTCCAACCAACTGATCTCGTTCAGGACGATCTCGTCCGTGATGTTCGTGGTGTCGTTTGGATTGTTTGCGTTTGGCGTGGTGATGTAAATGACGGCCAAATCGGTTGACCACTCCGTTCGAACTTCAAGCAACAACTCGGTCGATGAGGCCCCGTCGGGGAGGAAGATCTCAACGTCATCGTCAATCTGTTCTTGAAACGCCAATCCTTGCTGGGCGAACACAGCAGCGATGACAACGAAGAGCAGCAGGACCGTTCCAGGCGAGGCGAGGACGGTGGTATAGAGGCCGTTGAGTCGCTGATTGAACGTCTCCTTGAGGGAGGCTGCGGCTCTGTCGAGTGCGTGGCGCAAGGCTTCGGTGGCCGACGCCTCGCTGTCCATGGTTGGTGGAATCGGTGGTGGCTCAAGAAGCATTCCGCTTCAAGGGGCTGAGAAGGGGTGGTCAGCAGGCGTCAAAAGCCTCAATCAGATACTTGGTGAGCGGACTGGTCCATGCGAGTTCAGAGATGCCATCCTCGCCTTCAACGGCATAGGTTCGAATCACGTCTCGAACCCGAACGTTGCCTTCAGCGGAGCGAGCGAGAATCATGGCCGCTTTCACTGGCTTTCCGGTGCCGTGTGGGTCGTAAACGGTATCAAGGGCGTCTTCCAAGAACCATTCAGCCTTTCCGCCTGGCTCACCTTCGTAGGTTTTCTTGGGCTTCTTGGCACCAAACAGTCCTCCTGACTTGGGTTTACTGGGGGCAGGACTGCTCTTTTTCGGTGCGGCTTTGGATGCTGCAGCCTTCCCAGTTTTCTTTTTCTCTTCTGCTTTCTTTTCCTTGGGAGCAGGTTCAGCAGCGGGTTCCGCCTTGGCTTTCTCAACCGCTTTTTTGGCATCGGCCAACTGGTCCTTTAGGTCCTGAATTTTGTCCCGGTAGGAGGCGGACAGGTGCATCAGCGACACCCTCATGGCTGCCTCGAGTTGAACGGTCAAGGCGTCGGTCGACATATCACTCCATTTTTTCCATTGGAGCATGGCGTTTGCATGAATGTCTGAACCACACTTTGGGCAGAAGCTCTTGTTGGGTGGCTGCATGATGGGCACGGTTTGAAGTGCATCATGGGCGGGAATGATGAGCCCCTGGGAAACTTTGAGGAGTTCGAGCGTCGCTTTTCTACCGAGTCCCATGGCTTCGATGAACGTGTCCTCGTCTTTTTCGAAGGTACCGGATTTCTTCAAATCCTGAAGTTTGCTTCCTTCGGTCGCCACATCGATGGCTGCATCGGCAGCTGCATTGCCCCATTCAGCGTTTTGCAGGGCAGGCGCCACTTCGGTTACGCTGGTTGCGGAGGCTGGCTCCTGCTCGGGCAGTCCCACGTCGTCGGCTGCTGCTGCAATGCCCAAGGCGATGGGGTCGGCACCGTCCTCAACCTGTGCAATCATGTCGAATTTTTCGGCCATTGAGAGGTCGTCTCGAAGTCTGATGACGTCCTTCAGTTGGTTCAGGTCGTGGCCCGTCGCCGTGATGGGGCCCTGGACCGTCATGTCGTGGCCGCACGAGAGGCAGAATTTGGCGGTGACTTCTACGCCTGCCTCACAGGTTGGACAATACACCCCTCCCATGAAGAAGGAACAGAGGTTACACTTTTTGAAGAGTGTGTTGAATCAGCGATGGTTTGCTTCGGATTTCAACCCTCGGCGAAACCCTAAGGCCTTGTGGCTTGATTCACGAGTTCGATGATGACATCCCGCTTACAATTGGAAAGGATGGGGGCAAGTCGAGGTCCACGCTCTGCCCCCATGAACACGGCGTAACAGGCCCTGTAAACATCCTTCATGCCCACTTCGGCTGCTTCGCCGGCTGCTTTGAACGCGATTGTAATGCCGTCGGCGTCCCATCCCGCCTCAGGAAGCGTCGTTTTGAGACGATCGACCACCTTCCATTGGTCTTCGTTGAGCAACGCCAAAGCTTCGGTATCCGGAGCAGAACAAATGTGGACGCGCATTTCTTCTGGAAAGTGTTCCGAAGCGATCCAGGCTCGCATGCGTGCAAGTCGGTCAAGCAGTTGTGGTGTTGGCGTCATGAGCGAGCCAGAATCCTGCAGACTCTGCCATACGTCCTCGTCGCTCGACTTGATTTGAGCGAGCAAGGCCAGGTGTCGGAAACTCACCGAAGTTGAGGATGCCGCGTCGTTCTCGTCCACCGATGAGAGGGCGAGGGCGACTTTTGCATCTTCGAGTTGGACCCGTTTCCGGCGGCTCAGTTCTTCTTCGGCCATTTCAGCCTCGAAATCACGAGCCGTCAAACGCTCGTATTCATCGGCCAGATTGACCAAACCCATTCCCGTATCAAATTCTATAGCCTTGCTCGGCTTTGAATTCGCCACCAAGAAGCGAAGGATTTCAGGCGGAACCAAGCGCAAGGCCTCCATCGGCCCAACCGTATTGCCTGCGGATGAAGACATGGCTCCTTTTCCTTTGAGACTGATCCACTCGTAGGTGAGCGGAGCAGGAGGCTCATGTCCAAACAAGAGAGCGATTTCCTTGCCCGTATCATAGGATCCACCCGCTGCGCCGTGGTCTTTGCCAAAGGGCTCGCAGGTGATGGCGTTGAATCCCCATTTTGCTGGCCAGTCCAGTCGCCATGGAAGTTTTCCCTCTCCCTTCTCGATGTTTGATGAACCTGACACCCCGTGGGCATCGGTCCAATGAACCAACGGATACGCATACCCGGTGATGGTCAAACCATCGAGCGAACCTTTGGAATCCAGGGGCTGCCATGGGAACCACGTTTGCGGGAGTTCACGGCCCGAGACGCGTTCAATGATTTCCCGAATAGCATCAGGATTGTCGCAGGCAGTCTTGGCAGCATGGCTGAATTTTCCTGTCTGGTAGGCTTCAAGATTTGGAAGCAAACGAGGGACGACCCCGATTTGCCTCAGTGCCTCGAGGAACGGTTGCAGGAAGTGGTCTCCATAACTCCAGCCCTCTTCGTTGAATCGCTTCCAATCCGGTTTTCCTTCAGCGTCGGGTGCCGGAATGGAACCGAGTTGATGGCCGATGAAGGCTTCGTAGGTGGCGTCAAGGAAGGGGTAGACTTTTCGAAGCGGGTCGGCGTTGTCAATGACGAAAACGAGTTCTGCATCCATCCCCGCACGGCGAGCGGCTCGGGCGATCATGTCCCCGGTAAGGATTTCCCTGAGGTGTCCGATGTGAAACTCACCGCTGGGCGTGATGCCGGTGGCGACGATGTGCTTGTTGCCTCGCTCAGCGAGCCGTTTGGCCATCACGTCGCTCCAGTGCACGATGCTCACCTCAAACAGCGACGGCACGAACGAGGCCACGCAGTGGGACATCGTCGATTTCGTTGCGTGTGGTCTTGTTCACCAAGACAATGGCGAGCGCAACCTCGCCGCCTGCAGCGCGGATGGATTCAATGGTCTTCGACATCGTTTTGCCCGAGGAGAGGACATCGTCGATGATGACGACGCGCTTTCCAGCGACTTGGCCGTATTTGTTGGAAAGCGACCCGCTTCCCTCGCCTTCATCCGTGGTTCGAAACACCGTCATGTCGGACTCAAGCCCTCGAGCGACCTCGTAAGCAAAGGCAATGCCGTTGATGGAAACGCCAACGACGGTATCGATGTTCTCAAACCCGATTTCCTCGTCCGCCACATCGGCCATGATGGATCCTACGGCAGCAATCCGTTGGGGTCGGACGCCAAGCGTCCGCCACCCGATGCGCACATCGGTCGGACGGTCGCTGTCACCTGTCCCAGAAAGGAGCCACGTGATGGTGTCTTGGGAAAGGGAAAGTTCGTCAGCGATTTGTTGGGTGTTCAGTCCTTCTTTCATGAGGTTGGATGCAAGCGACTTCAATTCTTCGATGCTCAAGACCATGGTGCTCAATTAACGCCTATCGTGGGATGCTCATCAATGCTTTCCTGTCTGTTGGGCTCGGGCGAAAGTCTTGAAGGGAGGGAGGCGCGGCCAAGGAACATGAGCGACTTCGACTACGAGAGCCTGCTTGACCGGGCCCGAGAGAACATTCCCGAAGAAATCTCTTCCCGCTCCCGTTGGAGATTGCCTGCTCCGCAAATCATGATCGAAGGTTCGAACACCATTTTCAGAAACTTCAACGAAGTGGTTTCCATGATGGACAGGGATGAAAATCACGTGTACCAGTACATCCTCAACGAACTGGGTACCTCGGGGTCTCGGGACGGACCGCGGGCTCGTTTCAAAGGCCGTATCCCGCCCAAGCGAATCAAAGGAACGATTGCCAATTACGTGAACGCTTACATCAAATGCAGCCAATGCGGTGCGCCGGATACCCATTTTGTTAAGGAAGACCGCACAACCCTGCTGAAGTGTCAAGCCTGTGGTGCAACCCGCCCCGTCAAGTTGTGATCATTCCATCTTGAGGGTTTGCGTTTCGTCGACTTCCCCCGTGAGAAGGTGTTGAAGCAACGCACCAATGCTGGCTTCATTCGAGAGTCCATACCATGCCCCCTCTGGGTAGACCACGCACGTTGGGCCGAACTCACAGTGGTCCAAACATCCTGACTTTTGCACTCGGACATTGGCATCGGTTCCAGCACGGACCTGTTGTTTGAGTTCTCGCATGAGGTCCAAACTGCCTTTGGCGAGACACGATGGTCTGGCCGCCCCGTCGGGTCGGTCGTGGCCACAAATGAACGCATGGCGCAGAAATCCAGGTTCTGTTCGTCCCTTGGGATCTACGGGCATGATCACACCTCAAGGGCGTTGATGGCGATTGCAAGGTCAAGGTCCCGTTGCGTGATGCTGTTTGTGTCGTGAGAAAAGGTTTCAATCACTGCGTAGCCCCATCCAAAATGCAGTTCAGCGTGATGTTGTTGTGCCTCGCATACCTCACTGACCTTGTCGATGAAGGCTTTTGCAGTCAAGAAATCCTCAAAGGAGAACTCCCGCATTAAGCGTCCGTCCAGCTCGGTCCAGCCGTCCGGTGTCGCCATGCCATCAACCCCAGAGGTGAGAATCATCGTTGCCTTTGGTTTCTTTCTCCACCTTCTCGTGAAGTTTGGAGCGTCGCTTCATGTCCTCTCGCTCAAAGGCCAAGAGTTCCTTATCGTCGATGTAGGCTGGCCGTGTATGGGCGACAAGCACCATTTTCACGATGACGTCTCGTGAAATGAATTCACAGCGACCGTCCTCGGTTAAAATCTCAATGCTTGTTTTGCCAGAGGAGATCAATCGCCCCCGAACAAAAGCCTCCTCGGGTTCAGCAAAGGCCTGAACGTCCAGATGGAGTTCCACGAAGTCATCTCTTCGAAGGCCTTGCCTCCGTTCCAGCAGATCACCGTTGTGAATGGATTTGAGCCCTTCGAGTTTCGGTGAGCCCATCTCTTCCCACATTGATTTGGCCCAGTCGGGGAGTTCAACCGATTTCTTCTTCGCCATGGATGCAACCACTCGGCGAGCATACATGAACCTCACCTTTGCCAATCAAGTCGCCTCAATGACGGGATACTTCATGAAGGGAAGACAGCGAGATGCCGTCGGGGAAGCATAATGAAGGTCTCTTGGCGCACGTTGGGAACGGTCCTCTTGGAGGACGAGGTTCTCGACAAAGCGTTTTCTCGAGCCAAGAAAGCCGCAGACAGAGTGGACGACTCCGACCGTGTGTTTCGCGTCCGCAAACAAATGACACGTATGGTTCAAACGGCTGCAGATATCATCGCCACTGAATTCCAAGAACTCGTGGCTGCCTGGCCTTCTCTCGACCAATCGCCCCTGTTCGACGTGGCGATGATCGACGCTTGTGTCGGTTGCGATGAATACCGAAAGAACCTCGCTACGCTTCAGTGGGCCTCAAAACAAGTGCTGCGAATCGCATCACAAAACGCCAAGAAAATCATCCGGACTGGACGCACGGAGTTGATGCATGACGCAAGGCGAGAAGCTTACGGGCGGATTTCTTCTGTCATGCGTCAGGTCGGGCCCTCGCTCACGTGGCTCAGCGAGGCGAGAGAGACCCTCAAGCGTCTTCCAAAAGTTGACCCCGTCTCTCCCTGTATCGTTGTGTGCGGTGCACCGAACGTTGGCAAGTCGGCCTTCATTTCGGCGTTGAGCACGGGAAAGATGGAAGTGAACCACTACCCGTTCACCACCAAGCAAATCCACGTTGGTCACTTTATCCATCGACGCTTGCAATACCAGATGGTCGATACACCGGGGTTGCTTGACCGACCCATGGATGAGCGCAACCACATTGAGATGCAAGCCATTGCCGCTTTGGAACACGTCGGCTCCTTGGTTCTCTTTTTGGTTGATGAAAGCGAGTCCTGTGGCACTCCGTTCGAGGAACAAATGAACCTGCTCGATGAGGTGAAAACCCTGCTGCCCGAAACCGAACTGATGGTCGTGAGTTCGAAAGCCGATTTGCTCGACCCCCCTCCGTCAATGTGGGATGAGGTGAAAACCGAGGAGCAGGCTTGGCGTGATTCGGGCGCAGAGGGCGAACCTCAACTTCCGCTGCTCGTTGATCACAAAGGTCGCTTTTCCCTCTCGGCCACTGAAAACGTCGGTCTTGACGCCATGCGGTTGGAAATCGTACGCAAGGTCAAGGCCGCACGGCCCAACAACCCCATGGAACTCCCTGAAGGGTGGTACCGTCGAGATCTCTGATCACATCGTTTCAAGCGGAACGATGCCCAAACCTTCCATGCCCTCTCGCAGCGTGGTCCTCGCCAGTTCGGAAATTGCATAGTAAAAGGCGTTGACGTTTCCTTCATCGATGATGTAACAGTCTCTATAGAACGAGTTGTAGGCTGTGGAAAGTTGAAGCATATACTCGGCGTACAGGTTGGGTCGGTGTTCCCGAACGACCTTGGCAAGGCGGTCGTCGTGCACCGCCAAAACTCGGAGCAGTTGGACCAAGCCATCGGGCATCGTTTCGGGAATGGGCGGTGTTGTCCTTGAATCGCCGATGCTTGCGTCCGCTTCCATCACCTTGCGATGAATGGAACAGGCGCGGGTGTGGCTGTACATGACGAACGGGGCAGAACCTGCTTCGAAACTCAACGCATCTTCCCAACGGAACGTGAAACCCTTCTCGGGACTCACGCTGATGATGTTGAAGCGAACGGCCGAGGTTCCCACGGCTTCAGCGATGGCGGTCATGCTCGCCTCGTCCAGGTCAGGACGGCGTTCTTTGAGCACTTCGACGGCATGTGCTTGCGCTTCCTCGAGGAGGTCGTCCATGAACACCACGTTGCCTCGTCGGGTCGACATCTTTCCTTCGGGGAGTTTGATGAAGGAATAGAACATCACCTCAGGGCGGCGTTCACCAAGCTCCTCGAGGGTGAGCCCAACTTGTTGTGCCTGAAGTTTGTGGTCTTCTCCAAGGACGTTGATGAGTTCGTTGCACTGCGTCCATTTCCATTGGTGATAGGCGATGTCCCGCGTGGCGTACAGAGAGGAACCGTCTCCTCGGCGATAGAAAAATTCGGTCTTTCCTTTGAGTCCACGCTGCCCCAAGTCGAGGAATTGTGCACCGTTGTCGGCCACGCCGTTGATCTCCAACGACCCCAACCGTTCCATCAGGTTGGCCACATCGCCGTTGGTGACGAACACCGACTCTTTGGTGAATCGGTCAAACACAATGCCGAGCCGTCCGAGGGTTTCCAGCATGCCGTCAAGAACCGGTTGGTAGGCCGCCTGGAAGGCATCCAGCACGGCTTCATCACCGTGTTCACTGGCGTGGACAAGTTCGCCGATGGTCTTCTCGATGGATTCGCTCTCATCGCTTTCTTTGCGGAGGAGTTGGGCTGCTTGGTACCACCTTACACGCTGGTGGTCCGCTTTGTTGGCCCATTGTGGGTTGGCGGGTTCACGGTCGGAGAGGAGTTGCTCAACGTCGCCAGCCGACATGTTTTCGAGGGCCCAGGCAAGGACGGCAACCTGTTTGCCCATGTCGTCGACGTAGTATTCTGCCGTGACGCTGTCGCCCCACAATCGGTGCAGACGAACAAGGGTGTCGCCCAAGATGGCGTTGCGAGCACGGCCAACGTGGAACGGTCCGTTTGGGTTGGCCGAGGTGTGTTCAATGAGCACCTCTCGGCGGCTTCCGGTATTTCCATAGCGCACTGCACCGTTGAGAAGGCTTGAGGCCAACCATGTGGGTGAGGCTCGGATGTTGAGGTAGCCGTTCACGGCGTTGACCTCGCCGATGGCTGGGTGGGTGCCGATTTTGTCTTTGAGTTGTTCAGCAATGGTCGCTGGGGCTGCGCCAAGCGTCTTTGCAAACGGGAAGCAAGGAAGGGATAAATCACCCTGATCCGCTTCTCTGGCCGGTTGGAGCATTCGCACGACCAGCGAAGCGTCACCACCCAATTGCGCAAGGGCGCCTTCCACCAAGGGTTGGATTTCCGATTTCAACAACTCCACCATCTCACCTCAGTGCAGCGGGTACCGCAAAATGGCGGCGAGGCCACCGAATCCTTGCATCAATTGCGAACCTTCCTCGGTGTCAACAGAAATGTACGTGACTTGTGAGTTACTCTCCTCGGCCAGTTGACTCAGCGAATCGATGATGGAATAACTTGCAATCTCACGTATCGAATCGCCCGATGCATCGCACGATGGACAGGCCGGAAGTTCTTGTTGCCTGGAGAGTCGTGCCTCCCACTTCTCATCCGTACCGTACCTGCATTTTTTACAGGTCAGTTCGACAATACTGCCCCGCAAGCCTTCGGAAATCAAGAGAGTGTCAACAGCGCCTTGTGTCAAGGCTTGCTTGATCATCGCTTCCCCGTAGGTCGCCTTGGGGTGGGTGCGAATCAATTCCTCGAGGAAGCGATTCATCACTTGACGTTCCGCATCCAACTCGATTTCACCCATCAACTGGCCGGCGTTCTCAACCAGCTCACGAACGCCAGATTCGTTCGAATAGCCCACATCAAAGGTCGTCTTTGCGATTTTCTTTGCGATTTCATGATGAAAATACTCGTTCTTGACGACGAAATCTTTGGTGGCCCCCGGTCCTCCGATGATAACCGCTTGAATGTTCTCGAGGTGAGGGAGCCAGTACGAGCAAGCGTGTTCGGTCGCTCGTTTGAAGAAGTTATGTGCTGCTTCCTCGATAAGGCGCTCAAAACGTTGGGCGGATTGACCACCTTGTCGGTGCTTGCCCATGATGTTGGAGACGAGGTGCTCTTGGACGTGGATGCGCTTTCCCGTTGCAATACCGTAGGCGGCCTCTGCTCGGTCAATGACGAAGAGTGCATACGATTTCTTGTCAACCAGCATTTCTTCAAGTTGCGTGAGTTCAAAGCGGGAGTCACATCGGTATCTGAAGGACACAAGCGATTGAGGCGGGTTTTCCACGACGATGTTGACCATTCGGCTTTTGTTGTTTCCAATGATGATGGAGCCGACGAAAATGGCCACGCCATGTTCACCGGGTGTCTTGAATCGAGAGAGTGTGGAAATGGCGGATTCAATCGCACCTTGGACGTTTTTTCGGGTGCCCTTCGACTTGATGTTTGCGGCTTGTCCGTGTTCGTTTTGGAGCATGGCTCTTGCGTCAGAAATTTGTCGGTCAGGAGGTATGATCAGCGTCACCAACTCGGTTCCAAAACCCTTCATTTCACGAAGTTCTTCAAGGGCGAGTTTGAGGCGCAAACGACGAGTTGCCAACTTTGCATCGTCCGACATGGCCTTGCCCCCGTTGTCGGGCTGAGGCGAGGCACTTCAAATCTCCCTCACCTCATCGTGTTTTGGCGTGGTGTTGCCTTTGGGGAGGGATAGGATGAAAACATGGGCGCGATGGAGACGAATCATGAGCACGGTTCACGTCGTGGCCCTCGGTGGAAGTCTTCTTCGTCCCGAAGAAGCCGCGGCCCGTACGATGTGGATGGGGCAACTCCGCCAGTTGATGGTTCACCTCGAGGGCAACGGTCGCCGTATCGGTTTGGTCGTCGGGGGGGGACTCCCAGCACGGGAAGGCATCGTCCTGGCTCAAGAGACCATCAGTGACCGGCATCGGCTCGATGAAATCGGAATCGCTGGGACACGCCTCAACGCCACCGTCCTGCAACAGGTGCTGTTGGACATTGGTTGTGACGTCGCACCTGTCGTTCCCCAAACCGTTGAGGCCGCCCGTGAACTTCTCGAGGAGCATCACATCGTGGTGATGGGTGGGACCGTCCCAGGCCACACCACCGATACCGTGGCGGTCAAACTTGCAGCAAAGGTGCATGCACGACACTGCATCATCGCCACGAACGTCTCGCATGTCTTCACCAAAGACCCACGGCACCATGATGATGCCGAAGCACTCACCGAGATGACGCTTGAAGAACTCGGAGAAATCGTGGGCGTTGGTACGCCCTTGGAGCCGGGTGCGTCGGCGGTGGTGGACCCTGTTGCGGTCGAGGTCGCCATGAGCGCAGGACTTGACTTGGCCGTGCTCGACGGGCGGGAATTGAACCGTCTCGACCATGCACTCGACGGGAAACTCTTCGACGGTACAATCATCAAAGCATGAGGGATTCACATGGTGGATGCAAAGAAAGTGAAGGACATGGTGGCTAAAAAATCCAGTCAATTTGTTGGCAACATGACGGGTGGTGGGAAAGTTGCGCCGCACAAGCATTGCCGTATTTGCCATGAGCCAATTTCCGTCAAAGCCGACCCCAGGGTGTGCAAACAGCAGGCGTGCATTGACCAAAACGAAAAAGACGAGAAGAATCAGAAAACCGTTCGCATTGCCATGTTCGTCTTCTTCGGTCTCTTCGCCGTCCCGTATTTGCTCGCCCTAGCGGCGAGAGTGATGGGCTGATCAGTCCAAACCAAATTCTCGCACGAGCAACAGGCGCAAGAAGCGCTGCGCACTTTGGAGCACGAGACCTGTGGCCATGAGCGCCAGTCCAAGCAGACCAATCCATACAGCGGAAATGCCTGAGCCGATGATGCTGTCAATTTGGAGTGTGAAATCTTGTGCCGTCCGCATGCCCATGGCAGCGCCCGTGGCCAGCAGCCCGAAACCAGGGATGCCGAGGACGAGCAGTGGCTTCTTTTGGGAAAGCGAGAGCAGTGCCCACGTCATCACGGTAAAACCGTGAGACACAGCGGTGAAGTTGGAGCCTTTGGGAACATCGTAGCGGATGACGGTGGGTACTTCGAGCACCCTCAATTGTTTTTCATGGGCGTCTTCAAGCATTTCCAGTGAGAGTTCCATGCCTTCCGCGTCGAAGCGAAGGCGTTCGAGAGCGGTCCGAGAAAAGGCTCGGAACCCTGATTGCGTGTCTCGTATGCCAAGTTCGCTTGAGAGGTTTGACGCCGCCGTGATGACCTTGATGCCGAGGCGTCGGTAGGCAGGCATGTCGGTGCCACCGCCACCGTCAACGAATCGGGAGCCGATGGCGAAATCGGCTTCACCAGAGAGGATCGGCGCCAGCAGTTTCGGGATGTCAGAGGTTTCGTGCTGTCCGTCGGAATCCAACAGAACGAGAGCATCAGCGTCCAACTCAGATGCTTGAAGGAAGAGGGTCTTCAGCGCTCCGCCGTAGCCTCGGTTGACGCGGTGGCGAATCACGGTGGCTCCGCATGCTTCGGCGATTCGTGCAGATGCATCCGAGGAACCGTCGTCGATGCAGATGACCTCATCCACGTACCGGAGAGCACGTGTGACCACCGAACCAATGGTCTCTTCCTCGTTGTACATTGGCATGCCTGCGATGATGCGTGGTTTCGCCGCACTGAGCGGCACATCACCTTCTGGCATAGCCTCGCCTCGGCTAGGTTCTATATATGCCTGTTCAAATAATAATACCCAAAATGGAGAAGAGTTGGCCGTTTGACCGACCTTGGTCGATCAAACAGCGTTGTACTTCTCAGAGAGAAGGAACTGCACGCGTTGCCATGACGGCTCAGTCGTGGAGTTGGGTGACGGTGGTCACAGCACGCTCGCCTGAGAGTACCTTTTGCAAGGCCCCCATCGAGATCACCAACGGGACGTAGGCTTGGCCGTCGCTGGTCATGTAGGTGCTGCAGTCAGCGAACGCCGCCGTGTTGATGGAGAGTTTGAGTGCTCCTCCAGCGTTGCTACGGCGAACGTAGCCCACCAGAATGTTGTTGTCCAACGTCTCCGTGTTTTTTGCAGTTTCAGATTTCTTCATGTATTCACCTCCCCCGAGGCTGATTCCTCAGGAACCGAAGGATTCACCTTAACGGTCTTGAAGGCCTTGCTTGGGTTCTGTGCTGGAACCATTTCCCTTATACGAACGGTTTTGGTCGTCGGCCCATGCGAGCCTTGGTCACCGGCGGTGCTGGTTTTATCGGGTCTCATCTCATTGACCGCTTGGTGTCCCGAGGCGACAACGTCGTTGTCCTCGACAACCTTTCCAGCGGCCATGCAGAATTCATTCAGCACCATGTCGACGCTGGCGATGTCGTCATGGTCGAGGGCGATATTTGCAATCCTAGCGATGTTGTTCGAGCCATGAAAATGGACATTGATTGCGTTTTTCACCTCGCAGCCAACCCCGACATTCGCCTCGGTACTCGCATCACCGATACGGACCTGCAGCAGGGTACGGTGGCGACGTACAACATCCTCGAAGCCATGCGTGTGGAGGGCGTAAAGCGCATCGCCTTCGCCTCAAGCTCGGTGGTTTACGGTGAAAACGCACCTCTCCCCACCCCTGAGGGCCACGGCCCCTGCATGCCCATCTCACTTTACGGAGCAAGCAAACAAGCGGGAGAGGGTCTCATCAGCAGTTGGGTAGGCACCTTCGGTCTGCAGGCCTGGATCTTCCGTTTTGCCAACATCATCGGTGCTCGAGGAACCCACGGCGTCATTTTTGATTTCATTCACAAACTCAAGAACGACCCGACCCGACTCGAGGTACTTGGCAACGGTCTTCAAGAAAAATCGTACATGGAAGTTGGCGATTGCGCCGACGCCATGCTGCACGTTATGAGCCACGCCAATGAACCGTTGAACCTGTACAACCTTGGAAGCCATGACACGGCTTCCGTTCGCCGAATTGCCGAAATCGTTGTCGATGTCACGGGCTGCCACGGGGCCAGCATCGAATACACGGGCGGCGATCGGGGTTGGGCCGGGGATATCCCTCGCGCTCGGCTCGGGATTGAAAAAATGCTCAAAGCAGGGTTTGATGTGACGATGAACAGCGAAGAGGCCATTCGTCATACAGCTGAACGCCTGCTTGAAGAAATAGGATTGGAGTGAACCGCATGAACACGAACACTGAAGCAGACGTACGAACCGACACGGGCATCAAAGTCATGGCGCTTTTCTTCGTCGCCATCATCTTCCTCGCCCTGACCACCGACCCCATCAAGACGGGGACAAAAGAAGGCGACCGAGCTCCAATCTTGACGGGAAAAGCCTACAACGGCTCCTCATGGGTCGAATTTGACATGAGCGATTACCTCACATCAAACTGGACTGCTGGAGACCAAGACGGCCAGTGGTTGCTCGTTGAGTTCATGGACACCGATTGTCCCTTCTGTGTTCGCTCTGCCGATGAAATCGGTTATGATGCGGAATATTTCATGAAAATCAGTGCAAGACATGCCTCCTACGGGGACGGTTTGGCTCCTTGGGACGGCCCCATCGTCAACTTTGTCGCCAGCGCAACGGAACTTGACATCCCAGGGCATGAAACGAGCCGAGATGAGATTGAAGCCTTCCGAGACAAATCCGGTGAGGAAACGTGTGCCAGCAACTCCTGTGCGGAGCGTGCAGGTCAAAATCACCGCTTCGTCTACATCGACGACATTGACCAGGACAACATGAAGGAGTGGAAAGTTCCCGGAACACCCGCATATTACTTGATTCAGCCCGATGGTATCGTGGCTTGGACGTCCGCTGAAAACCAACAGGAGACGGTCTTCGAAGCCATCATGCGCATCACACCGGAGGCCTGACCATGGTCGACCAGAACGTGCTCCTCATCGCTTACATCGTTCCGATTGCTTTTGGCCTGCTCTTGATGACCAAAGCAGGGGATGGACTCGGCGCCTCACTCTCAGGCCGAGAACCGTTGCTCAAGCACGCTCGCCGACGCCATATGCTGGGCATGAACCTCGTGGTGCTGGCTGGTTTCGTTGTCTCGGTTCACACCTTGTGGATTTCCAACAAAATCAGCGAAGGTGGTAACGTCTGTTCGAGCGCCACCGTGTTTTCGTGCGATGACGTTTTGGGCAACGCGCAATACAACACCGACCCGGTCTTTGGTCTGCCTTGGGGCATGATCGGCATGTTTGCCTTTGGTTCCCTGATGTTCATCACCAACTCCGTGTCCAAAGAACCCGATGCGCTTTGGGCCGAGACCTACCTCAAGTACGGCAAGTACATGACGGCGATTGGCCTTCCCATCATCGCCCTCTTGATTTCCTACGAAGTGGCCATGGAGAAAATCTGTCAGTTCTGTACCATGGCTCACATTGCGAACGTCGTCTGTTTGTTCGGCTTTTGGCGAGCAGGCAAGATGCATGAGGAGGGTACGTGGAACGACGAAACCCTCGATGAGGCCAAGGAGGGTTCAGCGTGAACAAAGAATCGTTGTTTTGGTTGCTGGTGACGGTAGGCGCTCTCGCTGCTCTCGGATTTTTGCTGGGTCAAAGCGACGGTGAACCACCGTTCAACACCGCCGATGAGCGGCATGCTCTCGCCGACGAGTGCATTGGTAACCACGGCGGTGAAAACGATCCTTTGGTCGCTCACTACCACGCTACGGTTCGAATTTCTGTCCTTAACGAAGACATCGCCGTTCCTGATGATGTTGGCCTGAACGACCAAGGCTGCTCCATGCGACCGCTTCACACCCACGACGCAACGGGAAAAATTCACCTTGAATTCAAGGAGGAAGGCGTGGAAGCCCCCCTTGAGGCCTTCTTTGACATCTGGGGCAAGCACATGGACTCCACCGGATTTGATGAACACCGAATTGATGCTTCCCATGAATTCCTGATGTTTGTAACCGAAGATGGCGGCGAGCGCTCTCAGGTCACCTCCTTCGAAGAGCACATCGTCAAAGACGGTCAGTTGATCGAGCTCGTTTACCGTGCCATTGAGTGATCAGGGCGTGAACGTGTCGTTGAACATGGCGGCGTTGGGCTCGGTTTCAATTTCTTCCATTCGCAGAACCGTGACCTCGATTTCCGTGGCCTCGGTGTAGGTGGACCTGAGCTCTTGCATCAGCATTCGCTGCACGTCCTCCATGTCTTCGCCGTGAAGGATGGAGAGGTGGTGCGTCGTGTCGGTCCCGACCTTCGCGTAATATTCCACCACCCATTCCTTTCGGGGTGTCTCGGTCTCCCAAGTTACGTCTTCCCATGTGTTTGACATGGTATTACATTGGCCTTGCAGTTTATCAAACCTTCTTCCTCATGTGAGGTTGCCTTCCAGTTTTCGGAATCTTTTTTCCGATTTCGTGGAAGACATCGGCCCTAAATTTAGAAAATCTTACTTTTTCCGAACAATTGAAGCAACGGCCAGCACCACGCACGAACCCAGGAGAACGGTGCTGAGGACGTTGGTCGCAGCATCGTATTGGGCACGGTCTCTGTGTGCCAACTCCACAGCGCCCAACGATGTGTGTTCTCCTCCGTCGTTCAACACTTCGCTTGTGGTTTCGTGAACGAGCAAGACACTCCAGGACGTTATGGCTTCAAATTCGATGCTGAAGGAAGATTCGCAGGTCGTTTCCACCGTGGCGGAAAGCAACCCGATGTTCGCCGTGATGCTGCGGTTGTCCACGGAACACTCGGCGAGACCGACGAGGACCCGGTCCCGGTGATCACCGCCTGGATTCACCACACCCGCTGGCATGGTTTTGCCGTGTTCAAGCACCATGAGGGTAAGTTGCGTGCCTTCCACGCCAACGAGGTTCGCATGCGCGATGCTGGCTCGGTAGCCGTCGTCGGTTTTCACCACCTCGACGTCGAGTTCACTCACGTTCTGACGCTCGAGTTCAGCGTTCAAGATGTCCCGCTGCACATCAGACCACGCGTCGTACCCTCGGCGTGGCTCACCGGATTCAACCACGAAGGTCGGTGTGGACTGTGCGACATCTGCGTTCACAGCCGATAGTCGGTTGATACGATGCTGGCTGGCTGGAGGCTGGAACGCGTCCTCCCCGTCAGACGGATGCAGGGCGAGAAGGGCAATGCGGGAGCCATGGCTGTCGGCCACCTGCAGCAATTCTGGGTCAATTTCCGCACAAGAGGGGCACCATGTGGCCGTGATTTCTTCGACTAGCAATGTTCTCCCGCCTCCCTCGGTGGCTAGGGGTTGGTCAAACGATGCGGACAGGCTCACGACGGTGGCTTGGACGCTCAAGTTTGCAAGCAAGAGGGCCACAACGACGCAGAAAAGGGCGGTTGGGTTGACCTTCATGCACAGCGCTCCGTGGTTAAACTGGCCACATCCATCAACGCCTTGATTCCTTGCTTTGCCCTTCTTTTGAGAAAAGCATTGATGAGGGCGAGGTCGGAGCGTAGCGATGAGGACTTGTTGATGGCGGACCACTGGGTGGAAAATCACAAACGTGATTCGTGGCGCAAACAAGCCAAAGCCAGTGGCTATCGCGCTCGTTCCGCCTTCAAACTCAAGCAAATCCAGGAGCGCTTCAATCTCGTCCGCGAAGGCGATTACGTCCTGGATGTAGGCTGCCACCCGGGAGGGTGGGCCCAAGTCGCCGTTGAGCTCGTGGGCGAGGATGGAAAGGTCATCGGCGTTGACCTCCAGTCCTGCGCACCCGTCGAGGGAGCTGTGCTCTTGACGGGCGACATCACGGACCCCATCACGCAAGAGCGCATTCTTGGCGAATTGGAGGATGAGCCGCTCAACGTCATCGTTTCCGACATCTCCCCCCACATCACGGGAAAGTGGGACATGGACCAGTCAGTCGCCATGACGCTGGTGGCGGACGTGTTTGATTTCGCGTTGCCCTTGCTCAAAAAAGGCGGCGGTTTCACGACCAAATTGTTCCAGGGCATCGGCGTTGAGGAACTCATCTCGGCCGTTCGTCCGCATTTCTCGAGTGTTCGCCGTTTTTCCCCCGACGCATCACGTAATTCCTCGTCGGAAGTCTATCTCGTGTGCAAGCATCACACGCCTTGGAAGGCGCCCAAAGTTTCGGTCCGTGAGCGCTACGAGACGGCGGTCAACAAACTCGTGGGTGGGGATGAAATTGAGGACGACCCTGAACCCGTGGCGTCTTCGTTCCGGGTTCGACGAAAGAAATCGAACGATGGGCTTGAAGAACATTGAGCAGATGTTCACGGGGCATGAACAAACCACCAGGACTCGTCTGGCCAGCCCCTGCCAACCGCATAGAAAACCTTCGACCGAACACTCCCGTTCGCCGACTGGAACTCGTGGTCCTTCGGATGTATCCTCGGCGGATGATCGTCTCTACCACCTACACGGGGCCTGTGGCGGCCGCCTGCGGGCGAGACGATTCGGGTTTGGTGGGGTTGGTCTTTTGGGGTGAGCAAGTGACATCGGTGAACGTTGGCGATATCATTCGTATTGAATCGGGGTGGTGCAGGTCGCGGGACGGTGCGCTTGTGGTCAGCACGGGAAAGCACGGAAAATTGAGCATCGTCAAGCGATTTGACGCCTGAACTTCTGCGGACACCTCACGCAACCATAAAGAGGGGGAGACCGTGGGCGAATCCGTTAGGAGCCATTCCCATGAGTGAACGAGCACAAGCATGTACGTCGTCAGGCATCCCTCTTGCGGAAGAAGGTTCAACCACCTTCCCCTGCCCTGGATGCTTCCAACCCATTGGCCGAAGCCCCCGTGTGCGAAACCAAGGCGTGTTGTACAAGTGCCCCAACTGCGGGTTCGTTGGTCCCTGAGGTGATTGCATGGGCATGGTAGTAATGACATACAAGGTAAACCCTGATTCCGACCTTCAGGACGTTGACACGGACGCCATCGCTGAGACGATTGCAACCCTCCGAGACGACAACTACGACATTCAAGCCATTGAGACGAAGCCGTTGGCGTTTGGTCTCAAATTCGTTCAAGTTCACGTGAAGATGAACGACGGCGAAGGTCTTGCCGACGCCTTTGAGGCCAAGATGGCTGAAATCCACGGTGTGGGCGAAATCGAAGTCCTTTCAATGGGCCTCATTTGAGACCAACACCGAATCGCTTGCCCGGTTTTGCTGGGTGTTTCTTCTGGCGTGTTTCATACAATGCGAGGCATCTTCGTGGGTAGGCACGAATAGGGCCCACTGCTAACCCTTGTGAATATCTATTTCATGCACGAGGGTGTTATGCTGAAACCCTTGTGAGTATGTGTTATTCCTTTATTCACTCATGAGGAAACAATTAACAGACATCTCAATTAGCATAAAACATGGAGTTTGAGGATGATGAGCAGTCAAAGAAATATCTCAAGCGTTTAGAAAGAATCAACGAGTTACAACTTGAAAACCAAAATAAATTGGACAAATCAAGAATCTGCCTGATGGCCTCGTTCTTCTCATTTTTGATTTTTGGAGTGGTTTTAGCATTGTATGCGTATACTGACCCAACATACGAAGCGAGTGCTCTCTATGGGAATGTTGGCGGGTTCGGTGTTCTGTTTGGAATAATTTTTCTTTCCCAATCATCATACTACTCATCGCAAGCAAAAAAGTCGCGGAAAAGTATTGAATTCCAAAGGCGAATGCACGAGAAGTACGATTGAAAATCCACATACATCCGATCTCCACACAGACGTTCAGAGTCAGGTAAGTATGCTCAAAGAGGAGTATGTACGAGGGCCCCCCTTGTATGCATATAGGGCCACAACGGTACCCATTATTCCGTATGTGAATACAAGGGGCTCCCTTGTACACACTTTCCATTGATTCTACCCTTGTTTTGCTTGATAGTCTTTTTATTCAAAAACA
>JAYNUQ010000024.1:0-28310 GCA_038116375.1 Candidatus Poseidoniales archaeon | reverse complement strand
ACACACGACGAGCATGTCAACATGGGCTTGCAGTGGGTCGTGTTCGAGGCTACCCTTGTGTTCGTATGTGTATACGACGGGGACCGATGTATACGCGCGATGTTAAGAACACTGAAAACAACACAGAATCTATGATATGCTTTTAAACGAACGTCAACGTAGATCCATCATGACTGACGCAATCTTAACCGAACTTGAAGAAATTGAAACATGGGTATCTGCACTTCCTGAGAACAGTACTACAGTGCCTCATTTGATTTTTGAGGATTTAATTCAATTAATTCGATTCCATTTCGGTGTGATTTCAGGTGTACCAAACTATTCTCCTGAACCTCGCCGTGCTGTTTGCGTTCTATGGCCTCGGCTTTGCACACTGGTCAATGAAGCATCCAATGAGGCAGGAGTCCCCGCTCCATGGTGGTAAACGCCTAGTTCAACTTATTCCAATGGTAGATAATAATTATCAATATTAATGGGTTTAAGATAAACGCCCTTCAACATGACCAAACTGTATGCGTGGGTTTGCAGTCCGTCCTATTCGTGCGTACCCTTGAGTTCGTTCGCACAAAACATCCGAAAGGGTCAACCTTCGGTTCGCTCGCTTGCGTCGCCCGGTTCATCGAACATCAGCGCTTCTCGGGGCATGCCCAACATCGCTTGACGTAACGAGGAGCGCAGTTCGGTCAATTCACCGTAGCAAACAAGCACGTCATCGTAGCGGAGTTGGATTTCTTCGTCGGGGTTCCACACCAAGCGATCGCCTCGTGAAAGGGCGAAGACGGGTACAGAAGCGAACACTTCACTCAAGCGCTTCCCCACCATCTTTGGATGGTTGCGAAGTTGCAGCGAGAGCACACCCGAGCCGGGCACGGTGCGAAGCAATTGGCCGATGTCAACTTCTGAAAAGGCGGTGTCCTCCATCACGTAGTCAACGATGGCTCCGGCAACGTTCACACCGCTCGCTCTTTCGATGCCTTCCAATCCCGGAGATGAGTTCACCTCGAGCACCAGTGGCCCATCGTTCCCCTCGAGCAGGTCAACACCTGCGATGTTGAGTCCCAAGACACGGGCGGCCCTGCAGGCGGCCTCGGCGTAGCCTTCGGGCAAATCGACGCTCTCCACCGTTCCGTTGAGATGGAAATTACTGCGGAATTCACGGCCGCGCGCACGACGGCGCATGCAGGCCACGACCTTGTCGCCCACCACCAGGGCGCGGATGTCCTTGCCGTGAGATTCAGCGATGTATTCCTGGACGAGCACCGATTTTCCAGTCATCAACAAACCTTGGACAAGATTTCGCACTTCAAAGGCGGTGTGGCGCAAAAAGACGCCATCGCCCTGCGTCCCTTGGGTGACCTTGACCACGACGGGCAAGCCGCCCACCGTTTCGATGGCCTGCTCTACATCAAGGATGTCCCTCACATACACGGTTTTCGGAACGGGAATTCGGTTCCTGGCGAGGATTTGCGAGGCGTTGAGTTTGTCTCTGCTTTGCAGGATACCTTGGCCGGTGTTGGCCGTCCAGATGCCCAACTGTTCAATGTGCCTTAACACGGCCACGCCGTGCTGGGTGATGGAATGCCCGATTCGGGGGATGACGGCGTCCTTGGCGAACGCCCGCCCCTTGTGGAGCACGTCCACGCTGCCCTGATTGACCACCAAGGAGAACTTCATTGGGTCGCACACTTCAACGTCAAGGCCTCGCTTTTTGGCCTCCTCAACGATGCGGCGGGTGCTGTACAACCGCGGCCCTCGGCTGAGAACGGCCAGACGCAAGCCCATGTTGAGCCCGCCCAGCGCATCGTTCTTCACCTCATCGGTTCCCATTGTGCGCTGGTTCTCGGGTCGCGGTCTTGAAGTGCTCGGATGATATCGGAGTTTTATGACCGAAGAGGAACTTGATGCAGCGGGTGCACTGGCCGTTGACGAGGACCAAGACGAGTTGATGGAAGAATTGTCCATTGAAGAGCGCAAAGAACGCTTGAAGAAAGCCCGTTGGAACGTGTTCCTCTACCTTGGCGTTGCCGCCATCATGTTCTTTTTCGCCCTCTTTCCGATGCCCTTCTCCGCCGATTACGACAGCTTCAGTACCTCCGCCGAGAAGGACATTGGATTGGTTTGGGGCTTGCCCGTTGACGGAGAGGACATGTTTGACGTCCCCATGCGCCTGACGGTGACCGCAGATGCACCACCGGCCCAATCCGCCATCAACATCGCTGTTTACGTGATCGAGCAAGAGGACTGCACCGATTTCACGCTCAGCGAAAAAATGCTGGAGGCAAAAGGGGGCGACTCTCATTCCTACCAGTACCAAGAGGCCGAGAGCAGGGTTCTCGCTGACGGCACCTACGACTTTGAGTTCAACATCGACCCGGGCCACTACTGCCTCATCGCCGAGTACATTGACGGAAACGGCGACAAAATCACCTCAGGAGGCAACTCGCTGAGCGTTGAAGGCAAACTCTACCCGAACCAGTTCTTTGGTGGCCTCCTCGGCATTCTTTGTTTGAGCCTCTCCGCCTTTGCGTTTGTCGGAGCACAAAAGCACGGCACCGTGATTCGAAAAATCCTCGAAGGCGAGAACGAAACCACCGAATCAAAGGTCTTGTCCGAAGCGAGTCAAGCACGCATCGCTGCGGGTCCCGCTGGCGCACCGCCTGCTGCAGGGCCCGCTGGGCCACCCGGTGCACCGCCTTCTTCCGATGCACCGCCCGCCAACCCACCAAGCCAACCTCCTGCCGAGGCCCCCGCAGAAACCCCCGTCGAGGCGCCGCCCGCCGATTCAGCACCGCCCGCTGCAGCACCTGCGGCTGCGACGATGGAAGGGACGTTCGAGCCAGCTGAAAACGGGTATTTCTTCCGCAAGATGCCCGACGGGTCCTACGACCAGACGGTCTACGTCCAAACAGCAGACGGCGGCTACGAACCTCATCAGGGATGAAGCACAGCCAGAACGCTGGATTTGACCCAATTCTGCATCAAAGAAGCGCCAGCCTTGAAAGGCACCAAGCCTACGCTTTGGTGAGGTATGACCATGGGGGAGGAGCCAACCACCAATCTCACGGTTGCGAAACTCAAGGCGCTTTGCGTGTTGAACGACCTCTCGGCTTCGGGAAAGAAAGCCGAACTTCTCGCACGTCTTCTCGAGGCTGGGGTGGACAAAGAAACGCTCGGTATCGAGGTGTTTGATGAGAAAACATCCACCTTTCAAAGCGCAACCGACGAAGAAGAAACAGGGGTAACATCCGACGCAAACGACCCCGATGGAGACGAAGCGACCCCCGTCGAAAATGAGGGTGATGGCGAGGACGAACCCGTCATGCTCTCCTTAGAAGACGACGACACCATGGCCTCAGTACCGCTTCCATCGGCGACCGAGGAACCTGAGGAGGAGGACGTGCTTGAAGCCGAGATTCTCGAGGCCGACCTCGTCGACGACGATGACCAACCTGAGGAACTGGAAGAGGTGCCGCTACCGATTTCTTCGCCGACCACTTCGTCTCGCTCCAAGCGTTCCAATCAGGAGGCGATGACCCTGATGGACATGGTTCGCCGACCGCAGGCCATCGCCGTCATGCTGACGCTGATTCTTCTGGGCGCAGGCGGATGGTACTACGTGAACAATCAACTTGAACCGTTCACCGCTGATTCCCTTCGCTACGGCGACCGCATGGGCTACATGATCACGGAGGGCTCGTTCCTCGCCTCGGAAGAGTACGTTGAACTTGTCACGGACCGCTTGGAAGACCCGCCAAACTACTGCAAGATTCGCCTCGCCTTCCAAGGGGAAAGCACCGCGTCCATCACCGAGGGCACGGGAGTCGAGTTGAGTACGCAATCCACGGATGACCGTTTGGGTGCGGTGAAAATTCAGGGTGGACAAGGGCTTTCGTGGCTGGCCGTGGAAAGCGTCAACGAGATGTCGTTCTCGCAGTTTGACCTTTCAGGTCACTATCCCATCGCTTCAAAGTGTTCTGATTTCACCACCGACACCACCACGGGTCAAGCAGATTTGACGTTGAGGAGTTGGAAAGAACTTCGTGAACAAGTCGTGCTTGCCACCGAACTTGACTTTGCTGCGACCCTCTCTGCCACCGCCTACGAAGGCACGGCGTTCACCTACGGCGTAGGTGGCCTGCTGGGTGACCTCGAGGAGTTGTCACCCGGGCTGGGCATGGTGGTTGCACCGGTGGAACTGGCTGAATTTTTCGGCAACGCCTACATCACGAAAGATGCCACGGGAACCAGTTCAGGTTGGGAGTGGCGCGTCACGGGTTCGGAGAAAATCGGCTCCACCAACATGTGGAAGGTCACAGCCAGCCATCGCGACGTTCGTGATTTCTGCCTCGGGTATGCATCGATGACGATGTGGCTTGATGCAGACAGTCCGTGGGCCGCCCGACAGACCGTCGATGTGGCCATCAGCAGCAGCGAAGCCTCGCAGAGCAGTTGTTCAGCCTGGCAACAGCGTGGCGTTGACGCCGTGCTCCCCGAAGGCGAACTCGAACTCCATCACACCTTTGAGCGGACCACGCTCACCCGAGGCATCAAAGCCGTTGAATTGGGCAAGACCTACGACAACCGCCCGCAAGCCAACGACCTCAACCCGGACGATGACGACCTGGTCAACTGGGGTGTTGACGGAACCCATTTGCCCGACAACTCCACGGTGCGTCAGCATCCCTTGGACGAAGCGATGACGTGCATTGACGAGTTCAGCACGGCAGCCTCGGGTGCGGTTACGGCCCTCCAAAACGACGGTTATGTGTGGCGAGCGGTGGACCACCAAAACGGCACGTCGACGGAATGGAACCTGTCTTGGGTGGACAGCGACACCACGGCGGGGTGGCTTCATTTCTCCGTCTCAGGAAGCGACAGCGAGGCCCTTGCCTGCGAATTCATCGCCAAAGGTACCTTCGATGAATCGATCACCCACAACCGCGATGCAATACCGAACGTGCTTCCGCTTCACGACATTGAGTCGAGGCTCATGGACGCCCAACGCTTCCCCGACCTCACCGGGCCAACCGCTCTCTACGATTCCAACGGGCCGCATGAAACCACCAGCATCGGCTACTTGGTGGTGGTTCCAGGCAGCGGCTTTGGTATCGACTTCAGTGACTTCCTTGACACCTCTGGAGCCACCACGGTGGACGTTCAGCGTCAGTGGGACGACGGCAACAAAGACCGAAGCTTCTCCTTGCTCGCCGATGCGTCCGATGGCCGATTGATTGGCTGGACCAGCCTCTCCACCGAGGAGTTGGGCTGATGAGCGGCGACGGTCGAGGTTTGGACCACCTGATGGAACAGAACGAAACCGAACTGGATTTCCTTTCCGCCTACGGAGGTCTTGATGACGGCCAAATGGGCGACGGTGCTGCGATTCTTGCTGCGCTTCAGCGGTTTTTGCGAGCCGGAGGACTCGAGGCCAAATTGAAGGACACTGCTCTGACGTTTGCATGCGGTTCAGCCCAAGCAGAGGCCGATGGATGCCGCGTATCGTTCACGGGCGAGAACCTTCCCTTGGTCAAGAGCGATTTGCACGTCAACGGGTTGAGGGACGGTGAACTCGACGACGAACGAAAAAAGGTCAGCGTGTTGTTGACGGCGTGGTCGGTCGACCAGCGTCGGTTCATTGAGCGATTGGTTGAACATCACCTGCGAGGATGATTCAGCGCCGCCGTGCAACGCCGACGACCGCAGCTCCGGTGATCGTCGCCATCGCCGCCAGAACGCCAACCGAAGGAAGGAAACCTTCACCTTCACCAGCGGCAGGAACATCGCACCCGTCACCATCGGCGTGAATACCACCGTAGCCTTCTTCCTGATAGTAGCAGGAGGACCACGTTTTGTACCAGGCACCGTCCGGGAAGTTCTCGGTTGATTCGTCGGCGTAGGTGGCCTTGATTCTCCAGTTGACATAGGAATGGTCGGAAGGCGGTTCGAGTTCCATGGTGTAGGTGCTGCCGTCGTCGCTGACCGCAGCCTCTTGAGCAACGGGCGGGTCGCACACGCCGTTGTTCAGGCAAATTTGTGTGGTGATGGCCAGCGTGGTGCCGTTCTCGAGGGCGTCCTGGTCGAGTTCGACGCTCAGCGTCCATGATTGGAAATCTTGGGAGGGCGTTGTTCGCTCAAGCACAGAGAACGGAACATCATCGCCCGGATTGACATCTTCACCGCCAGTTGCTTCCCCGGCGTGGACCGACACGCTGGAGGAGAGGAGCAGGGTGAGCACGGTGAGGAGTGCAGCAACACGCATCATGTTCATTCTTCGAGCGGGTCCCTTATTTGGGTTCTTCCTTCGCACGCTCATTCCATGTCCCATAATTCGTCGCCCACCCAGTGGACGGTTTTGATGCCCTTTCCTTTGGCGTTCGCCACCAAGGCTTCCGCATCGTCAACGGCCCACCCCAACGCCAACGGTCGCTTGTGGGTCATGTCGCGAATCCACACCAAGTCGCCTGCTTGGACGGAAGGTTCCGCCCCGTGAACGCCAGCGACCATGCAATCGGCACCGTTCATCAGAAAGGGAATGGCGCCGTGGTCAACCTCAACCCACTTCAGGGCCTCCATGTGAGCCAGGAAGCCGCGCAGGGTGAGGAAGACGCACCGCTCATCTTTTTCATCCAGCAGTTCAATGACCAGCGGAGTGCGGTCGACGAACACCATGGTCCACGGCCCGTACTCGGCCATCTCAAGAAACGCCCCGTCGACGTTGAGGTCAATGCCCAAGTCCGTTTCCAGTTCTTTGAGCAAGGGCGCGATGTGTTTCCGGCGTACGGGGCGACGTTTGCGAATGCTCCATTCGTTGGCCATGAAGCGCATGGGGGCCCTGAGGCTATCATTCTTGGGCATCGCGTTCTTGATGAACCGCACCATGCAGTTCCCAACATGGCGATGTGGTGCACCATCCGAACCTTTTCCAAACACGCACTTGAACTCGGAAATCAACCTGCGGTTGAACCGATTCTCTTCGTGAAACCTGCCGCTTGCCTCCACGGAGAGGGCCCCATCCCGGTCAGCCAACATCCGGGGGAAGTTCATCACGAAGTGGAGTGTGTTCTTCGCGTCAACGCCGACCTTGAACCCGTCGCCATCGCCGTGGGCTTGGACCTGACCGACCGAGCGGCGCAGAGCGACCTTCGCGCCCAGCAACTGCCATGGGCGAAGGCGAAATGCTTCACCTCATCCGCCGTTGTTGGCGGTTGGTCTCCGTGGAACGGGACGTGGGACGACGTTGTCGACGTCAATCAGGGCTTGCACCTCACGCTGGAGGTCAACGGTACGGTGCGTCAATCCACGCCTCTTCACGAAATGTCCGTCACGCCACGCCAACAAATCGAGTCTCTGCGGCCCTGGGCTCCCGTTGTCGAGGGGGACTTTTTGTTCACTGGAACGCCTCAAGGGGTCGGTGAATTGCTGCCGGGAGACCGCGTCGTCGCTCGCTTGACCGATGCAAACGGAGCGTGCCTCTCCGAAATCGACGTAGGCTGTGTGTGAGGGTTGCTTTCATATAGCCCGTGCTGGTCGGTGGCGACGCAGGAGGCTGTATAATGGCTCAATGGCACGGAATTTCACGACGCAAACCATCCGGTGGACGAAAAGTTCAGGCCCGCGGCAAGCGAGCCACCGAAATCTCCACGGAGAAGCAATTCGCTCTTGTCGGTGAGCCAAAGCGCAAGATCTACCGAAAGACCGGTGGCAACACCATGGTCCGCGTGATGGCCGCAAATCAAGTCAGCATCAACAACCCCAAGACCGGTAAGACCTCCCTCGGCACCATTCACAGCGTGGTTGAGAACGCTTCAGACCCCAACTACGTTCGTCGAAACATCCTCGTCAAGGGCGCGGTTATCGACACCGATAAGGGTCGAGTTCGCATCACTTCTCGTCCTGGAAAAGACGGTGTCATCAACGGCGTTTTGCTTGAATGAAGTCAAGCGACGGCTTCAAGAAAGCACGCCACGACCAGCCCATGAGGCGAGACCATGGACCACAACCCCGACCGAATTTGTGTTTGGCCGGGCTACTTTGACATGAAGCAATCGCGCAGAGCAGGTCGTCGCGTGCCCAAGGACGCCTCGGTCCTCAAGCCGGATTTGGACGGGCTTTTCATGGCTGCTCGTGCAGTGGGTCTCCGGAAAATCAAGCGGGAGGACAACACCTCTCACCCACGCCGACCGCACGGTCGGGAGGGTCGCCTGTGGGTGTCTTCGAAGGGTGCAAAGGAGTCCATCGGCGCAGGGTCGAAGGAAGAACTGCTCCAACTCATCGGCGGTCAATGGCGCGAAATGCAACGAAACGAACGCCAAGAAGCCGTGAAACAATCGGCGAGCGGACCGAAAACCGGCGACCGACGAGCGCGCTCACAGCGGAAAAACACTCAACAGCGCAGCAGTTTCAAGAAGCGGAAGAGCTTCAAAAACCGTTGAATTCAAAACAGAAATTGATAACCTTTGAGGGTCATTTCTGAACATGCGCCCCCTCTTTGTTGTGCTCGCTTTGCTTCTGCTTGCTGGCGGTGCCCAAGGTGATGTCCAACCCCAAACCGACGACCCGAAAACCGTGGTCGTTTCCGTTGACAGCACGAACCTTCGCTTCTCACCGTCTCAAGTGACCATTACCGAAGGCGATACGGTCCGGTTCTTCTGGAGCGGTCAGGCGCTTCCACACAACGCCGTTGAATCCAACGGCGTGTTCGATTCAGGCGACCCTGAGCGTGCCGTGGACTATTCCTTCACGTTTGAGCGAGGCATGAACGGGACCTACGACTTTGTTTGTGAACCTCACGAGTCGGCAGGCATGGTCGGCCAAATCACGGTCGAACCCGCCGCACCGCTGATCAGCGAGGAGCCCGAACCGAAGGAAGAAGAGAACACACCTTTCCTTTCTGGAGCAGGAACGCTCGTTTCGTTGTTGGCTGCATGGGCCGTCGTCTTGCGACGTCAGGGCAGCGGGTGCAACCAACCGAAGATGTCTTCCTCGGTTTCGTTTTGAATGCCCGTGAGCGCGTTGTACAACTCAAGGGTGACGTTCCCTGGTTGCCCGTCGCCGTAGACCGTTTTCTCGCCGTCGTGGGTGATGGAGCCAATGGGAGAAATCACGGCGGCCGTACCGCAGCAAAACGCCTCATCGGCCGCCATGGCAAAGTCAGCGGCGATTTTTCCTTCAACCACTTCATAGCCCCGATGTCGTGCGAGTTGAATGATCGAATCACGGGTGATGCCCGGCAAAATCGTGCCGGTAAGTTCGGGTGTGTGGAGCACGTTGTCCTTCACGCAGAAGAAGTTGGCTGCACCGACTTCTTCGATGTCCGTGTGCGTTTCGGCATCAAGGTAGATGACCTCGGCATATCCCAGAGCTTTGGCCTCTTTGCTTGGCTTCATGCCGGGCGCATAGTTTCCGATGGCTTTGACGCCACCAGAACCCCCCGGTGCTGCTCGGTGGTGGTGTTCTGAGATGAGCAGGTCAATGGCTTTCATGCCGCCTTTGAAGTACGGGCCCACCGGGGTTACGTAGATGAGAAAGGTGTACGAGGGCGCAGGGGCGACACCCAAAACAGGGCCACTTCCCATGAGCAGGGGGCGGACGTACATGGCGCCTTTTCCTGAAGGGGGGACCCAGTGCTGGTTGGCGGCGACGACCTGTTCCACAGCGTCAACAAAAATGGATTCTGGAACGGGGGGCATCTTCAGTCGGTCAGCCCCACGTTGCATTCTTCGTGCGTTTTCCTCCGGGCGGAAAAACACGATCCGGCCGTTTGAGGTTCGGTAGGCCTTCATGCCTTCGAAGAGGCCCTGTCCGTAATTCAAAACGCCAGCCGCTGGAGAGATGGAGATGTTTCCGTAGGGTCGCAATTCACCCGGCATCCACGGCTCATCGGCGTTGGTGGTGGTAACGTACATCGTTTCGGTGGGGGTCAGAGAAAACGTCAGGCTGTCCCAGTCAAATGATTCGTCCATGCACACCCTCCTAACAAAATACGCCATTGGAATGAGGCTTTCAAGGATTCCTCTTGGAATTCTTGCCGCTCGGGTTCGTTTTCTCATGCTTGGGCGTAGATGGGTTCTAATGGGGTGGAACGCTGAATGAATCGGAGGTCGCCACGTGGAGGGTCGAATGGGGATTGTAAGCGGGCGGTACCGTTCCACGCAAACCACTTCCAAAGGCCAATCTCAACCGCTGACGGTGGTGGAATTGTTCGGTCGCTCGGACAACGGTGAGTCCGTTTGCTTGCTCGTTCACGGCCTCCGGCCAACCTTTGAAATCGCTCCCATTGGAACATGGGATGGAAACGATGCGCTGCCAGCCTTCCTCGAAGACCGACTGGCCCATGTTCGAGCCATGGAACACGTGGTTGACGTGACAGGTCCCGTGGTGAAGTGGACCCAACTGGGTGAGCGCCCCGTGTGGACAATTGAGGTTGAACAGCCGTTCCACGTACCCTCAATGCGAAAAATTCTCAAATCCCGTTCATGGCAAATCTTCTCGGGCGACATCCCCTTTGTGAACCGTTTTTTCCTCGACGGGGATGTGGGCATGCACGTGGCTTTTTCTGGAACGGTGGTTGACCGCCGTGAACAAACCGGTGGAGTCACCAAGTCCGAGGTGGTTCAGGCAGGTGGGAGCGGGCGGTACGGAGTAGACATCACCCTGCGGTGCGACGTCAAGGACGTGATGCCCACCGAACCGTTCCAGGTCCCCTACACGGTGTTTTCTTTTGATTTGGAGACGAGCATTGAACATGAAACCGTGCTGTGTGCGGCGGCCTGTGTCGAACATCTTGGTACGGGTGAGCGAGAGGTGTTTTCCTATCGTGGCAGCGAACAGGAGATTCTCGAAGGACTTACCCAAACGGTGCAGTCCACCGACCCCGACATCATCACGGGCTACAACATCGACAACTTCGACCTCCCACGTTTGGCTGACCGCACCGGTGTCCTCCAACGGGGTCGAGGCTGGGAAGGCACCGTCGCCCTGTTTGGATGGGGTCGAGCGCCCCCCTTGGAATCCGAATTGAAACGTCAGCGGGACGCTCTCACGCCCAAACGCCAAAGCAACCGTGCTTGGAATCTTTCGGGGCGCGTCGTGATGGATGCGTGGTGGCAAGCACGCCAGGCCCTCAGACCTCGTCGAGAGACCCTTTCGTTTGTGGCAACCCTGCTCTTTCCGGATGACGAGGAGAAACACAAGATGGACGTGGATGCTTCCAACATGGACCAGGAGTGGGCTGAACGACCCGATGAGGTCATGGACTACTGCATACGGGACGCCGAACTTCCACTCGATATCCTCCAAGCCATTCAGGCTGTTCGCCGAAAAGAGGCGGTGGCTGCCGTTGCAAAAGTTCCGTTCGAGACCGCCGCCAACGGCAGCACGAGCCAACTCATCGACTCCCTTGTCATTCGTCTGGCAGACAAACAGCGCGTTGCGGTCCCGTTGACCGGTTCGGCCGAGGCCAAGGAAGGGCAAATCACCGGGGGCTACGTTCACGACGTTGAGGCGGGACTTCATCCGTGGATTGCTGTTTTGGATTTCAAGAGCATGTACCCCTCCATCATGATCGGTCAGAACATCTGCTACACCACTCGCGTCGACCCCGCCCAACCCGCACCCGAGGAAGGAAGGTATCACACCTCCCCCATACAGAGTAAGTTCCGTCTCGCCGAGGACAGGAAGGGCATGGTGCCGGCCCTGTTGGAAGACTTGATGGCGCAGCGGGACGAACACAAGGCGGCGTTGAAAATCGCTCGTTCGAACGAGGACACTTCGGTTGAAGCCTTTCACGATGCCATGCAGTACGCCGTGAAAATTCTGATGAACTCGTTCTACGGGGTGTTTGCGAGCGGGTTCTATCGCTTCACCCATCGTGACCTTGGCTCTTCCATCACCGCCTGGGCGCGTCAAAACATCAAGGGCATCATCGCCGCAGTTGAAAAAGAAGGCTACGGTGTGGTGTATTCCGATACCGATTCCATCTTTGTTCGATGCCCCATTTCACCCGACGCGCCGCGTCAACTGAGCGACGAGGAGCGAACCAAGGCTGCCGCTGGGGATGCAGCAGCGCAACAGACGCTCGAAGCCTACGAGGCTGCAGTAGCGAGCATGGTGGAGTTCGGGCAGGGTTTGGCCGCCACCTACAGCAGAGATTCAGCCGTCTTGGAATTTGAAAAAGGCCTCTCGGTGTTTTTCAGCCACGGTGCCAAAAAGCGATACATCGGGCAGGTCGTCTGGCCTTCGCACGAAATGTTGGTGCGCGGGTATGAGACACAGCGAACGGATTCGTTCAGCTACCTCACGTCCACGATGAAGGAGATTTTCCGTTACGCACTCGCCGACCAAGGCGAGGAACTGGTGAAGTACGCCAAGCAACGGGTTGAAGCCCTCTTGCGGTGCGAGGTCCCTGCCAGTGAAGTGGTGTTGGCAAAATCCTGCAAGGGTCGTGTGGTTCGAACGCCCGTCAAAGCTCCCGACGACGTCGATTTCACCAAAGACTACAGCAAGCCCGACAGCATGGCTCAGGTCAGGGTCGCCAAACGGCGCATTGAGCTCGGCTTGGGCTTCACCAGCGGCATGAAGGTCTCCTATGTGGTGACCGACGCCAGCAAACCCCCCATGACGGTGGTGCCTTGGCTCGACAACGAGGAGGACCAGGCCAGGGTCGTTTACGACGGCCGGTTCTACGCCGAGCGTCTCGCCGCAGCGGTCGGGCGCATCACGGAGGCCTTCAACTGGGATGCCAGCGACCTGATGGCCGGCAACAAGCAAGCGTCCTTGTTCTCCTTCTGACCGCCACAGGTTGAGGAAGGGCTTTTGATGAACAAGCCACCACATCACCACATGGGAAGGTACGCACGCACGCTGTTCATGGCCGGCTTGATGGTGTGCTCGTCGTTGGCGGGTTGCATCTTTGAAGACGGCTCAAGCGATGAGGACCAAGAGGTTCTGGCGGTCTTCAGTTTCAACCCCAGCAAGAACATCAAGGTGGGTGATTCGGTGAGTTTTGATGCTTCAAGTTCAACTCCCAACGATGGCTCGCTGACCTACCGTTGGAACTTTGACACGGACGGCTCCATTGACATTGATGCGACCGGCCTCACGGCGACCTGGACGTTTGATGAAGCCAAGACCTACAAGGTCACCCTCGAGGTGTCGGACGGCAGCGCAACATCAGAACAAGTTCGGGACGTGGTGGTGTCGCCCGAAAGCGCTGAAGCACCAACGGCGGAGATTACGCAATACGCCGACGATGAGGACTGTGAAGACGAGGAGATTACGGAAACACGCCACATTCTCGTTTGGATTTGTGCCCGCGACAAAAGCACCACCGACCGGGCCATCACCGAAACGACCACCGTTCAACTTGACGCCTCCTCCTCGGATTCGGGCGATTCAACTTCGCAGTACATTCCCGATGAGGGCTATGCTTGGGATCTTGACCTCACCGATGACAAGGACAACGACGGCGACCCCGAGAACGACGATGATTTGGTGGGCGCCACGGTCGACTGGGCCAATCTGGCACCAGGCGAATACGAAATCGGCCTCACGGTCACCAACAACGTTGAGATGACCGACAGCACCACAATCCGCGTGTACGTCAGCTACGCTGGTTATTGGAACGACTTTGAAATCGGTGGTAACAGCAGTGGCAACCCTGCTGAACTGGATTTTGACACCTTCATCAACTACGACAAGGACATGGGCAACACCATCGTCAAAGCCCAAGTGGAGATTGAATATCCCAAAGAGGACGGCGATTGCACCTCGCTTCCTGGCGCCAACAACTGTCGCGCTCAGTTGGACATCTATGCCTACAACGAAGAGGATGAAGAGGCGGCCAACACCACCTCAACCGATATTGAATCAAGGGACGACGGCGATTGTGCTGACGACCAAGATTGCGTTCACCTCAAACTGTCTGGCTACATGTTCGCAGATACCGAATCCACCTACGGCGACGGTGAATGGACCATGAAAATCCGTAACGAACGTGTGAACGATTTCAACATCGACCGGTTCGTTATTCGCCTTTACTACAAGTGAGGAGGTGAAGGCATGCGACGCACGAGAATCGTGGCCACCATCGGCCCGGCGTGCGACGACTACGAGACGCTGAAAAGCCTGCTCGAAGCGGGCGTTGATGTATGTCGGTTCAACTATTCCCACGGTGAACCCGAGGACAAAACCGAGCTCTATCATCGCCTTCGTTCAATTGAAGATGAACTTGGCCGGCCCACGTGCATTCTTGCCGATCTCCCAGGCCCCAAACTTCGGCTCGGCAATTTTCCTGAAGTTGAACTCCTGGAGGAAGGTGCAGAAATCGTTCTCCATTGCGGCGTCGCCCATCTTGAAGCAACCAACGGCACGGAATTTCCGGTTGAGTACGGCGGTCTTTCGGCTGAACTGAAGCCTGGTGACCCCATTTTGGTCGCTGACGGGTTGATTCGATTGACGGTCCTGACCACGCCGGGTGAACCGAACGGTAAGGTTCGCTGCAAGGTGGAGGACGGCGGCCCCATCAGCAGCAGAAAGGGCGTCAACGTACCGGGTACCTTGGTCGATTTGCCCGCCATTGGACCCAAGGACAAGGCAGCGCTCCAGCATGCTCTTGAGAACGGCGCGGATTACATCGCCGTAAGTTATGTCAGGACGGCTGACGACCTCATCCCCGCCAAGGAAGCGGTCGCTGAAGCCTCCATGCACGTACCGGTTCTTGCGAAGATCGAGCATCCTGTTGCGCTTGAAAACCTCGATACCATTCTCGACGTGGCCGATGCCGTGATGGTGGCTCGCGGAGACCTCGGCGTCGAGATTCCACTGGAGAACGTCCCCGTTGTTCAACAGCGAATCATCGACAAAGCCCTTCAGCGGGGCATGCCGGTCATCGTCGCTACACAGATGCTCGATTCCATGACTTTTCAGCCCCGTCCGACGCGCGCTGAGGTCAGCGACGTGTCCACCGCCATTCGCCACGGGGCGACGGGCGTGATGCTGTCGGGTGAGACGGCGTCGGGCACCTATCCGCTCGAAACCGTGCAAACCATGGCTCGAATCGTCAAGGCAACCGAAGACGGTCTGGATGATTACGACCTTCGCCCGACCAGCCTGGCTCAATTCCGTTCCACTCGCGCCGTTGCTCACGCAGGCGTGGAACTCGCAAGGGAAGCGGGTGCTTCTCGAATCATTGTCGCTACCGAACACGGGACTTCGCCTCGACTGGTGTCCGGCTATCGCCCAAACATTCCCGTCACGGCGGTCAGCGACCGTCTTCGGGCACTTCGACGCACATGCCTGCTCCCTGGCGTCGACGCCGTCCTTTCCAAGGAACACGAACGGGGTTCAAAGACGATGAAAGAGGCCGTTGAGCAACTTGTGGTGCAGGGCCGAATCAAGCCAGGTGAGCGGGTCGTCTCCATTTCGGGCAGTCCACGCGCCATGAGAGGGGCGACCAGTACGCTTCGTCTCTACAAGATCGGAGAATCCGGAGAAATTCTTGACACCGAATGAAGGGCAGACCTCACCTTTTGGCTGAAAAGTGCTCGTCACTCGCGTCGCGCTTTTGATATAGGGGATATTTGTCGCATGGCCTGCTAAGGAGCGATTACCATGCCATCACAATGGGAAGACAGAAGCAAGCCACACCGCAACATCGTGTTTATCGGTCACGTCGACCACGGAAAGTCCACCACCGTTGGACGTCTCCTCCTCGACTCCGGCCACATCGAAGAGCACGTGATTGAGAAGAACGAGAAACTCGCCGCTGAATCCGGTAAGGCCGGTTTCGGTCTTGCGTACGTCATGGACGGACTCAAGGAAGAGCGCGAGCGAGGTATTACCATCGACGTCGCTCACAAGGAGTTCTTCACCCCTGACTACTACTGGACCATCATTGACGCTCCAGGTCACCGCGACTTCGTCAAGAACATGATCACCGGTGCTTCGCAAGCTGACACCGCTGTTCTGCTCTGTGCCGCCAACGACGGTGTCAACGCCCAAACCAAGGAACACGCTTTCTTGGCTAAGGTGCTTGGTGTCAAGGGCCTCATCGTCCACGTCAACAAGATGGACATCTCCGGTGTCGACTGGACCGAAGAGAAGTACAACGCTGCATGCAAGGAAGTATCCGGACTGCTCAAGATGGCTGGATTCAAGCCAGACGACGTCCCCATGATCCCCGCATCGTCCCTCAACGGCGATAACGTGTACAACAAGTCGGACAAGTGCCCATGGTACAAGGGTCCAACCCTCTTCGAAGCCATCAACGCCACCCCAATGCCATCCAAGCCATCCGACAAGGCACTCCGCTTGCCCATCCAGGATGTCTACAAGATCTCCGGTATCGGTACCGTGCCTGTTGGTAAGATCGAAACCGGTGTCTTGAACGTCGGCAAGAACGTCGTGTTCAACCCTTCCATGAAGGGCGGTGAAGTGAAGTCCATTGAGATGCACCACACCATGGTCGACAAGGCTGAACCCGGCGACAACGTCGGATTCAACGTTCGTGGTCTTGCCGCTGACGACATCCGCCGTGGCGACGTCGCTGGCTACTCAGACAGTGAACCAACCTTCGTTCGACACGACGAGCACTTCGTCGGACAAATTCAGCTCATGGACATCCCAAAGGCTGTTTCCGTCGGCTACACCCCTGTGTTCCACGCTCACACCGCTCAAGTCGCTGTGAAGTTCATGGAACTCTTGGAGAAGACCAACAAGTCCGGCAAGGAAGCCAACCCTTCCTTCTTGAAGACCGGCGACGCCTGTCTCATCCGCTTCCAGCCAACCAAGCCCTTGGCCATCGAGCAAATGGACACCTTCCCTGAACTTTCCCGCTTCGCTATCCGCGACATGGGTAAGACCGTGGCTGCTGGCGTTTGCTTGAAGATCGAGAAGAAGTGAGTTCGCTCACTGGATGATTGGTGCGAGGAGTGAATTGAATGGTTGCTGTGACTGTCATCAAGTTGACCGGTGAAAACCACAAAGACATTGATGACGTCGCTGCCCAAATCAAAACCATCTGCGACAGCGGAGGCATCAACCTCCGTGGACCCATTCCTCTCCCAACCCGCCGACTCGTCGTGCCTGTTCGCAAAGCACCCGACGGCGAAGGAAGCGAAACCTACGACCACTGGGAAATGCGCATCCACAAGCGTCTGCTTGAGATGGACATCTCCACGGCCAAGGACCAAACCGCTCTTCGCTCGGTCACCAAGATTCCCATCCCTGACACCGTCAGCATTGAGATCTCGATGAGAAACATCAACTGAGCACGTGCTCGGTTGTCCTCGAACGGTTTACTCTGTGCGAAAGCGAGGGTGAAATCAACCTTCTCAAAGTTCGGCTCGCTCGGCGACACCTGCATCAACCAGCCAGGCCGCGGTCTCCTCGTCGAGAAAGTGAACATCTCCGGCTTCCAGCGACAACGGCTCGCCAGCGGAGTCCATCACCGGTTCAGGCATGGTTTCGAGAATCCGAACGCGGATGTTCTCATCATCACGTTCGGGTACAGACGCCTTATCCTCAACAGGCTGTTCGGCCGGTAGAGGCTCGTCTTGTATCGTTTCAATCGGTTCTTTTGACGGCGCCAGTTCCATGGCCGCACCGTGTTTTGCTCCGGTGGAGGCCTTATTGTTCGCCACCACGTTGGCAGGAGCCTCCCCGTCTCGCTGAGCCATATCAGCGAGGAGATAGGCTTCCTCGTCAACCCAAGGTGCTTCGTCCATCCACCGCTCTTCAACATCTTCTTCCACCGACGGAAGCGGTTCAAGCGGGTCTTCGAAGGCCAAATCGGGCGGCGGTTGGGAGGTGATCTTTCCATCATCAACAAACGCATCCAACTGCATCGTTCCAGGAGCATGTGTGCGAGGTGCACCGAGCACCTCGCCGAGGAGACCCTGCTGCATGCCTTGCCAGTCAATCTCCTTCTTGAAACGGTCAACGTTCATTTGCAAGGCGTGGTAGAACGCCTTCTCGGCAGGGTCGTGTCGCTGCCAATCGATCGAGGGAAGTTCATGAGCCAAACTGGGATTGACGCCACTTCGTAGTTCTTGACTCGCAACGTGTTGCATCATCGCCACCATGCGCTTGCGAGCCAATTCAGATGCGATTCGACGAATGTTCGTTTGACGCTTCTGCAGGTTTTGCAGTCGCATATCGGTTGAACCTTTTCGGACCATGTCTTGGATTTCGACGTCAAGGCTTGACAGGAGGGCCCGAACCATTTCCCAGAAATCCTGGCGAGGCAACGCAACGGGGACGTGCCTTGGGAGTTGCTGTCGGTGGGTTGTGAACAATTGCTCCTCGATCTCTTGCGCTTGAGCGCCGTCGAGATCTCGGACAGGGGTCATGTGAGGGACGTGGAGGTGACGGGATTTGAATGCTCTTCCACCTTTTCAATCGGTCGTGTTCACTTGACGCAACCATGACACCCCTTCATATCACAAAACCCCACCTCGCAGAGCGAGGTGTTTTCCCCCGTGTCCACAACCCAGCGTCCGATGTTCTCTCGTGGGGGGAACGTGTCGGCCGTGGTGCTGTGCTTGTTGATGCTGCTCGTCTCGGCCTCGCCGATGGTTGAGCCAGCACCGAATTTTACGGCTGCCACCCCCTCCAAATCAACGTATTACACACCTCAGCCCAACGAAACCGGATTGAATCTGACCAGCACGGGTGTACTCAATATTCCGTACAATCAAACGTTCACGGGCGGGCAGCTGTCCATCACCCCAATGTGGACGGAGGCGCCGGATACATCCGCTCGGTTTGGCATTGATGCCAACGCGGGGTGGAGTGGAACGCACGATGGCACGCAGGGTCTGGGACACGGGGGTCAGTTGAGCCTCGCTACCGAATCGACGTTGGCAACGCTCACCGATTTTGAGACGCTCATCGAGACCCTACCGGATTGGGAGGGCCAGGGCCCGGACCACAACGCCTGGAACGTCGTCCCCCTGAACGGCACCGCAGCCTCACCGCATCATCCGTCCACCGCCACACAAGGTCAGCGTGTCCTCGCCACCCAGGCATTGGGCGGGCTGTCTGAAAACATGAGTGGCTGTCTTGCATCACCCGCCGAACCCGTTCCTGCCTTCGTCAATCAGTACAATCTGACGGTTGACCATTGGCTTTCGCTTCAAGACGGCGATGCTGCTTGGATGGAAGGGCGCACCACCGGAGGTAACTGGCAGGTGTTAACTCCGAGTGGAGGTTATTCGAACACCTCCACGCTCAGTAACACTCCAAACGCTGTTTGGGCTGGTCAATCGGGGGCATGGCACCAGGTGCATGTCAACCTTGATGCGTTGATTCCGTCCACTGCCACCACCTTTGAAGTGCGGTTTTGCTTTCAAACCTCCAGCGCCCAAGGGGTGCGTGCAGGTTGGTTCTTGGACAACTTCACCCTCTCCAACCTCGGTGATTTACCCGGTGCATGGTTCCACGGGAACATGACCGGTGACTACGCCAACAACGCAGACGGGCGGCTCTATCTGCCGGCAAACCTGTCGCACTTCACGGGGCCAATGAAGATTGAATTCGCAGCGAACTGGGACATTGAGGGCTCGTTCTATGACAACCTCTTGGTCTACGTCAGCGTCAACAACGGCACAACATGGGCGCCCGTATCCGGTATTCCCGGCCTTCCCGGCAACGGTCTTAACATCCAAGGCACCTACTACACCGACGAATCCTTGGGCTGGCGAACCATTTCGTACAACGTACCCAGCGGCGTCTCCGGTCACGTTAATGCCTCCAACGTGCTGTTCCAATTCCAAGTCACCACCAACCATCAGAACGGGTACGGTGGCTTTGCTTCGTCCGGATGGGAAGGCGTTGCCATCGATAACGTTGGCATCGTTCATCGACCGGGAACGGCCCAAGAGGAACGCCTTCAGCTGGCGAATTTCTCAAGCCTGACCACGGGTCAATTTGGCGATGAGCGCGGCTGGTTGGACAACGGGACGACGCGAATCAACGAATGGAACTGGACCACCGACTTTGGCGTCGACCCCCCAGAAGAAAACCGACACTCCTTCGAGGTCTCAATGACCACGCCGCCCGGTTGGGTGATTGAAGGCACATGGCCCGACGGCTGGGAAATCGGCCAGACGCGCAACACCTCGGGTTACGGCCCGGGTTTCTTCCACTCCGGTCAGAACGGTGCTGCGGTGAACCTGACGACAAAATACACCAACAACATTTACACGCATCTGACGACGCAGGAATACAGCATTCCCGTCAATGCGAGTGCTCGCCTCTCCTTCCGCTCGTGGGTCTGCACGGAAGCCAACTGGGACGGGGGCGGCGTTTCCATTTCCACCGACGGTGGTCAGAACTGGTGGTGGCTTCCGCCACAACTCAACGGGTTCCACGATCAAATCTCCACCGTGAACACCAATTCCCCGCTCTTTGGAGAGGGCATCATAGACGGTTCAAGCGTTCCCAACGGTTGCGGCCCGTCCAACACCCGAGAGTTTGAATTGAAAACGTACGACCTTTCCAATCTCTCCGGCCAATCCCTCAAAGCACGGTTCTCGTTCTTTTCCGACACCTACGTCGAAGGCGACGGGTGGTACATCGATGACGCCGGCATCGAAATTGACGTCTTTGAACCGACGGGTCATTGGATTTCAAGCTCCATTTCTCCCGATCCACTGTTCGGTTATGGTTGGTTGGACGGATGGTACGAGCGCCCCAACGGTACATCCTTGTTGTTTGACCTCCTTGACGCCCAGCAGCAACCCATCCTGGCCTACCAGAACCTCACGTTACCAGCGCATGTTGCCCTTGACCCCAACGAGCATTCGGCAGTTCATGTTCGTGTTCGTATGGCCTCCAACGACACCTACGTGACGCCACTGGTCCACAGCTTGAGCCTCGGACGAACGACGTATATCGGCCCACAACACATCTTGGATTCACAGGTTGCCTCATCCAGCGCCACCGTGGACAGTAACGGCACGCTTCAGGTCACCGCTCCGTTTTCCATCGACCTGCCTGCTTCCGTAGCCTGCCCTCATGACGGTTATCGTTTAACCACCATCGGTGACAACCTCACCTGGGCCACGTCCAACGGTCAAGTGGTCGGCTCTGCCTATGTTCCAGAGCCTGCAAAAACCACCTACCTCAACCATTCACTGGGCGGCGACATTGGCCTTGTTCCTTCCTTTACGCTCATCGCATCAGGCGGTGAGTCGTTCGTTAGAGCCAAAGCCGAATTGGATTGCGTAGCGCCTCCGGTTGCCCCCAGCATGGCCCTTGGATGGAACAACGTCTCCGTGATGACGTGGCCCCCAGACGGCATGGATGCTCTCTTTGGTTTGAACACGCAATGGAGCGGTGCTGTCCACAACGGGAGCGCTCTTCTCTGGGGGCCCGACGAGCCTGCTCCAAATCTCCACCTTGAGAACGCTTCTTTGGACCTGTCCTTCTTGACCCTCAGTCGCGTTGCTCAAGGGGCATCCGGCCTTGGTCCTGCATTTACGGTGGTGGTATCCAACGCCTCCAGCAACGCCGTAGTGCGTATCGGCGGAGTCCTGCAGAACCTGGCCTCCACCACAACGGCGCTTCATGTTCAAGCCCCAGATATGTGCCCTTCCTCAACGAGTCAGTCCGTTTACTCAACGAATCGAACGCTGCTAAACTGTACGGTGGACGTTGACGTGCAGGGAACAGCGGACGTCAAGGTGCTCAACCTGATGCATCTTCTGCCCGACACCACGGTTGAGGTTGACGTGAACGCCACCGTTCTGAACCAAGCAAAACAGGCTTCGTTTGAAGGTGATATGCGAAGCATTCTCGATGTCCCCCTTCACATCCAAACCGCACGGAGCGGGCTCCGTGTCGCCCTCAGTGCTGCTTCCTTACCCCTCATGACCGAGGAGGTGACCGTGCCCACCTACACGCGATGGCTTCCCGAGCAGACCGTTTCATTCACCACGCATCATTCCCGCATGAACCCTCTGGATGCCACCGAAGATGCCCCCGACATCAGCCAAGTCGGCTTTTACCTTGCTCCAACCTCAAGTCTTGATGACGCGCTGGTCCATGTGGAACTTGACCGTATTCAGGAAGCACCGCGGTTCCGACAACTCGGCGGAGCGGGACTCGCTCAACTCGATGGAACATCGTCGAGCGTCACCTGCAGCCTCAACACCTGTTCGGTGACCTGGGTGCTGACCAGCACGTGGCTGTTGGACGACGTTGACGATCTGGTGGTGCTTACCGTTGCTCAGGACGTTGATGGACTTGAGACGGGGCCCGAGGTGTTCGTGCGGAAAACCGCGTTCAATGAAATTGAGAACGATTTGGAGGTGGTCGAGTTCACCGTCACCGATGCATCTCAGCGTCGTATTGACGACTGGACCAATTCGTTTTGGCCCTACCACCTCAATGAAAACCAATCCTTGGTGGCCCAGGGACGGGTTCGCATGGAAGGCATCGCCAACCAGTGGATTGAAGCCGGCCACGCCGAAGTCGCCGTCACGCTTCGAGCGGTTCCCCCAAAGAACCTCTCGGGAGGGCCAGATGAGTGGTCTGGAGCACCGGTGAACTGGTCGAAAACATGGCTGGCAGAAGTGGGCACAGACGGGTGGTTTTCACTCAGCATAGCGACACCAGAAACCGACGACATGGTTCCCAGCAACACGTTCTTTGAGGTTCGCCCCAGCCTTTCTCGACGAGGACCAATTGACACGGATGCCTCCTCAAGCGAAGACCGTACGGTGGTCTTGACGCCGACGAGGTTCTTGCACGACACGATTCTGCCCCAAGTGAATTCCCTTATGGCCCTCGATGCTGGTAGGGAAACGCCTTCCGACGGCCATGTTTCCATGTACGGCAAGGATGTCGCTCTACGACTTCGCTTGAGCGACCCAGAGGGCCTTGCCAGTCAGCTGGAGGTGTGGACTTGGCTCGAACGTATCCACGATACCAACGGAAACGGCGTGATGGAACAGGGCGAATACCGACAACAAACCGTCAGCCTCAATCGTGGGGTTTCCGAGATGGAGGTGGATCTTCCCTTGCTCTCCTCCCTTAGTGTTGTCCCCGATAGCAAAAACACGGGGAAAATCAGCGTGGTGTTGGTGGGCGAAGATCTGGCTGGTAATGCGTTGGAGGGAGGCGGTTGGTTCGGTGAAGACCACGATTTGGCTACCATCAGCGTCCAGCGGCGTGCGGACACCATGGTGGACCCAGAAAGCATCTCCCTCGACCGCATCAACGGGAAGTTGCTCACCGGTCACGAACATCATTTCGATGTGGCTCTGGGCGATGCCAACGGCATCGCTTCGCTTGACAGCCTTCAATTGGCGCTGATCGGTGAGTCCAACCAATCCGCCTGTTTCATCCACTACGAACCGCGGTTCGCACAGGTCACTTACGACGAGCCATGTTTTGTTGCGCCTCCGACGGTCGAGGTGACCAAACGACCGTTGGTCTCCACCTACGACGTCCGATTTTCCTTCCGTTTGAGTTGGAATCAGAGCGACGCGTTGTTTGTCAACGGCGGTGTTCCCTCGCTCAAGGTGTTTGATGAGGGGCAGGACCTCGGTCTTGGTCTCTATCAATTGAACAACCTTGCTTGGGTGCTGAGCGATGACGTGGACCTGCGATGGTTGAACATCTCGGATACCGAGGCCCCGTATGGACAAAACGCAGATTCCACGTACTGGTTCCACCGGAACGAAATCGTTCATCATCAATTTGCTCTTTACCATCGTAACACCGAAGTTCTTGCTCGTGATTTCCCTCAAATCGGGGTCTTTGAATGGACGTTGAGCGACGGTGAGCGTGTTGAACGGGGAGAAGTGAATTTGACGGCAACGGGCGTGGTTGAACTCAACGTGTCCATGAACGAGAACGTGATGTACGCGGACAGGGGGACGTTCACCATCAACGCCTCAGGGTTTGCAGGCTATGGCTTGAACCCACTCAGTTACGAGGTGGTCGTGGACGACGTTGCTCCAAAACTGGTGATCGCACCGGGCATGCTCAAGAACCTCGCCTCAAACGAGTTGGAAGCGGTTTCCGTTTCCTTGAGCGTGAACGACGACACCGACATGCCGCCGACGGCGTTGGAGATGCACGCCGTGTTTTACCGCCTCGGCCAGCCCGTTGCGGGAACCGAGCAGCGGTTTTCCTTGGCCTTGACCGACGTGGTCAACGAATTCACGGTGTACAACGGGACCGTGAACTTCCTCCCGCCGAACGCCGTCTTGACGCGAAGTGATGTTCTCATTGTGTGGTTTGAAGCCACCGACCGTTCGGGTCGTGCCTTGACCGGCTATGGAACACAGGCAGCACCGTTGAACGTAGGTCTTACCTGGTACGCCTTTGAGCCGGTTCTCACCGACCTTTCGGCGACGCCGTTCCGACCAACGGTGGGCGAGAACGTCTCCATCTTTGCCCGCATCGCCAACGATGGGTTGTTGTCGGGCGAGATGAACGTCATCCTGCGCGACGATGAAGGGCGCATCATGGCCAACGAGAGCACCACGCTTGACACCGGTGAATGGGTGAACTTTGTGTGGAACATCGAGGCGTGGAAGGAAGGTCGATTGGGCCTGAACCTCGAGATTGTCAACCACACGCCTCGGGTCCCCGTTCCGTTGGCGGACATCCAAGCGGGGGAAGGCGACGACGCGGACAGCAGCATGGCGATGTTGAGTTTGTCCGTTCTGTCGTTGCTGGTCGCTGCTATGGTGCTTTTCGTTGTGCGCCAGCAACGTTCCCAGCGCGAGGAAGCCTACCATCTCGAGCGCATCCGACGCATCGTATCCCACCGTCGCCCTCCGCCCAAGCCCTTTGAATTGATGGACACCTTGCAAGAGGAATAGTCAAGAAGAACTGGCTTCACGAACGGACAGAAGCCGGGGTACCCGAGTGGTCAAAGGGGGTGGATTCAAGCTCCTCTGCATATTGCTTCGCAGGTTCGAATCCTGCCCCCGGCATTGAATCCCTCTCAGTCTCCTCTTTTCGCACCATTCCTCTCCCAAATCCGCCGTTATCGGGGGTGCGGTTATAGCAAGGAGGGAACTGGTGTAACCATGGACCGGACCGAGGTGCAGAGCATTGACCAAGGTCTCTTCGCTTTTCCCAAACCCACCCTGAAGCACGTTATCGGCTACTTCTTTTCCGCCGGCTTTGTGGTGGGGGCCTTGGTGCTGTACAGCACAAGCCTCCTCATCCCCGATGTGCCTCGGGTGGAGGAAGCCACGGTCATCCCCTACCTCCACGACGACATGTCGTCCTACGAATACGGCCCGCTCCAAGACGGTTACAACTCAAACGAATACGCCATCAAAGCCGCCTTCGTCGTGGTGCCGCTTGAACTGGTTGAAGGGGTTCTTGCTTACGACGATTGTCAGTGGGTTGAGGACGATGAAGGCGGAGGAAGTTGGGACTACGATTTCTACATGGCGGACGCCCAACGGTTGACCATGATGGACGCTGAAGGCGTCGTCATCGAACCGGCCTTCTCCCTTGAGGGCTCCCTCTTGCCGGAGGGCGAGGTGAACCAACCGTCTTGCGGCAGCGAATGGTCAAGGACCATTGAAGGCGAAGGGTTTGGCGAATCAAATTTCAAATTTAATGCGTTCGTGATGGTGGAAGAAGAACCTCCTCGCTTCCAGTTGCTCTCCGTGGTGGAGATCGGAAATCTGAACAACCCATTAGCCGAGCCACAGGAGGTCACCCAGAGGGAGGATCAAGGTCGCTTGGCGCTGCTGCTCACGGGCATCAGCGGTTTGTTGTTCATGTACAGTACGTCGCCCCCGCTCCTCGATCAACTCCGTAAACTTCGCAAAGCCAACCGTTCGGCCGTCAAAGACATCTCCTCTGCGCCGGGAGTCCTCGGCTTCAGCGGCCGTTACTTCCCCCATTTCGGACCAAATTTTGAGCCGCTACCTCACTCAGACCACCCTGCTCGCTCTGTTGAGCACGATTGGTTGTTTGGAGCACCCGCACCGACCAATTTCAACGAACCGTATGCAGGTGATCAACACGGGCGCCTTATGCCCGAACACCCCAGCATCATTGGCACACCAAAAGCAGCTCTGTTGACGCCATACAGCATTGGGGCCATTGTGTTTGCAGGGTCGTTCATCTGGCTTTCGGCCGACTTCCGAGCTCGTGACGGCTCCGAGTTTCATACAATGCTCGGCTGGGGCATGACGGCAGCCGTCACCGTTGTCAACATCCTCTGGTTCTTCAGCGCATGGAAACAGTTCAAACTCAATCGCTTAATTCAAGACCTACCGACTTCACCCATACGTAGCGTGGCCGTCGGACAAGCGGAACTCGTAGGTCAAGTTCGCCCGTCTGTCGCTGGTACTCCCGAAATGTCGGTGGGTGGCCGCACGAACAAGGGACTGGTCTGCTGGCAGTGGAAATCCTATCAGTACGTCTGTCGAACAGACTCGGACGGCGACACACATTGTTCATGGGAACACCGGGAAACGAAGGATGGCGGCGTGCCGTTCATGGTTCACGACGGTTCGGGAGGGATGCTCATCGACCTTTCACTCTGGCAAAAGAAGCCCGTGGATTACGGCCCTCTGCTCGATACTTGGCAGCGAGGCGATTGGAAATGGAACCTTGTCGGTATTGGCGTTGGCGACCCCATCTACATTCTCGGCGATTGTGTCCCCCGCGACGTTGACCACATTGAGAAGTGGGGCGGCCATGAAACGCTGGCACAGGCGCTTCTGACCATGGTCCCGACCACCGGCACCGGTGATGCTTCCATCGTGCATTACGGTACGGAAATGGACGTGCTGGCAAAGAACAGGTCGCTGTTTGAAATTTTCATCGTGCCAATGTTGATCTTCCTTTTCGGCATCTTCATGTTCATCAATTACACGCCCTGAGGCCGTTCCTTCAGTCTTCACGAGAGCAATGGGCAGAAGTGTATGATGTCAAAGTGATATCATTCCAATATCTTTATTTGAATCTCGTTCCAGCCTGAACCATGCAACCCGCTGCTGCCGCACAAACACCCCCCTCCCAGCCACGTCAAACCTTCAAGGACGCCCCACTTGCGTCAATCAATGGTTTTGCGGGCTTGGGTGCCCATGCTGTCTTGAGCCTCGTTCTCCTCTTTGGCCAGATCCTCTGGGCCTTTGCTTGGCCTGTGGCTCTCCTGCTCAATGTCGGCGGCGGTCTCCTGTGGTTCCTTATGTGGAACAGTTACACCGTTGTCAATCCAAACGAAGCCGTTGTGGCCCAGTTTTTCGGGAAATACGTTGGAACCCTCAAACAAGAAGGGTTCAGGTTCTTCATCAATCCACTGTATGGGAAATCCCGTATCTCACTTCGTATCAACAACTTTGAATCGAGCAAACTCAAGGTGAACGACGTTAACGCCAACCCGATCAACATTGCAGCCGTGGTTGTTTGGCGCGTCTACGACGCTGCCGAAGCCATGTTTGAGGTTGAGCAGTACCAACATTACGTACAAATTCAAAGCGAAGCAGCCCTGAGGGAAATGGCCACCAAGTACCCCTACGACGCCATCGAGGAGAAGGACATCGGTGGCACCACCCTCTCCGGGCATCAGGAGCTCATCGCCAAGGAACTCCAAGCCTCGGTTGAGGCGCGCCTTTCACGTGCGGGCATCGCCGTGCTCGAAGCTCGTATCAGCTACCTTGCCTACTCCACTGAAATCGCTCAAGCGATGCTTCGTCGGCAACAAGCCAGCGCCGTGGTTGCTGCGCGCAGAGAGATTGTTGACGGTGCTGTTGGTATGGTTGAACTCGCACTTGAACAACTCAGTTCGAAGGACATCATCGACTTGGATGAGGACAAAAAAGCGACCATGGTGAGCAACCTTCTCGTCGTTCTTTGTTCCGAAACCGACACCACGCCCGTGGTCAACACGGGCACGCTGTACCAGTGATGGATGGCTGGACGTGGGGTCGTGGGTCAATCTACCGAACAACATCGCAACAAAGAGGGTATTCCAAGGGGGCGAAAAAAGGTGGAGAAGAAACGGCTTCTGCTCCGCATTGACCCCGCCTTGCACGACGACCTCCGTGTGTGGGCGGAAGACGAGTTCCGTTCCATCAATGCTCAAATTGAATTTCTGCTCAAAAACGCAGTTCGGAAACGAAAGCATCCGGCCAAAGAAGAGGACTGAAACGAGGTCAATCCTGAGTGGATCTTGGGTCCTTCGGTCCTTCTGTACGTTGAATTTCAACGCCGTGGTTCTCAAGATAACCCACACCGTTTTCGCCCATGAACCCTCCATCAACGATGACGACCCGTTCAATACCCGCGTGGTGAATCAGTTTTGCACACATCATGCAGGGCTC
>JAYNUQ010000023.1:20543-28433 GCA_038116375.1 Candidatus Poseidoniales archaeon | reverse complement strand
TCGTCGCCGAACTTCTTGTCAAACACCCGGCCGCCAAAGCCTTCGTCCAATTGGCTGATGCCCAAGAACAAGCATGCGGAGACGGGGTAACGGGGTGCCTCCTCTTCGCAAGTGAGTTGATGCGGGAAGCTGGACGCCTCTTGGAACGTGGCCTGCACCCACTTGTCTGCATCCAAGGCTTTCAGAACGCTTTGGAGGTTGCGCTTCAACATCTCGAGGACGTCGCTGAGGAACTGGCCGAGGACGATGATCGGCTCGAAGCCGTCGCTCGTACGGCCATGACTGGAACCTCGGCCGATACAGGAGACGGCACTCTTTCCTCCCTCATCGTCCAGGCATTACGAACCGTTGCCTCTCATGACGGTGTTGACCACGAAGACGTTCGCATGGCCAAACGAACCCAAGGGAATGTGTTTGATACCCGTCTGGTCGATGGACTCGTTCTCAACACCGCCCTGACCTTGGACCGACTGCCTCGTCGCCTTGACCACGGAACGGTGCTGACGCTGACCTGCCCCCTTGACCAAGAAGAAACCGTCCGAGAAACTGAAATTGAGGTTGAGGAAGCCGAACAGTGGATGGCGTTCGTTGAGGCAAAAGAACGCCTCCTCAAAAACAAGGTCGAAGCCGTTCTGTCAACGGGCGCCAACGCAGTGTTCAGTGCAGATGTCATTGAGCCAAGCGTTTTCCATGCATTGACCGACGCGGGGTGCTTCGTGTTGGGCGGGGTTGAACGGGCTGGGATAGAAGACCTTGCAAAGGGCTCAGGAGCGACGATGTGCGACCACCTCGACGACTTGGAGGCCTCCATGCTCGGTACCTTTGAATCGCTTGAAATTGAAACGGGCGAGGGGCTGGACGGGCGAGAAGAACGCCTTTGCTTGCGCTTCGGCCAACACGCAGGTCTCGTGACATTGGATGTTGGTGGTGGCGACGGTGCCGCCGTCGAAGAGACCATCCGAGGCCTTTACGATGCCCTGCGGTCAACGGCGCTCGCCATGACATCCACCACCGTGATCAGAGGTGGAGGCAGTTTCCACATGGGCGCATCCTTGGCCGTCAAGGAAGCGGCAGAGGCACACGCTGGACGGGAGCGATTGGCGATGGAAGCCTTTGCTCGTGCTTTGGAAAACATCCCTTCCACGTTGGCCCAAAACGCTGGCGTCGACCGACTCAACACGTTGTTGAAGTTGCGTGCAGAACACCGTGGGGGCGTGACCGATGCTGGTATTGATGCCGACGGACAAGTCCGTTCGATCACCGCCACGTGGCTACCCGCTGATACACTTCACCATGCACTTGAATCCGCCACCGAAACGGCATGCGGATTGTTGCGCGTGGACCAGGTCATCTCGGCTCGGGGCGACTGATGTACGCCTCAACAACGCAAGTCGCTATGTTCAAGTGCATCCGACGGGGCAAGTGCGATAACGGGTTCACGCCATGAATACCGTATTTTCGCCACCACGAGCTCTCCTCAGCGTATGGGATAAAACCGGCATTGTCGAGTTTGCCAAGGGCTTGGCAGCGCTGGGTTTTGAGTTAATTTCCACGGGCGGTACGGCGCGTACACTTCGCGAAGCGGGACTTGAGGTTCGCTCGGTCTCGGACCTCACGGAGCATCCAGAGATTTTTGACGGCAGGGTGAAATCCCTGCATCCCGCCATCCACGGCCCGCTGCTGGCCCGACTCCATCAAGCACCAGATGCCACCGAACTGGAACGGCTTGGCTACGCCCCCATCCGGGTGGTGGCGTGCAACCTGTACCCGTTTGGCGACGCTGCATCCAAAACCCCCCCTCTCTCAGACGAGGACCTGTTGGAGATGATTGACATTGGGGGGCCGACCATGGTGCGTGCATCAGCCAAAAACCATCAACATGTCTTGATCGCCACCAATCCTTCCACCTACGACCGTATCCTCGAGGCCCTCAACGCCGTCGAAGACGTATCAACGGTGCCAATGAACCTCCGGCGTGCTTTGGCTCTCGAGGCCTTTGAGCACACGGCCGCCTACGATGTGGCCATCGCTCAGGAACTCCATCGACGTGTTGTGGGGGACCCAGCATCGGCGTCAACGATGGAGGAACAGCGGGACCGATTGCCCGCAAGCATGCTCGCCGCAAGCCACCACGTGAACACCCTCCGCTATGGAGAAAACGGTCATCAAGCGGCTGCGCTCTACGTCGGCCACGACACGCCGTCCAGCAATACAACGCTGGTAACCGCCCACGTGGAAGGTGGGAAAGCCATGTCGTACAACAACTACAGTGACGCCGATGCCACGCTTCGGTTGTGTCGCTCATTGTCCACCGATGAATGGCCTGCTACACCGCATGCCTGCGTGATTGTCAAGCACAACAACCCGTGTGGCGCGGCCCTGGGTGCAACGCAGAAAGACGCCTTTGACATGGCGTTGGCGAGCGACCCGGAATCGGCGTTTGGCTCCATCATTTGTTTCAACGAAATCGTCGAAGCCTCGACGGCCAATGCCGTGGGTGACCTGTTTGTTGAGGTCATGATGGCGCCGGGTTATACCGAGGAAGCAAAGACCATCCTGATGGGGAAAAAGAATCGTCGGTTGTTGACCATTGATTCCCCTAACGACCGCCTCAGTCCTCTCGAGCGACAGGTGGTCAGAAAGCCGATTGAAGGCGGGGTGTTGGTGCAAACAGAGGAACCTCCCGTCATCGATTGGGAAAAAGCCACCACGGTGACCGAGCGCCAGCCTACACGCGAACAAATCGACAGCATGAAGTTCGCCGTTCGCGTTTGTGAGCAGGTCAAATCCAACGCCATTGTCATGGTTCAGGGAACGGCGACCGTGGGCATCGGGCCCGGACAAACCAGCCGTGTTGAAGCGGTGAAAATCGCTGCCCGGCGAGCCGGTGAACGAGCAAAGGACTGCGTTCTTGCTTCCGATGCGTTCTTCCCGTTCAAAGACGGATTGGAGCAGGCCGCAGATGCAGGTGCGACGGCCATCGTGCAGCCTGGTGGTTCCATCCGAGACCAAGAAGTCATTGACGAAGCAAATGCGAGGGGCATGGCCATGCTCTTCACCGGTCATCGCTTATTCCGGCACTGAACCGCCCCACAGCGGTGAAGTGTTCATGCTGTGGTGGGGACGCGCCAGCCGACCCACCAAATGCCAATCGCCGCTACGATGGCGATGGTGGTCTGGCCAAAACCTGGGTCGCCAAGGAGGGTGATGTACCACATCGATGCGGCGGAAACGAAGGCAATCAAGCCACAAATGGCAATTTTTGAATGAAACGGCAAAGCCCTGCCCGACCGATAATACCCAAGAAGCAAGGAGCCGAACACACGGTTGGTGAGCAACCATCGAAACAGGCGTTGGGACGATCGCCCGTAACAATACGCCGCTGCTACCAGCCAGGACGTGGTTGGCCACCCGGGGAGGAGCACCCCGATGCCAGCGAAGACCACAAAGACGGTACCAACCACGACCCACACCGTTCGAACAACAGGGTTGGCACTCGGTTTGTGCAGGGACAGAACCCGTTGGATGACCTCATGGTCTGAAAGGGCTCCGTACTCCTCCGCCAATGCTTGCGCTGCGTGTTTGCGATGGACGGCTGAGGACACGGCAGTTTCCGACATACGTCCTCGTTTCCCGCTGGGGAATACTTTGCTAAAACCCTTGGCTGGCCGAGGAAAGGGTTGAAACACGGCACAGCGTGGGAGAATCATGACTTCCACGGTCGTTGGAGGGCGCTCTGCGTCAAACGACGCACCGCTTCGCTGCGCCGTCTTTATTTCAGGTTCTGGCAGTGGAATGGAAGCGCTGGTCAGGATGCAACAAAGGCTCAAACTCCCTCACGAGACCACCGTGGTGGTGTCGAATAAGCTCGGCGTTGAGGGGCTGGAACGTGCTCAGCGTCTTGGCGTTCCGACCCTGGTGGTTGAGCAGATGGACGGAGGCCGCCGCCGAACACGGGAAGAGCACGAAGCCGAAATCCTCCGACAGCTCGAGCCTTATGATGTGGAATTCATTGTCTTGGCCGGATACATGCGTCTCCTCTCTCCTACCTTTTTGTCTGCATGGACCAACCGCGTGGTCAACATCCATCCCTCCTTACTCCCGAATTTCCCAGGCGCCCATGCCCATCGCGATGTTCTCGCCGCTAACGTTGGTGTGTCGGGGTGCACGGTTCACTTGGTTGACGAGGGAATGGACACGGGTGCCATTCTCGCCCAGCGACCCGTTCCTGTTTTTGCTGACGACGATGAAGCAACGCTCAGTGAGCGGGTAAAGACGGAAGAACACCGTTTGTATCCAGAGGTGTTGACATGGATTGCCGAGGGGCGCGTCACCCTCACGCCAAACGGTCTCGTAGTCGAGGGTGTTCAAGATCGTCTGGTCGATTGAAATTCGTGAACGCCGAAGCATGCTGCGGAAGATTCACCGAAGGAAGAGCATCCAGCATTGAGCTGACGTTTTCAGCGTTCTCGTCAAGGAGGGCGGTTGCGGGAAGATAGGCGAACAACGGCTGGCGACGACCTTGTTCATCGAGAGGCACACCCCCGTTTGATGCTGAGGTCATCAGGGCAGAGACGGCTTCCGATGTGAGTAAAAAAGCATCACAGGGAATGAGGAGAACGGTTGATTCCAATCGCTCTCTGACCCAGGCTATGATACGGTGCAGACCGCTGATATGGGGAGGGTCAGCCAAGACTTCTCCCTCAAACAGATGCTTCCGTTCTTCCCGGCCACACAAAACAACAGACCGCTCAACACCGGCTTCAAGAAGGCATGCCTGTAACCGTTCAACGCCTCCGTACATCGAGGCTTTGTCTTCGCCCATTCGGCGACTCGTTCCACCTGCGAGAATGACCGCAACCACCGACACGGCACTCCCTCAATGCATGCTGTCAAGCTCGTCCAGGGCTGCTTCCAATTCAGCGAGCAAGCCCCGTACACGATTCAGGAGGGCCTTCCGTTCACGGCTCGAGCGGGCTTCTGGTAACCACTCCAAAAGGCGTCGTACATCCTTTGCATCCCGCTCCACCGTCCACTTGAGCACGTTCTCCAGCACGGGGTCCTCTGCAGGCAGCAGGCGTTCGACCATGATTGCAAAAGAGGGAGATGCTCCTTCAATGCTCCGATGAAAGCAGGTGGGCCCGTATGCGCTCAAACATTTCCCCGCCCTGCGGTGCTGTTTCAATCAGCGAGCGACAACCCACGCCCTGACGTCGCAGCGAAAGAAACAGGACGCAATATTGGTGCCAATGAGGGCTTTGCTCCGCTGCAGCCTCCAGCCACGCATCATCGGGAACGCCGTGCCCCGCCCTCACCAATTCTTCTGCAACTTCGAGCACCACCATGAGGGGCTCCCTTCGCTGGAGGAGATGGATGAACGCCATCCACGGGCCCTGACCGATATCGATCGGCTCAAGGTTGGCCAGCAACAACCCAGCCATGCTCAAATCTTCTCGGCCGTGCCGTTTCCATAATGCAGGTATAAGTTTGGCCAATCGGCGTTTCTTCGCTGCGTGGGTAAGCATCCACGAAGCGATTTGGCGCAGGTCGGGCAGGGGAGTCCCAATATGAAAACGGAAACCAGCGTCGGTCATGGTCACGTCCGTTCGGGGTTTGTTGGCAAAATCGCCAACACAAACGGCGTACGCTTCTTTGAGAAACCGCATGCACCTTCGTTTTGATTTGAGACGGTCGGACGATTGACCTTCCAACCAGTCATCCAGCATTGGATTCAACGATCGTCACCTTCGGTGGGTCTTTTTCTGAAATTATCAAACAGATCTCCAACCAATCCTACAGAATCTCGCAAGGTGTCCATGAGCGTGTCGATCATGGCCTTATCACCGTACTTTTCCTTCACCATTTCACGAAGTTCATGCTCAATTTCTGCGTGGAGTGCGTCGTCGATGTCGAACTGCGTACGGAGGTTGGCCAATACCCGAAACTCGTCTCGAGAGAGGGATGCGTTCACGATGGCCACCTCGAAGACTTTGGTGTAAATCTCTCGCATTTCTTCCGGCGAAATGGGATCCCCGCTTCTGGAGTCTGAACCTGACTGGATGGCCTCGTAGACATAGGCTGGCTCTTCAGGAGACAAGTTGAGGGCACTGGCGAGTTTGATGATGAGGCGCTTTTCCTCTCGCGTTAAGACACCGTCAACCAGCATGACCTCCACCGTTGAACGAAACACATCCAACGCACCGAGTTCCAGCGACGACACGGTCCACCGACGCGCTTCCACTTCTTGAAGAAACCGTTGGGGATGAAAAAATCCTCTGAAGGCGCAAAAGTCTGCACAGCATTCAAAAGGGCGCGGCAGTTGGACGGCATGTTCACATTCACTTCCCCTGCTCTGCAGGTGGGATGCTTCGGACCTGACAACACCCGTTGTCGGACCAACGCACGGTGGTTGTGTGCAAACAAGGAGAGAAACCACATGGGAAGAAACAACTCAAACCGCGGAGGCGGTAAATCCGGTCGCGGAGGCGGCGGAAAAGGCAAGGCCATGAAGTATGAAATTCGGGCTGATATCAAAGTAAACGGGACCGTCCAGCGCAAGGACATCATCGGGGCCATCATGGGCCAAACCGAGGGCTTGCTCGGCGACGACCTCGAACTGCGACAACTCCAACGCACGGCCCGAGTGGGACACGTTGACGTTGAAATGGAAACGAAGAACGGCAAAGTGCACGGGACCATCGTGATTCCCAGCAGCATGGATAACGTTGAGACGGCCATTATTGCAAGCTCGCTTGAAACCATTGACCGCATTGGTCCGTGCGACGCGATCATCAAGGTCGTACAAATCAGCGACATCCGCGCCACCAAGCGAACGGCTGTGGTCGACAGAGCCAAGGAACTCTTGCTCACCATGGTCAACTCTGGAGAAGCTGCATCGAAGACGGTCATTGAAGAAGTTCGGTCCGTGTTGACCGTCGGCACCGCCAAATCCTTCCACGGGTTGACGTGCGGACCAAACGTCGAGTCCTCCTCATCCCTCATCATCGTCGAGGGGCGCAACGATGTTCGCAATCTGTTGAACTGTGGCGTGAAGAACGCCATCAGTGCTGACGGCTCAGGCAACATCAAGCAGGAACTCATCGACCTCGCCAACGGCAAGGAAAGCGTCACGGTGGCCATTGACGGTGACCGCGGTGGCGAAATGTTGTTCATGCAACTCTACGACATGATGAAGGTTGACCACGTTGCCCAGGCACCCGTTGGTCAGGAGTGGGAACTGCTTCCACAGAAAACCGTCACCATGTGCCTTCAAAAGAAGGTAGATGCAGCGAAATTCAAGCATCAATTGGACAAGAAAATCGCCGAAGACGACCAGAAGTACGGCGGCGACAAGGACTGGGACAAGGACATGGACGAGGAATTTTCCCAAGACGAGCCTGAACCTGCGCCGGCTGACATCCAAGAACTCTTTGACAAGGTTGACGAGATGGGGAAGAACAAAGCCGTTATCCGATTTGCTGACGGCACGTTCTCGGACGAGATTGGTCCTTCCAAGCTCTCCGATGCCTTGGCCGAGGCTGAGGAAGCCGAAGCCGTTCTTTTCAACGGTTCAGTCACCGAGAAGGTCCTCAACTACGTGAACCAATCCTCGGCCAACACCCTCGTTGGAACCAAGGAAGGAAAGGGATTCGAAAAGTCCGATGATCTGACCGTCTGGTTTGCTGAAGTTCACCGATAAGTGCAGAACGGTTCACTTATGTCCTTGCGCGGTTAAGACCGTGTCATGGACGAGGACGATTTTCCAGCGTGGCCCGCCCACGAGGACGACGACCAACCCGATGAATCCGCACCTGCTGATGAAGCAAAAGAAGAGGGCGAAACGGCCTCTGAAGACGCTCCATCGGACGACGGGTCTGACGGGTCTGACGG
>JAYNUQ010000023.1:13745-20443 GCA_038116375.1 Candidatus Poseidoniales archaeon | reverse complement strand
GACGGGTCTGACGGGTCTGACGGTGATGACGGCCATGAGGCGAACAACCTCGCCCCAGAAGCGTGGACCCTTCCGGTGCGAGCGGCCCCTATTTTGGCCCTGCAGGGCGAGGACGTCGTCGAGTTCCCCCTCAGCCAGCACCTCAACGGTCTTGAGTCCACATCCCTCGTCATGGACGACAAACTGATGCGTATTGTGGAAGCTCGGTACGATGCCGACGGTGTGCGCCGACTGAACGTCCGTATGGCCCTGGTCAAGGAGCACATTTCGGGATATTCTCACACGCATCTCGACCTTTTTCAGAAATTGCAGGCGGTGTGGTGGAGCGCCATTGGATTTGGTCTTCTCACGGCAACAAGCGTGACACAGAGCCTCGTTTCCTTGGGCAGCGGTGCCTTTGTTCTCACCGGCTTGGCGGGCTTGCTGATGGCGAAATTGGACCTCCATCGTTTATCGTTTTCAGACCACGGTGGGCGCCATGATTTTTACCTCTCAGGTTGGCGCCAAGAACCGTATCTTATTCACAACAGCACCGCCCTTCTCGGCCCTGCTTTTGTTGACTTCCTACGCACCTCCGAGTTGGATACTGAACACATCGATGCCGTTATTGAAACCATGGGCGCACCAGCGCTCCCGGCTCCGGAACTCAAAACGACACCAGAACCGCTCACGCCAGCGCCGTTGCCAGAACCGACAATCCCGACAACACCCGCTCTGCCTCCGCCGCCCGTTGCAATGATCTCTCCTTCACCCGCATCCTCGGTTTCGCCGGGCCCACCCATCTCATCCGAATCGCCTCCAGCGCCGCAACCGCTTCCACCGCCCCCTGCTCCCGTCCAAGCGAGCCCACCAGCGCCAGCACTTCCGCCCGCACCGCTCCCAACCCCGCTCCCTCCTGCACCGCTTCCTCCGCCCTTGGCGCCCGAAGCACCGCAATCCAAACTTGACGAAGACGCACTTTGGGACGATTTGAACTGATCAGGCCTTGACGCCGCCAGCCGATGGCAGATTGACGCTCCGAGACAGTTTTTCCACTTCATTGGCCAAATCTTCAATCGCTTGGGGAAGCGGCCATTCGTCCTCCTCAAGCGGAAGGTGGCGCCCCAATCCAGGAATGCGTTCCAACGCCACTCCCAATTCAGCGGCATCGGCCAAAAAGTCCCCCGAAGCACCTGAATGCCGTGCTTCAAGTCGGCGGCGCATCCATCGCTTGAGGGGCGAGACCAATGCACTGAGTTGTTTCAAGGACGTTGCCCGAGCAACATCGCTTTGATTTCCTTCCGGTAGCAAACGCAGCGTTAACCGGAGCAATCGGGCAACACGAACATCTCGCGGTGCGACGTTGACGTGCTTCGCCAACCCTCTACGAACATCGGGAATGGCTTCCATTCCCTTTCCTGAAACGGTCGAGGCGAGGTCGGAAAGGCCCAACAGAGCCGTCAGTTCAGCCAGCGCCTCAAGCGCCAGAACGGTTCCCGCATCAGGTGACAGAAGTGATTCTTCCTCTCTCGGTGCGGCTTCATGGTCTTCCTTTTCCGTTAACTCCACGGCGTCTTCATCCTCCGACGAGGATTCATGCTCATCAGGGGACAGAATCTCAATCCTTTCGGTCTCCATCGGCTTGTCTTCAACCTTCTTTGCCGCGGGTTCGACCATCACGGCCTTTGGGGCGGCAGGGGGCGATACGGGTTCAACGATCATGACCTCTTGAGGTACGGTGTCAGCATTCGTCTCCATCGCTTCCAGCATGGCTTCATGGGCTTCATCATAGGCTGAAACCGGTTCAAGCACGGGACGTACCCCCTGTTCAGGGACGGGAATGAGTGTTGGATGCTCCCGCCGCGGTTGCCAGAGTTGAATGGCGTATCCGGCGTCTTCAACAGGCCGACCTGCAAGGTGAGCGGTGTAGGATGGAATGTGTTGGTTAAGATGTTCAAGTCGGCTTGGCTCTCTGATGTGAAGTTCAATTTCCAAGGCGAGTTCAACATCTCGCTCCCACGGCAGAGCGCTAAGCCTGCGCCGAAGCACATCGTGGTCGGTGATGTGGCGTCGAGCTTGACTCAGTTCACGAGCCACACCGATGGGGTCGGCATCGAGGCGCGATCTCCAAGAATCAACAGACCAGCCTGCTTGCGCAAGCACCGCTAAATCCCGTTCAAGGGGTTCACGTATTCTCGCTGAGGAGACGGTAGAATTGCTTGCTACCGTATGGGCTCCATTGGATGTTGTGAGGTGCGCCACGTGGTCTTCTAATTGTCGAATGTTCATGCCGTCGGTTGCGGTTTCTCGTTCCAGAACACCAGAACGACGCATGGCTGCAATCTCCTCCTCAAGCATGACGCGATGGCGCTCATTTCGACGCTGAACACGCTGAAGAAACGCTTCCATTTCTTCCAGAACGTCGTCATCGACTTCCTCTCCAGCCAGCAATTGTCGACGAAGCATCACGTCCTCATCCCCACCAAAGGATGTATCGAGCGCATCCAGGTTCGCCATCAACGCCACACGACGGTCCCACCGAGGGCGCTCAAGGGCCATTCGCTCAAGTGCGTTGAGAGGATCGTCAAACACTCGTTGCCGCCAAGAGGTCACCTCCAGTCCCTGATGCTCATAACTTTGAAGCAACTCAAGACCGTCCAACTCCACTTGTTTCCACAAGGCGTCCAAGGCATCAACAGCATCCCTCAACGCGTCGGTTTTGTCCAAGCGGCCGATGAGTTCTCTTGATTCTTCCACTCTCGACGGCCAATAACGTGCGAACCGTTCCCAGCGAGCACTCAATTCAAGATGCCGTTCGATGGAAGCAGAAATCGTTTCGTGGTTGGCCTCCCATTCCATCAGATCTCCCGGATGAAGTTCACCTTCATGCGGGAACACAATGCCCTGGATTCGCCAATCACGAATTCGCTCGGAAAACACCCGCCTTCGTTCTTCTAAGGTTCTCGCAACATCGTGGAGTTCGGTTGAAAGTTCAGTGAGGGCACCCTCATCTTGGACATCCAACAATTGACTGCAGCGCAATTCGTATTCTGCGGCCAAAGCCCCGTCGAACGGTTGAATCAATTGGATGGCGTTCAAGCGAACATGCTCCTTTTTGGAATGGAACCGTTGCCATTGCTCCAGTTCATGCAGGGCTTCAAGCAAGGGCAACTCTTCGACGGCTTCCAAGGCATAACCACGTTCACGCATCCCGTTCACGCCCGTTTCCACCATTTGGCGTTGCCGTCGTTCATCTGCCTCAATCACTTCCAAATGCCGAACAAGTTCTTCGGCATGAACGTGCGAATCAAACAAGCGATGCAGCGGTGTGATGGCGGCGTGGCTCGAAACATCAAGTGCGGCCAACCGCTTGTAGAGCATCATCCAAACATCACCCTCTCCTTCACCAAACCACCTTTCCTTGTGGCGATGAAGCGGGGGCTCCCATGGTGCCAGTGAACGAAGTTCACGTTCAAATTCCGCATATGTTTCTTCAATGGTGAACGGATTGTTCATGTGAGATTTGAAGCGCTCCAACCGGTCATCATGGCGGGCCGTGTGTTGCGCCAGAGCAACAATACGGTCCTCGAGCGTTGATGCGGTTTCTCGGCGTTCTTCAAGCCAAACCAATCGTTCGTTCATGCCGCCTTCGTGCTCGGACAAGAACGCCTCAATTTCATCACGAGAAAAACCGAATCGGACGAGAGAATCAACGCGATCTCGAGCGAAATCGTTGACCGAACCGTCTTCGTTCATTTCTCCTCGCAGGTTGGACGGAGGCGGCGGGCTTTCAATATGAGCGGTTCAAACGAAGCGATTGGGTCTGTTCTTCCCCTTCGTTCGCATCGGCGTCCGACGTTGGGTTGCAAAACGGCGTTGTGACGCATCAATTCTTCCGCAGACCATAAAGGCGCAACGGGCCGGTCCGAACCAATGAGTCTGCTCGCTGTCGGTCTTGGTCTGCTGTCTGCAGGTGTTGCGGGAGGAATTGGCTACTGGATGGTCCATGCCAATCGGAAGATGGTCCGATTGCTGGACATGCAGACCCTTCTCCGAGAGTCTCAAGCCACGCATTTTCACCACCTTAACGTGGCTACGGAAGGCGTGCTAAGCGACATCAATACGCTTCAATCCACGCTTGATGCCCTTCGTGTGACCCACCCCGAAATTGACACCTCGTTGACCGTTCACCGCTTCCTTTTGCTCCATGAATCGGACACACCTGCGGCCATGGATATCCCGGAAGCATGCGAAGTGTTGCGTTCGGTCGTTCAGCACCAACCGGTTGAAGACGGCACGAAGCATCGTCTCTCGACCAACCACACGAACCTCCTTCGCCGCCTCCTTGCCGTGTTTGACCGCCACCAAGTCTCCATGTCCATGCTGCACATGGACGGCGATACCGCCCATCGTTTGGGTCTGGCCGCCTCACACCTCCAGCACTACGAATGGGCCGAGGGTGCGCTGGGCGTGGCCTATCAGCTGTCGCCCGGACATGCCAGTGTTCTCGAAGGCCTCGAACACATCGCTCGCCTCCGCGGCGATGATGCCCTCCACCGTCATTGGCTTGAGGCTCGCATGAAGATCACGCCCGACGACCCTGAATTGCTTCGTTCACACGCACACCTGCTCGCCTCCATGGGCGATGAGGGCGCTGAACAAGCTGTACGCCGGTTGGAAGCACTTGGTGTTGATACGGCAGCCGACCGCTCACTTCTTTCGGGCCTTCGTGCTCGTGCCGGTGCCCGAACGGAAGCCATTGAGGCGATTTTACAGGCTTTGGAAGAAGACCCCAGCCGTTCGGCGGACTGGCTGCATTATGCTCAACTCTTGGAGGCTGAAGGCGAGCGAGAGTTGGCGTTGGAAGCCAACGAACGGTGCCTCACACTCGATCGGCAAAACGGTGAAGCGTGGGCCCTCAAGGCTCGGCTTCTCTCAGCCAAACAAGGCCGTGACCGAGAAGCGCTGAAGGCGGCTACACATGCGGTGGCGTTGGAGGCAGGTGGCGTGGATGCCATTTTCCTGAAATCCGAACTTCTCGAGCTTGAAGGTTCAGCCGTTGCTGCAGAAGAAACCCTCCTCAAGGCCCTTGAGACCCAACCTTACAACGGAGAACTCCGTGCTCGAATTGCCGGTCGATACCTTCTCCAGCACCGCGTTGACGACGCCTCCAATCTCCTTTCCTCAACGCCGGACGGCATTGACCATGCGCTGCTCCACACCGTCGAAGGCCGTCTGCATCTCGCTCATGCTGACCGATTGCGAGACGGAACCGGTCTTACCGACGAAGCACTGCTTGAATCGGCATTGACGGCGTTCAACGGCGCATTGGCGTTGAATCGCGAATTGGGTGTCGCTTGGCTCGGCCTCGCTCGCACGCAACGTTTGTTGGGCGACAGCCAAACAGCGAGAGAATCGCTCGATCGCGCTCAACGATTGAGTCCCGAAAAGGACCCCTCCATCGCTTGCGAAGCCGCCCTCCTTGCTCTGGATAACGGCGATTTGCAACAAGCAACCTTGCACGTTGACGCCGCAGAGGTGCACGGACAAAAAGCAACCACGGCCTACATCCGTGGGAACATCTCAGCGGTCAAGGGCCAACTGAAGCAAGCGCTCTACCATTACAGTGACTGCCTCACCCTTGATGCTGACCACATTCGAGCCCGTCTTAACCGTTCATCGGTCTACATGGGGTTGAACGAAGCCAGGAAGGCTTTGGATGACGCTCAGATGCTGCTGGACTTGGCCCCCCAACTTGCCGTTGCACGGGTTCGAAAGGCGGATGCTCACATGCACTTGGCAGAATGGGAATTGGCTGCAAAGGAGTTCAAACACGTGCTCGAAACCGCACCCCATCACACCCATGCCTTGACCCAACTGGGTGCCTGCTACATGGGGATGGATCGTGCCGAGCGAGCCGAAGGCCCATTGAACGAAGCCCTTCGGCAATCCCCAGACCACGCTCCTGCATGGCATCAGCGTGGACTGTATTACATGCATTTCAACAAGATCGAGAATGCCCTCTCGGACTTTGAGGCAGCCGTACGGTGCGACGGCCATCACCTTGACGCACGCCTCCAAATTGCTGCCCACCATCACGGACTTGGCAACATGGAAGCGGCCGAGACAGCGTGGAAAGCCATCCTCAGCATTGACCCAGAGCATCATTTGGCGAAAACCCGTCTGACAGAGTGCGAGAAAAACTTGATGAAAAGCGCGTGAACACCTTAACCCGTAGGGGGGAGTTGAATCACCGAAATCAAGGAGTTGAACCTGACTGAAATTCTGACCGCCCTTCAGGATTTTATGACCCAAGACGGGGCTATTTCCGGTGAACAACGAGAATTTTACAGGATTTTTTCACAACACCTTCGTGAACACGACGGCGTGTTTACGGTTGAGGACATTGAACGCCTCTTGCTGGAGGGCAAGAAGGAGGTCCCCGACCTCATCGATGAGGAATTTTTCAAAATGGGCGAGGCGATCTTGAATCGTTATCGAAACAAGAACGAGGAAGCCATCAATGAACGCATTCGTCGTCTGGCCGAAGAGGAAGCCCGAAAGCGAGCCCTTGCAGAAGAGGAACGAAAACGCAGGGAGGAAGAGGAACGGCTTGCCGAAGAAGCCCGCTTGGCTGAGGAAGAACGCCTTGCCGAGGAAGAACGCCTTGCTGAGGAAGCCCGCTTGGCTGAAGAGGCTCGCTTGGCTGAAGAGGCTCG
>JAYNUQ010000023.1:0-13645 GCA_038116375.1 Candidatus Poseidoniales archaeon | reverse complement strand
TTGGCGGAGGAAGCCCGCCTTGCGGAGGAAGCCCGCTTGGCCGAAGAGGCTCGCCTTGCTGAGGAAGCTCGTATCCAAGCGGAATTGGAAGCGGGCGCCGCGGAAAAAGAAGCGTACTGGGATTCGCAAGAACTTCCTGGCGATGAAGCAAAAATCGTACCGGATTTACCAACCAACGCCACGGCGCTTGATGCCGAAGACGGCGGGAGGGCCTCGAAACTCAAACTCCTCGTCGCTGTTGTTGTTATTCTCGCTGGCGCCGGCGCAGCCTTCACGTTCTTGTGAGCGGTAAGGAAGCAAGCCATTTTGACCGATGAAGGTTGAGGGGTGGACATGCCCCTTTCTACCGGAGATGCTGCACCTGACTTCCAACTTCCAAACGCCAACGCTGCAGTGGGTGCATCCACCGTGTCGTTTGCCGATGCCAAACTCGAAAACGGCACCTTGGTTCTCTTCGAATGCAATCATTGCCCTTACGTCGTTGCCAGCGTGGGGCGCATCAACGCCATGGCGGAATCGTGCCGTTCCAACGGTATTGGATTCGTTGGTATCAATTCCAACGACCCTGTTGTGTACGAAAACGATTCCTTTGAGCACATGGTGAAGCGTGCCGAAGGCGGTATGCCCTATGCCTACCTCCACGATGCCACCCAGGAGATTGCTCATGCTTACGATGCCAAGCGAACTCCCGAATTTTTCCTGTTCAACGCAGAGGACCGGCTTGTCTATCAGGGCCGAATGGACGACAGCCCTCGCAATCCAAACGATGTATCCTCAAACGAGCTTGCGGATGCCATTGAAGCGATGCTCGCGGGGACGGCCCCGGCCGTGGATTACACCGACTCAATTGGTTGCTCGGTCAAGTGGAAGGCGTGAAGTATGTCGGGCTGTCGCCGCCAGTGTGATTGGGATGACAACATGGTTTGCCGCTCCTGCGGCATCGACTATTCCCCCCCTTCGGAAGAGGAGTAAACGCCTCAGTATTGTTCCAAGACCAGTTCAGTCGTTGTGCTGGCGATTTCGTTGGGCGCTGCCAACCACATCTTGTCAAGCAGGGCTCGCAGAGCCATGGTGTCATCGACGTGAACCAGGGCGACCAGGTCGGCCTCGCCGGAGACTTCGTAAACGATTTCAACGCCTTCCCAGCCCGTGACTTCGGAGGCGAACGAACCGATCTCTGAGCCGGGAGAGACTTTGATGCGCACGAGGGCCGTCAAGCCGACACCGCCTTCTCGAATGGTGTAGCCGCGAATGGTCCCGTTCTCCTCCATGTTTCGGATGTGCGTTCGCACGGTACGTTCGCTTGCTTCCACCTTGGAGGCGAGGTCAACATAGGACATTCGTCCGTTCTTTCGAAGCTGGGCGAGGATGGCTCGGTCAATTTCTGCGATGCGGGGCATGACCAGCGCTCGGCAAATCCCTATTTCAAACCTTTTCCATCAATATTCATCCAAATTAAGCACACAAACGACGAAAAATACCAATATTATGCCGTAAATAGGAAAAACCCACGGTGCACGAAAAGAAAGGCTTGCGTACATGACCGCACGCCGGGTGAACCCCGTTTGATTCAAGGGGCGGCTCTTCTTCGGGTGAATTGAGGGAACTTCATGGCAGGCCACATCTCTGGACTTGATTCACGCATGGTGTTGGACAGCCGAGGACAGCCAACCGTTGAGGTCGACTGTTTTGTTGATGGGAATCTTCTGGGGCGCGCCATCGTTCCTTCTGGCGCTTCAACGGGTGCTTACGAGGCCCTCGAATTGCGAGATGGAGACCCCTCCACCTACCTTGGCAAGGGGGTTTCAAAGGCCGTGAACAACGTCAAAGACCATCTCGAAGAAGCCTTGGTTGGTCTGCCGGTCGATGAACAACGCCTCATCGATGAAGTGATGATCGAATTGGATGGAACCCCCAACAAATCCAACCTTGGAGCCAACGCCATGTTGGGTGCTTCAATGGCGTGTCTGCACGCCGGTGCAGCCTTCCACGAACTCCCTCTTTGGAAGTACGTGGGCGGAGTAGCGGGCGGTTTGATGCCCGTCCCCATGTTGAACATTCTCAACGGCGGTGCGCACGCTGCCTCAAACGTTGACGTTCAGGAATTCATGGTCATGCCGCACGGCTTCGACACCTTTGAAGAGGGATTGCGAGCAGGTGTGGAAACCTATCATGCACTCAAAGCCGAACTCAAAAAAGACGGTTTGCTCGGTGGCATCGGGGACGAAGGTGGCTTTGCCCCCAACCTGCCGGCGAACGAAGACGGCCTGAAATACATGGTTCGGGCCATTGAAGGTGCTGGGTACTCCACGGAAGAAATCGGGATTGCCCTGGACGTTGCCTCAACGGAATTCCTCAAAGACGACGGCTATCACATGGAAGGAAAGGTATTGTCTTCGGACGACTTGGTGGAAATGTACGGCCGCTGGTTGGACGACTACCCTATCCTTTCGATTGAGGACGGCTTTGGCGAGGACGACTGGCGCGGGTGGTCTGCGTTTACCAAGGCTCACGGGCACCGGGTCCAAACGGTTGGCGACGATCTCTTCGTGACCCAGTCCGAACGTCTTTCTCAAGGCATTGAACTCGGGGCGGCCAACGCCATGCTGGTCAAGGTGAACCAAGTCGGAACCATCACAGAGACATTGGAAGCGATGGACATGGCCTCTTCCAACGGCATGAACAACGTCGTTTCGCATCGAAGTGGCGAGTCGGAAGACGTCACCATCGCCGATTTCGCCGTCGGCACCCGGGCTGGACAGATCAAAACTGGAGCACCTGCACGTTCCGACCGGGTTGCAAAGTACAACCAATTGCTTCGAATCGCCGCTGACGTCCACGAATACCGCTCGCCGTTTAATTGACTGGAAAAATACCGCGACTTAAGTATCGGTTGCGAAGCGTTTCGTTCATGAACCGTGCACTTACACTGTTACTTGTAGCCTGCCTGAGCCTTTCCACCCTCACATTCAGCGTCGCCGCTGATGAATCCGAGGACATTCCCACCAACGCTGCTGGAACAGGCGTGCACGATTCGCTGGTGTCGGCCCTCGACCATGTGAACCTCACCGCAACGCTTGCTGGTGACGGTCCGTTCACGGTCTTCGCACCAACCGACCAAGCCTTCACCGACGCAGGTATTGACCTCTCGACCTTTGACACCGATGAAGAAAACGAGACACTGAGAGACATCTTGCTCTACCACGTCTTGGACGGTGCTGTTGATTCAGCAAACGTCACTGACGGGCTGGTCGCCACCATGCTCAACAGCGACAACGTGACCTTCACCGTCGACGGAGAATCCGTTTCCATCAACGACGCCAACGTCACAACGGCCGACGTGATGGCCAGCAACGGCATCATCCACGTCATCGACAAGGTGCTTTTGCCACCTGCTGACGAAACGGAAGAGGTCGAGGAACCCGAAGAAACCGACCCCTTCGCAGGGATCGACTGTGCTGCTACCGTTGGCATTGACACCTCGGGATACGCATTCAGCCCAACCGTGGTCAACATCGCCGTTGGTGAAACCGTGTGTTGGTCGTGGGAAGACGCCAGCATGCCTCACAACGTCAAGCAAGTGGACGGCTTCAAGTCCACCACCTACGTTGATGGCGGCGTGACCTCCGGCGCTGCAGCCTCAACCGTGGCCTTCTCCTACACCTTTACCGAAGACACCACCTTCTACTACGCATGTGAGCCACACATCGGCCTCGACATGTTCGGAGAAGTTGTGGTTGGCGATGGCGGTTCAACCTCCTCGGCCGAAGAGACCACGGATTCGAGCGAGGACACGCCCGGGTTCATGGTCGTTTCAGCGGTCGTTGCGGTCATCGGTGCCTTGGCGCTGATGGGACGACAAGGTCGCAACGACCTCTGAGCCGTGCTGGGTCTTCCAGAACGCTTGCGCCCGGCGGCCCACCGACGTGGCGGGCAAACGCCCGAAGGAGGTTCTGCGGTTGCGAATCGTTGAACACCAATGGCAAGGTCGGGTGATTCAATGCGAAAGCACCTCCTTCCCGTGGTGATGCTGCTCGTTGGGTTGTTAATGGCCCGACAGTTGTATCCCTACGTCTCTGGAAACGATCCAAAGGTCGTCGATGGCTACGAAGTAAATTTGGTAGCCTCCGACCTTGGAGGCCCAACCTGCCTGGTTTGGGCCAACGACTCACACCTGCTGGTCTGCGACCGTGACCGCGGCGGCGTGATGGAAGTCAATCTTGAGACCGATGAGCGACGAATGTTACTCACCGGCCTTGACCGACCGCACGGACTGCTCCTTCACGGTGAGCGAGCCATCGTTTCCGAGGCAGGGAAACTCACGTCCTACGCCATCGGTGAAGACGGCCTCTATTCCTCTCCCAACGTTCTGGTCCAGGGCATTCCGGTTGGCAATCATCAGACCAACACCGTTGAGGTCATGCCCAACGGCACGCTTCTGTGGCACAGCGGCTCAACATGCAACGTCTGCGATGAAGCCGACGACCGAAACGCCGCTCTGCTTTGGGTCAATGCGACGACAGGTGACCACGGCGTGCTTGCGAGCGGAGTTCGAAACTCATTCGACGGCGTATGGGTCGAAGGTCACGGGTATTTTTTCACCGATAACGGACGGGATTGGGACGGCGACCATCCCCCAGAAGAATTGAATTTCCTTCAGCCCGGTGAAAGCTACGGCTGGCCCGACGATGCTCCCGAAACGCCCGTGCCTCAAGGCACACAACCGCCCGTTGGGACTTGGACGCCGCACACGTCGGTGAACGGCATTGACGTCCGACCCGCTCACTCGCCCCTTCCAGGTCTCTCACCGACCGAAGGATTCACCTTGTACGCCACCGTTTACGGCTCGTGGAACACCGTGGTTCCACAAGGCCATGAAATCCTGCGAATCGACGTCCATCCTGGAGATTCTGGAGCGTCTTACACCACCAACATCACCCGATTTGCGTGGGATGCGGGCACACCCTTGCCGCTCGTGTTCCATCCTGATGGCACGCTGTATTACGCTACCTTTGGCAACGGGGGGTCACTCTACACCATCATGCCCCAGGCGGGGCCACAGTAAATGTGGAATCAAGCCAAGCGTGCGGCGAGGTCTTCGACGCATTCACCCGACGTTGCTAACGAGCGTATGTAGCGAGGAACGGTGTGATTTGATTGTTCCAAGTCAAGGAAATCGCCGCACCACTCAAGTGATGTGGTTGGAGCAATCTTGCTTTCACTCGCCGATTCAACGGTCCACACCGAACACCCGCTTCCGTCTTCCGAGGCGACTTGCAGGCACCACGGGGCAGGAGAGAGGTTGTTCTCTCCTCGAAGGTGGTGGCGCTGTGTGTAGCGCACGATACAGTCGTCCACAATGTGAAGGATTCCCGCCTCGTTTAACATTTCAAGAACGTCTTCGTGTTCAGAGCCCGGTTGAAACCAGAGCAGGGGCATGGCACGAGGTTCAAGGTTCACGATAAGTTCCAACACCGCTTGTTTTGCTCGCTCGGGGGCGAGGAAAAAAACCACCACCTCAGGAAGGATGCCGTCCTCGATGGCCGCTCGTATTGGCCATCCATTTACGGCGCCTCCAGCGTCGTTTGGATGAACGGGAACGAGGCGCCAACCTTTGCCGTCAAGATCGTGAATTGCCTGGTGTGCAGGCTTTTCTGTCTTCAGTCCAGCACCGAGAATGTGAATGGAGGATGCCTTGCAGACCAAACCTTGGATGGCAGGGTGAGCGTCCCGAAGCATGGTATTTTCTCGCAGCGTTTCCTTTTCAAACGGTGTTCAGCCCCCCAAAACAGCAGTATAAAAGCGAACTCAACTGTAAGGAATTCATGAGCGAATCATTTCTTTTGGTCGGCGGCAGCAGCGACATTGCCCATCATCTCGCCTCATCGTTGCTCGAGGGGGGCCATCAGGTCACGCTTCTCGCTCGTGACGCTGACAGGGTCGCTTCTCTCGTCGAACGGGGCGCCGTCCTCATACAAGGCGATGCGTTGGACGAGGCGACGGTCCAGGAGGCCGTTGCTCACGCCGCAGGGTTGGGTGAAAACGGGCTTTCGGGCATGGCTCATCTTGTTGGGTCCATCTCTCTTCGTCCACCTCACGCCACGAAACTCGAGGACTTTGAAGCCGTAATCCAAACCAACCTCACCTCAGCATTCGTCTCTCTCAAGACGGCAGGAAAAGCCATGCTTAAGCAGGGAACAGGGCGCATGGTCTTCACGTCAAGCGTTGCAGGAAGTTATGGATTGACCAACCACGAAGCCATCGCCGCTGCCAAAGGCGGTGTTGAAGCCATGGTCCGTGCGGCTGCATCCACCTATGCCCAACGAGGCTTGCGGGTGAACGCCGTCGCACCCGGGTTGACCGAAACCCGTCTCGGAGCTACCGTCTTGCGCTCGGATGCCATTCGGGAAGCTTCCGTTGGCATGATTCCCCTCAAGCGAATCAACGAAGCCAATGAAATCGCTCAGAGCATGCATTGGCTCCTTACCAGCGCTCCTGACAATTTCACGGGGCAAATTTTGCACCTTGATGGCGGCATGTCAAACATCAGAGGCTGAAGCATGAACATCGCTGTGGTTGGCGGGGGCTTGGCGGGACTGGCCGTAGCGCTGGGTTGCGAACAGGACGGCCATCACGTGACGCTGTTCGAATCCTCCTCCACACTCGGCGGGCGAATGAAAACGGTGCAAGCGGACAACCATTCCCTTGATGTTGGCTTTCACGTCCTCCATACTGCGTATCCAGCGCTGAAGCGATGGGTCGACCTCGACGCCCTCCATGCTGCTCCCATGGATGCATGCACCATGACCGTTCAACCTTCAACTGGCCGTCGACGTTTGCTCGGGGATGCTCTTCGCCGTCCACGGTATCTCTTCCCAACGCTGAAATCCGTGGGCCTCTTCGACGGCTTGCGGTTCCTACGCTGGCGGCTGCGCACATCAGCACGGGATCCCGAGCGGGGCATGGATCTACCAACACCCACCATCGCAAAGGGCCTTGAACAGCGAAACTTCAACGCCTCAACCCAACGCGTCCTTCGCCCCCTTTTCGCCGGCATCACCCTTGACCCCACGCTTTCCGAACGTCTGGCCTTCGCCGATTTCACATGGAGCGCCATGTCCCATGGGAGCATGGTGATGCCCCGAGACGGTATCGCCGCCGTTCCTCAACAACTCGCTGCTCGCCTCCGCACCACCGAGCTTCGCCTCAACACATCGGTTCAGGCGGTCTCAAAGGACTCCGTCGTGGTTGAAGGCCAAAGCGAGACCTTTGACCGGGTTGTGCTCGCTGTGCCTCAACACGTTGCGGGGGCCATGCTCCCCTCCTCACTCGGAAATCACCGTCCCGTTGAACGCTTGACGACAACGGTGGTGTTCACGGCTCAAACCGCTCCGTTTACTCAAGCCCGACTTCTTCTCAACGAAGAGTGGGGCGAAGAAGGCCAGCATGTGCTTCATGTCCACCTCCCAACCAACCTCCACCCTCACCCCGAAGGCCACCATTGGGTGGTCGCAACGCTGGTAGGCGAAGACGCAGAGAATGTTGACGTCGAGTCGGTCAGAGGCGAGTTGACGAATTGGTTCGGGCCTTCGGTTGCGCAGTGGTCGCACCTGACCACCACGACGGTGAGACATGCTTTGCCCCATATCAATCCGTCTCATCATGCGCGGACGCTGCCCAATCTCGAAGTGAACGGCGTTCTCTTAGCGGGCGACCATCGTACTCACCCTTCTGTCCAAGGCACGCTTCGCAGCGCGGAGCGCGTGCTTGAACACCTCAACATCCCATTCCCAAGGAGGCCCTGATATGACCTGGCACAACGTGATGAAATCAAGCAAACTGAAACCCGGAAAGAAGAAGATGAAGACCGTGAAAGGCAAGATGATCATGGTGGGCCGTCAGGGCACTGCGCTTTTTGCCACCGAAGCCCTGTGTCGGCACATGCGATGGCCGCTGGCTTGGGGTGCCAAGGTTGAGGACGGCTGCGTTCGATGCCCGCTTCACCAGACCACGCACAACCTGGACGATGGCTCACTCGTCGAGTGGTCGCCGTTCCCCCTGTTTCCTTCGTATGGAAAACTGGTGGGGGCCATGTCGAAGAAAAAAGATTTGAAAATCTACGAAGTGAGAGACCACGAAGGCATGATCCAAGTGAATTTATGAGGTCCTGCATCGGTCTATTTAGGATTGGTTATCAAAGAAGGATGAACCAGAACCTCACCGCAGGTGGCAGTGATATGGATACATTGGTCCTTGTTGGCGGCCTTCTCGCATGCGTCTTGGCAGCAGCACTGACCGTACCAGCAGGCTTTGGATTAGCCACGATGACCACGCCTTTGTTTTTGATCTGGTTTGAACCGCATCACGCCATCGCCGGCGTCGCTATCGTTCACGGCGCCCACAACGCGATGAAATCCCGTATGCTGAGAAGCCACATTGACCGAGATGCCCTTCGCCGGTTTGGCTGGGCCCTGCTCGTTGGCGCCCTGGCAGGTGCTCTTTTGCAAACTGTCATTCCCCCCGACCCTCTCTTGCTCTTGGTGGGTCTCGCTCTCATCGTGCTGCCGATATTGAAAATCAGTGAATCGTGGACGTCCATCCGCCTTCCTGAAGCGGAGGACCGTATCGGCGGCTTTGGCTCGGGGTTTCTCGGCGGGTTGACAGGGCACCAGGGCGCTCTTCGGGCAATGTTTCTCAAACAGCGGTTGCCCGATAAATCAGAATATGCTGCGACGGCGGCCGTGTTGGCCTTGGTTGTGGATGCCACGCGCATCCCGATTTACCTGTGGTACGATGTCAGCGTCTTGACCGTGGAGCCTTGGTTGTTGGTCGGTTTCGTCTTCGCTGCTCTGCTCGGGGCACAAATCGGACGAATCTGGCTCGAGAAATGGAAGAGCGACGACATCCAAAAAGGCATCATGGTCGGACTGGTCTTGTCTGGTATTCTCTATGTCCGAGAAGCCCTTCAAGCCCTTTCAGCGGCGTGATTCAAGCCACGCTTGCAGGCGGCGCACCCCTTCGTGAATGTTCTCAAGCGAGGTGGCATAACTCACGCGGATGAGGCCTTCACCGCCCTTCATGAGCGAGCCGGGAATGACCTGCACCTTGGCTTTCTCAAGGGCTTCGGTAGCGAATTCCATATCGGTCATGCCCGTGCCGGTGATGTCGCAGAGAATGTAGAACGCCCCTTCGGGTTCGGGCACCACCACGCCAGGCAGCGAGGAAAACGCTTGGTGAATCGCAACACGACGTTCGGCAAAGGCCTCCTCCATCACCTCAATCTCTTCACGCAATTCGAGTGCTTTCTCTGCAGCGGGCATGAGGAAGGTTGGAACGTGCGTTGCAGCACTGACGTTGACCTTTTTCACGCCGTCCATCACGTTGCTCGGGCCGGTGACCCAGCCCAGTCGCCATCCCGTCATGGCCCATCCTTTGGACCATCCACCAATGGTGATGGTGCGCTCAGCGCCGCCTTCAAAGGCGCACGGCGAGGTGTAACCGCCGTCGACCCACACCAGCGTGGAGTAGATCATATCGTCGAGAATCCAAAGGTCATGTTTGACGGCAAAATCCACGATGGCTTTGGTCTCTTCTCGGGTGTAAACGGCTCCCGTAGGGTTGTTGGGCGAGTTGATGATGATGGCCTTCGTCTTTGAGGAAACGTGCTGCTCAAGGGCGTCAAAATCAGGGTGGTAGTTGTCCCGACGAACGGGAACATGAATCGGCGTGGCGCCGGTCAATCGGACCATGCCATCGTAGGAAGGCCAGGCGGGTGAGAGGAGGAGTACTTCGTCGCCTGGCGCCATGGTCGCCATCATTCCATAGAGCAGGGCTTGTTTGCACCCGGGTGTGACCACGACATCTTCAGATTTGATGCGAATATCAAACTGCGAGAGGTGGCCTTGAACAGCAGCGCACAAAGATTCGCTGCCTTGGGGGCGAGTGTAAGCCGTTTCGCCGCGGTCAAGCGCAGCCTTGGCTTCTGCGACGATGGGTGCTGGGGTGTTAAAATCAGGCTGGCCCACCGTGAACCGAACCACTTCGGGCCCTGGGGGCGCGAGGAACGCTGCAAATCCAGAACCGACTTCGGCAAGACGGGGATTCAGTTCAGGCATGCTTTTCCCTCCAGAACAGTGATGCAGGCTCGCGTGATTGGGCTTTGAAGGCTCGTATGATATTTTCAACGTGAGAAGGGTTTTGGAGCACGGACGGAGATTCGAACTCCGGTCTCAGGATCTGCAGTCCCGCTCATAGCCACTCTGACATCCGTGCTGTGTTCACGCCCAGCGGCACGACCTATTTCAACGCGCCTTTGACTTCCGTGGCAACCTCAGAGGATTGTTTAAACGGCCTCCCAACGAGCACAGGGCGTGGCAGAAGAAGACCCCCCCTCACCTTCTTCGAGCGGTGAAAAGCCGTTCTTTGCCATCGATGCCAAGGATGTGAGCGATGCATCGGGTGAATCCACGGCCCCACCAACGCCTCAGTTGATGGGGAGTTTGGGCGAAAACGATACCGCAGCTTCGGCGCCCACCAATGCGTGGGGCGCACCAACGCCTCTGTTGAGCGGCGACATCGCGCCCATGTCCGGCCACCAGGTTTTCGTCACTCCACAACCAAACCAAAACCAAGGGTTTCAGTGGCGTCAATTCTTCATCGGCCTCTTCGTTCCTTTTGCCGTGTTTGGGGTTGTTGCCATCTTGGCTGCTGCTTTGGAGCCGGATTGGGAAGACCCGTGGCGATACGACACCATCAGGGCGGAGAGCGAAGACGCCGTGAATTATTCCGTGCAGGCCTCGCCAACAGAATACGAACGGTTCGAGTCGGCGTTCGCACTCGTTGAACACGAAGGCCACACCATCTACATCAACGTCTGGAACGACTACGACAGCATGACGTCCACCGTCTATCAAATGAACGAATCGAACGACAGAGCAAGCGAGAGCGCCGTTGGCACGTACCATGTGGAGAACCAAACCATGGTGTTTGCCTTGGAGGACGCCTCTGCAGAATTTATGATGATTGAATTAAGCTATGTTGATGAACGCTTTGAATACGAGGAAAATCCCGTTGGATTGGCGTTCTGTCTGCTTCCATTCATCCATCTCACCGCCACCATAACGGCGTTTGCCAAAGGCAAACGTTCGCTTGGATGGGGACTCGTAACTTCAGCCTTCGTCGGTGTGTTCGTTCTGCCCGTCCTGTTCTTCCTTTTGTTGGTCCTTGCATTTGGCGCTCTTTGATTCTCATGATGTTCTCTCTTCACGGCATGCCCCATGAGGCGTATTTCCAGACGAGATACGCTGTTCTTCGTCAACCGCTCGGTATGGTGTTGGGCAGCGAACGGCTCGACGACGACGCGGAAGCCGTTCATGCTTGGGCTGAAGAAAGCGGAAACGTGGTCGCTGTTGGTCGGGCCCACATCATCCCAGAACATGCTGACGGGTCGGGCATGGACCACAAAGGGCCAGGCGCAGCCCCAATCCCAGCGTTTGGGCCGCTTGCCGATGGTGCCGTTCCACGGCCCGCCTTCCAGATCCGACAGATGGGGACGCTGCCAACACATCAACGACAAGGTCACGCAGCAAGGATACTGCAAGAACTTGAACGCCTCATGTCAGGTGAATTCGGGTGCAAAACAGGATTCTTGCAAGCACGACAACACGCCATACCCTTCTACCAATCGCAGGACTGGGTCCTTATCGGTGAGCCGTATGAAATTGGCTTAATCGGGCCTCACATGTCCATGATGAAGCGTTTTTGAACATCCAGAGTATATATTCACTCACTCGCACAGATAATCAGCGGCAGTTTCCATGAACGCCCATTGAATGTAAAAAAAAACGCATAAGACGGTACAAAAAGATGGATTTGCGCCCGAAAGAGGGACAAAGATGAGATCAGCACAACACACAGAAACAAAAGAACATATAACGACGGAGCCGCAGGGTCAAAACATGAAAGACTCTCGTTCAGAGAGAAGTTACGCAAAATCAAAACCAGATTTTGATTATTACGTTGCAAAAAAATACAATTCAAAATCAGATAAAGAACGAGAATTGTATTTCCAGAAACTCCTCGAAGCCTTCCGCACACTTTCAGAAGAAGCCCCAGAAGTCTTTGACTCGATTGCGCCCGAAATGCTTCAGCGAAGCATTTGGTCGTGGAGAGGCGCCGACCCCCTTCTCTCGAAGAAATTCAACAACTGGCTTCTTGCAGATTATCAATGGACGCCGTTTGACGATATTCTTCCGAAAGAAAGCACGATGACCCCCCCAATCGATGTGCCTCCGCTCAACCCCGATCACCTCGATGAAGCCCACCATTCGTTGATCGAAGCCCTTCACGACCGATTTAGGGGCGACCCACACCGCTGGGATGCATCTCGCCGAGACCAATTCATCATTTTGGGCGTGATGGCGACTGCAGGCGGTTACGGTGTGCGACAAGGGAAGCTCATTCACAGCCTCGGCATGGGCCTCGCAGAGAGCGGCGTTCGCGGTGCCAACACCGTACGTGCAGCGAAGATTGCCCTTTCGCGTCTTGCCAAACCCTTCGGCTTGCAACTCTTTGCTCCTGCAGTAGGTAATGGCCAGGAACGTATTCACATGTTCAACGATGAAGAACTCGCTGAAATTATTGCTCGTTATGTTTTCAATCACGATGCATCGATCCTGCTTCCTGCAACCAATTTGCCCGGCGTTTAGTCGAGACAAAGACGCGGCGCAGGTTATCGCGGTCTTCATATAGGGTTGAGCCTTTGTATTGGGTAGAGGGAACGCTGGGTTCCCTATGAACGACCCGTGAAAAACGATGCAAACGGAGGATTACGTCAACAACAAAAGCAAAGCACTGAACGGCCTTTTCGCAGCCCCTATGTCCTGCGAAAGCAACGAGATGACCGCTCAGATGGTTTGCTTGACTCCCCTTGTTGAATTAAATCAGCGCAAGCTGCATCGAAATCCCAAAGTCCGTGTTCTGACCAGTTCAGAGACAGTCTTGGAAAGAGAGAACAGCGGGTTCTCTGTGTAAAACAACCAAAAACAAAAGGAAGTGAAAAAAACATGAAGACGAAAATGATGAGCGTGCTATTGGCTTTGTTCCTCGCCCTTTCCGCTGTTTCGGCAGCATCGGGTGATGGATCCGACCCCCTCGACCCCTCAGACGGCGGCGCCGACTGGGACGGCGATGGTTTGACCAACGCTGAGGAGCAATCCCAAGGCACCAACATGAACAATGCAGACAGCGATGGCGATGGTCTCCCAGATGGATGGGAGGTTTCGAACGGACTGAACCCCACCAACGGTGGCGATGGAAACGCAGACCCTGACGGAGATGGCTTGACCAACTCCCAAGAGTATGCCAAGGGTACCAACCCGAACAACGCCGACACCGACGGTGACGGCAAGTCCGACGCAACCGACCAGTTCCCCAACGACCCCAACGACGGTGAGTACTCCGACTCTGACGGTGACGGTATTCCTGACGCTTACGATCCTGACTTCCAGGAGTCCGGAGCAGGCGCAGGTAACGGCGGCACCGAAGGCGGTGGCGAATCCGACGCTGGTGGACAGGGCGAAGGTCAAGGCCAAGGTCAAGGCCAAGGTCAAGGCCAAGGTCAGGGCCAAGGTCAGGGCCAAGGTCA
>JAYNUQ010000022.1:0-30150 GCA_038116375.1 Candidatus Poseidoniales archaeon | reverse complement strand
CCATCATCTCACCTCAGTTCTTCAGGACGTTGACGTCGTCCAGCGTAATCGATTCATGTTGGCCGTACATGGCAAGGAAAATGGCCAAACCAATCGCCACCTCACTGGCAGCGATGGCGATGGCGAAGATGGTGTAAACCCAACCCGTCGTATCGCCGTGCTGCACGGCAGCTGCAGCAAACTGCATGTTCGCTGCGTTGAGCATCAATTCAATGCACATCAAGACGATGATGGCGTTCTTTCGAGTGAAGGCACCGGCCAAACCGATGACGAACAGGAGGGCGGACAGACCGGAAACCCATGCTGGATCGATCATTCTTCTTCACCTCCAAACTCCCAGAGAAGATTTTCCATTCGTTCGTCACGAACGAGGTAAGCCGCACCCATCATGGCCATGGCCATCAGCAGTCCGAGAACCAAGAGCGCAAAGCCCCATTCGGTGAGCAAGGAGTCGGCCAAGCCAGCGGTCGTGGGCGTGGTCGTTGCGGGGTTGGCCCACACGCTGTCGTCGTTGAGCACGGCCACGAGGATGAAACCAAGCGCCAGCAATCCAAGACGGGTGAACAACGACGTGAACTTCATTCAAAGTCCTCCTCGAGAATTTGACGACGGGTCAGCATGATGCCGAACAGGACCACCAACCCGACGCTGGCCAAGTAGACCAGAATTTGAATGGCGGCAAGAAATTCAGCACCCAACAGGATGAAAATGCCAGAAACGGCCATGAAACAGAAGATCAACGAGAGCATCGAGTGCGCCACTCGCTGGGCAAAGATGAGGCCAAGCGCTCCACCGAGCGTGATGGCTGCAAACAGGAAGAACACCCCGGTTTCGGCAGCGCTGGCCACATCCATCTCAAGCATCCCCCTTCACGGTTTGTTCAAGCAACTCCTTGGCCTGATTGGCCCATTCGTCGCGCTTGACTCTGCCGGGGAAGAATTCGATCGCTTCGTTGACTTGGTCCTCAAGTTCACTGGTCATCTTGCTGACTTGCGAAAAGGTGTAAATGCCCAAGGCGTTCAATTTTTCCTCGATGAACGGTCCGACGCCTTTGATGGCTTGGAGGTCATCTTTTTCGCTGGCTTTGGCCGTGCCCAAGATGCCGAAATCAATGGACTTCGAGCGTTCCTTTACCCGTTCGAGTTCAGCCTGCTTCTTCTCTTCCTTGCTGAGCGTTTTGGTTTCAACGGTCTCCGGTTCAGCGGCCTTGACGGTTTCGACCTCGACCTCAACGGGCTTTGTTGCTTCGGCTGCAGCCTTAGCGGCCTTGGCAGCCTTCTTGGCTCGCTTGTCGCGCTCTTTCGAGGCACGCTTGGCCAATTCAGCATCAACGGCTTCCTGATGAACGCCGGGCAAAACACGGGTGCGGGAGGCGTCAAACCACAGGTCTTGGCGGGTGAAGCCGGACATGCCGTCGTATTCGTTGGTCATGAAAAACGAGGTGAAACCGCACGATTCCATGCACAAGCCACAGAACATGCAGCGACCAAGGTCAATGCGTCCCGAGACGATTTGGTCGTCTGCCGGATAGAGTTCGGAGGTGGACACGACGGCTTCTTCACCGGAGTCGTTCCATCGAACGGTAGCGGAACTGCCTGAGAGGTCAAGCACTTCGGCGAAACGCCACTCTTCCGGGGCATCGGTGTGGGCCGTCACGTGGTTAAACGTCTCCAATTCAGCCATCACTTCAGGCACTTCGACGGCGGCAAACTTGCCGACCTCAAGTTCCATGCCGAGTCCAGCATTCTCGCCGTCCGCATTGTCGAGCACGTCCACGCGCAGTTCGGTGGTCATGTGAAGGCAATCGTTGGGGCAGATGTTAACGCACATTTTGCACGCCGTACAGGTTTCCCAAATCACACCGATGCGGCCGTTGTAATTTCCGGGGACAAAGAGCCAAGGCTCCATGTCTTCAAGGCGCTCGTACGGGTATTGCACCGTTTGCGGTTTCCAAAGGGTGGGCTTGAGGTCGGAGGTCACCCGGTCGGGAGCGAATTCTTGACGGCTCACGTCGTTCATCTCGGCTGTGGATGCAGCGCGTGCACGGCTGCCGTCGTCGAGGAACTCGGGGTGAGAGGTGTTGTGGTAGGCGCCCAGTCGCTTTCCGAATCGGTTACCGATGAACGCAAAAGTTCGTAGCGCCGTGATCAGGGTGATCTTGAACGGATACCAAAACAAGTTTCTGAAATTGGGTTGTGCGTGTGGATGCATTGGCATGGTGTTCACCTCACTCCTGCCCCGGGGTTACCGTCCCCGCAGGCTTGTCCGTATGGACGTGGAACATACGTTCCTGATTCACCGACTTGTCCTCGTCGTTGAGATAGACAAAGAAGACACCCAGCCAGAAGAGCGTGGTGGCGATGGGGACGAAGTACGGGATACCGAAGGCGTCCCATGCCATGCCCCCGCCCACGTCGTTCTTGGCCGACATGCCGTCAGGGTTGAAGAGGTACAATCGGTAGACCAAAGCGAGAACGACCTGAATCACGGCCAACGGCAGCAACATGCGCCAGCCGAACTCCAAAATTTGGTCGGTTCGAATACGTGCGAGGGCGAAACGAGCCCAAACGAAGACGATGAGGAAGACCAGCCAGGACTTGACGAGCGTCATGATGGCGCCGGGAATCAAAAGGTAGGCCTCGCCGACGACGGGAAGCGTGCCGATGGTGCCCTGGAAGGGAAGGTGCCATCCGCCAAGGAAGAAGTGGGTGAAAAGGAAACAGGCAGCGTAGGTGCGAATGTATTCGGCCATGAACAACATACCGAATCGCATACCGCCGTATTCTGTCCACCATCCCTCAACCAGTTCAGCTTCAGCCTCGGGCATGTCAAACGGCACACGCTCAACCTCGGCGATCATGGTGACGAGGAAGAGAACGGCGCCCAAGGGCATCAAGAAGATGTTCCAAGCCCCTGCAGAATGTTGGAAGTGGATGCTGTCGATGATGTTGAACGTACCCGAGAGGATGGCAACGGACAACAACGTAAGCAACAGCGGGATCTCGTACGCCGTCAGCTGTGCGGCGGAGCGAATTCCACCGATGAGGGTGTACTTGTTGTTGGACGACCAGCCGGCAAAGAAGACACCAATGGGTGCGATACCAAAGATGGCGATGGCGTAGAGGATGGAAAGGTCGGGGTTGGTGGCGTAGATGCCGCTTGATAGTGGAATCATGCCCAAAATCAGCAACGTTGAGGAAACGATGAGGAAGGGGGAGACCTCGAAGATGAGGCGGTCGGCTCGCTGGGGAACCATGTGTTCTTTGACGAGGAACTTCATGCCGTCGGCGACGTTTTGGAAGAATCCGGGAAGAATCGTCTTGCCCATCCAGGAACGGTTGTTGACGCGGTCAACGGTAGGGAAGTTCTCATCGCGATTGCCGAAGTTCTTGTTCAGCCATTTGTTGACGGCACCGAGGGGGCGACCCAAGCCAAACGGCAGCATGTTCCACCATTCTCCTGCGGTTACGCCGTTTTCACCCACCCACAACGAGCGGAGGGCGGTGGTGGCGCCGTAGCGGTCTTGCATACGAGCAACGGCTTTGCGCTCAATCCACAGGATGGCGAATTGGGAAAAGAAGAGCATCAAGAAGACGATGTTGACCACAGCAAAGGTTGCGATGGCGAACGAAAGGCTGCCGGCGCTCTCTTCGAGCGGTGTGCCTTCGAGAACGTTGATGATGCCCGAGCGGAGAAGTCCGTCTTTGCTCAGGAAGAAGCCTACCAAATCGTACCTGTCATCCATGTCCTCACCTCAACGATCGGTCTCCCCAATGCACGGGTCAAAGCTGCCCATGATGGCTGGAATGTCCGCCACCTTGTACCCGATCATCGTCTTGGCAACGTACGGGATGGTGATGAACATCGGTGAGCGAATGGAAAGTCGGTAGGGGTTCTTGCCTCGTCCATCGCCACCGCCCTGAATGTAGAATTGAGAGGCTCCGCGGGTGCACTCGTAATGAGAGAAACCGGTTGCGCCTTCTGGAGCACGGGTGGGTGCTTTGGCAAGAATCATCTCGTCGCCGTTGGCGTAGTTGGTGTTCTTGCCACCGGGAATCTTCTCGATGGCGTCGAGGATCATGCGGCAGGACTGTCGCATTTCTTCCATTCGCACACGGTAGCGGTCGTAGCAGTCGGCCCCTTTGACCGAGGTCGGTTTTTCAACGGCGGGTTCCCAGTCAACCTGGTCGTATACAGAATAGGGATGAGCCCATCGAACGTCGTAATTGACGCCAGCGGCTCGGATGTTGGGTCCAGAAACACCGGCGTTGACCATGTCTTCGGCTTTGGCGTAGCCCACACCTTGGAGTCGCACCAGCCAGATGGTGGATTCATCAAGCATCATTTCGTATTCGTCAATTCGGTTTTCGAAGAGTTTGACCTTGGCCACCAAGCGGTCGGCGAAGCCAACGGGAATGTCTCGCTTCACGCCACCAACTCGGGGGTAGTTGTAGTGCATTCGAGAGCCTCCGAGTTCCTGAAGCAGGTCGAGGAACATCTCACGGTCGCGCATGCACCATGTCATCAGCGTCAGGCTGCCAATGTCAGGGCCGTAGGCGCCCAGCCACATCAGGTGGGAAGCCAAACGCTGACATTCTGCTGCAATCAGGCGAATGTATTCGGCCCGCTCAGGAACTTCGACCTCGAGCAGGTCCTCGGCTGCGTAGATGTAGGAGTTGGCCCACGTCATGGCGCTCACGTAGCAGAGACGGTCGCAGTACGGGGTGATTTGGGTAAAGTCTCGAGCTTCAGCGATCTTCTCAACGCCGCGGTGAATGTAGCCAAGTTCTGCCTCGGTATCAACCACCGTTTCACCGTCGACCTTCACTCGGAGGGTCCACAGGCCGTGCGTCATTGGATGCTGGGGGCCCATTGTAATCCACATTTGTGCCATGATTTCACCTCACTTAACCCGACCCTCATCGGTTGGTTTTCGGCCGAAGCCTTGAGCGTCGTCGTACATTTCGTTGAAGTCGTGGTAGCGGATTTTGTGCTGCTTTTGAAGCGGGTGAAAGCCATCGGGACTGTCGTGTGGGTTCAGGACACGGTGCATGTTTTCGTGGCCTTCAAACTGAATACCAACGAGGTCCCACGTTTCTTTCTCGTTCCAATCGGCCCCGACCCAGATGTTCTGGACGCTGGGGACCGAGGGCGATTCGCTTTGAGGGAGCGTGATGACCACCTCGACTTCCAGCGGGATGTCATCGCCCTTGAGCTCTTCAGCGACGTGAACGGTGCTCGTGTGGGGGGCTTGGTCCACGACAGGTTGACGCATGAGGTGGTAGACGACTTCCCAGCCGCGTTCTGCTCCACCTTCAGGGTAGTGCGTTCCCGTGACCATGGAGCAGTAATTCACGCCCAGGTCAAAGCGAAGATGCTTGGCCACGGCCGTCCAGTGTTGCGAAGGAACCTGAGCACGGACGAAGGCCATCTTGTAGGCGTTTGCGTGATGCTCAACACTCGCTGAAACATCCGAGCCGCCAAAGCGGTCGTTGATGGCAGAAACCGCCTGGTTGGCGGCTGCATCTGCCTGTTCGTTGGTGATGCGCATGCCCATGCTCAGTCCTCCCCGACGATGATGGGTTTGTCGCCCTTGCGACCGCTGCTTGGAGCGGCGCCGATGCGGATGATCTTCTCACGAAGCAGGCCAAAGCCGTCGATGAGGGCCTCGGGGCGGGGCGGACATCCTGGAATGTACACGTCAACCGGAATCACGGTGTCAACCCCTTCGAGGATGTTGTACGACTGGAAGTAAGGGCCGCCTGAAATGGCGCATTCGCCCATGGCGATGCAGTACTTCGGCTCGGGCATTTGCTCCCAAAGACGAACGATTTTGTCGGCGAACTTCTTGCTGATGGGGCCGTTCACGAGCAGAACATCGGACTGACGTGGCGAAGAGCGGAACAGCACGCCGAACCGGTCTCCGTCGAAACGGGGCGTGGCGGCAGCTGCCATCTCAATGGCACAACACTTGATGCCCAAGTGGAGGGTGAAGAGCGACTTGCGCCCAGCCCAGTTGAAGTAGCGTCCGGCAAGGACACTGAGGAATTGCTTGATTTTCGTTGCCTTGAGGGCCTCATCGGTGACATCGCCCACCATCTCAACAAGTGCACGACTGTTGAATGCAGCATAATTTTCGTCTTGACCTGCCATTTCAAATCACCTCAGATGTAAATGCGACCTCGCTTACGGAAGACATACCAGACCCCGAGGGACATGGTGGCGAAGAAAATGCCGAGCGTCACCAGTGCATCGGTGGCTCGGGCAACGGCGGCGTCTCGGTCAACGACGCCTTCTGCGGTGGCGTCAGAAGCCACCATGCCGCCGAGAACGAGGAACATGAAGGCGACATCAAAGACGAGGAAGATGATGGCGTACCAGTAGTACTGGAAGTGGAACTGAATCATCGCCTCACCGACGGGTTCGCTGCCGCACTCGAAGGTCGTCAGGCGGCGAGGATAGAGGCTGTGGTCTCGCTCATAGCCCTCCAGGAGATAGGAACGGGTGATGTGAGGCCGAGCGGGATCGACCTTTGGGCGGACGACCCAGGTGATGAGGAAATTTGTCAACGGCATGATGATGCCGACCACGGTCAAAAATCCGATGGAAAGGTAAGCGCTTGGCACGGATTCAAGTCCCGACATAGGTTCACCCATAGAAAACGCGTACGCTCTCTGCTCTAAGCGACTTGAGGCCCCTCAATAAGCGTTGTCAACGGACGGTGTGCAGCAGGGGTGGTCGTCGCCTCATGGGCATGTCCGCAGTACCTCGTTTTTGAGCAAATCAAGAGGAGATTCTCAAGCACCGCTTCGGCGGCTGATAAGAGCGCCGAGGAAGAGGGCCACCAGAACCGCTCCGGCCATCTGCGCAACCATCGTATTGGAGAGACCAAACACGCCCTCTGGAGCGGTGCCCATGGCTGCAAATTCGATGTTCTGTCGGTCGAGGACGCCGGTTTCCGTCGGCTCTGCCGACACGGTGAACTTGTAGGTGTCGTCCATTTCAGCACCGTAGGGTGCTCGCACGGTCACGTTCACGTAGAGCATCTCGCCCTCGTTGACCGTGCACAGCAGATCGCTGTTTTCCTGGACGCAACTGGGGTTGTCGCTGTCAAGAACGACGGACCATCCACGGAGGTTTTCGGAAGTGAAGACACGAATTTCGGTACGGATGTTTCCTGTGTTTGCAATGGTGATTTCCTGTGTGGCAGCCGGTTGGCCGTAGACGACGTCAAGTTCTTGGCGCTGCCCTGCTTCCATGAATTCAATTTCGTGAATGATGCTGACCTCGAGAGAGACCGTGACCAGTCCCGAGCGGTCAGCAGCATTGGAGACGCTGGTTGCCAAAATCTCGAGCAGGCCTCCCTGGCCGGTTTGGGCGCCTGGATTCACGCTGATGGTGAGTTCAATGTAGACTTCGAACGCTTTGGCTTGATGGCCTTCAATGAGGCCGTTGTTCACCATTTTTTGCTCGGCTGCGTTTTGGTCAACGCCGAGGTAGGGTTGACCGTTCTCATCGAGCACAAAGGACCCGTTAGCGATGTCCCAAATACCGAAGCCTTTGGGAACCGCAAACTCGCCTTCAACCGGCAAACCGTAAGCGGTCATGGAGCGCGTGGCGATGCCTTCAAGGCCACCGAGGGTGAACACAGCATCGTCGTTTCCATCACCGGTGTTCTTGACCCACATGCCGAGGGTTTGCTGGCCGTTTGGTGGAAGCACCACGGAAGCCGAGGTGGCCGTATCGGTGCCCTCAAGGCGCAAGTCCATCGAGAAGTTTCTGTCGGAGAGGACGGCAAGGAATTCACCTTCTCGCTGATTATCAGGAATACCATCACCGTCTCTGTCCTGTCCGTTCGGGTCGTCCTTGTTTCGCACACGAACGGTCAATCGGGTGTTTTCCAATTCCTCTTCACCGTCGATGCTGACCACGAGATAGACCGTGGTGGTGGATTGCGGTTCGATGTCGATTTCCGTGAACGGCATGCCGTCCTCGTTCTCAAACGAAGTTCCCCAACTTGGACTGGCGGATTGTGAAACCACCGAGAGGCCGATGGTGTCCCGTACGTTGCCCTCGTTGATGAGATCAATCGGGAAACGAACCTCGGTTCCTGAGCGGCCCGTTTGGTCGGTGGCTGGTGTATTGATTTCAAGGCCGTGAATGGCCGCTACGGTCACTCTGACCGAAACGGTGTCGTAAGCGGTCCCGCCCGATGAAGGCAGGACGCTGAAGATCAACTCGATTTCTTCGGTCGCAAGGGCGTCGGCGGGGACCCGGACGGTGACCTCCACCGTTGCTGACTTCTCGTTCCCGTGGCGGGAGCCAACCGAAACCGTAGAGGTTTCGAGTTGCACGGCCCAGCCGGTCGGTGCAATGGAGGAAGCTACCCTGAGGTTGTCCTGACCGTTGCCTTGGTTGGTGATGGTCAAGGTGGTGGATTTGTTACTGCCCGGTTCGATGTTTGACAGGAGAGCGTTGGCCGCTGTGATGCTCGCTCCTCTCGACTGGCCCACGATGATACGAAGGTCGGCCTGACATTTGATGGGGCCGTTGTTTCCGTCCTTTCCAACGATTTGAACGACGGTTTCAGAACCTGCGGTCACCGAATCATCAGGTGAAACGATGAAGTCAAAGGCTCGCTCTCCGTTTCCGTTGTCGTAGGGAAGCAGACCAGAGGATGCGCCGTCAACCTGTACCCACGAGGATTTGCTGCCCACGCCCGAAGCATGGACCGTCCAATCGGCATTGCCGTCGTTGGCGTAGGTGGCGGTAACCGTCGTATCGTCATCGGGATTGACGCTGACTGAAGTTTTGCTCAGGGAGAGAATGCATTTCTTGAGTTGAGGGACCGTGAGGTCGAATTCCTCGGAGTCTTGGGCTTCCTGGGATGGGTCGTTGGTGACCGTACCCGTGACTTCCCAGCAATACTTGTCTGCCGAGGCGCCTTCGGGCACCTCGACGGTTGCAAAGACAATTTCAGATTCTTCCTGAGCAACGTTCACGGAAGTTTCGCTCAACGTGACGGTGAACGACGATGCTGAAGCGCATCCCGGACCCGTTCCCTCGTTCACCACCAAGTTCACGGTTTCATTGGTTTGGCCGGTGTTCTCAACCTCAATGCGGTAGTCAAGTTCTTCCTCCCCGTTCCAGTCTTTGCTGCGGTCGGCTTCAGCGATGATGAGATCAACGCCGAACACGGCGCTTCCAGAGCCATCGGCAGCCGTCGTGGTCACGTCAGCCGTTGAGGGTTCGGGGATTTCTGCAGTGGGTGCGCCAATGACGGCGGTAATGGTTACGGTGACGGTGGTGACGCACGAGGAATCGGCTTCCACGGTTTGAGCGACGCTTACGTTCATGGCGGCCTCTTCGTAACTCCCGCTGTCAATTTGCCCGGGAATTTGGGTGACGGACGAGGAAAAACCGTTGCAGTCCTCGGTGGCTTCTTGCGAGGAAGAGATCTGGACGGTGACCGGGTCTGAACCCGTGTTTCGAACCCGAATGGTGTATTCGCCGGCTTCGCCGGGGTTCACTTCCATAGCGCTGGGAATGGGCGTTACCGAAATGGAAGCAGCTCGGCCATCAGCGGAGACTCCCGGGGCCGCAAGTGGAAGCAGAGCGCTGCACATCACGAAGACAAGGAAGAGGGCCGTGCGGCGAGAAGCGTTGTACGCGCTTGCCGTAGGCATCATGGCTTGCGCTCACCGTTCTCCTATCAAAACCCTATGCTTCTCGTGCATCAAACCGGCCCGATGGGTCATGCTTTGACAAAGGCTGAGGAGGGACCTCCGCAGTTCACACAAACCTCAATGCTGGGCGCCCCGCACCCACCCACGACTTCAGCGTGATAGCGTGCTCCGCAACCGGGGCATCCGACCGTTGACGACGTGATGGGTTGGCGACATGTCCAGCACATCGGAGGTGCTGCTGACGGTTGTGGGACGGCGGGTGCGGTGGGTTGGACCACCGCCGCTTGCGGCGCGGGCTGGGCGACGACGGGAAGGGCATGGACGGGCACGGGCAAAGGATGGGTGGGTTGACCTTCTCCGGCTTCGTCTCGGTTGCGGAGAACTTGGACGCCGAGGGCAGCGAATGCGACGAAGAGAACCGCCATCAACAGCGCAACAGCAAAGGTGGAATCCAGCCCGCTTTCCCCACCCGTTCCCGTAGGCTCCCCGGTGGACGATACGGCAAAAGTGAAGCTTGGTTGGGCTGCAGTGCTCTGGGACAGTTGCAAGGATACGGTTTCGCTTCCTGGGGAATCCGCCCGCACGTTCAAGCGAACCAAAACCGATTGTCCCACATTGAGGTCAAGAATATCATTGCCATCAACGCTCACGGACCAGGAAGACGGGGCGTCCACAACCACCTGTCGTTGCAGCGCCGTGTTACCGGTGTTGGTGATTTCCACCGTAACTTGGCGCTCTTGTCCCGTCGTGAACATCGGGACCGAGCCGATGTCCCACGAAACCTGTTCGTTGGGCGCCACGAGGAGCCCGACCGTGGTGGTGTAGTCGACCCCTGCATCGTTGAGGACCAGCGTAAACGAGGGTTCGGACATGGGCGCCATGTTTGCAGCGATGAGAACGTTGCAGACCACGGGCGAGACGTCGCCGAGACCCACCTCATCAACAGGCGTGCATTCGCCGAACAGCCCCGCATCAAGTTGCAAACTCGCGCTCGGCCGCCACACGGTTTCTGCATCGTTGCTCAACAACCACGTGAACACAAGGGTTTCTCCCGACGGATGGGATCCCGCCCCTTGAGGCGTACCAAACGTCGTACCGTCTTGGAGTTCGAGTCCCACAAAGGTCAGGGTCGGTTCAGGAAGAACCTCAACGTTCAGCGTCCCTTCCCACGTGAATCGGTCAGAGCCGTTGTCGAGGTTGAGTTTGATGGAACCCGAGCGAGCGTTGCTTCCAGCCTCAAGGGTGTAGAGCAGGTTTTTGCTTGACGCCCAAGGCAACTCCACCACCTCAAGGGTTGAGGTTACGCTCCACCCGCTTGGGAGTTCAAAGGACGGGACCAGGTTGAGGTCAACGTTACCTTTGTGCTCCAAGGAATAGCGTAGCGTAATGGTTGAATCTGGCCTCAGCGTGCCGATTGACGATTCAATATCGACGTAAAGTTCTCGAACGGTCAGAACCTGAATGGGAATTTCAAACACGGTCAATTCTTGTTGCTCGGTTTGACTGACGGCGGTCAATTTCACCACGCGTTCAGCGCCCGCTGCCGTCATGACTTGAGGTGGCGTAAACACCAACCCGACTGCTCGGAACGCCTCGCTGTTGATGAGGCCCGTTGAACCTGAGGAAGCACCTGCTTCGCTCCCGAGGTTCGTAAAGCCCGCTTGCCAGCCCGCAGGCGCCTCGAGGAACAAATCGTATCCGATGGGGGCGTTGCCGTTGTTGAGGAAGCGAATCGTCATGTTGGTCGGGTCGGAGGGATGTACGGGAACCACTTGATAGTCAAATTCCACGGCTGCTGAGGGCAATTCGGGAACGACCATGTCGATGTTGAGCGGATAGTCAACGCCGTTGTCCACGTCCAAGGCGAGCAGGTCAATACGGTACGTTCCCGGGGGAGGCGGAGCAGGATGTACGAGGGTGACGATGATGGATTCCGAGGCTTGACCTTGCATTGTGAAGTTGGAATCGGTACTGCCAATGTACCACGGCATGCTCTGACCGGTTTCTACGTGCGTGACTTGGCCCGTTTGCATGGAGGCGTTGGTGGCGATGAGCGCCGTGTTGATCAGCGAAACGTTCCATGACGTGGTGGTGATGTTGCTTGCCGCGAGGGTACGTACCGGCGTATCGGTTTCCAATTTCACCCCCGGTGCCGTGACGTTCACGTGGATGTCAAGGCGATTGTTATCCTCTCGGATTTCTTCCATGGTGTCATCGGGGTCGATGATGAAGGAAAGGGTGGTCGCTCCTGCGCTTTGAGGGGTCCAAGGCCACATCACGACCTTGGTGGAACCTGCTCCCAACTCGATGGAGGTTCGAGACAGTTCCGTGCCGTCCACCTCAAAGGCGATGGGGAAGGAATTCGCCATGACGTTTCCAAAGTTGAAAAACGAGGTCGTGAGTTGGACCGGGTCGTCCACCTGCGGAATAGCGACGTTCATCTCAAAGGCTTCCGGAACCACCTTCGGGTCGGGCCGCAAATCGTTCACACCGTGCCCCAACACGGCAACGGCGTAAGGTTGCGTTTTGCTCCCGCTGTGCTGCGTGTCCTTCACCTTCACCGTCCATGTGCCCGTGTCCGCAGCATCAATCAGAACCACTTCGAGGTTGTTCACGCTGTCTCGGGCTCCGCCCGTTGCAGACCGCCCGTTGGTGAAATCGTTGCCGAGGTACACCGTTCCGTCCGGTGCAGTGACCTCCAAATCCAAGTCGTTCACCAACTGAGCAGAGGAGAAGCGGGAGCCCCGCTCGTCCGACCAGGAAAGGACGACCTTGAACTGGCCTGAAGCCTGGGAGACGTTGAAGGCGTAGGATTTGCTGTTGCCCGTTCCCGACATCACCGAACGGTCGTCGACCCATATTCCCTGACCACCGGGCGGAGCGAGACTGTTTCGAAGGTTGACGCGCCCCCAGCCTTCGTCCTGGTTCGGGATGTCCCTCGAACCAATGTCTTGAGCGCCAAGCACCAAGAGAGCCTTGACCAGGGCGCCTTGGGGCGAAGGCCGTTGAGCGATTTCTTCGAGGTATTCTCGCACCATCACCGCTGCACCAGCAGCGTTTGGTGTCGCCATCGATGTGCCGGTGTATTCGAGGTAGTAGTTGTTGTTCCACGTGGAGCTGCCGGTGTCGGTCGCTTCCTGTGCGCGACAGGAACGAACGTAGCCTCCCGGAGCCACCAAATCAGGTTTGATGCGTCCGTCGTCGGTCGGACCTCTTGAAGAGCCGCTCATCATGACGTCGGGGGAGCCGCTGTAGCGGTTTTTGTGGTTTCCAACCGAGATGATGTTCTTGGCCGTGGCGGGCGGTGAAACGGTACCGGAGTTCGGGCCATCGTTGCCCGCAGCAAAGAGAATGGTCAGGCCTTCAACACCGTTGTAATAGCGGTCGTAGTAGTTGGCGCGGGAGTCAACGTCTTCCGTTTCTGAGTTGTACTTGCCCTGCTCACTGGCTGCCGAGGAACCCCAAGAATTGGTGTGCGTTCGGGCGCCTGCGTTGTAGGCCGTGTTGAGAAGATTGTTGAGGGACGGCGATTGGAAATTTCCCGTGTTGTCGTTCTCCATCGCTTGGAAATAGAGGTCGGCCGCCTGGGCGACACCACCGTAGCCACCTCGAAATCCATCGCCTAGAACGGTGCACGAAACGTGCGTACCGTGCCCGGAGTGCTTGTCGGCGGTTGAACCGTCACCGATGACATCGTAGTTCCCGACCACGCGAGAACCGAAATCACCGTGGTCGTCGTCCAAACCGGAATCTGCAACCGCGACAATTTGACCCGAGCCGTCAAGATCCGTCGTGAAATAAGTCGCCATGGTGCTGGTCTTCATGTGGCCCCGTGATTGGTCGTTGAACGCTGAAAAGGCAGGGTCCGGGCGCAGTTGCATCAAGGCAGGTTGGCGGAGCAATTCCGTCAGGTCAACCTCTCCAAAGGTGCCCTCATAGCGGCCATCATCCCATGCCCGCCAGTCGGTGAACACATGATGAGCCACGTCACCAAGGTCCTGCTCCACCGTCATGCCGAGGTCGTCACGCAACACCACCGATTCGAGCGGCCCGAGGTCTCCTCGCCACCCGTCCAGTCGAAGCAGCATGCCTTCAAGGGCGAGTTCTCCATCTTGAACGAGCACGATGTCCATCAAATCGTCATCGAGAAACATGCCGATGGGAACGGCGTGAGCGGTGAGCACGCTGCGGTGCTCTGCCGCTGTCTGAAGACCGGCAGGTGTGCCTTGGACCAACAACCCCGATGGTGCGATGAACTCTCGTACCGCCAACCCGTGTTGGGCATCAAGTTCGGCCCGTACATCGTGCAGACGCATGTCGTTTGAGACGATGAGCAAAAGGACATCAAAGCGCGGCTCGAGGAGGGTTTCGGGCACGGGCCGTTGCAGTTCCAACCCTTCCTCATCAAACACACCAAACGGCGATATTGCGACGGCGTCCCGTGTTTCTTGGAGCAACGATTCGTCAGACACACCCACGGCGTCCTTGTAGGTGTCTTCCCGAACATCAAACCGAACCCATTCGGAATTGAACGTGGTGGGTGCTGCGTCCTCAACATCCTTCGGAAGCAGGACGGAACTCGTCGTCGAGAAAACGAGAAGGAGAACGAACACACCTGCAGTGAGGCGGTTGGAATCTCCAGCCATGCCTTGGCCTTAGGCTCATGTCCTTTATCGGTTCGGTCTGCTTGTCCAAACAGTGCTCAATCCATTGGCCAAACATGGCGTTCGGCCTTGTCCATGAAAATCTCCTGAGACCAGTCGCCGACCTGATGAGTAAACGGGGCAGGTTGACGGAGTTGACCGGTATAATCTCGGTATTCCAAATCGATGACGATGGTGTAATCGGCCCATACGGTGTGGCCGATAACCATCATTTCGAGGTCATCACCCGAAATGGAAGAGTGGCCTTCCAACACGGCGAGTTCCAACGACATCCGTTCAATCACGTCGCCCTCGGTGCTTTGGAATTCCACCTCCAACACGATGTCGGTGATGTCCCGACTTCCGTCGTTGTGCAACTCACTCATCATCAGGTGGCCACCTCGCTGCATGTAGTGGGTCTCGACCGTCACGGCATCTCGAGGGAGCAGCCAGTACCACCCGCTCAAAGCGAGCGTGATGAGCATGAAAAGAACGGCGCCTGACATGGCGACACGCGCTGGCGTGATCTCTCGCCTGAGGGTGGTCAGGAGTTTGGCCGCCTCTTGGGCCGCCTCCCAATCCTCCAATTCTTGACCCTCCATCGGAGAGCCCCCTTGACGCAAATCTTCAGCAGATGGACCCGACATGATGCATCACCCGAAAATCATGGCCAGTCCGCTGGCGACGGCGCTACCGATGGGATCGATCACCATGATGTGGCGCGTTTCGACAAACTCACCTGTCAAGGTGCCAACCAAAGAAAGGTCCGTGACGATACCGTTCACACCAACCGATGATGCGGTGGGAATGATGCCGGTAAATTGTGCATCAAGCAGGACGGCCCGGCCTTCCATTTCAAAATCACCGAAAACGGGATGAAGCCAAGGTTCGATCAATCCTGGCTGGACGTAGGCTTCAGCCGTGGCAACCAAACGGCCGTCGGTGATATCGTCAATGACGATGAACGGATATTCACCCGGTCCAGCAAAGATGTGAATGGTGGCGCCTTTCAGGTTCTGGCCGACCACTTCAACGCGTTCGATGGTCACGCCCGGCGTAGCGGGTACATCCGTCTGTCGGACGTAGACCTTCTTCACGCCCGAGCCCGAGGATTCCACCCGCATACCGAAATCGTCGGTCAATTCCAAGACAAAGCGCGTCGGCAAGTCTTCGGCGAGCATCAGAACATCCCCCTTGGCTTCTATGGCTCGTCCGCTGGCTTCGAGGTAGAGGTCCATGTCGTCGGTGTTTGAGGAGTAATCCAATGTGCGCATGCCCTGGAATGCGGTTTGTTTGCGAATGTCGAATCGCGTATCGGGTTCGGTGGCAAGATGCATCTCACCCGGCAGGTCACGCATGAACGCCGTTGAGGGGTACCAGAAACCGTCGATGTAGCGAAGTTGTTGAAGCATCAACGAATCAGCTGAGTGCCCGTTGACGCGGTACATTTCGGGCACGACGAGGTCAAGAAGCAGCACGTCACCAATGACAGCCGACACGTCGGTGGATTGAGGAATCCCGACCACCAAGGCTTCAACCCGCGTGAGGGCCTCGTGGTCGATGAGGATGGCGTGGGCCGACTTCAGCCGTACACCCGCATCGTAATGCATGTCGACCGAAACGCGAGGAACGGTGAGGTTTTCCTGCGTGGAAAAGAGAACGTTGACCTCGACGTTTCGAGGCATGGTGGTGTCCAGACCGTCGATGAAGAGTTCCAAATCTTGGCCCTCAAGTCCGTTGGCGATGATGGTCATTTGCGGGTACATCGGTTGCCATTGGGACATCTTGAGGTCAACCTCGTACGTGGGGATGCCTGCGAGCATTCGGAAATCATACACCAATTCGATGGTGCCTGCTGGAAGGGACGGTAACCACGAACGAAGGTGCCACGACCGCATGTCGTGCAGCGTGAGGCCTTCCTCTTCGAGCAGCGTCATGTTCACTCCCGCCATTTCCTCGTCCGATACTTTGCCGTCCTCCAACGCATCCACCAGGGCTTCCGCAGCGGTGATGTTGATGGATTCAAGGATGGTCAACGCTTGCACACGCTCCGCTGCATCAATGCGCCCGTCGGCGAGAATTTCTTCCATTGGCCCACGGGTGGTGGAGGTAAAGGCCGGCATGCGGGACAGGTTCGCTTCGAGGCGCGTTTGTTCCAATGCTTCCATGCCGAGACCGTGCATCCAAGCGGGTTCTGCTTCGAGGTTGGAGCCTTTCTTCAGATCCACGGTCATGTTGAACGCTTCACCGGTGAACAAATCCAAACCGAGGCTCATGTTCTCACTTTCACCGAGTTCACCACCAACGTTGACCGTGAGCGCATGGACAAAATCATTGACGACGCTACCGAAATCAACCAAATCCCCGAGGAAGAACGAAAGCGCTTCGATGCCTTCTCCCTCACCAAAGGTCGGAAGTTCAAGGCCGTCGGAGTCCACGTCGGAGGGTAAAGTAAGCGAAATGTTGGCGGGCAGCGGGTCAAAATACACCTGTCCGTTCAGCCCCAAGAAGGGGTTTTCGTGGGTTGATTCATCTTCAAACGAGACGCCGAAGGGGGAGGATGAACCTCGCACCAGACGAACTTCTGAATTCCCTTCGGGCCCTGATGAGCCCGGGACAAGAGGACTCAGTCGCTCGATCGAGGTGATGTCGGAGAGTTTGAGGCTCAAGCTCGCTTCGGCCGTGTCTTCGTTGACCCAAAACCGCATGTGGTCGCCGTCCATCGTCAGCGGTGTGCTGGCGTTGGTCATCTGAACCTGGATGCTTTCCATCGGTCCGTCTGCAACGTAGCCGACCGTGTCGCCCAGCACCAAACTGAACGAAGAAGGAAGCCCAGAAAGCCGAATGGCGTTTCGCTGGTCGCCCGATTCCCCGCCGTAGGTGATGGTTCCGATGGGTTCACTGGCCTGGTACTCAAGCGATTCAGCCTGTTGAAGGATGTTGAATTGAGCGGGGCGATTGGACACCGTCGTCGACTGCTTGATGGCGTTGGGCATATCGCCGTCATCGTGTTTGATGTGCCCGATCAGAAGCGAACCGCTGGCGGACCCGTCGAGCTGCATGTCCCGAACTTCGTTGACGGGGTCAAACGAATGTCGAACGTGGTTGATCCCACCAATGCGCATGCTCATGGCCACGGGAACAAGCGGATCCACCGGCCCGAGGCGACCATCGACAACGGCGGTGTTCAGGTCCTCAGAAAGCAAAATGTGGTCCATTTCGGGCAACCACGGTTGAGGGCTGCTGGCCAGTGCAAAGCGCATGTATTCGATTTCCATGGTCTCTCTGTTGCTGCTCGGCAGGCTTTTCTTGACCTGGTTGAAACATTGGATATCGATCACGCCACCTGTTGAACCCGCAGTCCCAACCACGGCTGTGGGCAGACCGTTGAGGATGCTTCCAATGTCCAAGACCACCTCGATGACGTTCAACAACGCATTGTCGAAGAACTGGGCGATGGTGTTCAAGTTCGGATTGTCGAAATTGACGCGGTCAATGCCGGTTGAGGCGAGAAGGAAGCTGCCCTGAATGACGATGACTCGGGGTAAATCCGCCATTTCAACCAGCATGGACGAACTGTCACCTTCATAGCCGCCACGTTTGAAAGTCGAAGCGTAGTTGAATTCCTTGATCGACGATGTCCCCGCAATCAAAAACAGCGTGTTTGGGGGTTGAGCGGGGTTGATTGGAAGCGTCGGGTCGTTGACGTTGTTGGTGTTGTCCCCTGAGAAATTCTTGATGGCGATGATGAGTGAGAGGCGCTCGGGGATGTCCCCCGGGAGGTTTACTGAGCCGGGGGCCTCGCCCATGGTGGTGAAGATGGCGGCGATTTCATCGTCGTGAAGCGTACCTGATGGCAAGCCTCGAATCCAAAGGCGAGAATCCGTGATGTTTCCAAACGGGCTCTCACCTTCAGGGACGTTTGAACGATCCTCGAAATAATGGATGTAGGTATCCGTGCCCACGTCGGAGAAAATTTCGATGGTGTCGAACGTGTTCTCGCCGAGGTTATCGTTTCGTAAGGTCAAATCAACCTCGCTGGGAATGACGGTGCTTCCCTCCTCGGGATGGAACCCTACATCCAAGTAAGCGTATTCCAGAATCTTGACCGATTGGTCGGGTTGCACTTCATCAAAATGGACGTAGCCCACGCCAATGCCGATGCCGCACTTGTGCTCACGGCTCTTGGCGTTGTAATCGGTCGCCGGATCGTAGTTCATGGTCTCGCTGCAGTCGGTCTGGTCGGTACTTCCCGGAGCGTTTGGGTTGGACAGACGAACCGAATAGGGAGCCGTGATGCCGGTAAGGGCGAGGTCGCTTGAATTCACGTTGCCCAACACGAGCGCAGAGATGAACTGCGTTGGCAGGGCGATGGCGCTCGTGATGTCAAAGGAAATGCGCTCAATCCCCACACCGAGGGTGACATCGGAGGGGGGTTGGGTGAACCGAGTGTCCACCACGATGGCGTACGATTCGGAATTGGAGAGCGTGACGTCAAAGGCCAGCCCTTTCATCAACGTGACTTCCAGGTGTTCGAGTTCATTCCAGAGGGGGTCGTTGATGTTCAGCGCATTCACCGCCCACTGGAAGGTCGGACGAATCCACAGTTCGGTCGGCACACCGGGGGCACCCGGAATCGGATTGTCACTGGTTTCAATTCCAAAGCCTTCACCGAGGGTGGTCAAACCCTCAAGGGTTAACGCAACCGACAAATCGTCGGTTCCATCGCCGTCAATATCGATGTAGTTCTCAAACAAGATCAGGTCGGTTCCGACGAGAAGCTCGCCGGTGAACGTTCCGCTGTCCCAGGATTCGTACGAGGGTCCGTTGTTACGGGAGGAGAAATTCACGTAGACGGCGTAGGTGTTGATGCCAAAGCCCAGCAGGTTGTCAAGTCCGAGGTTATCGATGGAGAACAGCGTCTCCCAAAGGTTGTACGGCCACGCATCTGGATGGGTCGCCACGTCGGTCAAAAAGTCATAGGGACGTGGGTGGTCTTCTTCAAACGGCGTTGTGTCTCGAAGTTCCACTTGGTCCAGAACGTTCTCAGCATCGGCAAGGGCGTCGCCGGGTTGCACCGAACGCTTTGAGGCATCGAGGAGTGCAAAGGAAGACTGCGCTCCCTGAAGCGCCACCAAGGATTCACCTTCCGCTGCTCGGTCGGCCAGTGTGTCAGCAAAAGCATCCAGTACGCCAAAGTCGTCGCGGGCCACGGTTACGTCGCCGGAAGCCGGCGGCATCAAGGACATCAACATCAGCGTGACGAGGATGACGGCGGTGCGGCCGTGACGATGCGGTTGAGGAAGGCCTGCGCGCAAGACACGGAGCGCCGGCTCATCCATGCTTTGGTCTCAGGACTCCTCCTTTGAGAAGCATTCGCCGCCTTGTTCGCCAAAAGAGCCGTTCTTTTCCCTGAATTCAGGCGTCGCTGACGATGTCTTGGTCCACCTGACAACTCGGGCACGCCACCACCGCTCGAGCGAGGCCTGCGGGCATGTCGAGTTCGAAGACGGCGCCGCAATTCGTGCACGTGTGTCGCACGAGCATCGGTGCGGGTGCAGGAGGTGGCGTCGGTGCGGAAGGTGAGGTCGGTGCAGGAGATGGAGTCTGTATCGGAGGCGGCGTTGGCACAGGAGGCGGCGTTTGGGTAGGAGGGGGCGGTGGTGTGGCGAGCGAAGAGGGCGTGTCTGGAAGGGCGACACCATCCGAGGACGGCAAGGCAACCGTTGCTGCTTCGGCATCCATATCGGGCAGGGCTACTGCGGCAGGTTCCCCTTTTGCAGGTGCTTCAACAGGAAGCGCCACGCCCGATGAACGGTCCGAAGGCATCGCGACGGAGGGCGAGGAGGGTTGCGCATCAAAGGCATCGACCACCTGGTTGGACGGGGCGCTCATCTCATCGTCAGAAAGAAGCGCAGCGGCTTCGGCGGCGGCTTGACTGCTGGCCTCAGAGATGGGGGCCTGGACATATGCAGCAGGGGCAAACCCTGCATTCGGGTCTGCGGTTTCGGATGAACCGTAGATGGCTTCGATTTCTGCTTGCTTTTCCGCTGCGATTCGGTCTTCCTCAGACACCACTTCTCCAAGGTCGAGCCCTGCATAATCTGCGGCTTTTGAGAGCAGGGTGAGTTTGGTTCGTTGTGCGGTCATCGCCATGCGGGCTCGGGCTTCTTCTGCATTCAGCCCGTTCTCAATAAGCAGGTTGAACCCGCGGTTTCGCTGAACGGCCCGGTTGCTCACCAGCACGACACCCACCAGCAGGAGGGTGACGGCGACACCCAGAACCACGCCCGTGTAGGAGGTCGTTGAAACAGGAGCGGCGGCGACGTTGATGGAAAAGGCATAGTTTGCCGAATTGTTCGATGCATCAAACACCGTCACCACAATTTCGTTCAGACCCGGTGTGTCAAAGCCGATGCTGGGGTTGAGGCCCACAAGGTCGGGGTCGTCTTTGGGGTTGCCGTTGTCGTCGGTGTCTTTGGTTGGTTGCAGGTCCCAATGGACGCGAAGCGCAGAAGATGGATCGTAGGTGTCTGAAACCGACACCACGAATTCGACGTCATCGCCCGCCGTGGCGGAGAGCGGGAAATCAGCGAGGAGGGACGGTTCGAACCGTGGCAAGGTCGGGTCGACGGAGCGAACCTGAGCGGTTGTGCTTCCCGAGTTACCGCTGGCGTCGGTGACGGTCAATTCAACCTCGTAGGTGCGTACGCTGTCGGGCGTAAAGGCGACGTCGGAGACGTTGTCGGTAGCGACGCCGTCAATGACCCAGTCGCATCGAGCGACCTGATGGTCGTCTGAACTCGGCGAACACGACATTTGGATGGGATTGTTGACGTTGACGCGCCATCCGTCCGCCACGAGCGTCACGTTGGCTCCACTCGCCTGAAGCCCAGCGGTGGGTGCAACCGTATCAACCACGGTGACGCCGTAGGTGGTGCTCGCCTCTTCACCTGAAGGAGCCATCATCCGCACGCTCACCGTCTTGCTGCCGGGAGTTGCCCACGAGCCTTCGGCCGTGATTCCCGTTGCATCCGGGTCGTTGGTCGGGTCGCCGTCGTTGTTGGCATCAACGCTGGCGTCCAGGTCCCACGTGAACGTCCCTTGCTGGTTCAGCCGATTCGGTGTCGAGGATGCGTCAAGGGTGATGGTTTCGTCCAGCGACACGGTGGCCGATTGTTCGTCGGTGATGGTGGGTGTAAGCGGAGGGGCCAACTCCAATCGAACCGTCATCCGAAGGCCTTCTGTTCCATCACCGCCACCCAGAGGGCTGTCGGTGTTGTCCACCACGAGAAGCAATTCTTCCCCTTCAAGTGAAGCGGGAACCTGCCACGTCAGGGATTGCGGGGTATCAACGGCTTGGAGCGCCCCGCCCTCAACGAATTGCACCCCGATGCCTCCGGAGATGTAGCGGTCGTGCATGGTGCGCGTTTGGAGATAGACATCGCCAGAGAAGGTCAACGGCCACGCAGAGAGGACGACGGTGGTCCCAGCGTCCAAGCGAAGGTCATCATCGGAGAGCAAGACATCGTAAGAGCCCGCATCGACGGCCATGAGGTCGTTAAAGGGCGTCCAGTAGGCTTGGTTGAGTTGGGTGACCGTGGCCGAAACCGTGCTTCGTTGACCGCCCTGGTCGCCCTGGCCCGCATCGCCGTCGTGGGCGCTGTTGTCAAGAACCATGTACCATCGTTTTGCGCTGATGGAGGGCGGAACCTTCCAGTGGAATTCAAACGCTCCCAAGGCAAATTCGGTGCTCGCTGGCTCAGCCATCGAGGAGCGGTAGGACTGACCGAGTTCGTAAGGTTGGATGCTGTTCTCATCAAAGAACAGCAGGTCAATGGCGTCGTCGACCACGATGATGCTCATGTCGTAGACATCATCGGGTTGGAGCAGGCCCAAATCCACGATGATGCAAACACCGGGGTCGATGGCCACCGTTGGAGGAAGGTTCGCTGCGTCTTGTTCGAGACAGGTCGGGGCGGCTCGACCTCCGTCGGCTTGAACACTCAACGGCGCTGCCAAGAGAAGCAGCACCAAGGCCCATGCCGTCCCCCAACGCATGAGCCGACCATCTCCACCGTTCATTTCAACGATTGGGTGTGATGTTTGTCGTGTCCCAACCGCCCGCTTCCCAAGCGAGGTGCATCAATCGGCCATCGTCGTCAACGATCAAGCGGTCGTTGTCGTTGAGCGCCACAACCGGCATACCGTCAGCTCCGTCCAACGCTTCTTGTTCGGATAAGGAGGCGTCTTTGATGCGGTTGCTGTAGTGCGTGAGTGCGAGATACGTGGCCCCAACGGACTGTGCCGAGGCCACGGCACCGGCTGCGGTGGAATGCAGATGTTCGTCGGCCTTGTCCTGTTGCTCTTCAAGGAAGGTGGCCTCGTGAATCAACAAGGTTGGCGAAATTGAATCGTCCCAAGCTGAAGGCGTCGATGCGGTGTCTCCAGAGATCAGCACGCTCACAGCGTCTCGCTGACCGCCTCGGAACCACGCAGCTTCGAGCGTATCGCCGTTGCCATCGAGCACGTCCTCGCCACGGGCCAACATCGCTCGTTGTTTGGAGGAAAGTTGCAAGTCGTCGGCCCGTGCTCGGTCGAATTTCCCCGCCTTGGCGTCTTGGTGAACCATCCAACCGCACGAAGGAACGGTGTGATGCGTCGGCACGGGACGCAGGGAACTGTGCTTCCATCCCTGAGGTTGCGGCATGCCTTCGAGCAGGGTGGCCCCGCCCGTGGAGGGGTCAATCTCAATCCATCGGTCGGCCTTCACGTCGCCCAACACCCAACGAATCGGGAAGCGAATCGTGTCGCCACCCAATCCGTACCACGCCGTCCACTGGCGAGCGAGGTCGGCGGGCGGGAGCGTTTCGGGCAGCACCTCACCGTTGAGCAGCGCGTCCAGCGCCTCAGGTGAGGAGGGTCCGAGAACAAGGAGTTCTTGTTGCCGGTGTTCCAAGTCCATGGACTGCAACCAAGGCAGCGCGCCCCACGTGTGGTCGAGATGGCCGTGCGTGAACGCCAGCACATCAACGGCGCTCGGCTTGAGGGTTGAGCCCAAGGCGAATGTTTTGAGACGGCGGCGCTGGAGCGCAAATCGCGTTTGGAAGCCTTCACCGCAATCGATGACGGCAATCCCGTCGGGGCCCTTGACCAAGCTGCCGCTGACCGCTCGTTCAGGTGTAGGACGGGCCGAAGCCGTCCCGAGCACGTGGACATCAAGCGCCATGCACAACGACCTCAGGACTGTATGGGAATGGGCGTGGGTGGAAACCAACGCAGCAGGACGATGTCGTCAATCGCACGAATCCATCGCCAAGGAACGGCCAACGGAAGGGAACCTTCCACCAGCACCTCCGGCGTGTTTCGGACAAAGAGATGGGTGCAGTGCAAGGATTCTGCATCGATGACGGCGTCGAAGACCTCACCGAGTTTGCGACCGTCGGGAAGATAGACGTCGAGTCCCGTCCAATGGGACATGACCTCAACCCCTTGGACCATAGGGGCCGCTTCGGCTGAGACTCAATAAAGCCACGGCTGAACGCTGAATGAATCAGGCCAAAGCAGAACCAAAAGTTCGGGCTCACTTGCCGCGGTTGAGGTTCGCACGGAGCGAAGGTCGCAACTTCTCTGCGCCCTTACCCTTCTTGTGCAGACCACGACCACGCTTGCCAGCGGACGTCTTGCCACGGTAGGCTCGTCCACGGTGGGCTCGCTTGCCGTTGGCCCTGGAGAACACACCGAGCTGCTTGTCGTTGATGATGGCAGGGTGGTGCGTATCGATCATGATGACCTCGTAGTACTTGTGCTTCCCGTCTTGACCAACCCAGTAGGAGTTGAGCACTTCCAGGTTGGGGAAGTGGCGGTTGACACGCTCTTCGGCGATGCGCTGCGTGTTCTTGGCCATGGTGATCTTGGAGATACCGGCCTTGGACGGCTTGCGCTTCATGTGAATCTTGCCCTTGCGAAGTCCACCACGGCGAACACGGGTGCGGATGAGGATGACACCCTGCTTGGCCTTGTAGCCCATGCGGCGAGCAGCGTCGAGACGGGTTGGGCGTTCGATGCGACAGTTGACGGGTTCACGGCGCCACTGGGCCATGCGTTGCTGGCGGTACATGTGGGGCAGTGCATCTTTTGGACGTCGCCATGTCTCACGAACGTGTTGGTACAATCCTTGTGCCATGATGTTCACCTCTGCTTCTCAGCATCTCGCCGACCAATCTCCCCTTTATGAGCCTGCCCACGCGTTTCACGGGCCCTCAGGGCGTCCATATCGGCAGGCCTTCGGATTGGATGCTGCGCCATCCCCCCCACAGGGACAACACGTTGGTCCAGCCCATGTCCTGCAGGGATTTGGCAGCGATGGCGCTCCTGAATCCACCGCCGCAATAGAGAACGATACGAGCATCGTCCACCAAGGCGTGCTTCTCGATGTCCCGCTCGAGCACACCCTTGCCGATGTGGACCGCACCTTCCAAACGGCCGGCCTCGAACTCGTGGCGCTCCCGGACATCGATGACCACCAGCGGCGCTCCGTCGTCCATCATGGCTCGCAGGTCGGACGCTTCGCACTCGCCGATTTCGCTGCGTGCTGCCTCAACGATGGCAAGGAACCGTGGACTGTGCTTCTTGGCCATGGATTTCGCAGATGGGTTAGCCTCTTGAGCACATCGCCCCAGCCGCCAGCATGGCAGGGCAAATCACGGGCCTTGACGCCGTCATGGAGGCGCTTGAGAACGGCGTTGCCATCGACCGGGTGCTCGTGGACCGCGACCACGACACCTCAGCCCTTCGCGCCCTGTGCGAGGCCGCCGGTATCCCGCTTGAAGAGGGTTCAACCAACGACCTCTGGCGCATGTCGGCCGACGGGGCGCAGGTCGCCTTGGCCCTGACCGGCCGTGCCCAGCACGAGACGCTTGAGGACGTCATGGCCGCAGGGGGCTGTGTTTGGCTGTTTGACGGCGTGGAATACTCCACCAACCTCGGATTTGCCATCCGAACCGCTGAGGTTTCGGGGGCGGATGCCGTTCTTCTCAACGTCACCAAAACGCACGAAGAACGCCGTACGATTCGCCGAGCGAGCATGCGCGCCGACCGGTTCATCCCCGTGATTTACACGACCACGGCCGCCATTTTGGAAGCAGCGAGCACCAACGGGTTTCGCATCATCGCTGCCGAAGACGTCGGAACCAACGGACCTTGGGACGAGGACATGACGGGAAACGTCGTCTTGGTGGTGGGCGCCGAGCGCGACGGCGTGAGTCCCGAGGTCTTGGAGGCAGCCGACGGCGTGGTGAAACTCCCGATGGACGGGTTCGTCCCATCCTACAACCTCCAGGTGGCGGTGAGCGTGTTGGCCGTGGAAGCACTACGGCAGCGGAAATCGCGGGGAAACTGAATTAAAGCGGGGAACTCGAGCCCTTTCCATGGGTTTCTTTGCAACCATCGGACGCGGCTGGGAAATGAGTAAGTTGAGCATGGCGGTCGTACGGAAGGACCCGGAACTGCTGGTTTACATGATCATCGCCGGCGTCATGAGCCTGGCGTGCCTCATCGGCATGAGCATGCCGCAATTCCTTGAAATGGAATGGGCCGTTAACCCCGACGGTTCGTTCACGGGCGCCTACCTCGGGTTCACCTTCGTGGCCTATATGGTGCTCAGCATCATCGTGGTGTTTTGGAACTGCGCCATCATCGCCAACGCCAACATTCGTTTGACGGGGGGCGACCCCAAGTTCGCTGACGGCGTGAGTGCAGCCGTTAAGCGCCTGCCCATCATCATCGTGTGGGGCATCATCGCTGGAACCGTCGGTCTGCTGCTCAAGGCGCTTGAAGGGGCCGCTCGCAGCAGCGACCACCCTGCCGCAGCGGCCATGGCTTCCATCATCCACTTCATTGGTGGACTGGCGTGGTGGGTCATGACCTTCTTCATGATTCCACACCTCATCTTGGAAGGCAAGTCCATCGGCGACGCCCTCAAAGCCAGCAAAACCACCTTCTTTTCCACCTGGGGCGAGAACATCACCTCCGGCCTCGGCATTGGGCTCATCGCTTTCCTCATCGGCATTCCGTTGGTGATTGTGACCATCGGACTCATCACGGTGGCCGGCCCGGTCGGCTTGCTCTTCGGCGCCGTCGCCATCGGTCTTCTCATCGCCTGGGCCAGTGCTGCTGAACAGGTGGCTGTTGCGGCGCTCTATCGCTATGCTAAGGACGGTCAAATGCCCAAAATCTACCAGGACAACGGCATGCAGACCTACACCTTTGGCAACGCCCAAACGGTTTGAATTGCTCTCAAATCTGTGAGAAACAGCATTGCCAACGGGTTCAGTTCGCTGAACCGCTCGCTTCGTCCATGGCGTCGAGGCGCTTTTGTGCCGTGATTCGAATACGGGCGTGCGGCGAATTGAGACCCGCCTCAAACATCTCTCGCATCCGTGGATAGTTCGGGAAATTGTGCGGGACAAGCATGTAGGCAGCTCTCAAGACGAAGCGCCATGGAGAATGCCAAACTTCGTCCACCAAGCGGTAGGCATCCTCGTCGTTGATGTCACGCATCCCGTACAAAATGACACGATTCACTTCGCCTGAACCGTGCTTCATCAGCGGGAGCCACAACGTACCGTGGTTCACCGCCATGTTGCGCTTTGAGGCTTCGACGATACCGATTTGCACACCTTCCAAAGGCGACGACAACCTTCCTTTTGCCCATCGCTCAAACCACGCGCCGTAGGTCCGAACCCGTTGGAGGAAGTGACCCAATTCGTGTAGGGGCAACTCCTCAAGGATGCGTCGCACCCAAACGTCCATGTTTTGGCGATGCGAAAGCCAGATGACGAGTTTATGTTCCAACCACGTACCGGGGTCGTCCTCAAGCAGGATATCGCTTCGCTCAATCAAGCGTTCCTCAAGTTCCTCGAACCGAGCCAAGCGCTCGTGGACCGCCCAGCCCAACGTTTGGATGGGATGGTCGAGCAAATCGTTGAGGTCGTTCCATGCCGTTTCGCCGTCGGTTGCAGGATACAAATTCAACGCACACCGAATCACGTCCGCGTTGTGAGAGGTCGCCACAAGATTTCGAATCAAGTCCCGCACTTCGCCATCATGGCCCTCTCCAACCTGTGCGATGGCCCAAATGATGTCGTTCTCGTCTCGCTGGGCGTGCTCTTGGAGAATACGCCGTGCAATGGCCCTGGCCGCCTCCCGGTAGAACGGCCATCGGAAGGTATCACGCAGAAGGACCCAATCCTCTTCGTTGAGCGTATCAAGCGCGTGCTCGACGGCATCCTCTGGAACCCGAACACAGGTGAGAAACGCCGTTTGAAGATCACGACGGCGTTGATCGGCAACCGGATTGAACCTGGAACGCCCTTTGGACCAAAACTCCTCGGGAAAGAGGCTCCGCTGAAGCGTGTGGGGAAGACGCTGCCTGGGCACCTCTTCGCTCCCACAGAGCAGAATGAAACACGCCACAAAATCGGTGTGGAGCACGCTGCTCGGTCCTTTTTGGGGTTCCACACACACGCGGAGGCCGTTGACTTCAACGGGTAAATGCCGCACTTGAAATCGAGCTCCAACAGAACAACCGGCGTCAAGATTGGCAGCCACCATCGGAAACACAGCAAGTTCGTGACCGTTTACGGTTCGTACCAGCCGCTCACCGTGGGAGGATTGTTGCGCCACCCATGCACCGGTCTCCCTTGCAAGTTGTTCGCACCATGAAAGAGCTCGGAGAATGGCAGCCCGGCGTTTTTTGCTGAGGTTCTCTGGGAACGTGATGTTTCCAAAGGGCGTGGCTTGGGCGGACATCGTGAGTCATATGCCATGACATTACATAAGCAAAGAGCAAAGAAAGGGCCATCAGTCTACGGATTTGACTTCGATGTTCCAACCGGATTTACCCTTACGTTTGACCTTCACCACTTCAACATCCATGGCTTCACCGACCCGATAGAAGGTTTCCCGCATGGTCCATTCGATTTCTTCCATCTTCTCTTTGCGATACAGACCGCTGTTCTTGGCATCCAAGGTGAAAAAGATGCCGAGTTGATCGTGGATGCCCGAAACCGTCGCCGATTTGACGACGTCACCGATCTTGTACGGCGGTTCGGGTTTTGACGAGGTTGATGGGCTCGATGCGTCTGAAGCGTGCTTTGATTGAGCAGGTTGTTTCGCTTTCATCAACACCATGTTCTGCCAGTCAGGCAAGGAGCGATAGCCAAAAGAGAGGGTGCGCAGGTGGTCAACTCGAAACGAATCCTCCTTTGCTCCCTGTTTCACGAAGGCGACGGTTTCTTCCGGTGAAACTTCGAGCGTCGCCTTTTGGCCACCCCAGCCTTTTGTTTCGGCTACAAACTTTGGTCCGAACAACAGGGTGCTCCACCAACCTCGCAAATTCTTGAACAGAAGCTTTTGATATTGCGTTCGCCACTGGTCAATGGGGGGCGTCGACCGTACATCTCCGTCGACCTCTGCACCGTTATTTACCATCACGGCGTCCCACGTTCCACAGCGCCCAAAGAAGGTGCGAACCGCTTTCAGAAGTTCCTTGGGCATGGTGGCCTCCTCACCCAACGGACGCTCAAGAATGCCCTTGAGTTCGTTCATGTTTTTGGCCACATGAGCATCCAGAAGACGCTTGCCGGTGTTGACCGATTCATCGACCTGGCCGCTGCCCATGAACAGCAGAACGGAGTGAACTTCCGTAGCCCCCAACTGAATCCCAGTTAGGCCCATCGTATCTTTGAGGCGTTTGCTGGCATCGTCGAGCTTAGCGAACGTCCAACCCCGTGATGTCCCGTTTTGATGCAACACACCTTGCTTGTTCATCGTGATGGACCCTTTGAAATTCTTCACCTCAATGAGCAAAATTCGGTCAACCATGACGGCAATAATGTCGACTTCCCGTCGGCTTTTTCCGCCTTCAATTCTCGTGAGGCGAACAGCATGGTGAACCTCCAGGACACCCTTCAACTTCCGCAGTTTTTTGGCCACCGCCAATTCAGCCTTGGTCGCTGCTTGCTTTGCGTAATCAACGGGTGGTAGATTCTGGGTTTCAAGCGAGGAAAGCCAACGATAGTTCGCCAACCACCCCATGCCAATCCTCATTGGGCGACCATACTTGAAGCATCGGTTCCAGTTTCACCAGAAGCCTTCGGCGGAGTCCAGCGCCAGATGGCATAGGAAAGCCCCAGCATGCCGAGTTGAGCAAGCAGGCGGAGCGCGTGCCAGAAATCGGCGTAGGTCTTGCCGTCCAACGGGATGTTGTTGACCCACATGTTCAGGTTGGCCCAGTAAATACCGACGAGGAACACCATGCTCCCGAGCGCTGCGTGACGACGGGTCGACGGCAAAATAAGGCCGACGCCGATGGCGATTTCCATGACGCCCGTGATGAGAACCCAAAACGTTGGGTCTCCGAGGATCGCTGGGACGATGGGCTCAAACCATGCGGTGTTGGTGAAGTGTTGAATACCGATGTTGATGTATGCCAAACCAAAGACAACACCCAAAATTCGTAGCACGTTCGTTGGGAGTCAACCTCTACGGTTGAACCTAACGAGTGATTCTCCGAACAACGCCCTAATTTCGTTCCATAGGGTGCTCGAGGAGCTTGTATTCGGGATTCGCAATGGTCGAGTGTGGAGCAAATACACACCAATAACTGTGAACGATGTCAATGAGACACTTGATTACAGAAAGCAAAACAACATATGGAAAAACAAAGAATAGGCGGAGATGCAAACGGCAAAGTTGTTCGAAGAGCTCCTTCCAAGGAAGAAATTGAAGCGTAAAGACAATGCCGATCAATGCAAAAA